>JBEKXD010000006.1:0-203310 GCA_049512415.1 Polyangiaceae bacterium
GCGTCGTAGGCTCGGGCTTCGGAGAGGATCTCTCGGATCACCGGCAGGAGCGCGTCCGGGCGCTCGGCCAGCAAGCCACCCCCGGCGACGAGGCGCTCAGCGACCCAGGGGCCTCCGTAGAGGAGTTCGCCCGCCAGGCGAAAGGGGGTCAAGTCGATCGGAGTGATGCCGCAGCCGATCTCCACGAGCCGATCGATCGACGCGCGAAATGTCGCCTCTGCCTGCGCGTCACCGAAGAACTCGAGCTCGCGTGGTACTCCGAGGCGCAAAGGACCAGCCCCTGCGGCGGGGGCGAAGGTGATTTCGCTCGCGTCGGGACGAGAGAACGGGTCGCGCTCGTCCCATCCCTTGGCGACCTCGGCCACTATGCAGGCATCGGCGACTGTCAAGGCCAGCACCGTGACGCAGTCGACGGAGCGGCAGGCCGGAGCCACCCCGCGGGTGCTCAACGCCCCCCGGGTGGGCTTGAGCCCCACGACGTTGTTGAACGCAGCCGGCACGCGCCCCGAGCCGGCGGTGTCGGTGGCCAGCGCGAAGCTCACCTCTCCCGTCGCAACGGCCACCGCCGATCCGGAGCTCGAGCCTCCCGGGATCATCTTCGCGTCGAATGGGTTGACTGGAACGCCGTAGGGCGACCGCACCCCCACCAGCCCCGTGGCCAGCTGATCCATGTTCGACTTGCCGACTACGATGGCCCCCGCACGGACCAGGCGCTCCACGACGGGGCTGCTCTCGGTCGGGACGTACTCGAGCGCCGGGCAGGCCAACGTGGTCGGCAGGCCAGCGACGTCGATGTTATCCTTGACGGCAAAGGGCAGTCCGAAGAGGGGCAAGCGCTCCCCCGCCGCGCGGCGGGCCTCCAGTGCCCTCGCGTCGGCGACGAGGGCGTCGACGTCGCGCACGCAGAGCCACGCGTTCTGCGCCCTCGCACGCCCTTCCTCGATGCGGCCGTGGACCTCTCGGACTACCTGCTCGGGGCTGGTCGATCCGTTCTCGTATGCCCTGCCCAACGCCTCGAACGTCATGTTTCGATCGTGCGTAACCATCGATAGGGCATCCTTACACCAAACCTATCCAGGAAAAGCAGCCAACCGGTGTGCGACGCAACGGCGAGCATATGCGGACACCGCGCCGAAACAGTGACCGCTTATCCTGCTTGCGTAGCTCTCGTGGAGAGGTGTCGACCATGCGCGAGACTGTGGTGGAAGCTGAGCCCGAGGCGCTGGCAATCGATGTCGATCGCACAGCGGTCGTCATGATCGACATGCAGCGCGATTTCCTCGAGCCCGGTGGGTTCGGCGAGACGCTCGGCAACGACGTGTCGCTCCTCGGCGCGGCGGTCAAGCCATGCGCTGCCTTGCTCGATGCCGCGCGGGCGAAGGGAATGCTGATCGTGCACACGCGCGAAGGTCACCGCCCCGACCTGTCCGACGCGCCCCGGGCGAAAGTGGAGCGCGGTGACCCGCGTCTTCGCATCGGGGCCGTGGGACCCATGGGGCGCATTCTCGTTCGCGGCGAGGCCGGACACGACATCATTCCGGACCTGTATCCAAAGCCGGGCGAGGTGGTGGTCGACAAGCCCGGCAAGGGGGCATTCTACGCGACGGATCTGCAGGCCATTCTGCACAAACACGGCGCAGAGAACCTCATCGTGTGCGGAGTGACCACGGAGGTCTGCGTTCACACCACGGTTCGTGAGGCGAACGATCGGGGGTACCGCTGCATCGTGCCCGGCGATTGCTGCGGCTCCTACTTTCCCGAATTTCACGAAATGGGTCTGAGGATGATCAAGGCCCAGGGCGGCATTTTTGGCTGGGTCTCGGACTCGACTCGGGTGATCAAGGCGCTCGCGTAGCGACCCGAGCCGAAGCCAGGCGAGTAGGCGCCCGAGGACGGACCGACTTTCGCACCGCGCGCTATTCCGCCACCGCCATGCCGCCTTCGTGGATGGCCTCCGGACGGGCCTCGGCGGCTTCGTCGTGCTCATGCTCCGCCCCGTGCCCGGCCGCCGCCGGCATCGGCGCGACCGCAGCATAGCGGTGGCATGCGAAGAGGAGCCCTGCGACGACGAAGTAGGCGGCGACCACCTCGGGGTTTTGGAAGGCGCCCACCTGTTCTCCGTGCATGAGGCCGAAGAAGGTGAGAACCGCCCCGGCGCCGGCGAAGGCAGAGGCCTTGGAGAACTGGCGGTCGATGATGAAGGTGGTCATGGCGCTGAGGATTGCGCCGGCGAGAATGGACCCGCCTCCGAGGACGGATAGGCCATGGTACATGATGCCGACCTGCCTCATCGAGGCGATCATTTCGGGCGTGACCTGGTGAATCCCCGAGACGGAGCCGAGCGAGTTGTCGATCTGGAGCTTGGCCCAGGCCGCGAGGGACGGGACCAAGGCGACGATGATGGCGGGCGCATGGCGACGGGGGCTCTCCTGGAAGGCCTGGGAGCCGATGAGCATACCGATGTAGAGCAGGATCGGCGAAATCGCGACGACGGGAATGAGGGCAGTCATCAGGGAGATGACACCGAACCAAGAGAGAATGATGACCATGAGCCCAGTGGCTGCCGAGTAACCGATGCGCCCCCCCATGGCTTTCCAGCCCGGGTGGCCGATGTAAACGGCATTGATGTACGGATTGCCCATGAGGCACCCTATGAGACTGACGACGCCGTCGGCGGTCAGCACTCGCGTCGTGGGGTATTCGTCGCCCGCGGCGGAAGCGCTGACCACGTTGTCCATCGCCTCGACCAGATCGTAGATGCCGAACGGGATGGCCGTGACCAGGATGGTCTTGAGGAAAGACCATTTGAGCCCGCCGAGAACCAGGCCGACTGCCGGTAGCGGCACCGCGAAGCCGAAGGTGTTGAAGGAGTCCTTGAGACCTTCGGCGGTCATCCCCCCGTAGTTCAGCCCGAAGATATTGGAACCCCAGGCGATGAGAGTACCCGCGGCGATCGCGACCAAGCCGGCGGGAACGCCCCCGTATTTGACCCCTCCAAACCAGGCCACGAGAATGACGGCGAAGCAGACGACGCCGACCATCGGCGTCATGAACATCTCCAGGGCCGGCTTCATCGAAATGAAGGTGATGGAAACGCCGGCGAGCGCGCCGAGCAGCGCGGCCTTGGGGGTGATCCTGCGGATGATGGGGGCGAGGTAGCCACCGCCCATCAGTACGAAGCTCTGGATGAACACCCATGTGAGCCCGGCTTGCCAGCCCTTCATGGGATCGCCGGTGGCGAGCTTGACGGGCAGCATGATGACCAGCGTGACGATGAACATGTGCGGCACGCTGATGCCCGACGGCAGCGCGCAGACGTCCGAGCGGCCGGTCTTCTTCGCCAATCGATATGCCAACCAGGCGTAATAGCCTGTACTCATGCACATCATGAGGCCCGCTGCCGGCAGGATGCGCTTGAAGACCAGGTCAACTGGCATCCCCAGCACGAACCGCAGCAGGCCGGTGAGCGTCAGCAGGTTGACGAGAATGTTGGTGCCAAAGCCGAAGAAGGCGTTCCAGTCGCCCGGAACCCAGAGCTTGGGTTTGGTGCCGAGGAGAGCAGATGGGGATGTGACGGCTGTCATGGCGAGCACTCCGATTCGTTGTGTGCGGTGTTCCTCCGAGACTTGCGATCTCGCAACCGAAGCTCGCGCGCAGAAGTCTCTGCAGAGTTTCACCCACGTCTCGGGACGGCTTTTTCTCGCCCGGACGGGGGAGGGATCAGACCGCCAGATGTTTTCGCACGAGCTCGTCCGAGAGCGCATCCATGCTCCCCGACGCGACCACGGCGCCGCGCTCCATGAGGAAGAACCGCTCGGCGACCCGGCGCGCGAAGGGGAGCTTCTGCTCGACGAGGAGCACGGACACTTTCTCCGCGGTATAGAGCTCTCGAATGATGTCTCCGAGCTCGTGCACGATGCTCGGCTGAATCCCCTCGGTCGGCTCATCGAGGAGAATGCACTTCGGCCCTATCGCCAGCGCGCGCCCGATGGCGAGCTGTTGCTGCTGGCCCCCCGACAGGTTTCCTCCGCGCCGGCGCATCATGGTGCGCAGGACTGGGAACAACCGGAAAACGAGGTCCGGAATGTCGCGGCCGCCATCGCTGCGGGCGAAGACGCCTATACGGAGGTTCTCCTCCACGGTCAGCTCGGGGAAGATGTCGCGCCCCTGCGGCACGTAGCCGATCCCGATGCCCGCGCGCTCGCTCGCGTCGGCTCCCAGGAGCTCGCGATCGCCGAACCGCACGCTCCCCGAGCGAACGTTCACCAGGCCCATGATGGCACGCAGAAGGGTGGTCTTGCCCATGCCGTTGCGTCCCATGAGGCACGTGCACG
This sequence comes from Polyangiaceae bacterium, assembly GCA_049512415.1. GTDB lineage: Bacteria > Myxococcota_A > Polyangia > Polyangiales > Polyangiaceae > Palsa-1150. Next base: position 4,335 of record JBEKXD010000006.1, read on the forward strand.
AGGCGTCTGGAACGGTGAGCGAGGCTCCGCGGAGCGTGTGGCTGCCGCCGTAGTATTGATGGACGTCGAGCGCTTCCAGCACGGTCATGCTCCCAGATAGACTTCGATGACGCGCGGGTCGTTCTGCACCTCGCTCATGGAGCCCTCGGCGAGCACGCGCCCCTCGTGCAGGACGGTAACGGTGCTGGCGATGCTCCTTACGAAGTCCATGTCGTGCTCCACGACGACCACGGTGTGCTCTCCCGCGAGAGACGCGAGGATCTCCTCGGTGCGCTCGATCTCCTGCTGGGTCATCCCCGCGACCGGCTCGTCCACCAGGAGCATCTTCGGCCGCTGCACGAGGAGCATGCCGATCTCGAGCCACTGCTTCTGTCCGTGCGAGAGGAGCCCCGCGAGCTGGTCGGAAAAGTCGGTGAGGCCAGTGAGCTCGAGCGTCTTGTCGATGGCCCCCCGTTCCTCGGCAGACAGGCGCGCGAGCAGCATGCGAAACACCCCTTTGCTCCCCCGGATGTTCAGCTCGAGGTTCTCGAACACTGTATGGTTCGGGAAGACCGTCGGTCGCTGGAACTTGCGTCCAATGCCCAGGGCGACGATCTCGTGCTCGGACATGCGCGTGACGTCTCGACCGGCGAAGTGCACGCGCCCCGAGTCGGGCCGCGTCTTGCCCGTGATGACGTCCATCAGCGTCGTCTTGCCGGCGCCGTTGGGACCGACGATGCAGCGAAGCTCCCCCGGCGCCAGGGACAGCGTGAGCTCATCGAGGGCGCGGAATCCGTCGAAGCTCACGGTGACCTTCTCGACGTCGAGCAGCGCGGTCACGGCCGCTGCTCCTTCGTCAACGGCACGCCGCTCGAAAGCGTCGACGAATCCGCGCCTAAGCCGGCGCCAGGCGGCGCCGGAGCCATGCGCCTCGTGGCCAGCCAGTGCACGAGCCTCACGATCGCGCGGTGTCCGGCTCCGGCACCCGAGAACACGCGCACCAGGCCCCCTGGGAGCACGAGCGTAATGAGGACGAAGAGGCCGCCAAGGACGTAGAGCCAGGCCGTAGGAAACGCCGCGGTAAGCCAGCTCTTTCCGCCGTTCACCAGAAACGCGCCGACCACGGCGCCCACCAGCGTGCCCCGACCGCCAGCCGCCACCCAGATGGCGATCTCCACGGAGCTCGACGGCTGCATCTCGCTGGGGTTGATGATGCCTATCTGCGGCACGTAGAGGGCTCCGGCGAATCCGCACAGCACCGCCGACAGCGTCCAAGCGAAGACCTTGTACTGTACCGGATTGTAGCCGCAAAACCGCACTTTGGTCTCGGCGTCGCGCATGGCCGTGAGCACCCTGCCCGCCCGGGAGCCGACCACGAATCGGCACAGGACGTACGTCACGGCTAACCCTGCGCCGCTCGCCGCGCACAACGCCGCGCGCGTGGACGGCTCTCGCAAGGGGAAGCCGAGAACGCGCTTGAAGTCGGTCAGCCCGTTGTTGCCGCCGAACCCGGTTGCGTTGCGGAAGAACAGCAGCATCGCTGCGTACGTGAGCGCCTGCGTCACGATGGAGAAATAGACGCCGCGGATGCGCGACCGGAAGGCGAAGAAGCCGAACACGTAGGCCACGATGCCCGGGACGAAGAGAGCCATGGCGATGGCAAAGCCGAAGTGGTCGAAGCCTCGCCAGTACCAGGGGAGCTCCTTCCAATCGAGGAACACCATGAAGTCGGGCAGGGCGCTTCGGTAGACGCCCTCCTCCCCGATGGAGCGCATCAGGTACATGCCCATCGCGTAGCCGCCGAGAGCGAAGAACAGCGCGTGACACAGGCTCAGGATCCCCGCGAATCCCCAGACGAGGTCCATCGCGACGGCGACGATCGCGTAACATGTCAGCTTGCCTGTCAACGCGACGGTGACCGGCGAGACGTGGAACGCGCTCGTCTCCGGGGGAAGCACGTTGAGGAGTGGGACGACCACGCCGACCACGCTGCAGACGGCCGCAATGAACCAAGCCGCCCACGAGCGGCTCCTCACCATCGTTCGCCGGCTGCCGGCACGAGAGGGTGCGGGGGCTTCGTCCTCTCGATCTCGAGCCGGGCCGCTGGATGTCACGCGTCCTCCAGGCCGCGCGTGCGCGGCGCGAAGAGCCCCTGCGGTCGCTTCTGGATGACGAGGACGACCGCCATCAAGACTACGATCTTGCCGAGCACAGCGCCGGCGAAGGGCTCGAGAAGCTTGTTGACGATCCCGAGCGAGAACGCCGCGACGATGCTTCCCATCAGCTTGCCCACGCCGCCGAGGACGACCACGAGGAACGAATCAACGATGTAGCCCTGGCCGAGCTCCGGCCCGACGTTGCCGATCTGCGTGAGCGCCACGCCGCCCAGGCCGCCGACGCCGGAGCCGAGCGCGAACGTCCACATGTCGACGGTGCGGGTCGAGATGCCCATACACGCCGCCATCGGGCGGTTCTGAGTGACGGCGCGGACGCGCAGGCCGAGCGACGTGCCCCGCAGGACGTAAGCGACGAAGGCCACGACCACGACAGTGAAGAGGACGACCGCGATGCGGTTGTAAGGGATGACCACGCCCTCGAACAGCTCTGTACCTCCCGCGAGCCAGGGCGGGTTCTCCACGGTGACGTTCTGCGGTCCGAAGACCGATCGCACCAGCTGGATCAAGAGAAGGCTGAGGCCATACGTGGCCAGGAGCGTCTCGAGCGGGCGTCCGTAGAGAAACCGGATGACCGTCCGCTCGAGAAGGGCTCCCATCGCCATGCACGTGATCAGCGCGACGGGCACGGCGGCGAGCAGGTACCAGGACATGAGCGACGGCAGATGCGCCGCGAAGAACACCTGCGTCTCGTAGGTGGCGTAGGCCCCGAGCATCAGCATCTCGCCGTGCGCCATGTTGATGACGCGCATCAGGCCAAACGTGATGGCCAGGCCGAGCGCCGAGAGCAGCAGGATGCTCCCGGCGCTCAAGCCATAAAGAACGTCGGCCACCGCGTCGATGGCCTTCTGTTTGCGATTGAGAGCGTTCAGCACCTTCTCCGCGGCGCCGCGCACGCGCGCGTCAGGCTCGCCGTACGACCCGTCGTCGTGACGCGCCACCAGGGCGGAGAGCGCCGGCCGGAACCTCACCGAGCCGGACGCTCCAATGGCGTCGATCGCGCCGAGCCGCCGCTGGGGATCGCCGCCCGCCAGATCGAGCTCCGCCAACGTCGACACGAGGGCCGCGCGCACCTTGGAGTCCTTCTCGTGCTCCAGCGCCGCGCGCAGCACAGGGGCGTCCTCGTCGTTGCCCCGTTCCGCGAGCGCCTGGGTCGCCGAAAGTCGGACGGCGCTGTCCGGCGAGCCAAGCTCGAGGTGCGCGATCAGCGGAAGCAGCTCGCGACGGACTTGGTTGTCGACTGGGGGTGGACGGCCGGTCTGGGGACTCGATGGCGTCCCGGTCACCGCGTCGTTGAAACCGCCCCGGGCGTCTCGGATGTAGACCCCGCCGGTGTCCGTGACGACCAGGTTGCCGTCGCGAAGGGCGCGGAGCACGCCGAGGGCGCGAGCGTCACCACTCGCTCCCAGCGCCTGCGCCGCCCGCACGACCTCGTCGGACGACGGCTGCGCCAGACCGTGGAGCGCGGCCTCGAAAGCGCCGGCATCGGCTCGAGCAACGACCGGAAGGAGCAGCATCGCGAGAGCGACCGCGAGGCGCGCGACTCGCTCGAAGGCCCAAGGCGGACATTGCTCGCGCCGAGACGACGGGCCTGGTCCGGCAAAGCGGTGCATCACGTCGTTCTATTTCGTTGCGACCGCTACGACGCCGGGGTACTTGGCCTCCGTGCAGTTGCCGCACATCCACGGGTAGGTCCAGTCAGCGACCTTCTTCGCGCTCTCGGGGATGAACGGGCTCCAGGCCTGGGCGCGGATGGGGCCTTCCGTCTTCCACACGCTCTGGAACTGCCCGTTGGCCTGCACCTCGCCGATGAAGACCGGCTTGTGCAGGTGGTGGTTCTTCGCATCCATGGTGATGTCGAAGCCGGAGGGCGACCGGAACACCTGATAGCCCATCGCCTGGCGTACGGCGTCGACGTCGGTGGTGCCAGCTTGGATGGCGGCGTGAGCCCACATGTTCATTCCGATGTAGGTCGCCTCCATCGGATCGTTGGTCACTCGCTTGGCGGCGTCAGGCAGGTTGTGAGCCGTGACGTATTTCTTCCACTCGGCAATGAACGCCTTGTTCTCGGGAGTGTCGATGGACATGAAGTAATTCCAGGCGGCGAGCTGCCCGACCAGCGGCTTCGTGTCGATGCCTCGTAGTTCCTCCTCACCGACCGAGAACGCTACGACCGGGATGTCCGCGGCCTTGATCCCTTGGTTGCCGAGCTCCTTGTAGAAGGGAACGTTCGAGTCGCCGTTGATCGTGGAGATGACCGCCGTGCGCTTGCCCACCGCGAACTTCTTGATGCCGGCGACGATCGTCTGGTAGTCGTTGTGACCGAACGGCGTGTACTCCTCGTGGATGTTGTCGTCCGAGACGCCTTTCGAGTGCAGGAAGTACCGGAGGATCTTGTTCGTGGTGCGGGGGTATACGTAGTCGGTCCCGAGAAGCTCGAAGCGCTTGGCCCCGCCGCCCTTCTCGCTCATCATGTACTCGACCGCAGGAATGGCCTGCTGATTGGGCGCCGCCCCGGTGTAAAAGACGTTGTAGGACGACTCCTCGCCCTCGTACTGGACCGGATAGAAGAGCAACCCGTTGAGCTCCTCGAACACCGGAAGTACCGACTTGCGCGAGACGGATGTCCAGCAGCCGAAGACGGCCGCCACCTTGTCCTTTTGCAGCAGCTCGCGGGCCTTCTCCGCGAAGAGGGGCCAGTTGGAGGCCGGATCGACGACGACCGGCTCGAGCTTTCGTCCGAGGACGCCGCCCTTCAAGTTGATCTCGTCGATCGTCATGAGCGCGACGTCTCGCAGAGAGGTCTCGCTGATGGCCATCGTCCCCGAGAGCGAATGCAAGATTCCGATCTTGATGGTCCCGCCCGGCGCCGCCGGTTTGGGCGACTCGCTGACGGTGGCCCCCGTCGACGGTACGGGCTTGGTCTCGCCCGCCTTGGTGTCACCCGGCGGCGTCGCCTCCTTGTCGCAACCGGCGAGCAAGACCTGGCAACACACTGCAAGCGCAGCCAACCACGTTTTCATGTCACTCCTCCTCGTTCGCGTCCTATCTCGAGTGCGACCCGTTCGAAGCACCGCATCGCGTAAGAGCGTGGGCCTCCTCCTGTTTCGAGGAGGTGTCCGCAGGATGAACGGGAGGGCTAGCGTCGTTCTCGCCCCAGCGTGTCGAGCAGAGCGCGCGAGTCCGCCACCGCGCCGAACACGCCTTTCTGCATCGTGACCATCTTGAGAGCCGCAGCATGGTTGCCGGCATCGGTGGCCGCGCAGCAGTCCGAGAGAACGAGACACTCGAACCCCCGGTCGTTGGCCTCGCGCATGGTGGTGTGGACGCAAACGTCCGTGGTGATTCCGGTGAGGATCAGATTTCTGATGCCCCTCTGACGCAGAATGAGCTCGAAGTCGGTGGCGCAGAAGGACCCCTTTCCGGGCTTGTCGATGATGGGCTCGCCGGCAATCGGTGCGAGCTCAGGAATGATCTCCCAGCCGGGCTCTCCCCTCACGAGGACGCGGCCACATGGCCCCGGGTCGCCGATGCCGATGCCCGTCGCGGTGTGGCGAGATCGCCATCGCTTGTTGGCTGGCAGATCGGAGAGGTCGGGCCGGTGTCCCTCGCGAGTATGAAAGACCCAATAGCCCTTCTGCCGCATGGTGCCAAGGACGGCCCGTATGGGCTCGATGCACGCGCGGCTCGGCGAAATATCGTACCCGAGAAGATCGATGTACCCGCCTTTGCCGCAGAAGTCGGTCTGCATGTCGATGACCACTAGCGCCGTGTTCGAGTACTCGAGGGCGCCGTCGAACGGCCAGGGATACGGGTCGGCGGCGACGTGCTCCATGGAGACTCCTTCAGCCGAAGTCGAGGGGATGCAAGTCCCTGAACACCGCGGGCCAGCATCATGCTGGCGCGCAGCGATCTCGTAGCTTGTTCGTACACAGTGCCACGTTTCGCGAAGTTTTCGAAAACGCCCGCCGAATTCGCGAATCGAAGAAAAATGGCTATCCAGGCGCGTGATACGCTGGGCGTTCCGTGACGACGACGCCGACGGTAGTGGTGGGCGAGGAGGCTGCGCACGTGAGCGCTGCAGGCGAGGGGGAGCTGCGGTTCGTGCGAGCGGGGCGTCGGACGGTCGTGCACACGGCGAGGGCGCGCAGCCCACTCAAGCTCCTCTTGCCGAACAACCACGGCGACGGCTCCTGGGTCTACGTCGCGACGCTCGGCGGAGGGCTCGTCGATGGGGACGTCCTGACGCTATCGGTGGACGTCGAGCGCGGGGCGTGCGCCCTGCTCGGCACGCAGGCGTCGACGAAGGTGTACCGCTCGCCGAAAGGAACGGCGCAGACGCTGCGCGCGCGCGTGGGGGCGGACGCCCTGCTGGCCGTGGTGCCCGATCCGGTCTCGTGCTTCGCGGAGGCGCGCTACGAGCAGCGCATCGACGTTCACATCGACGACGGAGCCACGCTCCTGCTCATCGACACGCTAACGTGCGGCCGCGCCGCGCGTGGCGAGCGCTGGGCGCTGACTCGCTTGTCGTCACGTACGCGGGTGTGGCGAGGGGAGCGTCTGGTTTTTGTCGACGCGACGCTACTCGATCCTCGGCACGGGGACGTCGCGGCGCGCATGGGCCGGTTCGACGCGGTGGCCTCGGTCCTGGCGGTCGGGCCGCAAGCCCGGGAGGTCCAGGCCCGCGTGCTCGCGGCGGCGTCCACGTCCCCGCAGAAGGACGCCTCGCGGCTCTGGTCGGCGACCGCGCTGGGCCCCGATGCCGCGCTGGGCCGCCTCGCCGCTTCGTCCGCGGGCGAGGCAGTCTCCGCAGTCCGTGCCATGGTTGCCCCCATCGCGAGCCCGCTGGGCGACGACCCGTTCGCCCGACGGTGGTAGCCTACGGGGCCCCTACGATGCACCTTACTCCTCGCGAGATCGACAAACTCCTGCTCCACGGCGCCGGGACTCTTGCGCAGAAACGCCTCGCGCGCGGTCTGCGTCTCAGCTATCCGGAGGCGGTGGCGCTGCTGGCCACGCAGCTGCTCGAGCTCATTCGTGACGGACGGAGCGTGGCCGAGCTCATGGACCTCGGGCGGAGGGTGCTGGGTCGGGCGCAGGTCATGGATGGCGTCCCCGAGATGCTGCACGAGGTGCAGGTCGAGGGGACCTTTCCCGACGGAACGAAGCTCGTCACGGTGCACCATCCCGTCGCGCTCGATCAGGGCGATCTATCCCTCGCCTTGTACGGGAGCTTCCTGCCGGTGCCCGATGCCGCCGCATTCACCGTCCCTTCGACTGAGGTCGTCCCGGGCGAGTCGCTGCTGGCGCCCGGGGATCTCGAGCTCAACGTCGGTCGCGCGCGCGTGTCGTTCGACGTCACCAACCGGGGCGACCGGCCCATTCAGGTCGGGAGTCACTACCCCTTCGCGGAGACCAACCGCGCCCTTTCGTTCGACCGCGCCGCCGCCACAGGGATGCGCCTCGACATTCCCGCGGGGACGGCGGTCCGCTTCGAGCCGGGCGAGTCAAAGACGGTGATGCTCGTGGCCCTGCCCCATTCGAAGGGTGCGCCGTGAGTTCGCGCATCGCCCGCACCCACTATGCTGACATGTTTGGCCCGACGACGGGTGACCGCGTGCGGCTTGGAGACACGGGCTTGATTGTCGAGGTCGAGAGAGATGCCACGACGTACGGCGACGAGTGCAAGTTCGGCGGCGGCAAGGTCCTAAGGGATCGGCAGGGACAGGCCGCGGGCGTGAGCGACGACGACGCGCTGGATCTCGTGATCACCAACGCCCTGGTTGTCGACGCCGGCGGGATCTACAAGGCCGACCTCGGGGTCAAGTGGGGGCGAATCGCGGGCATTGGCAAGGCCGGCAACCCTGCAGTGATGGCGGGGGTCACGCCTGGCATGGTGATCGGCGTGGGGACCGAAGTCATCGCCGCCGAAGGCCTCGTGGTCACGGCGGGAGGAGTCGACACGCACATCCACTTCATCAGTCCGCAGCAGGCGTTCGAGGCCGTCGCCTCGGGGATCACTACGTTCGTCGGCGGAGGCACAGGGCCCGCGACCGGCACCAACGCCACGACCTGCACGCCCGGGTCCTGGAACGTCTCGCGGATGCTCCAGGCGACCGACGCGCTGCCCCTGAACATCGGCCTTACGGGCAAGGGGAACACGTCGCGTCCCGACGGGCTGGCCGAGCAGATCCGCGCCGGTGCCGTGGGGCTCAAGTTGCACGAGGACTGGGGCACCACTCCCGCCACGATCGACTGCTGTCTTGGAGTGGCCGAACAGGAGGACGTGCAGGTCACCATCCACACCGACACGCTCAACGAGTCCGGCTACGTGGACGACTCGATCGCCGCCTTCCGCGGACGGACCATCCACGCGTACCACTCGGAAGGGGCCGGCGGAGGACATGCCCCCGACATCATCCGCGTGTGTGGCGAGCCCAACGTCATCCCGAGCAGCACGAACCCCACGCGACCTTTGACGGTGAACACGCTCGACGAACACCTCGACATGCTCATGGTGTGCCACCACCTCGACAAGAACATCCCCGAAGATGTCGCCTTCGCCGAGAGCCGCATACGTGGCGAGACCATCGCGGCCGAGGACATCCTGCACGATTTGGGGGCCATCTCGATCATCTCGAGCGACAGCCAGGCGATGGGCCGCGTCGGCGAGGTGATTGCGCGCACCTGGCAGACCGCGCACAAGATGAAGGAGCAGCGCGGGCGCCTGACGGAGGAGCAGGGCGACCACGACAACCTGCGGGTACGCCGCTACATCGCCAAGTACACGGTGAACCCCGCCATCGCCCACGGCATGTCACACGACATCGGGTCGGTGGAGGTTGGCAAGCTCGCCGACCTGGTGCTCTGGCGCCCGGCGATGTTCGGCGCCCGACCCGAAATCGTGCTCAAGGGTGGCTTCATCGCCTGGGCGCAGATGGGCGATCCCAACGCGTCCATTCCCACGCCGCAGCCCTCGTTCATGCGGCCCATGTTCGGCGCGTTCGGGCGCGCCCCGGGGGCAACGTGCCTCGCCTTCGTCTCGCAGCGCGCGCTGAGGGAGGGCAGCCTCGCGTCGCTGGGTCTGAGCAAGCAGCTCTCGGCCGTGAAGGCGTGCCGCTCGATCGGCAAGCGCGACATGGTCCTGAACGACGCGTTGCCGATGCTGTCGGTCGACCCGGAGACCTACGAGGTCCGGGCGGACGGCGTGCTGCTGCGGTGCGCTCCTGCGGCGCGGCTGCCGCTTGCCCAGCGCTACTCTCTTTTCTAGAGGCCGCGATGAACTGGCTCGTGATGCAGCTGGCCGACTCGTCGTTCCCCGCGGGGGGATTCGCGCACTCGGCGGGCATCGAGGCCGCCAGCCAGCTCGGCGAGCTGCCTGAAGGAGGGGTGGAGGCCTTCGTCCGGGACGCGATGTGGCAGGTCGGGTACGGGTCGCTGCCCATCGTGGGAGACACCCACCGCGAGCCGGCTAAGATTGCGCGCGTCGAGGCGTTCTGCGACGCCTACCTCACGGGCGCCGTGGCCAATCGAGCGAGCCGCACCCAGGGACGGGCGCTGGCGTCGGCTTGCGCTCGCAGCTTCGACGACGACAGGCTTGCGCGACTGTACGACGACGTTCGGGAGCGGCGACTGCTGGGGCACCAAGCGCCCCTCTTCGGCGCTGTCGCCGCGGCTCTCGGCGTCGCCCGCACGGACGCACAGGCCCTCTGGGTCCACGTCGCGCTCCGCGGCGTGCTGTCGGCGGCGGTCCGGCTGGGGCTGACGGGCGCGCACGAGTCACAGTCGATGCAGCGCGCGATGGCGCCGCTGCTGGAGCAGGTGCTCGTCGAGTGCGGGGAGATCGGATGCGAGGGGGTTGCGCAGACGGCACCGAGACAGGAGATCGTGGCGAGCCAGCACGATCACTTGTACTCGCGGTTGTTCCAATCCTGAGGAGAGCGCGGCGATGGGACACAGGACGGAGAGCGAGCATCATCACGACCACGGCGTGACGGCCACGGCGGCCCGATCGCGGGACTTCGGGGCCCGTGCGTTCACGGTTGGTGTCGGCGGCCCCGTCGGCAGCGGCAAGACCGCGCTGCTGCTCGCGGTCTGCCGTATGCTGCGCGACCGCGTTCGACTCGGCGTCGTCACCAACGACATCTTCACGCGCGAGGACGCCGAGTTCCTCCTACGCCACGACGCCCTGCCGCGCGGTCGCATTCGCGCCGTCGAGACGGGCGGCTGCCCGCACGCGGCCATCCGTGAGGACATCAGCCACAACCTGGTCGCGCTCGAGAAGCTCATGGAGGACGAGGCGCCGGAGCTCTGTTTCCTGGAGAGCGGCGGCGACAACCTGGCAGCGCAGTTCAGTCGCGAGCTCGTCGATTACACCATCTACGTCATCGACGTGGCGGGGGGCGACAAGGTGCCTCGCAAGGGAGGACCGGGGATCTCGCAGAGCGATCTGCTCGTCATCAACAAGACCGATCTCGCGCCCTACGTAGGCGCCGATCTCGAGGTGATGGCGCGAGACTCCGCGCGGATACGGGGGAGCCGCCCTACGGTCTTCGCGCAGTGCACTCACGGCGTGGGGCTCGAGGCCATCGTAGAGCACGTCCTTTCGGCCCGGCGAGCGCTCGCCTCGATGGAGGGGACGTGAGCGTTCATGCGGAGCACGGAACGAATCCCCATCGCCGCGATAGACCAGATCTCAGCACCCGGCCGTGTCGGGCATGGCCTCCGCGTCTCTAGGAATCGAGATGTAGCCCAAGAAAGCAGAGCATTCCCCAACTGGAGTCTAGGGCCGTTTTTTCTCGGCGGTTTTGCGTGGCCCCTCCGGGACTCGAACCCGGACACCCTTTCGGGTCGCGGATTTTAAATCCGCTGCGTATACCGATTCCGCCAAGGGGCCCATGGGATCTCGATGCAGTCGCCAGGGCAATCACCGTCGGCATGGTAGCCGCTCCGCCGAGCTCGGGAAGGGCCTCGCACAGAGCTGAGACCCAGGCTTGATCCCGTCCTCGGAGCGCGCTTCACGTCCGATTCCTGCGCACTCCAATTCGCCCGTGGTTCCAGGCGATGATCGCTGGGCCCTGCCCCGGTGCGCAGTCGCCTAACCCTTGATGAGAGCCCGGACTCTCGCCCGCTCGCCTTCAAGAACGGCAATCGCACGACCGAGACCCACTTCGGCGGCCACGGCCACGAGCAGGGTCTCGAGATCGTCGCTCGCGGACGTCCCCGGCTTGGCCGCGCTCTTCGCCTGTGGCCCCGCGACCGACCTCGGTGTTGCGGCGCTCTTCTTCCGAGACCGCTTGTCCGACGTCCGCACGTTGTAGACGTATCCTGTCTCCAGGGCGACGCCTTCCTCATTCGCTTTGGCCGCGATCTCCGTCGCCGACAACTGCGAGTGTGCGCGAACGAAGTCCGCCTTGGCCTGATTCGCTTTGGCAGCAGCGGTTGTACTCGGTCCAGCGAACGCCCTGTTCGCGCCGGCCCTCCGGCCTCCCTTCTTCGCCCTCGCTCGCCTGCGAACTCCGTAGACGAGCCCGGCGCCTATTGAGAGCCCTTCCGCTCTCGCTTTCTCGACAACCTCGGCGACGGACATGTCCGAGGGCTGTTGACGGATAAACTCAGACTTATTGGCGGCGTTATTTTGTGCGTCCATCATCCGATGATGGAGTTGAGCATGTGCGAGTCGCTCGGGCAACTTCACATGTCTCCCCGCATTCGCTCAGCCGCCGTCTCCCAGGAGCGTCGACAGGTTCTGCGAGACGCACGCGATAAACCCAAGGTCCTGCACAAGACACGCGCTCGCCGAGGCTTTGCCGTCGCTGCCGCAGGTCATCGGCGCAGTCGCCGAACACGTCAGATAAGCGCTCCACGAAGAAGAGCACGACGCAACGAGGATTCCGGCGGCCTCGCAGCCACCGACGCATCCCCCGTCTGCGTCGTTGGGACAATTCGCGGAGGCGACGTTGGCACAGTATTGCGTGCACGGGGCGGCCAGGGTCGGACTGGTCGCATTCGCAAGCACGCAGGCCTCCGCTGTGAGATAGGCAATATCGCAGTCTGGAAAACTCGGATTCCCTGAGCTGTCGCACGAGACCGCCGCCCCGGCGGTGCAGGAGAAGAATGCGCTCGTCTGCGTAGCGCAGCTCGGATTGCCGGCGAGTACAGCGCACCCGACAAGGCATTCAGACAGCGTCGTGGGGGCGCTGCACCCCGCATCCGTTTCCGCGGCGCACAAGGCCTGGCACCCAGTCCTCACCACTGCGCTCAAACTGGCATCGCCCGTCGCGCCGTCCAAACCCGGGAGGCCCGCGTCGCCCATCGCCGCGTCCACGCCGGGAAGGCCCACGTCGGAACTTGCGTCGGGCACGACGGATCCGTCGTCGCCCACCGCGTCATCCCCTAAACCGGGAGAGTCGACCCCTCCACATCCGAGAGACGACACGACCGACACCCAAACGATGCCGACGCCAACACGAGTGGACTGCTTCATAATTGTTCCTCCGAACTGCGCGAGAGACCCGCTGCGGAATCCCTTGCCATGGACCAAGTGCATGGATCGTGCCCAATCAACATTATCTCCAGGGAAGCCCATCGACCGGCCCGTCGCCGGTCCGATAGCCTCTCCCCCGCGCCGGCGCAGATCGCCAGCGAGGGCGCGCGAAGGGATTGAGAAGATTCGTTGACAGCGTGAGCGCCAACGTCACGCGGCGTCCCGACGCTGCTCGGTCACATTCCCGCTCATGACTCGACTTGGGCCACGGTGTCACACGCCTTGTGGAGGCGCGTCAGGAACGGGAAGCCTTTGCGCGTCCAGCCACAGGCCATCAAGGTCGTACACGTGGCGCGCCTCGTCTTGAAACACGTGCACGACCACGTCCCCGAAGTCCATGAGCACCCAATGACCGTGGGGCATCCCCTCCACTGAGAGCACTCGGACGCCCTTTTTCTTTAGGTGTTCCTCGATCCCCATGGCAATCGCCTGGGCGTGCCTGTCGCTGCGTCCCGTCATGATGACGAGGAAGTCCGCGTAGTCGACCTTCCCGGCCACATCGAGTATTTCGACCCCCGCCGCTTTCTTGTCGAGCGCCGCGGCCGCAATGGCGGTGGCCGTCTCACGCGATTGATCGCTTGCCACTCCCAGGTCGGCGGACCGATCGGCCTGCGCGACTGGCGCGGTCTTCCGCGGACCGATAGGTCGCATCCCTGGTGCGAGAGCCCTCGAGACCGGAATCCTCGATGCGGGAGCCCGCGGCGGGCTGTCTTCGCGTCTCGTCCTTGCCCTCGCGGATTTCGCTCCTCGGCCCGCGCTCTCCAGCCCCCGCTCGTGGGAGCTCTTTATCGCGGGTCGTCCGACCCCACCGTTCTTCTTCGTCGTCAACCGCTCGCCTCGCTCTTTGGCATCCGACAATCATTTCGACGCAACCGGCGCGCACCCAACGCGGCGGGCGCTCGAACAACCGTCTGGCCAGAGTAGCACCAGTCCGCCGCTCTCACGAACGAACCTGGCCTTCGCCGTCGACCACCCATTGGAAGGTCGTCAGGGCCTCGAGGCCCATCGTACCGCGCCAGTGGAGTTTGCTGGTCGCCGTGCCGAGCTCAGCGCCGAGGCCGAATTCGCCCCCGTCGTGCAAACGGGTACTTGCATTGATGACGACGCACGAGGCATCGACCTCGTGGCGCCACCTCTCGGCATGAGCTTCATCGCGAGTGCAAATGGCCTCGGTGTGCCCCGAACCGAAGCGGGCAACGTGGTCCAACGCCCCATCTAGGCCATCGACCAGGCGAACAGCCAGGATCCGATCGAGGTATTCGTGCCCCCAATCGTCGTCGGTCGCTGGCTTCGCCTCGGGCACGAGAGCACACGCCGCCCCGCAGCCGCGCAGCTCGCACCCCGCGCGGAGCAATGCTTGCGCAATCGGGGGCAGCAGCCCCTTTGCGTCCGCCGCATCAATGAGCAAGCACTCGAGTGCGTTGCACACTCCCGGCCGTTGGAGTTTGGCATTGACGACCAACCGCGTCGCCATGTCGACGTCCGCGCCGGCGTCGACGTAAAGGTGACAGACCCCTTTGGCGTGCGCGATCACCGGGACACGAGCATTCTCTCGTACGAAGTGGATCAGCCCTTCACCGCCCCGCGGGATGGCCAAGTCGACCGTCTCGGTCTGCTGCAGCAGCTCGCGAATCGCTTCGCGATCCCCGGGCGGCAGCATCTGAACCGCGTCACGGGGAAGACCCGCCCTGGCCAACCCATCGGCCACGATGGCCCCGATGACGGCGTTCGAGTGCGCGGCCTCCGAGCCCCCCCGCAACACCACCGCATTGCCGGCCTTGATGCAGAGCGCCCCGGCGTCCGATGTCACGTTCGGGCGCGATTCGTACACGATCGCCACGACGCCGATGGGCACGCGAACCCGACGCACGCGGATCCCGTTCGGGCGCCGTTCGTCGGAAATAACGGCGCCCACCGGGTCCGGCAGAGCGACGATCTCCTCGACAGCCTGCGCCATCCGCTCGACGCGCGACGCGTCGAGCGCCAACCGGTCGAGCATGGCCGTCGCCATGTTTCGGGCGCGTGCCGCCTCTAGATCCTTGGCATTCGCTGCGACGAGCTCCCCCGCCCGAGAACGCAGGCCTTCGGAAGCGAAGCGAAGGGCGGCGTCCTTCGCAGACCGGTCCCGCGGGGCGAGCAGACGCGCCGCGGCTCGGGCCTTTTTGCACATGGTGACGACGTCGGACATCGCGACCGAGCGTAGCATCGAACGGGGAACCGCCCGCTACCGCCCCGATATCGACGGCGGAGGCGCTTCGCGACCCCCCTCGAGCTCCGCCAACGGAAGACAGACTCGGCCATCCAACTTGTCCGGTCAGCCCGGGAGTGGCGTATGCTACGCGCGATGCACTTTTCTTGGCGGCGGCGCGTGTGTGCGCTGCTTGCGACCGCGATGACGCTGGCCGTACCGTGCAATGCTCGGGCCGAAGACGGCGAGCTTCCCAACATGGAAGCCGCGCGTGAACACTTCGAGAACGCGCGCTCACTGTATTCGAGGGGGGCCTATCGAGATGCCATCCGCGAACTCGAAGCCGCGCACACGTTCGATCCCTCGGCTAAGGACCTCGTCTTCAACCTGGGCATCGTCAATGAGAAGCTCGCGGACATCGACCGAGCGCTCTACTGGTTTCATACGTACGAAACTCTCACGCTCACTCCTCAAGAGCGCGAGCGAGCGGGCGCGGTCATCCGCCGACTCGAAGGAGCCAAAGAGGAGGTTTTGGCCAAACCTGCCGGTCCCGCCCACGCCGCCCCTGCTCCGGCGATCACCTTGGCGCCCGCGCCGCGCCGCGCGCCACGGACCGATCAGGCGCCACGTGGTAGAATCGACGCCTTCACGGTGGCAGCCGCGGGATTGTCCGCGGCCGCCCTGACCGTCGGAGTGATCATGAGCGTCTCTGCTCTAGACGACCGGGTCACGTCGGATTTTGTGACCCGACCCAGGATCGATGGCGGTCCGACCTATTCGGACGCTCAGAGCCAGGAGCAAACTGCTCATTCCGAAGCCGTGGTCGCCGACGTCGCCTTCGGAACGGCGCTCGTGGCCGCGCTGGCAGCCACTTATCTTTTCTTGTCGCGACCGCACAACGCTCCCGGCCGCGTTTTGGTCCCCGTCATGTCGGCAGCTCCGACGTCGTGCGGTGGTACCGTGAGCCTGCACGGGGTCTTTTGATGCTCGGCTCGACCACAAGACTCGCAGCGCTCGCAGCCCGCTGTGCGATCACTGTTGCGCTCGCGGGCGCGGCGGGGACGGCGGCTTGTGAGGCCATCGTGAGCGACTCGTTGCCGAACCTTCCATGCCAGCCTGGCGGCGGCCAACCGAGCGACACCTGCCCGACCGGACAGATGTGCGGCGATGCGGGATTCTGCGTGGCAGCGCTGGCGTGCGTCGGCGAAGCCTGTGCGGTCGACGCCGGTCCCGATGGACTTGGGAGCGGGGGTGGAGAGGCGGCGAGTGCACCCTCCTCGGATGGCGCCGTCGCCGTTCTGGACGATGGGTCCGGGGACGATGGCGGACTCGGACTCGGCGACGGCCTCGGAGATGACGGCGGAGACGACAGTTCGGGCGATGGCGATCCATGTGCAGTCCCGGGATCGCTAGGGTTAGGGTGCCCCTGTACGGACAGCGACCAGTGCGGTCCGAAGAGTCCTCACTGCATGCTCGACGCCCTCGATGCAGGAGCCAATGACGCGAGCGACGCGGCGCTCGTCGCCTACTGCAGCCACGGCTGCAAAGTCGACACGGACTGTGTACCCCTTCAGTGCAGCCCCATCACGCGAGCGTGCGCACCTTAGGCAGATAGCGTAAAGAGGTGCTCGCCATGCCTCAGCCCCGCGCCATGTTTCGTTGCTTTGCCGGCTGCGCCGGAGAGTACCCGCTGACGCAGCCGATCTACCGCTGCCCCTCGTGCGACGGCCTGCTCGAGGTGTTTCACGACATGGAGGCTCTGCGGGTGCACACGGCCGCGGAGTGGAAGAAGCTCTTCGACGACCGCTGGATGCGCACGCAGTGGCCCTATGGCTCCGGCGTGTGGGGCAAGCGCGAGTGGGTGGCGCCGCAGATGCCCGACGACTGCATCGTGTCGACCGGCGAAGGGGGCACCAACATGTTCTGGGCCGAACGTCTCGGTCGCGACATCGGCGTCCACGATCTCTGGATTAAGCTCTGCGGCAATTCGCACACCGGAAGCTTCAAAGACCTCGGCATGACGGTCCTGGTCAGCACGGTCCGGCACGCGATCCGCCTCGGCACGCTTGGCACACGAGTCCTCTGCTGCGCGAGCACGGGCGACACCAGCGCGGCGCTGGCAGCGTACGGAGCCGCCGCTGGGCTCCCGGTGGCGGTTCTGTTGCCGCGCGGCATGGTGTCTTCAGCGCAACTCGTCCAGCCGCTCGCCCATGGCGCCCGCGTCTTCGCCCTCGAGACGGACTTCGACGGGTGTATGGCCGTCGTCAAGGAGCTCGCCAGACGCAAGCTTGTCTACCTGGCCAACTCGATGAACCCCCTTCGCATCGAAGGGCAGAAGACCGTTTCGGTGGAGATTGTCCAACAATTCGATTGGCAACCACCGGACTGGATCATTTTGCCGAGCGGCAATCTGGGCAACGCCGCCGCGCTCTACGCAGGATTCCGGATGATGCGCGAGCTCGGCCTCGTCGATCGGTTGCCCCGCCTATGCGTCGCCCAAGCGGAGCGAGCCAACCCGATGTACCGGGCCTTCACTGCAGGAAAGGACGTCGTAGAACCCATCGCCGCGAGGCCGACCCTCGCGAGCGCGATTCAGATCGGCAATCCGGTGAGTGCCCCGCGGGCGATGGCGGCGCTCAAGGCGATGGACGGAGTCGTCGAGCAGGCGACAGAGGAAGAACTCGCCGAGGCTAGCGCACGGGCCGACCGCACGGGACTCTACACGTGTCCGCACACGGGCGTCGCTCTGGCTTGCCTCTTCAAGCTGAGAGACCGGGGGCTCGTCGAGCCTCACCACCGGGTCGTGGTCGTCTCGACCGCCAACGGTTTGAAATTCACCGAGTTCAAGTTGGCATATCACGAGCGGCGCATGGCAGGCATCGAGCCAAGAGCAGCCAACCAGCCCATCGTGATGAAGCCCGACTTCGACGAGGTCGCCAAGGCCCTCGAAACCCTCTAGTGTCCCATCTCTGAAGTGTCGTGACCTTTGTCGAGCCCGTGGTCTTTTCTCGAAGACTCCGCTCGGCCTCTATTCGGTCTGCGCGTCTCCGCTGCCGTCATCGCCGGTAGCGTCGTTCGCGGTTCCGTCGTCGCCTGCGGTTCCGTCGTCGCCCGCGGCTTCCATGGCTCCGTCCGCTGTGGCTTCTTGAGGGGCGTCCTCCAGCGCATCGGATTGGGCTTCTGTCGCCACGTCGGACAACGCCGCATCGCTCGCGTTGGTCCCCGCCTCGCCTCCGGCTTCCACGGCACTGCCGTCGGACCCATCGGACGCGCCGTCCCCAGCGTCGCGCGCGGAGGCAGCGTCCGCATCGGACATGGTTCCGGCATCGGTCGCGGCCTCGCCCGCCGACGAATCGTCTGAGAGCGTCGAATCATCGCCACCGTCGGCGACCGGTATCTTGCTGCGATCGAAGTCGACAAGCAGCTCACAGCCGGCCAGCGCGATCACCGCCACGCATAGCGCACAAGACTCCAACCCACGCCGAATCGTGCGTCTCGAGTTCATCGACGTCCTTCCCATGCCTAGACTCATTCGTTTAGAAACGCACGACGAAGCCAGCGCCACCGGAGTGCGGCCCGACTAGCGGCACGGGCGTGACCGTGATGGCCCGCGGCGTCGAAGACGCCACCTTGGCATCCGCCGCCGGCCTGCCGACGTTGGACGCCGACGGCGAGCTCGCGTCGTCCTTCGTCAGGAACAGGACCGCGCTTGTCACGCCGAACGTGATCGCCACGCCGAACGCCATGTCCGCAATGAGCGAGTGGGTATCCCCGTCGTCGGCCGTGGAACTCGTTGGGTTCTGGTCGAACTTGCTCTTGTCGTGGAGCGCCATGGCGCCGAAGACAGTTCCGACCCCCGCTGCGGCCACCGCCAGCCCTCCCGTAATGAACGCCGGAAGCCTGTTGTTGTGAGCCGGCGGAGGAGCAGGCGGCGGAGGGGGAGCGGGCGGCGGGGTAGCCGCGACCGGAGGCGGCGGAGGCGGCGGCGCCTCCTCCAGTTCCACCGCGAGCGATTGAGTCGAAGCGAACGTCACGTCGATCGACCGCTCGGCCGGGAGACGACCGGTCTCGGTAAGCTTCACCGAGTGACTCCCGGGCGCCAGCTCGACGTCCGTCGGCGTCGGGGCCGTCTGCGGCTAGCCATCGATGGCGATCGACGCTCCCGGTGGATTCGAATCGATGTGGACTTTGGCTGGCAGCGCCTTGATTTCGGCGAGCCGCTTTCGAACTTGATCACCCTTGTCCGCCATCTTATCGGGCACGTGAGCGAGGAACTTGTCGAACCAATCCGCGGCGGCCTGAACATGGCCCAGATGGTCTTCGCAAATCCCCATGTTGTACTCGGTCTGGGGGGCGGCCTTGATGTCGTTCGCCGCCTTGAAGTCGACCAGAGCTCCCGCGAAGTCCTCGGCCTTCAGCTTCTTCTCGCCGTCGGCATAGCGCTTCTTCGCGGTCGCCAGTGCAGCCCTCGAGATCGGCCCAGACGCCGCTTGCGGCGCTGCCTCTTCGGCCTCGGACATGGCGGCGTGAGACAACGCCAACCCGCCCGCGAGACATCCCGCGAGCAATCTGATGACCCATCGGACCGGTCGCTCTTTCACGCGCGGGCCTCCTATCAAGACGAACACGCCCGCAGGATACAATGTTCTCTCGCCCCAAGAGAAGAAGATGCTGCTCGCCCGCGCGGGATGTTCTCGACCCGAGCAAGCCCGATCGGCCATCGCCGCCTACCCTTCGTCCTTCTCCTTGTCCCGCAGCGCGGTCAGTACGGAGAGGTCTTCGAGCGTCGTCGTGTCGCCCTGCGTGAGCGACCCGCCTGCGATTTCCTTCAGGAGTCGCCGCATGATCTTGCCGCTGCGGGTCTTGGGCAGGGCATCGGTGAACCGGATGGTGTCGGGTCGCGCAAACTTCCCGATCTCCTTGTCCACGTGCGCCGAGATGGACTCCTTTAGCGCCTTGGTCGCCACCTGTCCCGACTTGAGAGTGATGAAGACGACGAGTGCCTGTCCGCGAACCTCGTCCGGACGCCCCACGGCTGCGGCTTCGGCTACGGACGGGTGACTGCCGAGCGCACTCTCTATCTCCGCCGTCCCGATGCGATGGCCTGCCACGTTGAGCACATCGTCGATGCGCCCGACCACCCAGAAGTACCCGTCCTCGTCGCGGCGCGCCCCGTCACCCGTGAAATACGCTCCGGGAACCGGGTCCCAGTACGTCGCCTTGTATCGTTCGTCGTCGTGCCACAGGGTTCGGGCCATGGATGGCCATGGGCGCAGCACCACGAGCTTGCCGCCCTCGTTCGGCGCACACGGCTCCCCTCGATCCTTGACGACGCCGAGCTCGACTCCAAAAAACGGCCGACCGGTGCTCCCCGGCTTGGCAAACGTGGCCCCCGGTAACGTCGTGAGCATGATCGCTCCGGTTTCCGTCTGCCACCACGTATCCACCACCGGACACCTACCTTGACCGACCACGCGATGATACCACGTCCAGGCTTCCGGATTGATGGGCTCACCCACGCTACCCAACAGTCGCAACGACGATAGGTCGTGCGCACGGGGCCACACCTCGCCGGCCCGGATGAAGGAACGAATTGCCGTGGGCGCCGTGTAAAGGATATTGACCCCGTGACGCTCCACGATCGACCAGAGTCGACCCCAATCGGGGAAGTTTGGCGCCCCTTCGTAGAGCATGCACGTCGCCCCGCACGAGAGCGGCCCGTACACGATATAGCTGTGTCCCGTCACCCAGCCCACGTCCGCGGTACACCAAAAGATGTCCTCGTCGCGCAGATCGAAGACGTACTTCGTCGTGACGTGCGCACCGGCCAGATAGCCGGCGCTCGTGTGGAGAACGCCCTTCGGTTTCCCGGTAGACCCCGACGTATAGAGGATGAAGAGCGGGTGCTCGGCGTCGAAACCATGCGGCTTTCGAGCGCGCTCAAGACTCTCCGGGCGCGGGGCCCGAGAGAGCAGGTCCTGCCACCAGACATCTCGCCCCTCGCGCATGACCACGGGAGCATTCGCCTCCCCAATGCGCCGAAAGACCACGACGCGTTCGATCGACGGCGACTGAGCCACCGCAGCGTCCGCCATAGCCTTTAGCGGCACGACGGTGCCTCGCCGCCACGCCCCGTCCTGGGTGAGGAGGACTTTGGCCCCGCTGTCCTGGATACGGTCACGCAGAGCGTCGGAGCTGAATCCGCCGAAGACCACAGAGTGCACCGCCCCGAGCCGCGCGCACGCGAGCATCGCGACGACCGCCTCCGGCACCATTCCCATGTAGATGGCGACGCGATCTCCCGCGATAACGCCTAGATCGGCGAGCGCCGCCGAAAGGCGCACCACCTCCCTGTGGAGTTCGAAGTACGTGAGCGTTCGATGATCGCCGGGCTCCCCTTCCCAAATGAGCGCGGCCTTCGTGCGTCGGGCCGTCGCCAGGTGGCGGTCCAGGCAGCTCTCCGAGACGTTGAGCTCGGCGCCAACGAAGAACGACGCCTTGGGCTGGTCCCAACGGCAGAACTCTTTCCACGGAGACCGCCACACGAGGTCGCTCGCCTGTTCGCGCCAGAAGACCTCCGGACGATCGATCGATTGCCTGTAGAGCGCTTCGTACGCCGCCGGTGACGAGACGCGCGAACGGGTCGCGAACTCGCTGGGAGGCTCGAACCGGCGTTGCTCTTTGAGTCTGGACTCGATGTG
The DNA here is from genome assembly GCA_049512415.1 of Polyangiaceae bacterium. Taxonomy (GTDB): domain Bacteria; phylum Myxococcota_A; class Polyangia; order Polyangiales; family Polyangiaceae; genus Palsa-1150. The sequence continues at coordinate 25,923 of JBEKXD010000006.1, forward strand.
GTCGGATGCTCCCGCCAGCGCTGTCATGATGTCTCCAGAAGGCCGGTGTCTTTCGGCCGATCCCTCGCGGCCAGCGTCGCTTGGGCTCGACCGAAATACAGCGACTTCTCAGGGGACTTTCTGGGTTCGCCGACCCTAGGGGACAAGGGGGTCGAGCGAGGTCCGACGGGAAGGGGGAGCGAGCGCGGCTGCTCGGGAGGTCCAGTCCGAAACCCGGGTCGTGGACGTCGGCGTCATTCTGCCACCTTACGCAATTCCGCCCGGATCGCGTCGGCGTCTCTCGGCGATACGGCTCTCCGAGACTTGCGGAATGGGGAGCACAGCCCCGCGGACTGTCTCCCCGTATTCCTTGTTTTTGCCATCGTTCGAGTGAGCTTTCAGTCTTTCAGACTTTGGTCACTCCAATGTCCGTCTACGCGGTGCGCGGCGCTGCGGCCGCACCCGCCCCTGGGGCGGTCGCGCTGCTCACGGCGACCGCCAGGGGCGAAGCGTTGCTCGTAGACGTCGCCACGTTGTTGGGCGTGCTGGTCGTAGGCGTCACCACGATGCCCGTGACGTTGCCCTTCACGGTCTTCTTTTGGACCTTGCCCATGGTGTGACGTGCCTCGCGCGTCGCCAGGGCCTTGGCGACTGCCGCGGCCTTCTCCTCCGGCGTTCGCGTCGCGGCCTTCGGCGGCGCGAAACCGAAGTCCGCGAGAACAGGGCTCGTCGCGCCATAGACGTTGATCACGTACTGGCGCAGCGCCCGAAGGACCGGCATCAGCTTGGCGTTCAGCGCCTCGTTGGTGGCCACGGTCGAATGCCATGTGGCCTTCGTCGTGTCGGCTTGTCCGGTCGCGTCGATGCGGCTCTGAATGAGCTTTACGAGATCGGCCGGGGCGTACGTCGAACCCACGAGGGGCAGGCTCGCCGTGCTTTGCAGATGCTTCTGAATCCCCACGATGACTTGCGTATCGCGGGCCAGTGTCGTTGTCTTGTTGGGCTTATTCATGGTCGTATCCTTTCCGCTCGACACGAGGGCGTCCTCGGCGAAGCACCGCGCTTCGCTTCGTCGACCTCTTAGGGGTATGGGCTTGAGGGGGCGGTTTTCCGGAAAGAAACTTGGTTGGGGATGTCGATTTCCGAGAGACCGCCAGGTCCCCCGCGGAAACGGACGGGGACCCAGCCAAGGCAGAGGCCTGCCTGCTCGGGGGAGACACGGACCTCGTCGGGGTGGACGCTCCCTCGCTCGGGGGAGACGCGCGCCTCATCGAGGTGGACGGCTTTGTCACCGAGGATGTCGCGTCCCTCGACGAGGGGGACGGCCTTTGTCACCGAGGAAGTCGCGCCCCTCGACGAGGGGGACGGTCTTTGTCGCCGGGGAAGTCGCGCCCCTCGACGAGGGGGTCGTCTCGCTCGCGCAGGGGAGCGCTTCCTTCGCGAAGGTGGACGTCGACGTCGGCGAGCTAGCCGCTTGCCCCGACGAGGGGCCCGCTTCCCCCGACGAGGAGGACGCCCGGCTCGCATGGGAGGTGGCTTACCTCGCCGGGGTGGACGCTTCGGTCGGCGACTTAGCAGCGTCTCGCGGCGGGGGCGACACGCCCCTCGTCGGGTCTAACGGGGACACCGCCGCGGTAGGCCCGTACCTCCTCGACGTCGAGGGGGACCTCGACGTTGGCGACGCCTGCCTCCGCGAGGTGCCCGTCGACCTCGGCGGCCGCGCGAAATCCGATCGTGAGCGGCCCATGGCCCTGACGCCGGTCAGCGCCTCCAACCGCTCGTCAGCAAGTCCGCCCCACGCCCATCGCCTTTCCCGCCCTGGCCTCTGGCACGTGACAAAGCTCTCCAGCGCTCACCTCGCCGGCTGGTGCGCCGTGCTCGACCACGCTGTATAGTGCGCGGACTTCTCGCAGAGGGACCCCACCATGATGTCGCCGCGCCGCTTCGATTCCGCACGACTTGCCTTTGCTGCCTATGTCGTCGCGACCTTCGCAGGCTCGGCGGCCGCGGCGGGGTGCGCCACGCTGTCTCCCCCGTTCAATGGGCTGAAGGACGCTCCGATGACGGTCTACCGGCTCCAGAACTACGAGCCGCCAGCGCCCAGCGCGCAGGCCACGGGGGGACTCGCCCTGCCCCCACAGATCATGCAATGGATTGCCGCCGGAGCCTCGCTCCTGCCTCCCGGCCTGCTGCCGCCAGGTCTGCTTCAGGGATCCGCGGCGCCGCAGCCACCGGCCGATGGCCCTCGCTTCCACTCCTTCCGCATCCTCGGCTACGAGCCGATCGTCGACTCGGGGCTCAAGTCCGACGTTCTCGACGCCTTCGGCCACTCGGCCAATTTCCAGCCGGCGACCGCGACGTGTCTGTACCCGGAGTTCGGCTTCGCGATCGCGCAGCCGAGCGGAGCGCCGGCCGATATTCTGCTGTCCTTCTCGTGCGCGCAGGTCCAAAGCTATAACTTCGCCTGGCCGTACGCGCAGACGGGACTGACGCCGGACGCCTCGAAGAAGTTCGCTTCCATCATCCAGCGTGCCTTCCCCGGGACCGCCGTGTCGGCCCGATAGCGTGCGAGGGTTCGTGCGAAATCGGCTCCCACGACGACGAGGCCGCAGCCTCGACCGGGGACACCCACAGAGATGACGGACCACACTCTGCGAGCGTACGACCCGAATCCGCTCCTCGCTTGGCTCTACGAGCGCTGCTTCGGTGGGATCGAAGTGGACGATTCCTGGGCCCGCGCCGTTCGCGAAGCCGACGCGCGCGGAACTGTCGTCTACGTGCTGCGAAACCTGTCGGTCGTAGACTTTTTCGCCCTCGACTACCTGACGAAGCGCTACCACCTCCCGCAGATCCGCTTCGCCAACGATCTCGGGCTCTGGGTTCTCGAGCCGATCGGGGGCGGATGGCTCCAGGCCCTGAAACCCCGCACTCCCGAGAGAGCGGCCGACGATTTCGCGCGCGCGATCCGCGGGGGTGCCAGCGCAGCGCTCTTTCTCAAAAGGCCGCCGCACCTGCTCGAAGCGCGGCCGCGTGGACGGATCGAGGGAGACCACCTGATGCGCACCCTCTTTGAGGTGCAGCGCCACAGCGATCGCCGCGTTCTGCTCGTCCCCCAGGTATTCGTGTGGTCGCGCCGAGCCGGAACGCGCAAGGCGGGAGTGATCGATGCCCTGTTCGGTCCGAGCGAATGGCCCGGCAACGTGCGGGCGCTCGCGCAGTTCCTGTCCCAAGGCCACCACGCTGCGATGCGGACCGGGGCCCCGGTCGACCTCCAGGATTTCCTGTGCCGTGAGGGCGACGGCGCGGACGACGACGCCCTCGTTCGACGCCTGACGTACACGATGCTGCGGCGCCTGGAGCGGGAGAAGCGCGCCATCGTCGGTCCGACCCGCAAACCAGCCGACCGGCTCTACGCGCAGGTCGTCCGCAGTCCCAAGCTCCAGCAGGTCATCGCCGACATGGCCGGCGAGGGCGCGACCGAGCGCGCAGTGATCGCCGCGCGAGCACGCAAGATGCTTCGCGACATGGCGGCCACGCTCGACCTGGACGCGGTGGCGGCGCTCGAGCGCTTGTTCTCGCAGGCGGCTTCCCGCATGTTCTCGGCGATCGAGGTCGACGAGGAAGGCATCGAACGAATTCGCGAATACGCGAAAGAGGGCACTATCGTCCTTTTGCCTTCCCACAAGTCGCACATCGACGGACTGGCCCTCGCCTGGACCCTCTATCGACACAAGCTCCCGCTGCCGCTCATCGCCGCGGGCGACAATCTGAACTTTTTTCCGGTCGGGCCCCTGCTAAGGCGCGCGGGCGCCTTCTTCATTCGCCGTAGTTTCGCGGGAGATCGGTTGTATGCCGCGGTCGTCGACGCCTACGTCCGGCGCCTCATCATCGACGGGTGGCCGCTCGAGTTTTTCCTGGAGGGCGGACGTTCGCGCAACGGCAAGCTCCTGCCTCCGAAGCTCGGTCTTCTGTCGATTGTGGTCGATGCGGCCCTCGCGGTCCCCGGACGAACGACCTGGTTTTGCCCGGTCAGTATCAGCTACGAGCGCTTCGTCGAGGAAAAGGCATTTCTGCGAGAACTCGCGGGCGCCGAGAAGCCGAAAGAAGACGTACGGGGACTCGTGAGATCGGTCGAAGCGATGGTCGGCCGATATGGACGCCTGAGCATCCAGTTCGGCCGCGCCATCTCGCTGGCTCAAGCCCTGCACGACCCCGACTCGAGCTCGGGCGATGTTCCTGCCACCACGCACGTACGCAGGCGCGCCCTCATCGCGCGCCTCGGCTACCAGGTGATGAACGAGATCAATGCCGCCACGGCCGTGGCCCCGGGATCTCTCGTCGCGATGGCGCTGCTCGCCCACGACCTACGAGGACTCCCTCATCCAGAACTGCTCGCCACCTGCGAGCGGCTGGCTCGCACGCTGCAACGATCCGGAGCGCGGTTCAGCCCTTCGCTCGGGACCGCATCGGCGGTCGATCTCGATGAATCGAGCCGAGGGCCGAGCATTCGCAGTGGGCCTCTCGACGAAGCCGTGGAATTGTTCGTTCGCGCCGGGCATGTCGAGGCGCGAAGAGTGGGCGACGAAGTCATCTACGTAGTTCCCCCGGCTGCCCGGATGTCGCTCGACCTCCCGAAGAACGTGATCATCCACTTCTTCGTCGAGCGCGCGCTGTTCGCGACGGCGCTGCTGGCAAGCCCAGGGCCGACGCTTGCCTTGGCGACGGTAAGGGAGCGCGTCCTCGCACTGTCGCGATTCTTCAAGTACGAGTTCACGTTCCGTACGGACGCACCCTTCGACCGAATCTTCGATGAGGGAGTTTCCGGTATGGTCCACGACGGAGAGCTGCGCGTGATCGAAGCAGGGGCCGGCGAAGGGCCGGCTTTGGGGCCGCAGGGCGAGGACGGCCTGGCGCAGCTCGAACTCTACGCGAATGTGCTCGCAAACTTCGTGGAAGGGTATCGCGTGGCCGCCCGCGGCCTGACGAGTCTACTGCGCGGCGCGCTCACTCCGAGGGACCTGACCAAGCGCGCGATCACGACGGGCGAACGTATGTTTCTCGCCAAAGAGATAGGACGCCGCGAGGCGGTCAGCCGACCGATGCTCGAGAATGCCTACGCGAGCTTCGTAGACCAAGGATATTTGGCGCGACGCGACGGGCGATTGGCGCTCACCGAGTCCTACGCCAATGTAGGAGCTGTCGGTACGATCGAAGCTCGCTTTCAGCAATTCCTCAAGCGAGACTAACGCTCATTGACGAGCTCGCACGATAGCTTACGTCGCCTTACCGGTGACGTTCGAGGAACGGGACTGCGAACTCTCCGCCCCCGTCGCGTTGAGACGATGTAATGCTTGGCGCCGCGGTCAACATGGACAGCGCGAGAACCATGAGCGCCATCGAGCCGACCGGTTTCAAGCAGCTCGAGCCCGGGACTGTCATCGCGGGGGCGTACCGGATCGTACGGCCGCTCGCCGAGGGCGGAATGGGGGTCATCTACGAGGTGGACCAGGTCGCTACGGGCGCCCGGCGCGCGCTCAAAGTCATGCACGCGCGCTTCGCGAGCGACGAGACGCTCCGAGCCCGATTCGTTCAGGAAGCTCGGCTCGCCGCCTCCATTCCAAGCGACCACGTCGCCCAAGTGCTCGACTCGGGCCAGGACGAGGCCAGCGGAGCTCTTTATATGGTGATGGAGCTTCTCGAAGGCGAGACGCTGTCGCGAGAGGTGCGACGGCGCGGCTCGTTCGCCTGGAAGGACGTCCTCGCCATCGTCGAACAGGTAGCCCACGCGATTCGTGCGGCCCATTCCTTGGCCATCGTTCACCGAGATCTCAAACCCGCAAATATCTTCCTAGCCCGCTCGCGCCACGCCACGCTCCCCTTTACCGTCAAAGTTCTCGATTTCGGCATTGCCAAGGCCCTTGTTTCCGGCCCCGAGGCCACGGTCGCCGTGCTCGGAACGCCCGCGTGGATGGCGCCCGAACAGGCGGCCGTCGGCGCGCCCATCGGGCCGGCAGCCGACATCTGGAGCCTCGGCCTCCTGACGTTCTGGGCCCTGACCAGCAAACACTACTTTCCGAGCGCAAACATCAAAACTTCTCCGACGGCCGCGATCCTCCGCGAAGTGGTCGTCGACGACTTGGCTCCGGCTTCCGACCGGGCAGCCCAGCTCGGCGTGGCCGACCGGCTGCCCCCTGGATTCGACGCTTGGTTTTTCCGTTGCGTCGATCGCAATCCAGAACGGCGGTTTTCGGATGCTCGAACGGCCTTCGACGCGCTGGCCCGCCTGCCGCCGCCCATGCCGATCGACGCCCTCTCGGGGTTCAGCCATGTCGCGCGCCCGAGCTCGCCGCCGCCGCCGAGGCTCGAGCTTCCGCCCACATCGCTCGAGTCGCCACGCGCCGCGCGGGTTCCCGAGAGCGCACCCCCCCTTCAGACGACCGTGAATGAGCGGCGCGGCCGGCGACCTTCGATCGCCCGAGTGATCGCGCGCTCGCTCGCGCTCGGCGTCGGCCTCGTGGCGATCGGTGCCGCGACGGCGACGGGCTTGGTGCACCTGCGCCCGCCGCAGACCGGGTCCGGCGCCGCATCGGCGGCTCGGAGCCCAGAGGTTTTTGCCGGACCGGCTCCGATCGTACGCGTCCACGGATCGGACACCGTCGACGCCGATCTCATGCCCGCCCTCGCCGAGGCCTATCTGCGTCGGCGCACGGGCGTCGATCACGTGGTCATACGCCCGGCCGGCCCGGGCGAGATCTTCGTCGAAGCCCGCGAAGGCCAGCGCGTCGTCGAGTCCATCGAAATTGAGTCGCGTAGAACGGCGACCACGCTCGCAGACCTCCGAGCCGACCGGTGCGACATGAGCGCGGCGTCTCGCTCCCTGGGCGAGATCGAATCTTCTTCGCAGTCCTCGCCCGGCGATCTCCGGTCGACCGTCACCGAGCAGGTGATTGCCCTTTCTGGCATTGCGGTGGTCGTCAGCCCACACAATCCGATCGCAGCGCTCTCGAAGGAACAGTTGACCGGAATCTTCTCTGGCGATATTCGCAGATGGTCCGACCTCGGCGGCGCGGACGCGCCCGTCGTGGTGCTCGCGCGCGACGACGGCGCGGATGCGGTCGACACGTTTCAGCGGTTCGTGCTGGGCGATAGACCTCTGTCGCCCGATGCCCGGCGGTACGAGTCGAGCAAGACTCTGTCCGACACCGTGGCATCGACTCCGGATGGAATCGGATTCGTCGAACTCCCTTACGTGCGCGGCGCGAAACCCGTGATGGTCGGCGACGAGCACCTGGCGCTGCGACTCCCGTCGCCCATGACGGTCGCGACGGAGGAGTACCTCCTGACGCAGCGCTTGGTTCTGTACGTCGCAGCGAACGCTCCGCGGGAGGCCACCGAACTCGTAGACTTCGCGCTGTCCGACGAGGGCCAGAACGTCGTGACGGAGGCGGGCTTCGTGGACCTTCGTCCGCGGTGCGACGCAACGGCATCGCGGTGCCCCAAGTGCGTGGCGGAGTACCGCGACCTCGTTCGGAGGGCCTGCCGGGTCACGATCGACTTTCGCTTCGAGCACGGAGACACTCAGTTTGACAGTCGGGCTCTGCGCGACCTAGAGCGCCTGACCCGTTGGTTCGGCCAATCTCAGGCTTCTACGCGTAGGCTCGTCCTATTGGGGTTCTCGGACACGCAGGGACGACGCGGTGACAACATCATCATCTCGCAGCGCCGCGCCGAGTTCGTCGCCAGTCAGCTGCGCGCGCGGGGCATTCCGATCGCCGCCGTCCAGGGGCTCGGCCCAGACATGCTCGTGGCCGATGATTCCACGGAAGAAGGCCAGGCACGAAACCGGCGCGTCGAGGTCTGGGTGCGCTGAGCAGACCGCGGGTGTGCAAGGCCCGGACTCTAGCTACGATGGCGCGTCATGGCCCGGACGAACTCGCGCTTCAGGTTCCTGGTCTCGACGGTGTTCTGGGCGTGGATCGCGGCCGGGTGCACGCGGCCGGCGGCCACGGCGTCTGTCCAGAAAGCGGTGGACGCACGCACCGACCCGCTCGTCCACGTCAAGATCCTGGGGATCAACGATTTCCACGGACAGCTCTCGCCGAAGAAGCTCCAAGGTCGCCCCGTCGGCGGAGCGGCCGTGCTGGCCTCGTACTTGCGCTCCGCCTCGGCAGGCCAAGAAGACCGGACCCTGATCGTGCACGCGGGCGACCTCGTCGGAGCCTCTCCAGCGAACTCTGCGCTGCTTCAGGACGAGCCGTCGATCTCGTTCATGAACCTGTTTGCCAACGAGGCGTGCGACACGCGCCGTCTGACGGTCGGCCCGTGCAATGTCGTCGGCGCGGTTGGAAACCACGAACTCGACGAAGGCCTCTCGGAGCTGCGTCGGCTGCTCGAGGGTGGCCTCCACGCGAAAGGCCCCTTCCTCGAAAATCCCTGGCAGGGCGCTCGATACCCCACCGTGTCGGCCAACATTCTCGACGCGACGACCCGACGGCCCGTGTTCCCCCCGTACGTCGTACGGCAGGTCGGCGGCACCCAACTCGCGGTCGTCGGCGCGGTTCTGCGCAGCGCGCCCTCGATCGTCACGGCGAGCGGCGTGGCCGGACTTGCGTTCGACGATGAGGCGGACTCGGTGAACCGAGTCATCCCGGAACTCCATGCCCAGGGCATTCACGCCATTGTCCTTCTGATTCACCAAGGCCTGACGCAGCCCGCCTACACGGGACCGACTCGTTCTGACGTCGCTGCGCCGACCGGAGCCCTGCTCGATATCATCCGCAGACTGGACGACGACGTCGACGTCGTCGTCTCCGGCCACACGCACCAGTTTACCAATTTACGCATCGCCAACGCGCACGGCAAGTCGATGCTCGTCGTCCAGGCGTGGTCGGCTAGCACGGCGTTCGACGACATCGACATAGAGATCGATCCGGCGTCCCAAGACATCGTTGCCGCCCGCGCGTCGATCGTCACTCCATGGGGTGACCAGGGGCCCGGGCTCACTCCGGACGCGGCCGCGGCGAAGCTCGTCGCGCGCGCCGATGCAGCGGTCGCACCCCGCGTCGAGCAGGTGGTCGGTCAGTCGTCCGCGCCCATCGAGAGAAAGGTCGACGACGCCGGGGAGTCGGTTCTCGGCGACGTCATCGCCGACGCCCTGCGTGAAGTTACCGGTGCCGACTTCGCCGTCGAAAACCCGGGAGGCATCCGGGCCGACCTGCCGGCTGGGACCATCACGTGGGGCGACGTCTTTGCGGTTCAACCGTTCGGCAATGGCATCGTAACGCTCACGCTGACCGGGCAGGATCTTCTCGATCTATTGAATCAGCAATGGGCCAGAGAGCAGCCCCCCGGCGGCCGCGTCCTGTCGATCTCCGGATTTGGGTATTCCGTCAGTCGAGCGAGCGCCGAGGTCAGACCTCGGATCGTGGAAGCCCATGATGGGCACGGACACCCCATTGTGCCGTCGCGATCGTACACGCTGGCCACCAATCAATACGTAGCCCAAGGGGGCGACGGTTTTTCGCTCTTGGCGCGGCTCAAGCCTGAAGAATCCGGGCGTGTCGATTGCGACGCGCTCGCCGACTACTTGAAGAAGGCTCCGAGGCCGCTGCCGCTGCCTACATCGCGGCGAATCGTCCTAGTCCGCCGGCCGTGATGCCGACCTCGGCCTGTCGCTCAAGGTCGGCCCGGTCGTGACGACCGTTCCGTCGGCGTCGACCACCTCGGTGGACTGCACAGCCGCTAGCGCGAGAGCGGCTGGCGCCTCCACGACTGACCCGCGCGTATCGCGCCAGGCACCGGGTGCAAAATAGAGGGTCCCGTTCGGAGCGCGGACGAATGCCCATGGCGAGAACCGCGCTCCAGGCGGCGGCTCGACCCAGCGACCGACAAGCCAGGCCCACCGCCCGCGGCGCCAGGTCCACTCTCCATCGATCCACACCGAGCGCGCTGCCGGCCGCGCCGGCAAGACCTCGACGCGCGGCGGCGGCGGCGGACGTTCGACCTCTACGAGCGCGCCCGTGGGCTGCGGCACATACGCGGGATGCGGAGTCGTAGAAGCGCACGCCACCAGGGCGAGAAGCACCGCGAGGGTCCCGCGAATGAGGGGAGCGGCGAGTCCTTCGGCGCCAGGGCGGGCGCTGCCGCGATGCGCATTTCGATCGACACGGGACACGAAGAGCCATTCAAGCACGTAGACTCGCGCCGTGTCCGTCCGCGCTGAAGTCCTCCTGGCAGCCCTCGCCACCGCGGGCTGTGCGTCGATCCCGCTCGGCCGTTCCGCGGTCGACTCGGTCCAGGTCCAGGGGGCCCACCGCCTCGACGCCCGCGACGTCACGGACAAGCTTGCCACCGCCGAGTCGCCGAGGTTCGCTCTGCTGTTCGAGGGGGTCGTCTACGACTACTCGATCCTCGACGGGGCCACGCTCCAGCGGGATCTGGCCCGCGTCGAACGGGTGTACCGGGGGCGCGGTTTTTTCGATGTACACGCACGCGCCGCCAGAGTCATCCACACCAGCAGCGATCACGTTCGCGTCGAGATCGTCGTCGACGAAGGACTCCCCACGGTCAGCCGGCGTCTGGTCGTCGAGGGCCTCGACGGCGTGCCCAAGACGGTCGCGGACGCGGCGCGAGCCGCTGCGATGGACGCTCTTCCGGCGGGAGCACGGTTTGACGAGGGCGGTTACAGGAACGCGCAGACGGCGATGACTCGGGCGCTGACCGATCACGGCTACGCGTACGCGACGGTCCATGCTACGGCGCAGGTGGATCTCACTGCGCACGCTATCGACTACACGTTCTCGGTCCACCCGGGCCTTGCGGCTACGCTCGGAGCGATCCACATCGTCGGCCTCGACCCAGACGGCGCAGGGCCCCGCCCGCAGGAGATCGGAGAGGCTCCACTTCGGCGCGTGATGCGCCTTCGCTCGGGTGAGCCCTTCTCGCAAGGCGCAATCGACTCCGCCACGCAGGCGCTGCTCGACCTCGAGGTGTTCAGCGCCGTCGAGATCACGCCGACGCTCTCCGATCCGCCCGCGCGGGTAGTCCCGCTCACCGTTCGCGTGGACCCAGCCAAATTGCGGGCCTTGCAGCTTGGCGGGGGCTTCGAGCTCGACGAGATCAAGACCGAAGTCCATGCGCTCGTCGGCTGGGAGGACCATGACTTCCTCGGAGACCTCCGCGACTTCAGCGTCGAGCTCAAGCCGGGCGCCGTTCTCTTTCCGACACGCATAGACAATTTCGTAGGACCGGACCACGTCCTGCCCGAGGAACGCCTTCGGTTGCAGTTCCGGCAGCCCGGGTTTTTCGACCCCCACACCACGGCATTCGTCCGCCCCGAGGTCAACGTCTATCCGCTGCTGGTCGCGCCTGACCCCGACCCAAGCCAGCCGGTGGTCGGCTATGTCGAGCCGAAGGGCGCCGTCGGTCTCGAGCGGCGCTTCGGCACACACTTCTTTGCGAGCCTCGGGCAGAACCTACAAGGCGAGATCCCGTTTGCCTACACGACGCCCCTTGGGCAGCCTCCACCCGATATCCTTCTCTCCTACCCTCAGCTCGTCACCACGCTCGATCTCCGCGATGACCCGGTACGGCCCCACGCAGGCTTCTACGCGTCGAACGACATTCAGATCGCCGGCGGTCCCTTCGGGGGCACGGCGACGGACGTGCGCGTGCAGCCAGAAGTCCGTGGCTATTTGCCTATCGCGCGCGGAGTGACATTTGCGGCTCGCGCGTCGGTCGGTTTTCTCTTTGCCTCCAACTATGGCAGTTACGTCCAGAACCAAAAGGGAGGACTGGCGCCGACCGCGCCCGCCCCGCTCGCCTACGCCGATCGAGACATCGAGATCGTCTACTTTCGAGGCTTTTTCTCGGGCGGTCCGAGCACCAACCGGGGGTTCCCCTTGCGAGGCGTCGCGCCCCACGGAATCATTCCATTCCTGAACCCCGCCAACGCCGCTTCCCAGGTGGCGCTAAACTGTGCCCCTGGTGAGGCGGGGACGTCCTTCGATACGTCGCTCTGCTCGGTCCCCCTCGGTGGATTTTCTCTTTGGGAAGCGTCGGCAGAGGTTCGTTTCGATGTCTCCGGACCCCTCGGTGCGGCCGTATTCTGTGACTCGGGAGACGTCTCCGCCAAGCAGGCCGACCTTCGCTTCACCTACCTGCATCTCTCGTGTGGAGTCGGTGGCCGCTATGACACGCCGGTCGGGGCCATTCGGCTCGACATGGGCTATCGCATCCAGCCTCTCCAGGTGCTCGGATTTGCCAGCGAGACCGACGCCGCAGCGGCGGACCCGACGGTGGGCACTCAGCCGACCCTATTCGGCAACCCGGCGTCGCCAGGCTCAGGAATCCCGGCAACCATCTCGTTTGGCATCGGGGAGGCGTTCTAGCTAGAAGTGTGGTGATTTTCGTCGAGACCAAGCGAGGCCGGCGGCGAGTCGCCCGGAGCCTACTTCCTGTAGGCGAGGACGCTCGACGCCGGGATCGCGCCGGTATCGGCGAAAAGCACCACACTTCTAGCCCACATACAGAGAGGGCGGGGATGCGCCGTATGAGAGATCCGGCGAGGTCCTGCGGCGGGCGCTAGGTCCGCGGCGCACGGGCCGGCCACCCAGAGACGGATATGGTCGGACCAGGTGAGACGTGGAAGGCGGACGCAGGCTCTGGCCTCGAGAACCCCGACGGCAGAGGGGAGACGAACGGCAAAGTCCGAGCTCTTTTCGGTGTACTCGACGACTCGCTCAGCGCGCTGTCGGTGCTCATGGGCAATCTCTCGGCAGGCCAGCCGATCGACCGGAGCGCAGTGGACCGCATGGCCCAGACCATCGCCTCGGCCGCGGCGTCCGCCGGATACCCGAAGCTTACGGATGTCGCCAACGCGCTTGCGCCCGCGTCGGCTGACCCCGACGAGTTCGACTGGGCGGTATTCCGGCTGTACGAGACGCTGGAAGGGCTCGAGGACTGCGAGGACGCGGTCACCACAGACGGGTTTCGAGTCCGGGCGTCCGCGGTTCTGCGCTCGTGGTGTGCCGACCGAGTGTGGCAGGTCCTCGCGGAGCTCACGACGGCCATCGAGGCCCTGGACGGCCGCGGCAATCTCGACGCCCGCTGCAGGCGGATCGCCAAGCTACTGCACTACGTGTCCTATGCGTGCCGCGCGGACGACCTGCCGGAAGCGACGCAGCTCACGGTAGCCCTGTCGGACCTCTTCGACCGGGACAAGAGCGCGGACGGCATCGCGCCGACGGTCCTCCAGGTCGCGCGAACGTCCATCCCCATCCTCCGGGGCGTCCTGGGGTCCATTCAGGCGGGCTACGACCCCACGATGGCGGCCGTCGAAGACCTGGCACGACAGGTGTCCAAGATTCAACGCATGTCGCACGGAATCGTACCGCCGGCGGTGATCGAGCAGCGCTTGGGGCTGCCCGCCCCATTTCACAACATCCTGACCGCGGACAGCGTCAACAAGGCTCTCGCCGCTCTCCACGAGAAGAAGCGCTTCTTCATCGTGCGCGCCGATCTGAACGCCGACGAAAGGTGCGCGTCGGCGTTCGCCGAGTGGCTGGTCGGCGACAGCGCCTCGGCGATCGGGAATGTCACCGTGTTCGAAAACGGCGGCACCCTGTGGGACTTCCTTGTCGCGACGCCGCTCGATCCGCGCAGCTTGACCGGCGCGCTAAGGCAGCTCGACCCGAGCGGCAAGCTTCTGCGTATCCAGAGCTCGCTCCACGATTCGGCCGCGAAGTAAGGGTGGACGGGGACCGGGGGGCTCGAGTCTGAGCTCGGCTGAAGCTCGCTTGCCCCGGTCGCGATCCGGCATATCGACGCCCTTCTATATTGACGGATATCGATTCGACCCCTACGTTCCTGATCGAAGATGACTTCGACGCCCCCCGAGCCCCGGACCCAGGCGCAGCCCTGCTGCCCGCAGCGCGGCGCGCTTCCCAAGGATACGAGGCGCTATGCGGAGATCCTCAGGGCTCTGGCCGACGAGACGAGGCTTAGCATCATTGGCCTCCTGGCCTCCGTTCCGGGGGAGCTCTGCGTGTGCGACATCGAGGCTCACGTCAAGCACTTGTCTAGGGCGTTTTTGTTTTGTCTCTAATATCGACCAACATCAATATAGGAGCTCATCATGTCCGAGACTGCGAGTGAGGCCACGAGCGGCGAAACCGGTTGCTGCGGCCCGGACTGTTGCGCCCTCGCGTCGTTCCGGTGCGGGAACCCGTCAGCCCCCCCGGAACTCCGGCCGGGAGAGCGGGTGCTGGACCTGGGCTCCGGCGGCGGCATCGACGTCCTGCTCTCGGCCAAGCGAGTCGGCCCCGCGGGCAATCGGCGTCGCTCAATCTCGGGACGGGCTGCGTCGCGGGAGCCCTGCCCGAACGCGACTACGTCGCGAAGCTTCGCGCCACCGGTTTCATGAGCGCGTTCATCCGGGCGACCAAGCCGTGAGCGACATCCCATGGAATGACTTCCCCACGCCACCGAGGGCCTGACCACGATGCCACACACAAACACCGCGATCGCCGCCAAACTCTCCTTTCTCGACCGATACCTCACGCTCTGGATCTTCCTCGCCATGGGGCTTGGGGTGACCCTGGGCTTTGTCGCCCCCGGGTTCGCGACGGCTCTCAATCGCCTGAGCGTCGGCACGGCGTCGATCCCCATCGCGATAGGCCTCGTCTTGATGATGTACCCGCCGCTCGCGAAGGTCCGATACGAGGAGCTCGGCAAGGTCTTGCGCAACCCACGCGTCCTTGCGCTCTCGCTCGTCCAGAACTGGGTGATCGGCCCAGTGCTCATGTTCGGACTCGCCACGTTGTTCTTGCGCGACAAGCCGGAGTACATGCTCGGGCTCATTCTGATCGGCCTGGCTCGCTGCATCGCGATGGTCGTCGTGTGGAACGACCTGGCGAAGGGCGACACCGAGTATTGCGCGGGACTCGTGGCCTTCAATTCGATCTTCCAGGTTCTCTTCTTTTCGGTCTACGCGTATTTCTTCGCCACGCTGCTGCCCGCGTGGCTCGGACTCGAACGTGCCGTCGTCCACATCTCCATGGGTGAAATCGCGGAAAGCGTGGCCATGTACCTCGGACTGCCGTTCGTCGCTGGATTGCTGACCCGGCGCGTTCTCGTCCGTGCCAAAGGACGGCCGTGGTACGAGAGATCGTTCGTGCCGCGCATCGCCCCGATCACTCTGATTTCGCTGCTCATCACGATCGTCGTGATGTTCTCGCTCAAGGGCGAGGCCATCGTACAACTTCCGTTCGACGTGTTTCGCATCGCGGTACCCCTGCTCATCTATTTCGTAGTGATGTTCGCGAGTTCGTTCTTCATGAGCAAGCGCGCCGGAGCCGACTACAAGCAGTCTGCGACACTGTCGTTCACGGCGGCATCCAACAATTTCGAACTTGCGATCGCGGTCGCCATTGCGAGCTTCGGCATAAGAAGCGGCGAAGCCTTTGCCGCCGTGATCGGTCCGCTCGTCGAGGTCCCCGCGCTCATCGCCCTCGTGGCCGTGTCGCTTTGGATTGGCAAGTCCTTTTTTCCCTCCACGGCGCTCGCGGTGATTGCGCCCCCGTGCGCGCCGAACCCCGCGACAGCCCCGGAGACCTGACCCATGAGCGAGTCCCCTACCCCCATGAGTATCCTCTTCATGTGCGTCGCCAATTCGGCGCGAAGTCAGCTCGCCGAGGGTTTGGCTCGCGCGCGATTCGGCAGCTCCGTACCCGTGCAGAGCGCCGGCAGTCAGCCTTCGCGCGTCCATCGCTATGCCGTCGAGGTCATGCGCGAGATCGGCGTCGACATCGCGGGCCAGCAGTCGAAGTCGGTCGACACGATCGACCCAGCCTCGATCGATACCGTGATCACGCTATGCGCCGAGGAGGTGTGCCCGGTGTTCCTGGGCAAAGCACGCCGCATTCATTGGCCGATACCGGACCCGACGAGTTCGGATCCATCGGTGTCGCGGGAGGAGTCGCTCGCACGATTCCGTGCGGCGCGCGACACGATTCGAGGAAAACTCGAACTGTTTGCGCGCGAAGAGGGGCTTTAGGGGGTCGACGCCATTCGGCCGGAGCGCGCCCAGTGAGAGTGGCGCGAGATTGCCCGCGGAAGGTCCGCCCAGCAGTCCTAGGGCGCGGCGCGAGCTATGGTCCCCATTGCCCGACTCATGCTCCGCGCCTCCCTCCGCAGTCTCGGCGTCGGCCTCGTCTTCGTCACCGCCCTCGTCGGCAGCGCGCTGGTACACCTGGACATACCCGTCGTCCGGCGGCTGGTCCTCGAGCGCGTCAACCTGGTTCTCGCGTCCGCGTTCGCGGGGCGCATCGTCCTCGAGCGCGTCGGGGCCCTCGGGCTTTCTTCCGTCGAGAGCCTGGACGCTCGGGTCGACGACCCCGACGGACACACCGTCATTCGTGTGTCGAACATGCGCGCGAGCGTGTCGACGTTCGCCCTCCTGCGCTCCCTCCTGGTGCGCGGACCCATCGCCGTCGACGTGTCGGAGCTCTCGGCCACGGGTGGCGAGGTGAGTTTCGACGCGGACGCGTCTGGGGTACTCCGCCTGGTCAAGGCGTTCGAGCCCTTCGCTGCGCCCTCTCACCAAGCGGCGCGCCCTGTCAACCTCGCGTTGGACCGTGTCCGCATGGGACATCTCTTGATGTCGGGCCAACCGACCCCGGCTCTGCCCATCGACGCGGATGTGGATCACCTTGTGGCGAGCCTGAGCCTGACCGCAGGGGTGCTCGAGGTCCACGTATCCCACGCCGAAGTCCTGACGCGAGGAGTCCCGGCCGGGGTCACCGCGAGCGGGGTGCTCGAGGCCGACCTCGTGCAGCCGTCGGCGCGCGGCGGCGACAGAGCGCTGCGCGGGGAGTGGCGCGGTACGCTGGGAGGCATCGCAGAGACCGTCCATGTTTCCTACGACGGAGGAGAGGTCGAAGGCACATTGGACGTCCCGGCGGCCACGCCCGAGGAGGTTCGCACCCTTTGGCCGCTCTCGCCGTTGGGCGAACCGGCGTCCGTTCGCGCCGAGGCGCGCGGTACCCTCCCGCAAGTCTCTGTGCGCGCCCACGCGTCGCTCGGGCGCAGTGCCCTCGACGTAGCAGGCTCCGTGAGCTTTGGTGCCCCGACGGCGGCGAGCCTCGCGCTGACGGCGCGTGCGATCGATGCGCACGCGCTGTGGGGCGGGGCGCCCAGGACATCGATTTCCGGGTCGGGACACGTGTCGCTGTCCGGAACCGCGGATGGCGACGGCCGCGGGGACCTTCAGTTCGACATCGACGCCGGGACGATCGGCAAGCTTGCCACCCCGGCGTCGACGTTGCACGCCGACTTCGTGCACGACCTGCGCTCGCCCGAGAAGACCCTCGCCCATGCGCGCCTCTCGGTGCACGAGCCGGGAGCACCGACCGACCTGGCGCTGCAAGTGACACCGCTGGGGTCCTCGGTCCGCGTGGCCTTTGATGCGACGGCAGACGCCCCGCGCCTCGACTCCATGCCACGGTTTGACAGGCGCACACTCGGCCACGCTCGGGTGACCGCGCACGGTACGTTCGACGTCGAAACGGACAAACTCGACGCGCAGATCGACGCCATCGCCGGCGACATCTCAGGGCCCAACTTCGGGCTCGGCAGGGCGAGCATGCGGGCGCACGCCAAGGGCGAGCTGCAATCCGTTGGGATCGACGCCACGCTCGATGCGAACGAACTCGTCGCGGACGGAATGCGGTTTGACAGCGCTCACGCAACGACCCATGGCCCCCTCCGGCACCGGTCCGTCGATGTCTCGCTGCGCGGGCACGAGGCGGACGTGCGCGCAACGGCGGATGTCACGGTCGGCGATGGCAAGGTGACGGCACGGGAAGTCCGTATCCGGGTCGAAGACCGAGGCGAACGCGTCGTGGCCCGCTCACCGCAAGTCACCGTGTCGGGCTCGGAGCTTCGCGTCGAAGATGCCGAAATCGATGGAGTCGGCGCTCGTTTGCACGTGGACGTGCATCGCGCGACAGGGCAGCTCGAAGTTCGGGCGCGAAGCGACGGGCTCGACCTAGGGCGCCTCGCGCGTCTCGGACGTCTGAAAGAACCGGCCGCCGGACTCCTGTCGCTCGACGTCGATGCGTCCGTTCGCAGCCAGGGAGCGAGCGGCCACGTCCTGCTCGGTCTGTCGGGCGGGTCCTTCGCGAACTGGCGCGACGCCAGCGGCGCGGCCGACGCGGCATTCGACGGCCGCCGAGCTTCGGGCCATGTCAGCGCACGCTTGGGAGATGCGAGCTCGCTCGACGTGAGCGTTGCGTCGATGGAGCTCGGCGGCGCCGAACCTCTGGCCACCTCATCGTGGCGGCGCGCCTGGGGTAGCGCCACCTTCGGCGTGCACGTCGACCTGGCTCGCCTCGCGGCGCAGGCTCCAGCCGGTGCACTTCCATGGGTCCGACCGTCGGGGGTTCTCGACGTCAAAGGGCAATTGGGGCGCGATTCGGAGAGCGACGCGACGCCTGACGTCGAAGTCGACGCGACGACGACCGGGCTTGCGCTGACCGGTACGGTCGGTCCTTCGCCATGGCACGTGGAGGGCATCGATGCAACGGCTCACCTGCACGTCGACGGCAACACGGGAGCCACGGCGCTCGCCGCCCAAGTGGCAGCCGCCGCGGGCGTCCTTGCGACGCTCGGAATGACTTCCGACGCCGTGCCCTACGACCGGCTGTTTGCGAACGACGACGTACTCGACGCCCTCGCCGCGATGCCCTTCGAAGCCACCGTCCGCATCCCCGAGCAGCAGGTCGCGTCCCTGCCGACCGTCCTTCACGCTGGAAGTTTGCGCGGTCTGTTGCAAGGCACCATCGGGTGGCGAGGCACGATCCTCCAGCCGACGGTGACCGCCGAGGCGAGGCTGCGCCAGGGACGCTCGGACGTGACAGTCCTCGCCCTTCCCGTCGACCTCGATTTCTCTTCGAACTACGACGGTGCGCACGCGGCGGCGGCGCTCAGCGCGAGCGCCCACGGACGCGACGTCCTCGAAGTCGGATCGGAGATCAACGCGCGCCTAGGCGATCTCGTGGCCGGACTGCGCGGCGTGCCCATCCCATGGAACGCTTCCGCGCGGGCGCAACTGACGAACTTTCCTATTCAAAGCATTGGAGCCGCGGACGACCGACACGTTCGGGGGAGCGCGAGAGGTCACTTGTCCATCGATCGCCTGAACGACAACGCAAGCGCGAGCCTCGCGCTCGACGTCGACCAGCTCACGGTGGGCGACGTCGCGTGCAAGGCGGCGCAGCTGAGGGCCTCGGTCGATGGGGCAGCTCTGGAAGGGTCCTTGCGCCTTGATCAAGACGACGGCTTCGCCGACGTGAAAGTCAGCGCCGGCTCGCGGTGGGGAAGCGATCTCACCCCCTCGCTGGATGCTTCGAAGCCGGCGGAATTTACCCTGGGAGCGAAGCGGTTCCGCACCGAGCTTCTGCTGCCATTCGTCCACGACCTCTTCGCGCAGCTCGACGGCCGCGTGGACTCCCATGTCGACTTGCGAGTCGAGCCCGGGGCACCGAGCGTCAAGGCGCAGGGTACGCTCGCATTCGACAAGGGCGTGGTGGAGCTGAACGCGATCGGGGGAGAGTTCCACGACGTTTCGGCGAACCTCGCGCTCACGCCGGACGGTGTCGTGCGCATCGCAAACGTATCCGCGCGTGGACTGACCGGTCACCTGCAGGGAGCCGCGACGGTACGACTCGACGGCCTCGCCTTCGGTGGAGCCCGAGCGCTGCTCCAAGTGCCAAACAACGAGCCGATACCGCTCGTCGTCGAGGGCGTCCAGTTGGGGGTGTTCTACGGGCGCGTGGACATCGCGTCGTCCCTGTCCGCGGACCGCTCCGGCATGGACGTGACTGTCGACGTGCCCTCGCTGCACCTCGAGCTTCCGCTCGCGTCGGGACACTCTGTGCAGCAGCTCGGCGCCGTCGATGGCGTGCGCGTCCTCACGCGCCGCGCCGCGGACCTCGCTTCGGGACCTCCGGCCGGTGCCGAGGATTCGCCCAGGGCGAGGGCGCCCAGCACCAAGCGCGTGAAGATCGACGTGCGCCTGGGCGACGATGTCGAAGTCCAACGCGGGACCGATCTCGACGTCCGTCTCGCGGGCCACCCGACGATGGTGCTAAGTGACAAGGTGCGCGCCTCCGGGCAAATTCTCATTGTGCGTGGAACGCTCGACGTCCAAGGCAAACCGTTCGCGATCGACAACGGCACCGTGACCTTCGTCGAAGACGATCCAACGAACCCTCAGGTAAGCCTCACGGCCACGTGGACGGCTCCGGACGGGACGCATGTCTACGCCGACTTCGTGGGACCGCTCAAAACGGGCTCGGTGACGCTCCGCTCGGAGCCTGCGCGAGCGAAAAACGAGATCCTGTCTCTCATCCTATTCGGAACGACCGACGAGCAGGCCCCTACGAGCACCGGCGCCTCCCAGCAGGCCAGCACCGCTGTCGGGGCCGCCGGGGGCGCAGCAACGCAGCCCATCAACAGTGCCCTCGGCGGCGTCAACCACATGCTCGACAAGGTCGGATTGGTGGGCGGCATCTCGACCAAGGTCGACACGTCGCAGACGACCCCGCGACCGGAGGTCGAAGTCCAGATCGCGCGCGACATCTCGCTTCAAGTCGCCTGGGTCCTGGGCGTGCCGCCGCCCGGGAGCAACCCAGATTCGACGTTATTTACGCTAAACTGGCGATTCTTGCGAAAGTGGTCGCTGCAGACCACCGTGGGGAGCGCGGGGACCTCGGTTCTCGATCTCATATGGCAGCATCGGTACTGAGGCCCGATGGGTGAGGCGATTCTCGCAGGAGCTCTCGTCCTCTCGCTGGCCCTGTGGGTAACGGCGCACGTGACACTGGTCGCGGGCCTGGCCGCGCGGGTCAGCGTACGGCGGGCGCTATTGGCTCTCGCCGCCGCGCCGCTCGCACCCATTTGGGGGTATCGCCATGGGATGCGCGTGCGCGCCGCGATCTGGGCGGTGAGCGCGGCGGCGTACGCGATCTTGCGTTGGCTGGCAGAGCGCTAGGCCTCACTGGCAGGCCCCAGAGGAGAGACCCACCAGCCCGTCGCTCGTGTCCGACTGGTCCGAGGATTGCGCGAGACACTGCGTGGCGGTGACGTGGACGTCTTCGGCGGGCGCGAAGGAGCTGGTGAGGTCGAGCTGGCCAGTCTGAACTTCAAGGAGCGATCGCGGACCGCTACCGAATATGGCGAGCTGAGGAGGGCTCGATGAACTCTCTACTGGAAGCAGGGTCGCCACGGACGGACTCTGTCCGCCGAACGAGATCGACAGCACGTCGCCCTGCGCATAGGAAGGGAGGTTCACGATCTCGCCGGCGATGCTCGCGAGATCGTAGTGAATGGCGAGCAGGGGGCTCGATGATTCGAGGGCGAGATTGATCCCGGTAGCGACAGCGGCGGTGACGCCCGTAGACACACCCGCCCCTGCCCCGAAGTCGACCTCCATGAGCGTGTCCGCGCCGTGAGTCGCAGTGACGGGCTGGCCGCCTAGGTTCATCCCGACGAACTGAACTTGGTCGGTACCCGCCGTGTAGGTCAAGGCCCCCGCGAGTCCTGCCGCGCTCAGGGTCACGGGGTCATCGGGATTGGCCGACGCGACGAGACTGCGCCCGTTGAAGAACGCCTCCACGAAAGCAGCCACCGTCGTCATCACCGTCGCCCCTCCCAGGCCAAGGGAACCCGTGAGGGTCTCCGCGTTTGGATCGACCGCGACGCCCACGGTTTCGGGACTCGATGCGAAACTGACGACTTGATGAGAACCACCGTCCGGCGCGGACCATCCGATCGAGACGGGCTCGGCCACCGCGAGGACAGCGTGCACAGGCCCGGCGTCTGCCACATCGACCTCGGCCGCAATCACGCCTGTGGCCGCAGGATCGAACACGGCGGAGACCGTTGTCGTACAGCTCGACGTCACGCCAGCGTCCGCCGGTCCAAGCGCCTCGCCGTAACTACACGACGATTCGGTGACCTGCTTTCCCTCATTGATCATGTCCCCGAGGAAGAAACGGCCATAGATTCGGTCGTCTTGGAGCTCGAAGGCGAAGATTCGCGCCTGATCGCTCCCGACGAGAACAGCCACTTCGACGGTGTCGCCGGCGGCGCAGTCGATCCGGGAGACAGTCATGCGCACCGAGCTGTCGATGCTGCTAGACGCGTTCGGGCTACCCGCCTCGGCGCCGCCGTCGCTCGACTGGACCAAATACGTGACCTGTCCGCCGTCGACGCTCTCCACGTTCGCGGCGATGAGCCACTGCTCCGAGAGATTGTCCGCCAGGTTGTTCACTGCCGTCTTGGTGTCCGACGCGAACGTGATGGCCGACGGCTGCGGAGTCGCAAAGAAGCGGGCGAGAGTCGTCGAGTTGTCGATCATCGCAAGCGCCTCTGCGGCGGGCAGAAGGACCTCATCGATGCGCGTGAGAACGAGCTGGGACGCAGTCGCAGGGTCGAGCGAGCCGCACGGGACGGGGATCGATCGGACATCCCCAGACATCCCCGGATACAGGACTCCCGCGAATCCGGCGTCCGAGTCGACGCCGACGTTGGAATCGGAGTTCGGGCCGCTGTTGGCGTCGGGGTTCAGGCCCGCGGTGGCGTCGGACCCCAAGCCGGAATCCGCAGCGAACGATGAAGGCGCGGACGAACAGCCGGTGCTCGCAACGACGACGACCCCCCACGCGAGCCAAGAGCACAACCTGAGTACATGTCGGTTAGGCAAGTTATCCTCCCTGGCGGTGACTGACTCGGACACGCGTGAGGCGCGGAGCGCGGCCGTGCACGAACGAGAACGCACCGCAGGCGACTATCATGTCCTGAAACTCCGCTCGCGCAAGGATAAGGTGTCGCCTACTCGCGACACTGCGCGGCGGTCAACGAGCGGACAGCGGAGCTGCCCGCGGACACGCTCACCCGGCAGCTGCCAGAACCTCCTTCATGTCGGCCACGACCGCGATGCGTTCGAGGGACAGAAGCGACCGCTCGTGCGCCTCGCGGTCCATCGAAGAGACGCCATCGCGAACGACCACCGGATAGAACCCGCGGGCCGACGCATCCCGCGCCGACGTTTCGACTCCCACATCGGTGGCGATCCCCGTGAAGATGACCGATTGTACACCCCGATTGCGCAACATCGTCTCGAAAGGAGTGTCCACGAAGATGTTCGCGGAGGACTTCTCGAGAATGACGTCACCCTCCTGCGGCTTCACCTGGGCAGGCACTTCGGCATCGACCGACCCCTTGGCCATAAACTCGTGTAGCTTCGCCGGATCGTCGACCTTCATGCGCCGCATCCTCGAGTACAGGCCCCAACCGCTCTGCATGTGGAGCGGCAGCGGCGTGATGAGAGTGTAGACGACCGTCATGCGCTGGCGCATCGCGCCCACGAAAGGCCCGATCCGACTGACGTAGGTGTCCTTGTCGAACAGGCGGCCGATCAATGCGTTTTGCACGTCCCAGACGACGAGGCATGTGTGCTCCGGTGCGACAATCTCTGGCAGCGTCTCGTAGATACGGATTCCGCGGTAGGTCTTCATGGTCTCTCGATCTCGATGAGGTACGGATGCGACGCCACGGCCCGCCCGTGGCCAGCATCGCTTGCCGGCACCATGCTCCGCGCCGGCGGTTTGTCACACCCAACCTGTCGGCCTCCGAGGGCTCGAATGCGAACGAGTGGAGGACGGCCACAGGCGCCAAGGGGGCGAGTCTAGCCGAGCGATAAAATGACTGCACTCGCGCCATCCGTCCGGCGCACCTGAATGAAGCAAGAAAGCGAGGAGGGGGCGCCTTGCTCGCGCATTCCTTGCGGGCCGCCCGTCACGTCGGTTCAGACTCCACCATCGTCTGCTTGTGGGTTATGTCGATAGACAGAGTAGTGATGACCGGGTCATGCGCGCGGACTGGGATGCCGTCCTTTTGCCCGTGTGGCATGTGGGTTGCTCATTGGGCTCCCGACTCGACTCACTTTCGGCATTCGTGGGTGGCCACAGATGAGAGCCACCACGCAATCAGGAGGGCCCACTAGACATGGAACCTGACGACCCGAACGACATGCTAACTCCCAAACGCACCGCAAGCGGCCCCTCGTCCCACGAGCGGATTCGGCCCGGGGCCAGATTTCCAACGTCGCGGCCACCCGCGCCCGCGGGAGAGCCCCCGCTGGGCACGGTGATTCGTGCGCTTGGCCACTGCGCGCATCCTCCGGAGGGAGCCACGGCCGCCGAGATCGCCGAAGCCGACGGCTCACGGACGGCGATTGCGTGGTGCGGCATGTGCGGTGCGATTCGCACGCCTGGCGACCCAGAAGCGGAGTGGATTCGGCCCGGGTTGGGAATGGCTCTGGAATCCGATGACCGCCTGTTGGCGCTCGCGGCGGGAATCCGCACGTTCATGGAACGCTTGGGCGACCTTACGACGTCGGCGCACGAGCTCTGCTCGCGGTCGGACGTGGATGCCGGGCGTGCGGAGCTCCACGCGTGCGTCGTCTCGCTCGACAATGCCGGCGCGGAGCTCGCTCGCTACGCGCACGCGGTGCTCGGGGAGCTCGTGGAGTGACGCGATTGCCCCTCAAGGGGAAGTATCGCCCTCCTCGTCCGCATCGAGCGGAGGCAAGTCCAAATCCCTGAGAAAGTCATCGGCAGAGAGGGGCCCGTCCTCGCCGCCGTCGGTCCCCGCGGGAGCTGACAGAGGATCGCTCATGAGGTCCTCTGACGTAGTAGAGGAAACCGGCGGGGTCCCGTCGTCCTCGGCCACCCCATCGTCGGCGAGGAACGCGACGATCGCGTCGTCGCCGAGCGACAGATTTGCGGCCTCGAGGGACTCTCTGACATCCTGCGGCGTGGCCTCGTCGCCCGCGACGGGCCACCCAGGCGTGCCTGTCACGTCGGCCCTGTTCGGCGCGGAATCGTCCCCGAAAGGGATATCTTCCAGGGGGTCGGAGGGCAGATCATCCGTAACGTAGTCGGCGCCCAAGTCGGCGCCGGGCTCGTCATCCCCCGCTAGACCATCGAGCGGCGGCAGATCCCCGAGCTCTTCCTCATCGTCGAGCACACCAACGTCCATCATCGCCGACGCCTGTGGGTACCGATCCACCGACGTTTGTCAACGAAGGAGGGAGCCGATCTCATCGAGATGCGAACCTCGCCGGAGTCGAGCGCGCGGAAAACGAGATGCACATGAGACGCGCGAGAGGCGCGCACGTGTTGTCGGGAGAACCAATATGTAGTGTGACTGAGGCGGCAAGGCATGCTGACGCGGGAGGAGATGCGTCGCGAGCTTCATGACCTCGCGAGGTTGGCAGCGACGATGCCGAGGCGGGCGTCGGCCGCCGACATCCTGGCTGCCGCGCTCACGACCCACGTCGAGCCGGCGAGTATACCGGACGCACCCTCGTTCGCCTCCGCCCCGGCGACGGTCCGGTCCCTGCCGCCTTCGATGACGTCGGCCCCAAGCTGGCCCGAATTCTCGGTAGACGTGGATTTCCGACCGAGGTGGGGCTGGAAGCTACCAGCCCATGCCGCGCGTAGGTGGACTGCCGTGGTCGGCGCCGGGGTGGCGCTAGCCCTGGGGTGCGGTCTGGCCTTGGGGCACTGGATGGCCGAACTCTCGCCGCCAGAAAGCCCCCCCGCGCGCGCGACCGCCGAGCTTCACACGCGCGCATCCCTCCACGAGGAACCCGAGACCCTTCAGCCGCGACCGACTCGGCCCCGGGTCTTCTTCAGGACCCGCAGATAAGTTTTCGCGATCTCGTGTTGCATCCGCCGTACCGGTGCGTAGCCTCTGCGCACCTGTCGGCGCTGCGCCGTAAGGCGTACTCCGAAGTCATTGCACCATGCGCGTCCTGCTTCTCTCTCGCAATGCGGCGCTCTACTCGACCAGCCGGCTCGCTCTGGCTGCACGGGCGCGCGGCCACGACGTCGCCGTGGTCGATCCACTGGACCTGCGCATTGTGATCTCGCGTGGAACGCCATCGCTCTACCTCGGGGACTGCCTTGCTCCCAGAGCTGATTTCGTCTTGCCTCGAATCGGCGCATCCATCACGAACTACGGCCTGGCCGTCGTTCGGCAGTTCGACCTGATGGGCGTTCCGGTCCTCAACACGGCCCTCGCCATCGCTCGTTCGCGCGACAAGCTGCGGGCTATGCAGCTTCTGACCAAGAAGAACATCGACGTGCCAGTGACGGTGTGCGCTCGCACGCCGGAGGCCATCGAACACGCCCTCGCTCAGGTAGGTGGGCCGCCCTGTATCGTCAAGCTGCAGCAGGGCGCTCAGGGCATCGGAACTATGATCGCCGAGACGAGGCAGGCGGTCACATCGCTACTCGAGACGCTGTGGGCCATGGGGCAGGACATTGTGCTGCAGCAGTACATCGCGGAGGCGAAAGGTCGCGACCTGCGTGTGATCGTCGTCGGCGGGCGAGTCGTGGCAGCGATGCGGAGGCAAGCCAAAGCGGGCGAGTTTCGTTCGAATTTGCACCGCGGCGGTCTGGGCGTGTGTGCCGCGCTCGACGATCGGTATCGTCGAGCCGCCATCGCGGCCACTCGCGTGATCGGTCTCGAGGTGGCTGGTGTGGACATGCTCGAGACGCGCGAAGGCCCCAAGATTCTCGAGATCAACAGCTCCCCCGGACTCGAAGGGATTGAGCGCACGAGCGGCATCGACGTCTCGACCGCCATCGTTGTCCATGCAGAGCGGTATCTCGCTCTCCACAAGCACCGCCGGCGCACGACGCTGGACGAAGAGCGCAGGTTCTCGCGCATCCGAGCGACGAGCCGCGAGCTTCAGCGACGGCGTGTAGGTACCTCGAACGCGTAGGGTCGGCGCCCTGCGCGGTGTGGCGTTCGTCGCTTTGCGGCGCTATGCACGCCAACGCCATGGCCGCTTCCGGTTCCCGTAAAGCCGGGTACTACGGCCGCTTCGGCGGCCGTTTCGTCTCCGAGACCCTCGTCCCTGCTCTCGAGGAGCTCACGGATGCCTTCCAGTCGATCGTGCGCTCTGCGCCGTTCGAGCAGGAATGGCGCCGCCTTCTTTCGAGCTTTGTCGGACGCCCCACGCCGATCTTCGATGCTGCACGCTTCGCGCGCGCTGTCGATCCGCACGGAAGCTCTTTGGCGCACGCGTGGCTGAAGCGCGAGGACCTCTGCCACACGGGGGCGCACAAGATCAACAACGCGCTCGGGCAGGTTCTCCTCGCGAAGAAAATGGGCAAGTCCCGCGTCATAGCGGAGACCGGGGCGGGCCAGCACGGAGTCGCGACGGCTACGGCATGCGCTCTATTCGGGATCGCGTGCGAGGTCTTCATGGGCACAGAAGACGTCAAGCGACAGGCGCCGAACGTGGGGCGCATGAAGCTTCTCGGTGCGCGGGTCGTCGCGGTCGACTCGGGGTCCCGCACGCTAAAGGACGCGATGAACGAGGCGATGCGAAACTGGGTGACGCATGTGCGTACGACCTATTATTGCCTCGGGTCTGCGGCGGGCCCGCATCCGTATCCCGAGATGGTCGCTGCCTTCCAGGCGATTGTCGGCGAGGAAGCGCGCCGTCAGCTGCTGGCCGAGACCGGAACGCTGCCCGACGCCGCGATCGCGTGCGTCGGTGGGGGTTCGAACGCAATCGGCCTGTTCCGCGGTTTCATGGATGACGCGAGCGTCGCGCTCGTTGGAGTCGAAGCCGCAGGAGAGGGTCTATCCACGGGACGTCACGCTGCCACACTTTGCCGCGGGCGAGTCGGCGTCCTTCACGGCGCCAAGAGCTATCTGCTCTGCGACGAGGCGGGCCAGGTACTCGAGGCTCACTCGATCAGCGCCGGCTTGGATTATCCGGGCGTAGGGCCGGAGCACTCGTACCTCAAGGAGTGCGGGCGCGCCCGGTATGTGTCTGCGACGGACGAGGAAGCGCTCCACGCGGCGTCTGTGCTCGCGCTCAGCGAGGGCATCCTTCCGGCGCTCGAATCGGCGCACGCTCTCGCACGCGTCGGCGACGTCGCACGAGACCTCGCCCGTGAGCGCGGTCGGCCCGTGTCCGTCGTCGTGAACCTTTCGGGGCGGGGAGACAAGGATCTCGCGACCCTCCTCCAGAGACTCCCGAGCGAGAGTGAAACAGCCGGACCGGACCGAGGAGCTGAATCGTGAACCGGCTCGATCGCATTTTCTCCGTGCCAAGCCACAAGGTTCTGGTCGCATACCTATGCGCGGGAGACCCGGACGCGGAGGAAACCTGCCGTCTTGCGCGAGCTTGCGTCCGCCGAGGGGCCGACGTGATCGAGCTCGGGGTTCCGTTCAGCGATCCCACGGCCGATGGACCCGCCATTCAGCGGGCGAGCTATCGCGCGATTGCGGCGGGCGGCGGGTTCGACGCGTCTCTGCGGACAGCGCGAGCTCTGCGCGATGCCGAACCCGATGTCGGGATCGTCCTATTCGGATACTATAATCCGATCGTCGTTCGCGGGGAGAACCGCGCGGCCAGGGAAGCGTCCGACGCGGGCGTCGATGCCTTTCTCGTCGTCGACCTCCCGATTGAGGAGTGCGAAGCGCTGGGATCTGCCGCCGACCAGCGCAACCTAGGCCTCATTCCTGTGCTCGCGCCGACCAGTCGCGCGGAGCGAATCGCCGCCGTTCGGGAAGCCCGCGGTCGGTGGCCGATGCCGTTTCTCTACTATGTGAGCGTTACTGGGGTCACGGGAGCGGGAACGATCGACGCCGCCGATGCCGGAGAGCGCGCAGGGGTTCTCGGCCGTGAACTGTCGATTCCGACCGTGGTCGGGTTCGGGATCGACTCCCGCGAGAAGGCTCGCCTCGCCGCCCGAGATGCAGCCGGAGTCGTCGTGGGGACTGCGATCGTGCGAGCGATCGAGTCAGGACACGATTCGGCGGCACGATGCGGGAACGTGGAGCGGCTCGTCGGTGAGCTGAGAGCCGGCATCGACCAGGCCTCTGCGCGAGGCTAAAAGGTCGGTGTCTTTCGGCCGATCCCTTCGCGATCCCGGTGTCGAGCGTGGCTAACCTGCGGGAAGTAGGCTCCGCGCGACTCGCCGCCGGCCTCGCTCGGGCTCGACCGACGGGCGGCGAGCTTCCACGCCGGCCCGTGCTCGGGACAATGCAGCCCTGGTGGCCGGGAGCTCTGGTTGTCGCCGTGTTGGCCCTTGGAGACGGCGCCTCGAACTCCAACGCGCGGCCTCGGGCGCCTGAGACCGAGCGCTCCGCCTCTGGCCCGACGGCGATGCGCGCCATGCCGTGTCCGGATCCCATGATCTTCGACAATGGCGCGTGCGTCGCGTGGCCCGACGAGGATCAGGGAGCGCCCGCGGCGGAACCCGAGAGCAACGCCCACCGCGATAAGCGGGGTCGCTGGGTGAGCTACGATCAAATCGCTCGTCGCCCGGACCGTCCAGCCGATTACGATGCTTACCGCTACCCGGTCCCGTGCGATCATGCGTGCGTCGTGAGTGGATACGACCTGGACCGTCCGGACGAGGTCCAGCGTCGAGGTCGACGGCTGCACGAGGTGGGCCACGGCGCGGTCGACCTCGTTCAGCCCAAGGGCACGCCCGTGACTATCTTGCCGCTCGAGCACCAGCAGGGGGGTGCTGAGGTCGTCTTCGTAGGCTCGCTCTTTGGGACGACCGTCATCACTCAGCACATGGTGTACGAAGGGAGTCAGGCGCGACCCTATCTGGCTCTCTTTGGCCACCTAGACAGCGCCGCGCCAGGAATTCGACCCGGCGCGTCACTCCACGATGGAGATGTGATCGGATGGGTTGGAGACACCGGCTCACCCGAGCTCGTTCACCTACATTTCGAGATACGGAGAGTTCGCGACGGGCTCGACGTGCACGGAATGGGTCCGCAGACCATGATTTCGAACGAATCGAGCGTCGTCTGTGACCCTCGGAACGTGCTTCCCCTCCGTTAGGCGTAGTAAGCTTACGCGAAAACAATCCGTCGGACTTGCACAGCGCGGTCGCCCGCGTGATCATATGAATCCCTTGTCGCATCCCGTCGCCGTCCGTCATTCGGGCGATCCGGCGAGCGTTCAGCGCGCCGT
The DNA here is from genome assembly GCA_049512415.1 of Polyangiaceae bacterium. GTDB lineage: Bacteria > Myxococcota_A > Polyangia > Polyangiales > Polyangiaceae > Palsa-1150. The sequence goes on from JBEKXD010000006.1 coordinate 55,987, forward strand.
GTGGGGGTACACATGTCCGCAATGCATGCGACACTTCGATATAGAGCCTCCGGGGCGCGCATGTCCCGACGACCGCTGCAGAGTTGAGCCACTGACCCACGTCTTCGAAGGGGAAGACCCAATGGTCGGTCGCGTGCTCAGCGGTCGTTTCACGATTCTCGGCCGCATCGGCGCCGGGTCGATGGGCACCGTGTATCGTGCGCAGCAGGCTCCGTTCGGCCGAGAAGTAGCCATCAAGATTCTGCGTAGCGATCGCGCCATTGACGAGGTGAGTCGCAATCGATTTTCGCGCGAGGCCCGCGCCAATAGCCTGCTCACGTCGCCGAACACCGTCACGGTCTACGATTTTGGCCAGAGCGACAGCGGAGACTTTTTCCTTGCAATGGAGCTTCTCGAGGGGGAGTCGCTGGGCCAGCGCATCAGGCGCGTCGGCAGAATGAGCGCCGAGTGCGCGATCGATGTAGGCCAGCAGGCCCTTCATTCGCTCGCCGAGGCCCACGCGAAAGGGATCATTCACCGCGACCTCAAGCCAGACAATCTCTTCTTCGCGCGCGTGCGCACCAATGAAACCTACGAAGAGATCGTGAAAGTCTTGGACTTCGGCATCGCCAAGATGCTCCACGCGGATGGCCAGAGCACGATCAGCGCCGTCGAGACGCAAGCTGGAACAGTGTTCGGTACGCCCCGCTATATGTCCCCCGAACAGGCCCAAGGCAAAGCGCTCGATGCGCGCAGCGATCTCTACTCGCTCGGCGTCATCCTCTATCACATGCTCGCGGGCCGCCCGCCCTTCACGGACGACGACGCCATCGTGGTGATGGCCCGCCACATCAAGACCGCACCGCGTCCGCTGAGCGAGGTGGCGCCCGACGCAAATGTTTCCCCGGAGCTCGAGAGCCTCGTGATGCGTGTGCTGTCGAAGAACCCGGATCGGCGCCCGCAAAGCGCCGAGGTCATGATGAGCGAACTCGCCCGCGCCAGAGAAGTGCCTGCGGTCTCGAGCGGAGTTCGAACATCGGTTGGCCTCGACAGGGTACGCGAACGATCGAGTCCGGTCCTTCCGGCCCGGTCTATCACGCCCGTGAGGGAACGGGTCGCTGCGGACCTGCCCTACCAGCGGTCACGGCGCGCGCTGTGGTGGCTCGAGGCGACTCCAGGCCGCAATTGGGTGATTGCGACGATGTTTCTGGGTGTCGCCCTGGTGTCGGCCGGACTGGTGTTTTGGCATGCCCGTACGGCGACTCCCACCGCCCGCACCCCTCGCGAGGTCGTTCCACTGGTCGTTGCGTCGGCCCCGACCGCGTCGAGGGATGCGGTATCCATCGAGGGCGCGTTCCCGGCGCTCCCGAGTGCTGCCGCGGACCCTGGGCCGACCGCGGGGCCCCAGGTTCCGCCTGCTAGCCCCATCGAGGGTCGGCGGGCTCGCCCGATGCGTCCGGGCACGGCGAACCCGAAGCCGCCGGGGAACACTTCGGTTGGCTACGGATATTTAGAGTGAGCCGGCTCCCTTCCTGCGGCGGCGCCCGCACCCGCGATTGATGGGAAAAACGATAAAGTGCTAGCCTGCCTGAGGGATGGATTCCGCCCAACTTGACGCCTTCGCAAAGCGGCTGATTGCAGACCCGCACGATGAGGAGGCGCTCGCGTCGGCGCACCAGGCCGGCGCGGCAGATCCGAAGACTTACGCCGCATTCCTCGAGCGTGTGGGGGCGGAAACGTCTGACCCGTTCTATGCCGCACACTGGCTGACGGAGGCCGCCAACGTGTGGCGGGTAACCGTCGGCGACGTGCACCGAACGGCAAGGGTGCTCATGCAGGCGATCGACCGCGACCCGTCCAACCGGGCCGCCGCGGATCGACTCGCGGAGCTCTATCGAGAGAAGGGAGATGCGCGTGCGCTCGTCGGGCTGCTCGAGAAACGGGCCAAGGCACTAGCGCCGAGGGCGACCGATTCCGAGACACGCGCCGAGCTGGCGGTGATGCATGAGGAACTGGGTCGGCTCTGGAACGACAACCTCCAGCAGCCGAAGAAAGCGGTTGAACACTTCCATCGTGCCATCGAGTTGCAGCCAGCGAGCTTGTACGCGATGTATGCGGCGCGCGAGATCTACAAGGCGACCGGGCAGCTTAGCGAGGCATGCGCGATGTACGCCGCCGAGCTGGCCGCAGAGCCCGATCCGGGTCGAAAGCTAGCGTTGCTCCGCGATGAGGCCGCAACCCGCAGGAGTGTTGGGGATCTCGTCGGTGCGACTCGCGCTCTGTCCATCGCTCGTCAGGTCGACGATCGCGATCCCACGCTCCAGCAGGAATACGGCGGCATCATCGTCGAGCGCCTCGCCGCCGGCCAGGACGTGCCCGCCGCAGAACGCACGACGGGCGCGGAGCTACTCGTGGGTCTCGCCGAAACGTACGACGGAGAGCATGGGTTTGCTTATTCGGGGGGTGCGCTCGACATCGACCCTGGGCACGACCGAGCGCTCCAGCTCTACGCCTACTACGCGCGCGCGTTGCAGAGAGAGGAGCACGTGACCGCCCGCTACCTCGCGTACGTGCGAGCAAACCCTGGCGGAACCATGGCTTCGGAAGTGCGCTGGGTGCTGGCTGCGAGCTACGAAGCCGCCGGTCAACTGGAGGGTGCACTTGAGGCCCTTGAGCCGCTTCGAGCTCTAGGCGATCCGCAAGCTACGGAAAAGGTGCGAGAGCTGTACACGGCGCTCGGCAAGCCAATGCCGGAGGCGCCAGCCCCCGTCCCGGCGTCGGCTCCTGCCGCGCCGTCGCCGGCGCCAAGTCAGCCAGTACGAACCTCCTCCCCACCGATGGCGCCCGCGTGGGGCCCGGTCCCGCCCGACGCGGCGAGGGCACCGAACCCGCCCGAGACGGACCCTGCGCCTTCGCGCGCCGTCGAGGCTGTCCCTCCCGAGCGGCGCCTCGCGGCGCTCGAGAAGGCCCAGACGTTTGCGAATGCCGGGAGGCGCACCGAAGCGTTTCAGAGATACCGCGAGGTTCTTGCGGCCGAGCCCGCCCATGCCGAGGCACTCGCATGGGTGGAGGACTACTTGCGTTCTAAGCGCGACTACGCCGGCTTGCGCACGGTCCTCGGCGCCGCGGCCCGTGCACCGGGGGTGGCGGTGGAGCAGCGGACAGCCCAGCTGCGTGAGCTCGCGAGTTTGTGCGAAGGCAACCTGCGAGATACGGAGGGCGCGCTCCAAGCCCTGCGGCAGCTCCTGTCTCTCGACCGTACCGACGAACCAGCCCGTCAGTCGCTCGTCCGACTCTTGGAGAGAGCACACCGCTGGGATGAACTCGCCGGGGTCATCGAGCAAGAAGCGCTCATCGAAAGCGACGTCGAGAAGAAGATCGCTCTCGAGAAGAGGGCGGCGCACCTCCACGAGCAGAAGCGCAATGACTTCTCGGCTGCCGCTGATGCCTGGACACGCATTTGCGCTCTGACTCCGGAAGACGACGACGCCCTCCTCACGGCCTCCAAACTCCACGAGAAAGCCGGAGCGCTCGACCGCGCAGCGGCCGTGATCGCGGACGGGGCACAGGGAATTGCGGACGCGCATGCTCGAGGAGCGCTTCTCGAGCGCCTGGGGGGGCTGCGCGAACAATTGAAGGATCCAGCAGGCGCGGGCGATGCCTTCGCGGAGGCTGCAGAAGCCCTGGCCGATGACCGTCTTTGGGACGCAGCGGAGCGATGCTTCGTAGACGTCTCCAACTGGAATCGGGCCGCCGCGGCGGCAGTCAAGCGAGCGGAGCTCGCGTCGAGTTCGGAAGACAAGGGCCGGCACTTTGCACGGGCTGCCAATCGATACGCTCACGCCAGCGATGATGCCAACGTTCTCTCCAACCTTGAGCGAGCGGCCGATCTCGACCCGCTGAATGACGAGTACGCCCTGGCGCTCACGGATCGTTACTCTGCCGAAAGCAAGTGGGCTGACCTGGCCGAGCACTACGTCAAGCGCGGCGAACGCCTGCCGGACGCGGCGCGGCGAGTTCGCTCACGGCGTGCGGCGGCGTCGCTCTTCGGCGAGCGCCTCGACAACAAGGATGCCGCCCGAGAGATGTGGGCAAAGGTTCTCGAGGACGGGGAAGACCGCGAAGCACTGGAACACCTCATCGACGACGCGATCGCGCACAACGACTCGGCGGAGGCTGTCACGCTGCTCGGTCGCTTGGTAGAAGCCAACGACGACCTCGGGGAGCGCGCCAGAATCGCGCTACGCGAAGCAGGACTGCGGGCCGAAGGTCTGGGAGATGTGCCGGGGGCCATCGCGCGCTACGAGCAGATTTTGTCGGACTACGATGCGAAGTGTCGACCGGCGCTACAAGCGATCGCAGATCTACACCAGGCCGCAGACCGACTGTCCGAGGCAGCCCACGCCCTGGAGCGCGAGCTCCCGCTCGTGAGTGATCCGTCCGAGCGAAGCGCTACGGCACGACGGCTGGCGCATCTCTACGAGCGGACTGAGGAGCCTGAAAAAGCCATCCGTTCGCTCGAGGTAGTACGACAGAGTGATCCGAAAGACGTCGACGCTTTGGCCCGGCTTTGCAATTTGTGTGAGAGCACGAAGCAGTGGGAGAAGGCCGCGGTTCTGCTGGCCGAGCGCGTCGCGGTCGAAACGAATGCTGCGGAGCGAAGCGAGCTCACGTTGCGACTTTCGAGCGTCCTCGCCGACGAACTTGGGCGCGGTGACGATGGGATTTCGGCTCTGTCAGGCCTCGCGGACGCGAACGACCCGACGATTCGCAAGGCGTACGTGGATCTGGGCGACCGTCTCGGACGAACGGCACTCGTGGCAACGAAGTTGGTCGATTGGTGGCTCCGAGCTCCGCCATCCGCCGACCGGATCGCCAATCTCAGAGGAGCGTTCGACCGCTTTGCTGCTGTCGACCGCGATGAGGACGCGGTACGGGTAGGAGCCGAGATCGTCCGCTGCAACGAGGCTGACCGCGAGCTGGCGGAGCGACTCGAGGGGCTGGCTGTGAAGGTCAAAGACCTTGCAGCGCTCGCGATGGTGCACGACCGGCTCGTTCGCGACTTGAAAGGACCCCTTCGCGCGGAAGAATTGGCTCGCCAGGCCGAGGCGCGCCTCGCCGCCGGGGCCCCTCCTCTTGAGGCAGTGCAGCACGGGGAGACGGGCCTGATGCACGTCAATGCAGAACAAGCCGAAGCGCTGCTCGCACGCCTTGCCCGCCTCGCCGAGCAACCCGGGGACGTCGTCGACATGTACGAGCGCCAGATTTCGCGCTGCGAATCGATCCCCGACCGTGTACGAGCGTTAGGTCGCGCCGCCCGGATTGCTGCCGAGCGTGAGCTCCTGGACCGCGCCTCAGCCCTATTCGACATTGTCCTTTCCGGTTCGCTGGACAATGACTCGCTCGCGATACTTGAAGACGCAGCGCGCGCCGGCGATGAGAAAACTGGGGGCGATCGACTTCGCCGCGCGCTCTGCGCTGCCATGTCGACCGGCGGGCAGAGCGCTCGCGATGGGGGTAAGACTCGCGGTGCGCTGCTGAGGCGGGCGGCGTCGATGGTCTTCCGTGACATCCAGGACGCGGATCAAGCGTTCTCCTGGCTTGGGGAAGCCCTCGTCGCCCATGTGGATGCCCCGACCCTCGACGCACTGGAGGAGCTCGCGCGCGAAGTGAATGATCCGAGGCGAGCCGAGGAAACGCTCGGGCGCGCGCTGGGCGAGGTGTTCGAGGCGCCTCTCGTTCGTGAGCTTCTCGCCCGTCGCGCGCGGTTGCGGCGTGACGCCCTCGCGGATAGCTCGGGTGCGGCCGCAGATCTCCGCAAGCTCTACGAGCTCGCCCCGTCCGATCATCATGTGGCGGTGGACCTGGCAGCCCTCTACACCGATCTGGGTGACCACCACGCGCTCGTTTCGCTTTACGAAGACCAGATCCTGCGCACGAAGGATTCAGCCGTCCGCGCCGACCTTGCTCGCCGCGTGGCGCACATGTGGGAGGATCAACTGGTCGATGCTCGTGAGGCGGCAGATGCCTGGAGACGGGTGCTGCGCCTCAACCAACGGGACGCCGAGGCGATGGCCGGTCTTGAGCGCATGAAGGCTGCGATGCTGCGCCGCACAACCTCACCCGAAGGAGCTCCCCGGTCGACTCCGGAACTTCCTACGGACTCAGTGCGGCAGGCGGGCCACGAGGCGCCTGCGCCGCATTCCGGAGTTGCTCCGCCTGTGGGAAGCTCGCCCGAACGGATATCGTCGCCCATTCCGCTCACTCGCCACGTCGCGCCTCCAGCGGCAGGCACGGGCGGGCAGATCGGGGTGGTGGACGCATCCACCTCCATCACTCAGGATACCGTCGCAAGCCATACGGTGCCGACCGAATCCGGTAGAACGGACTCCGTGTCGCCACCGCTCGAGACTGGATCGACGGAGCTGGCTAGCCCTACCGATCCCAGCTCCGCCTCCACGACACCCTCTCCGGAACGGATCGCCCCTGCGGCCGCGGACGACGTGCTGATCGCCGACGAAATGGCGATCATGCTCGACGAGGAGCCTATCAAGGTCGAAGAGAAACCATCTCAGCCGCATCCGAAGTCTCGACGAAAGAAGTCGACACCTCCCCCTCTTCCGCGCGGCTAGGAGCTGGGCGCCAAGACCGGGCTTTCGCGGACATCGCACGAGAGACAATGCGCCATGCCGTGCGGGCGTCCTCTTGACGGCGGCGAGACACCTTTCCGCTCCCGTACGAGACAAGCCACGCAACCCACTGCTCGAGAGCAGCGGTAGAAGGTCGGTGCCGTTCGGCCAATCCCTTCGCGATCCGGGCGTCGAGGGCAGCTAGCGTAACTCGCAAGGAGGCTCCGTGCGACTCATCGCGCCCGCGTCCATCGGCTTCGAGCGAGACATACCGACCTTCTAGGTAACGGCCCCTTCGATGACGGATCAAATACACATTATCGTAACATTGTTACACAACTCATCAAGAGCTCGCCAACGCATCGAAGGGAGAGTATGCAGACAGAATTCGTCGGAATGATTGGAGAACAGGAGCCCCATGGGACACAAACATAGATTCGAGACGATCGCCGTGCACGGCGGTCAGGAGCACGCCGACCCCTCCACGCTGAGTCGCGGCGTTCCGGTTTATCGTACGAGCTCATACGTATTCACCAGCACCGAACATGGGGCGAACCTGTTCGCCCTCAAGGAGCTCGGAAATATCTACTCACGACTTACCAATCCGACGAACGCCGTGCTCGAAGAACGCATCACCAAGCTCGAAGGCGGAGCCGCGTCGGTGGCCGTGGGATCGGGGACCGCTGCGGTATTTTACGCGATCATCACGCTAGCCCAAGTGGGCGACGAGATCGTATCAGCCAACAATCTCTACGGCGGGACGTACACCCAATTCGAGGCAATCCTTCCTGCCCTGGGGATCAAGACGGTCTTCGTCGATCCGAAGAATCCCGAACACTTCGCTGCCGCCATCACACCCAAGACGAAGGCCATCTTTATCGAAACCATTGGGAACCCAGTCCTTGACTTCGTGGATATCGAAGCGATCGCAGCCATTGCGCACCGGCACGGGCTTCCGCTCATCGTCGACGCGACGTTCACGACACCCTACTTGTTCCGGGCGATCGAGCATGGAGCCGACATCGTCGTCAACTCGCTCACCAAGTGGATCGGCGGCCATGGGACTGGAATCGGCGGCATCATCACGGATGCGGGAAAGTTCAATTGGAAGGGTGGCAAGCACCCTCTGCTGACTGAGCCCGATCCCAACTACCACGGATTGCGTTGGGCCCTGGACCTTCCGGACACGCTCGCACCGATCGCCTATGCGCTGCGCGTACGTACGGTTCCTCTGCGCAATCTCGGGGCCACGCTGTCGCCGGACAATGCGTGGATCTTCCTTCAGGGCACGGAAACCCTGCCCCTTCGCATCGTGCGCCATAGCGAAAACGCGCTCCGGGTTGCACTGCACTTGAAGAAGCACCCGAAGGTCGCGTGGGTTCGCTACCCTGGTTTGCCGGAGGACCCGGCCCACAAGCTTGCCGCAAAGTATCTCAAGAATGGATTCGGCGGGATGGTCGTGTTCGGTCCAAAGGGGGGCTACGACGCGGCCGTCAAGTTCATCGACAAGCTCCCTCTGTTTTCCCACTTGGCCAATGTCGGAGACGCCAAGAGCCTCGTCCTGCACCCCGCATCCACGTCGCACTCTCAGCTCTCGGACGAGGAGCAACTCGCCGGTGGTCTCACCAAGGACCTGGTGAGGCTCTCGATCGGCATCGAGCACATCGACGACCTCCTCGAAGCACTCGACGAGGGATTGGCGCAGATCTAGCTGGTTGCCGCCCGTCCGCTAGGATCGTCTTGGTCCACGGCGGGGAGGCCTGAGGAGGAGGGGCCGGACGGCTCGGGTCATCGAATCGCCGATGACGCGGGCCGGCCCGACCCCGCTTCTTCGCGAAAGCACGCACTCGCGCACGAGCGATACGCCCTGTCGCACTGGGCGCACGTCTTATCCATGCAAGGCTCGCGGCAGACGCGCCACCGTGAGGCACACGCCTCCGCGCACTCGCTGCCGGGCGCGATCGACGCTGCGAGGTCTGCGCGCTGGCCTTCCGCGGGAGCGACATTCGGGGGAGGGACAAAGGCATTCGTCGGCATCGGCGCGGCCGCGCTGGTCCGCTCGGTGCCGGACGCCGTGCTCTTCGTCAAATCAAGTCGAGTCGCTGTTGACTCGAACGAAAGCTGGCCCAGCCGCGTCGCCGCGTATTCCACTCGGTCCCGGGACTGACCGTACGTGTACCCCCGGAGCCAGTCGCGCCAGCACGTTCTGCGCACGCCGGAGGGCGACCCGCTCGTCAAGTCGAGCGCATAGCAGTGCTCGAAACGCGCGTCACACTCGTTTACCGCCTGATAACTCGGGCCACAAGAGCAAGCCGTCCAACCCAAGACAACCGCGAAGATTAAGGAGCGCACGCCCGCAAGTTTCCTTCGACGAAAGCCTGAGCGCAACTTGGGACGGTGCGCTGGACGACCGACCGCCATATCACTACACCGGGGCCATGTTCACCGGTCTTGTGAGTTCGTCCGGGCAGGTCGCCGCGCGCATAGGGCGAGGACCGGGGGCGCGACTGACGGTGCACGCCACATTCTCGGATGGACCGATCGGGCTCGGAGAGTCGATCGCGGTCGACGGGTGCTGCCTCACTGTCGCGGCCGTCGCGCCCAAGGGCTTCGAGGCGGACATGTCGGCCGAAACGCTGTTGCGCACGACGCTAGGAACGGTTCACTCCGGCCATCATGTCAATCTCGAGCGTGCGCTTCGGGTGACAGACCGGCTCGGAGGCCACTTGGTCGCGGGACACGTCGATGGTGTATCGACGTTGATCGGGCGTAGGCCGGTGGGCGACTCGGCCGTGATGACGTTCACGGTGCCCGAAGGGCTCGGGCGGTACATCGCCGAAAAGGGCTCAATCGCACTGAGCGGAGTGAGCCTGACCGTCAACGGCGTCGACCATAGCCGCTTCGACGTCACTACCATTCCGATCACGCTGGCCGCGACCAATCTCGGTCGACTCACCCCTGGCGACCGAGTGAATGTCGAGGTTGACATCATCGCCCGCTACGTCGGAAAACTGATGGAAATCTCGCCTTCCGGTGGCGACAAGGTCGGCTGATCGATGTTGACGAATGCCACAGATGTCCGCCAGCGAGTCGAAGCAGCTATCGCCGACATCCGCGCAGGCAAGATCATAATCCTAGTCGACGACGAGGACCGCGAGAACGAAGGCGATCTGACGGTGGCTGCGGAGCTCGTGACGCCAGAGGCCATCAACTTCATGGCGACGCACGGGCGCGGAATCATTTGCCTCGCGCTCACGGAGGAGCAGGTTGAACGGCTGGGCCTTCCCATGATACGGCCTCCCGGGATCTCAGGACCTCCTCTGGGGACTGCGTTCACGGTGAGTGTCGAAGCGCGTGAGGGTGTCACGACGGGAGTGAGCGCGGCCGATCGGGCTCGCACCGTTCGGGTCGTGACCGACCCAAGGTCGCGGCCGACCGATATCGTAAGCCCGGGACACGTCTTTCCGCTGAAGGCGCAGCGAGGGGGAGTCCTCGTTCGCACCGGGCAGACCGAAGGCGCCGTAGACCTCGCTCGTCTCGCCGGCCTCACTCCGGCGGGCGTCATCTGCGAAGTGATGAACGCCGACGGTGCGATGGCGAGGACCCCCGACCTGGAGCGCTTCTCCCGAGCGCACGGACTTCGGATTGCGACCATAGCCGATCTCATTCAATACCGATTGCTGACCGAACGTCTCGTGCGGCGGACTTCGGAAGCCACCGTAACGCTAGGCCTCACCGGCACCGAGTGGCGTGTCATCGTCTACGAAAGCCCGGTGAGCCCACGGCAGTATCTCGCGCTCGTAAAGGGCCGTGTCGCGGAGGGACCGCCACCCTTGTGTCGAGTGCACACGGGTTCGACGTGGAACGACGTATTCGGCGGGGCCGGGAGCGAGGCGGGGCGCCACCTGCGGGAATCCATAGAGTGGATCGAGAACGAAGGACGAGGCGCGCTCGTCTACATCGCACCTCTGGGCCACGTACGGTGTGAGATTGAGGAGTCGACGACGAACGGCATCCGGGCTTCGAGGGGATCAGCGAACGAACCGCCCCTACGAGACATCGGCCTTGGTGCCCAGGTCCTCGCGGACCTCGGCATACGCGAGCTGCGGCTGCTCACGAGCCATCCGCGACGGATCGCCGGAATCGAAGGCTTTGGGCTTCACGTGGTAGAGCGAGTTGCGTTGCCTAGCGCTCGAGAGGTCGAAAAGTGAGGATGCAATGCACGTGATCGAAGGTAGTCTGGTCGTCCCCGAGGGTGCTCGCTTCGGCCTTGTCGCGACCCGTTTCAACCACTTCATCGTGGACCGCCTCGTCGAAGGCGCGACAGATGCTCTGCTTCGCCACGGAGCCCGACATGACGACATGACACTCGTCCGCGTGCCGGGGGCCTGGGAGCTACCCCTGGCTGTCCGCAGGCTTGCGGCGTCCAAGAAGGTCGACGCGGTGGTCGCGCTCGGTGCAGTCATCCGGGGCGCGACTCCACACTTCGAGTACATCGCCACCGAGACCGCGAAGGGCATCGCCGCGGCAGCGGCCGTCAGTTCGATCCCCGTGGTCTTCGGCGTGTTGACGACGGACACGATCGAACAGGCGGTCGAACGGGCGGGAGCCAAGGCTGGGAACAAGGGTTGGGACGCGGCTGTCAGTGCGATCGAGATGGTCGCCTTGGAACGGGCGCTCGACCGCGAAGGCCTGTAGCGACATGGGGGCACGTCACTCGGGCCGCGAAGCGGCGCTCCAGATGCTCTTTCAGATTGAACTCTCGGGCGCCGACCCCGAAGAGACAATCACGCTCTTTTGGCGAAGCTTCGGCGCGGAAGTCGATGTCGAATCGCGAGCGTATGCCGACGAGCTGGTCAGAGGGACGTTCCAAGCCCGCGCCGATCTCGACGACCAGATCTCGGCGACCGCAACGCATTGGCGGCTCGAACGCATGGCTCGCGTGGATCGCAATGTGCTTCGTATTGGCACATGGGAGCTCGCGCACAAGCCAGACGTCCCGCGCGCGGTCGTTCTCGATGAAGCCGTGGAGCTGGCCAAGGCGTTCGGCACCGACGAGTCGGGTGCTTTTGTCAACGGCGTGCTGAATGCGGTAGCCGACCGACTTGGGCGAAGAGATCACGAGAGCTCCTGATGGAGCTTCGCTTCGTGGCACCGCAGCTTCGGAGTCTTGACGAGACGGCGGCCGAACTTTGCGCCTGTTCGATTTGGAACGATGAACGCCCCATGCGAGGCTTGGCCGGCCTACTGGACTGGCGGCTCGCGGGCCGTCTCAGCGCAATGCAGAAGCGGGGCTTTCTGAACGGCCAGAAGGGTGAAGTCCTGCTCGTTCCAGGAATGCCGAATCTGCCCTTCGAGAAGGTCTTGGTCTTCGGACTGGGCCCTCGAGCCCGGTTTGGCGAAGACGACTTCCGGGACGCCATCGAGCGCTTGGCACGAACGCTTCTCGGAGTGCATGTCCGCCGTGCGATGGTCGAGCTTCCGGGTCGCGCCGGGGACGCGATCGAACCGGAGCGCGCAGTGACGCTTGCACTCGAGTGCGTGGGCGCATCGACGGAGATCGACGCATGGTGGATCGTCGAAGACGCGGCAGCGCGACAACGCATCGAGCTGCGAGCCGTCGACGAAGGCCGTCGCGTCAACGCACGGCGCTGAAGCGCGCGCCCCATGCTGACCTCGCCGCCGTCATTTCCCGAGCCGATAGGCCCTGATCGCATTGACAATCGCGTCGGCCAATAGTTGCCTGTACTCGCTCGTATCGAGCCGAGCCTCCTCCACAGGGTTGGACAGATAACTGGCCTCGAAGAGAACGCTCGGCATGCTCGCGCCAAAGAGAACGAAGAAGCCAGCCGTATGCACGCCTCCGTCGGTTACGTCCTGGTACCGGGTCTGGAGAGCCCCCATTGACGCACGCTGCAAGAGATAGGCGAAATGGGAGGACTGGCGCGCTTGGTCGGCCAGTCGGATCCTACCGAGGATCGCGGCCAGCTCATCGCCTCGACCGAGGGGTGTCGCGTTCTCGCGAGCCGCGATGCGAGCAGCCAGTTCGTCGCGCGTGGCATCGAGAACGTAGGTCTCGACCCCACGGTGCCCTTTCCACTCGCTCGCATTGCAATGAATCGACACGAAGAGGTCGGCCCCCGCACTGTTGGCTCGCGCGGTCCGCTCCTCGAGGGTGGGGAGCCGATCGTCGTCCCGAGTGAGGATCACTTGGATCCCCTGCTCCACGAGCGCGGTCGCAGCGCGTCGAGCCACGTCAAGAGTCACGTCCTTTTCGCGCAGACCTCTCGGCCCGACGGCGCCCACGTCCTTGCCCCCGTGACCGGGATCAAGCACCACGCGCGAAACGACGGGGGTTCCCGCGACGCGCGACCCCGGTCGATGACGGGCAACGTCGATCACGACGCGATATGGATCCGTCAGGTGGAACACGCGCCGCCAACCCGCGCCATCGAGCTCGACAAACACGCGCGTTCCGGTGCTCGTCGGCTCGAGACGCACGGTGCGCAAGATTCCGGGTCCCGGAGAGACCTCACGCGGAGTGGTCACACTGAGGTCGAGGCCGTCGAAATCGAGTGCAGTGCTCGGGGACAGGCCGCTCTCGTCATCGACGCGGTAGGATGCCGCACGATCGAGAAACAGCACGACTCGAGCCGTGTCGCTGCCTGGCCACGTTTCGACCCTTTCGATTTGGGGTGGCCTCGGAGATGTCGCGGCGGGCGAAGGTGGCGAGGAAGAGCGCGCCTGTGAAGTCGCGGGGGCCACCGGGGTAGCGCTTTCCGCGGATGAGGCTTGAAAGGCCGCAATCAAGTCCAGATCGGCGTCGAGCTTGGCGACACACTGGGCGCCAGACATCCCCGCGGCTCGAGTGGGCGCACCCAGAAATCCAGGACTCTTGGCGCGCGAAAGCTCGGCATACGTGACCGCCGGATCACGCGCGAGCTCGCCGGCCAAGCGCGCGGATCGAATGGAGGCTTCACAAGCCGCGCTCGGGTTCGGACTCTGCGCAGCGACACGCAGCATGTCGAGAGCCTGGTGCCCGTCACTATCCCTGTGGCCAATCCGATAGGCTCGCTCCATGAGGCTGCCAGCGAGCGCCGCGCACGCGGCCCTTGCGGTAGCGTTCGGGGCGGACGAAACTCGACTCGCCATACTGCGCCCGAGTTGCACCATGCCGGCTCTTGCGCCTAGGGCGCCCCCCTGCCCATCGGCAACGGCCTGCGCATGCGACTCGTCAGGCCGGCGCTCGGCGCACCCATATGTCGACACTGGGTCGGTCGGCGAGGAGCGACACGCGACCCCGCTCGAACAAAGCAAGAGGCCAAAGCCCAACACCGCGCCCGCTGGGATCCGCCGACGGGATGGGCGATCGCGACACGAAAAGCCTACTTCGTGCGGGCGAGCACGACGGAGAAACATCACCGGTTCCCCGCCGCTGTGCGGCCTGGCTCCGCGGAAGCGAATTTCGTCGTCGCGCTCAGTCTGCCGCTTCCGCGTCGGTCGCCCCATCGTGCCCGGGGCTTCCACCGCCGTCGGAATCCGACGCCGCATCGCCCGCGTGGGAATCCGACGCCGCATCGCTCGCATCGGAATCCGACGCCGCATCGCTCGCATCGGAAGCCGACGCCGCATCGCTCGCGTCGTCGGAAGCCGCAACATCGGTCATGACATCCGAGGCCCCCCCGCTGTCGGTCGCGGCTTCCGGCGTTCCGGCATCGGACAGCGCCGCGTCGGTGGCACCGGAGACGGTTGGCGGCGGCGCATTGCTGGTGTCACACGACGTAGACAGAACTGCCGCCCACACACCGAATGCGGCCCCCGCGAGAGATGCCGAATGGTTCACCATGGAATCGTTCTCCTCTTGAGCAAGAATCAGACGGCCGCCAGGCTATCTCTAGCGGCAGGCGAGGGAAAGCACAGTTGTGAGCAAGTCACACGCGACCTCGCAGCGAGCGGCGCGGTCCGAACCTCCCACCTCGCTAGGGCTAGGGTGCCGACGCCGCTGGCGAAAACGCCGTTCCATTGATCGTGTCATTGGAGGTTGACAGCCCCGAATAGTGCGAGCCGCTCAGAGTCGATCCAGCCTTCTTGATCGTCACGTTGGTGATACTGACGTTCGTCACGGGCGTCGTGGCGCTGGCCCCAGTGATTCCGAAGGCGCCGCCGGTTACCGAGTTCACCGTCGCCGTGTCAACATTGATATTATTGAACGTCGTGTACATAACCGGGTCCCCGGCGGGGACAGGCGTGCTCGAGTATTGTCCGTTGATGAACATGAACTGCGAGATGGAATCCACGGTCAGATTGCGCGCGTAAAAGTCCTCGATAAAGCCACCCCGGTTCGCGGAAGCCTTCAGGTAGATGGCCTGGGCCAGCACGCCTCCGATGCTAGTAAATGTATTGTTCTGTGCATAGACGTTGCGCACTCCGGCCGACATCTCGCTCCCCACGGAAATCGAACCGCCGTGACCCGGGTTCCCCGAGTTGAACGTGCAGTTTTGGATCACGACGTTTTCCGTGGGCGTGTAATACGTGCGCCCGTCCACGTCACGACCGGCCTTGATTGCGATCGGATCGTCGCCGACCTGGATCGTGGCTCCATCGAGCAAGACGTTGACGCACGACTCGGGATCGAATCCGTCCGTGTTCGGCTGGCTGGCAATGCTGTGGATGTTCTTCGCCGTGATGTTCGAACTCATGACGGGATGAATCGTCCAAAAGGGCGAGTGTGCGGCAGTGAAGTCCTGGAACAGGATGTTCGTGACGCGCATGAACTCGATGAGCGATGGCCTCAAGTAATGACCCGTGCCGTATTGCCTCTGCGTGATGGGCACCTTGTTGACGTTTTGCGTACGGAGATTGGTAGAATCTGGATTTGGGCTCGCCATGTAGGAAGCCGAATACCAGTCGTTCGTAGTGGAATTGGCGTCGAGAGTGCCCCCGCCAATGATGCCTACATTGGT
Source organism: Polyangiaceae bacterium (assembly GCA_049512415.1). Lineage (GTDB taxonomy): Bacteria > Myxococcota_A > Polyangia > Polyangiales > Polyangiaceae > Palsa-1150. Next base: position 71,558 of record JBEKXD010000006.1, read on the forward strand.
CGCGTCGTGTGCCCAAACGAGCGGATGGAAGTTGTAGAGGAGACTCCCCTCAAAGGACGTCTCGACGAGAGGGTTGGCATATACGGTAGGATCGGTGGAAAACCGGATCGTCACGCCCGTAGGCACGTTGAGCTCGATGTTGCTCAGTAATTCGATGGGACCGGTAAAATACGTTGTCGTAGTCCCAGTACCGAGCGGCGCTAGGACTTGGCCCCCTCCCTTGGCCGCGCAGTCCGCGACGGCCTGCGCAAATGCCGTCGTGTTGTCCGTCGTGCCATCGCCGACGCCACCGTACTGGGTGATGTCGCAGACGAGACTCGGAAACGATGGAGAAACAATTTGACTGAGGATTCCCGGGACCTGGTCCCAGCCAACGCCCCCGTCGCCCGGATACGCGCTTGCCCCGTCACCGGAGGTTCCGGAAGCGTCAGGCAGACCGACCGTGCCGTCGGCCGCGCCTGCTGCATCCGCTGGAGGCGGAATAGTACCGGATTCCAGCGTCCTAGCCGACCCATCTTGAGTGGACGGTCCGGCACCATCCTTTGGGCTAACCGAGGTGGAATCTGCCGGGTTCGCGTCGTCTGATGTCGAATCAGGTCGGAGCGCATCCGATGACGTCGCATCCCGCGTCTCGGCTACGCTGGAGTCATTTCCTTCGTCGGTGGCATCTTGCGGCGACGTAGCACCCCCGCCACCGCTGCTGGACGCCGAGTCGGAACCGGGAGTGGGTGACGAATCAACGCCCCCTGCGTCGAATTGGGCAGCGTCCGCTTGGAAGCCCGCCCCGTCGCCGCCGCCTCCGCCACTGCACCCCGTCAAAACAAGACCTATCGCCCAGACGAACGACGTCCTGGTCATGGGAACACACCTCGGTTGCAGACGAGCCGCGTGGGGAAACCATATTTGCACGCGCGATGCTCCGCAGGCTCTACAGCTACCCCGCCCCAAAGGGGGGTCAAGACGTTTTTACATAGTCGTAATTATACAGATGCGAAGAATCTCATTTCTCCTGTGCAGGACCGCTAAAACCCTCGATACGAGGGTGTCCGCCGCGGGGGCAAAGGGAAAGATAACGGGAGATGACTTGAATGCGCGCTTGACACGGCCCTGCAAGGATGACCAGCCTTAGAGAAATCCATGAGTCGAACCGCTGTTTGGTTGGTTTGCACCTGCCTCGTGGCATGTTCGAGCGCGGGAGGCATATCGCCTTCCGAGTCTCCGGCCGGCGACGATGGCGCCGCATCTTCACAGGACGCGGTGGCCCCGGCGACAGATGGCGAGTCGACGTCGTCGGTGGATGGCACGACGCCCCGGACCGAGGGTGGCCAGTCCTATCCGTCCACGGACGCGGCGGAGCCGCCGGACGACGGCGAACTTCCCGCTTCGCGCGACGGCTCCAGGCCGCCGACCGACGCCGGCGGGCTGGGGTCGCCGGATCGCACGTCTCCGCCCCCGCCCGACAGCGGAGCCTCCGGGTCTTTCGACGGGGCGTCCCCACCGCCAACGGACGGCGGTAGCCAGGCGCCAGATGCGGGCTCGCAGCCTCCGTCGGACGGCGGCGCAATTCCAGCGCCCGATGGCTCGACAGCCATGCCGTGGCTCTCGTACAATTACTCGCCTCCAACTCGCACACTCACGCCGATCGCCGTGAGTGTTCACGGAAGCGTTACGGGCGATGACGCGGGGGCTCTTTACGGCCAGCCCATGCGTTTGAACGGAGCGGGCAGCGGCCTGACATTCGACTTTGGACGAGAAGTGGGAGGAATCGCGTCGGTGACATTCGGCACCACCAGCGATGCATCCCAGTCCGTCGGCTTGTCGTTTTGCGAATCATCGGAGTATATTGGACCTTCTAGTGATGGGTCGTCGGGAAGGGTGTATCCCGACGCCGCGTACTATCAACAAGACGGCGCGCTTTCGGTCACAGTTCCAGCGTCGAGCAAGTATGTCATGCCGACGGACAAGCTGCGCGGCGGCTTCCGGTACCTGAGTATCTATCTCGACACGACTGGATGGGTGGAGGTAACGGGCGTCAGTCTGAGATTCACCGCCGCGCCGACGATGGCAGTCCCCAATCAATATCCAAACTATTTTTATTCGAGCGACGACCTGCTCAATCGGATTTGGTATGCGGGCGCATACACGGTTCAGCTGGACACGATCGATCCTACGCAAGGTCGGGCTTGGCCCGCGCCCGCAACCGGATGGGATGACGGCGCGACCATCGGAGACGGAGGCAGCGTTCTCGTGGACGGCGCCAAGCGGGACCGCACCGTGTGGCCAGGAGACCTTGGCGTCGCGGGTTCGACCGCGTACGTGTCACTCGGCGACCTGGCTTCAACAATGAACTCGTTGAACGCGCTCTACGCCGGGCAGGACACAGCGACGGGAGAGTTCCCGCGATCGGGCCCACCGCTGCACACAGGCGGCGGTCACACGAACTCAGATACTTACCACATGTGGACGATGATCGGTGCGTACAACTATTACCTCAATTCCGGCGACAAGGCCTGGGTCGATGCGCACTGGGCTCAGCACGTGAAAGGCGTGGCGTTTAGCACGGCCAAGATCGGCTCGAGTGGCCTGATGGAAGTCACGCTCACGAGCGACTGGGGTCGTCTGAATATGACCGGCGCGAACATCGAGGCCAACGCGCTCCTCTACCAAGTCTTGGTGACGTCGGCAACGCTCGCGACGCTCGAGGGCGACGCCGCGCGGGCCGCGACGTATACCTCGCAGGCCTCCAGCCTGAAGGCCACCGTCAACTCGACACTGTGGAACGCTGCCGCCGGGGGGTATCACGACAATCCGACGAGCAGTCTCGTTCCGCAAGACGGCAACTCCCTCGCAGTCTGGTTCGGCCTCGTCGACAACAGCACGAAGGCGACTACCTTGCTCGCGACCTTGCACAACAACTGGAATACATACGGCTCGCAGACCCCCGAGGGCGATCCAACAAAGGCGATGATCTCGCCCTTTCCAGGGTCCATGGAAGTCGTTGCACGCTTCATCGCCAACGATGATCAGAACGCTCTCGATCTCATTCGCCTCGAGTGGGGCTACATGCTCAACTCGCCGCTCGGAGCGGGAGACACGTTTTGGGAGGGATTCCAGGCTGACGGTAGCCTTGGCTATGGTGGAGCGTACATGAGCCACGCACACGGATGGGCCACGGGGCCGACGTTCGCAATGACCGAATGGGTACTCGGCGTGGCGCCGGATTCCGCGGCAGGGCAGACGTTTCACGTGATCCCGCACGTCGGCGACCTTACCCACGCGGAGGGCACGCTCACGATGGCGCCCGGCAAGGTCGTCGCCGTATCCTGGAATCACGCGAGCTGCGGCGACTTCGCGCTTCAAGTCGATTCGTCGAGTAATGCCGGCGCCGTTGGAGTCGTTGGGATTCCTAGGTTCGGCCAGAGTCGGGCTATCCAGCTCAACGGGAGCACCGTATGGGATGGCGTGCAATATGTATCATCGCCGGCCGCGACGAGCGCGGACGAGGACGATAACTTCGTCTACTTTAGGGGCATGGCGCCTGGGCAGGCTGCTTTCAACTTCGATCCCAAGCAGTGTACGTAGCGCCGGTTCGGTCGCGTGCGCGGTGGCCGAAGCTCATACGTCATTTCGCGCGGAGGGTCCTCTCCACCTTGTCCACGAGCTCCGCAATCCGGAAGGGCTTCTGCACGTAGTGACGCGCTCCGAGCGCGATACCGCTCACGATGTCGGCCGGCCGCGTCCGCGCGCTCAAGAAAATAATCGGGGTGGCGCGAAGAGTTTTGTCTCTCTTGACCAACCGAGCAAACGTGAAGCCGTCCACGACGGGCATCATGACGTCGCAGACGAAGACGTCTGGCGCGCGCTCCGCCGCTCCGAGGAGCTCGGCCGCTTTCATCCCATTTTCCGCCGACACTACGTCGTGACCCGCAATCTCGAGTGCCGACCCTACGAGCGATCGGATCTCGGGATCGTCATCGACGACCATGACGCACGCTTTCTTGTGAGCCGGAGCGACTCCCGCCCGCCGCTCCGCGCGACGTGGACCCATCGCCGCCAGCGGACCGTGCGGCATCGCAGAATCGCAACCGTTCACCTCACGAGTCTATCAAATAGGCGGATGTCCAGGAAGCTTGGCTCGGCGAATTCGCCACTCACGCCGGTGCGGCGCGCGAGGCGCAAGGAATCACTAAAGGATCGCGATGGACCGCCGTTCATGGCGGACCCCCCACTGCGACGAGAGGCTCGCGGTCGACCGCATCGGGGTCAATCGCCAATGATCATGGCATCGACCAGCTCGTCATCCGTGGGAACCTCGAATGCCTGATCCATCCAATCGAACATCGCATCGGTGACCTCGTACACTCCCGCACTCCGCGAGTTGCGTTCCTGAACACGGGAACGTCGCGTATCGGGCTCGACGTCCAGGTAGTGAAGCTTCGGAATGGCGCCAGCCTGAAGGGCCCGAATGCGAGCCTCGTCGCGATGGTCCTGCCTGGAGAATCCCAGGTCGAGCACTGCGTCAACGCCCCGCGCCGAGAGCTGCGACACGATCGCCCAGATCTGCGCCTCGCATCTCGCCGTCCTCTCCACGGCCCAGGCAAGACTGGGAAGCTCGGGGCGATCGGGCAGGAAAAGCAACGCCATCCACTCGTCCAAGGTGAAGCGCACCGCGTGCAAGCGTTCCGCGAGGGTCGTCGCATAGCTCGTCTTACCGGCCCCGGTGGCGCCACAGATCAAATGCACGATCGGCATAGTGCCTTTCTACACCTACCGGGTCCCGCGAAGCTTCCCGGGAGCGACCAAAGCGTTCGCATTGCGAACGATCCGGCGTCGGGAGAGACTGGGGCGGTGCGAACGACCCAGGCCCTTCACGTCACGACGTTGGTCGGCGCGGTTCTGGCGCTAGGTGTGACGATTCCACTCGCTCGGAGCGAACAGCGACCCGCGACGATCGACGTGTCGGAGGTCAGGGAGGGGATGAAGGGCTTCGGCCTGACCGTGTTCAAGGGAATGCAGCCCGAGCGCTTCGATGTTGAGGTCATCGGCGTGCTGCGCGATTTTCGGCCTGGCCAGGAACTCATCGTCGTGCGCACGCCCCACCCTCGGCTCAATCAAGTCAAGACCGTTCGTGGGATGAGTGGCAGCCCTATTTACCTCGATGGCCGGCTGGCTGGCGCGTATTCCTATAGCCTGGCATCGTTCGAACTCGAACCGGTGGCTGGTGTGACGCCCATCAACCTGATGCTCAAAGAAATGCAGCGACCCATTCCGCCGGGGTTCTGGCCGGCCGCGCGCGCCGCCCCCTTCCCGCGGATTTCAGTCCGCGATCGACGAGACGCCGAGACGGACGCTCGGACTTCGTGGAACCGGTATGATGGTGCACCGGGTGCCTATGATCTCGAGGCTCACGCCCACCAGATGGCTGCCCGACTCGGCGCCACGTCCGATCCTGGACGTGCGGTGTGGAACACCGCCACGCCCCTAATGCTGGCCGGTGTCGGCGACCGCGCGGCCGCGGAGCTCCGCGCACTGCTCGAGCCGCTGGGTCTAGAGCCCCTCCAGACGGGCGGAGGTGAAATGGCGCCCGACCGCGACACGCCTTTGCACTTCGTGCCCGGCGGTGGGCTCGGGGTCGCACTCGTGCGCGGCGACGTGTCGATGATGGGCCTTGGCACGGCCACAGCCGTGGACGGCGCGGGCAAGGTCGCCGGCTTTGGCCATCCCATGCTCAACGGGGGCGACAGCGCACTGCCCACGTGTATCGGCCGCGTGCTCTGGATCGATGCGAGCGCATCCGCGTCCCACAAGATTGGCGAGTGCGCGCGAAGACTCGGCACACTCGTGCAAGATCGTCAGAGCGCCGTCGTGATCGATGAAACCGTCGTGGCCCCCGTGGTGAGTCTCGATGTCGACGTGGTCGGTGCGATCGGAGCGCCGAAAACGCGCTGGCACACCGAAGTCACGGAGGACCGTTTTCTTGCGCCGGCGCTTTCGGCGGCTGTCCTCGAGTCCATCGTGGAGGCGACGACGAGCGAGCGGCGGGACCTCACCTGGCGCCTTACATCAAAGCTTGCCGTCCTGGGACACGGGGAGATCTCGCTCGAGGACGTTGGGGTCTCGACCGGTGGCACTCCGGACGCGGGTGAATGGGCCCATTCGAAGATCGTGACGGCGCTCGGCGATGTGCTCAGCAGTCCGTGGGAGCGGGTCCGCATCACGAGCGTGAGCGCGCGTCTCGAAGTTGCGTACGCGCGCAACCTTTTGCGCTTGCGTGGCGCCGAGGTGCTCGACACCGTGGTCGATGCCGGTTCGAACGCACGAGTGCGGCTTCTTCTGGTTCCCGAGCATGGCCCCGAAACCAATCGCGTGGTGGATGTCCCGATGCCCGCGGAACTCGCTGACAGGGAGGTCGAGGTAGAAATCGTTCCCGGGTACGCGGTCGCTCCTGAGAAGGCGCCTCCGGAGACGTTGGACGAACTGCTGGCCAACGAGATGGGACAGACGTACCCCGCGCGCTCGGTCGTCCTACAGATCCGCGTGCCCTCTCAGGGCATCGCCTATCGGGGCCACGTCACCGACCGACTGCCCCCATTCTCGCTTGACGCGCTGCGCCCTCAAAACAGCGACGTCGGCCCGGAATCCTTCCCGAGCACTTTCCGAACCGTGGTCCCGCTCGAGCAGTACGTGGAGGGCCGCGACAAGGTCAAGATCAGGGTCCGCAGCGTGTTGCGGTGAAGCCCGCACATGCCCTCTGCGCGAGAGGTCGGGCCGAGGACGAGGGCGTGCTAGAGAAGCGATGCCAATGGACCGTAGCGCCGCCTTGCGCCGGCAGATAAGAGGACCCTTCTGAATGATTCTGTCGCGGTTATCGCGTCCGGGCGGTTGGTCACTAGGTTTGCCGCCGTCGGGGATCGTTCCGCGCCAGCAGTCGAGCGATGGGCCGCGCGCGGCCCTATGTTTGCTGCTTGCTATAGCGATGACCGTCGGAGTGTTCATCGTCCCCCGAAGCGCCTGGGCCGTCGGCACGCGCAGCTTCGAGCTCGACTCTTTGGAGAAGTTGTCCGGCGGGGATCTGAAGGGAGTGAGCGTCACGTCCGACGGCATCGTTCGCGCGGGCTGGACACTGGCACACGCGGCCGTTCCCGAAGCGAGCGGCATGACGCTCACGAGCGCCATTGCCCTCCGGGACGGAAGCGTTCTCGTGGGTACCGGCCCCCCGTCGGGTGGGAAGGTCCTGCGGTTCATTGACGACCAGGCGAGCGTCTTCGCCGATACGAAGGAGAGCGCGGTCACTGGGCTGGCGGTCGACAAGACGGGACGCGCATACGCATCCACGACAAGCGCGCGGATTTATCGAGTTTCGCAGGGCCGTGCCGACGTATTCGTCGCATTGCCCGACGTCGACTCGGTCTTCGCCCTCGCCGCGGACCGCGCTGGGAATCTCTATGCGGCGACGGGGTCGGGCGGCCATGTTTGGCGCATCGACCCATCGGGCGCAATGTCGGTGTATTTCACGGCGGAGGACCCCTTCGTCGTGTCGCTGGCCGTCACCGCCGATGGCATAGTCTACGCGGGAACTGGAACACGGGGTTTGCTCTATGCGATTACGGGCCCTGGGCGCGCCACCGTCGTCCACGATTTTCCGGCGGAGGACGTTCACGCCATTGCGCTCGGACCTGGGGGCAACCTGTGGGTCGTCGTCAACGAATCCGCAGGTGGCACGCCCCCGACGGAATCGCCGGACGCGACTGCGCCGACTCGACACGCCATTGCCGGACGCACGCCCGCTGGCCCAACAACCGCCCCGCACAGCAAACCGGGCAAAGGCACCCTTTGGCGCTTCGACCGACGCGGGCGCCCCGAGCGACTGATGCACCACGACGATACGCACTACATTTCTCTGTGCCTCGACGATCGCGGGACGCCCTATGTAGGGACGGGCGCAGGAGGCCGCGTGTACACCGTCGATGACGCGCATGTCGTGTCACTCGTCGCGGCTACCGACGAACGACAGGTCGCCGCGCTCTCGCTGGCTGGCAAGACCAGGCTGGTGCTCGGAAGTGACCCGGCAGCGCTTCATCGCATCATCAGCGTGGGCGGTCCGGACGCGGTGTGGACCAGCAAGCCGCTCGACGCGGGCCTGCGGGCACGCTTCGGCCGCCTGACCTTCGCGGCGGCAGGCGCGGTCGAGGTCTCCACTCGCACGGGCGATACCGCAACACCCGACGCCAGCTGGAGCGCATGGAGTGCGCGGATCGCCAGCGGGGAGCCGATCCCCAGCCCTCCGGGCCGGTATCTCCAGGTCCGAGCTCGCCTCGGCGCTCCCGATGCCACCGTCACGGACATCGTGATTCCGTTCGTGACCGACAACCTGCGGGCCATCGTGACGGAAATCACGGCTCATCCGAAGTCCGGCGCACACGAGGCCAAAGAAGGGGTCGTCGCCAGCGGTTCGGAAGCGCCCAAGCACGATAGTGTTCTGCATGTCGCCTGGAAGACGGATAATCCGGACAGCGACGAGCTCCGATTCCGCGTTCAGTATCGGCGGGACGGAAGCCCGCGCTGGATGGATGCATTGCCGTCCGACCAGGTGTTGACCAAGCCAGAGCTCGACTGGGACACGACCTCGCTTCCCGAGGGAAAGTACCGCGTTCGGGTGGACGCGAGCGACGAACTTGCGAATCCTCCCGAGGACACGCATCACCACACGCTCGACAGTGCTCCCGTGCTGATCGACAACACGCCCCCCGTGCTCAAGGTCCTCGTGCTCCGCGGTCGCAGGCTCGTCGCCCAAGTCGTCGACGGAGTCGGCCCGATCGCACGTGTCGAGTTTGCCGTGGACGGTCGCCTCGAATGGTACCCGCTCGCCCCGATCGATGGGGTCTTTGACAGCGCTGATGAATCCGTCGAAGTCGATGTCACCAGTCTGGTCGGGCCCGCGCTCGGCCCCCACGTCGTCGCTGTCCGCGCGTACGACGCGGCGGGAAACTCCGTCGTCCGCGAGATCGACATTCCTTAGCCCCGGGGAATCACCACCACATCGTGGCCTTGATGCCGAACACGTTCGAGTCGTTCGGATACGCTGGGCCCGCGTAGTTCACGTAGCCACCGGGCGTCGTCGACGACTTGAGCAAAGGCGTCGATGCGACGTAGGCCGCCTGAGTGGCGATGTTCTTGGGCCCAACGGCCGACAGCCACTGCTGGGGAAGGACATCGGAGCCGTCCCAATAGTGCGAGTACTGCAGCGTAATCTCCTCGTGCGTCACGAATTTCGTCCGAAAGACGAGCTTGGGCGAGATCACGCCGAACGATTCGTTCGTATCGTGCGAATCTGGCTGCACATAATCGCCACGAACGCCCACGCCCAGCCACGGGAGCACATTGGCGAGGAGATCCGCCCCGTACTTGAGCTTCTCCGTGCCTGTCGTCGCGGTCCCCGTGAGCAGATTCATGCTCGTGGCGTCGGTGCCGTAGACGGTCGAATACATGCCGAAGAGTCCGTACTTAAGATCCACAGGTCCGATGTTAAAGCGACCGTTGTAGTAGAGCTGCAAGGAGTCGATCTGGCCCGTGCCATTGCCCACTCCATTGAAGAAGTTCTCGTAAATGCCATTGCCCGCATTGTGTCCGCCTCCACCCTGAGAATGCAGAACCTCGATAGCCGGACCCACGGTCGTCACGTTCTTCGCGTCGATGTGAGAGTAGGCGAGGTAGAGATCTCCGAGATAGCCGCCCGCGACCCTCGCCTCCGCGCCGACGACCGTGAGGTGCCCATCGGGCTGGGCGGATGAGTCGATCGAATTCAATGCCCCTCCCGAGTTAGGCGACGAACCGAGCGTGCCCTCCACCCGGTCGTCCTGGCTCCAGGCCGCCAAGTAGTGAACGTTGAAGTCTAATTTCTTCCTATACGCGACGCCGGCGTGAAGGTGATTAAGGAGTGTGAAGCCGGGTGAAGCACCTGGAGGGTAGTAGTTGTTGTTGTAGCCGTTGTAGTTCACGTAATTGAGTGAGGTCTGAGACCCGCCCACCGGAATTCCCGCGGGAACCATTTCCAGGTGCGCCCCGAACCCGTGCTCGAGTTTGAACGTGAAGTCCCCGGCCTGGTACGCGCCGGCCAAAGCCTCACCCATCTGATGTGTGCGCCCGAACATGTACGTATCGTACGGGCCACCGTCGTATTTACCGGCCATGCCGAACTTCTCCCAGAATGCACCCACCTTCCAGGCAAGGCTTGCGCCCTGGAGCGGCACATCCGGAGTGATGGTGACCCACCCTTGCCCGATACCAAACTGCGCCGGACTTGCCTGATTTCCGAGCATACTCGCGTCCGTGAAGTCGTACGCCTGAATGCCGACAGTTCCCTTGATCTGGTCATTGCTATAGCTGAGGAAGACCTCGGCCCAGGCCTGCTCCCACTGACGTGTGTAGTTCCAAGCGAGGTACTGGTCGTCGGGGATGTAAGGGGAGTGAAACGTCGTGGCGCTCTGCCCGGGGGCCGCGCAGTAAACGCTATTGTACGTGCTGCCGTTGTACGCGTTTCCCAACGGGGTGTTCATCGAGGCCTTGAAAGCCCCCAGATCGAGGAGAGCCTGATGGGATGGTGTTTGCCCCGCAGGGCAAGGCGTTCGGCTGCCGACGCCGATCCTTAGCGGCGCTCGGAAATACCCGTTCCAACTGAACTTCCAATCGCTCTTGTTTCCGGCGGTCGACCCTGCGACCTCGGCACCGTCCCCGTGCTGCGCCCCACTCGTGTCGGATGCGGGCGGCGGCAATTCGTTGGGCGTCGGAGGCGCTGCCGCCTCGGGCGTGGCGTTCCCGACGGTCGCCGACGGCGCGGACGCCGCAGTCGCGGCGCCTGGAGCCGAGAGCTGAGCGGTCGCCGGCCGACTGATGAGTAGGACACCCGCACTGATGCTAGCCATTGCTATTCGCATTGGACATTCCCCATCTCTTAGGACCCAACCAGGGTCCTGATGCGTCTCGTGATTCAGACCGACAGTCCTCAGTCTGTGCAGGATCCGAAACGAGCAAGGAGAGCTGACGAGCCGTTTCGTGGCGGCGGCTGCGACGGCCACGTTCCTCCGAAACCCTCGCTTCTCCACCCGGACGCGCGCGGCCGTCCTTGCGGCTCTCTCTCCCGTGTTCAGGACCCTGGTGGGAACTGCTGACTTCTATAGGCTTATTGGGATCCCTGCACCCGGTCCGTCTCGAAAAGTGAGGGAGCGATCCCCCGGGGCGCGCGCCCCTACAGCCGGATGTTCATCCACGCCCCGCGGGCAAACTTTGTCGACATGGTCACGGCGGCCAGGCACACATACATGAAGGCTACCATCCAGATTCCGTTGAGGCACATGTGGAGCTTCAAGCCGAAGAGGTAGGAGCCCGGGACGAGCCACCCGAAGATGAGTACGAACTGAGCGAGTGCCACGAACTTCGTTTCCCCGGCGCCGAAAAGGCCCTCGCTGAGAATCATAGCAATGGCGATGACAGGCGTCGCCAGGCCCATGATACGCAGCGGAAAGATCGCCGCAGCTTGAACGGCAGGCGAATTCGATACGAATCCGACAATGGCGTGCGGGAATAGCACTCCCTCGCATAGACCGACCACGCCGAACAGCACGACGCCCAAACGAACGCTCGCCCATCCCCACCGCCGCGCCTCGTCCGGCCTTCTCCTGCCCAGGGACTGACCGATCAGCGTCGCGGTGGAAGTGCCGAAGGCCATGCAGGCCGTAAACGTGAGCTTGAGAATCTCCACGATATCGGTGTTGGCCGCGCTATTGACGGCCTCCGTGCCGCCACATTGGCCGGCAACCAGCGCTGTGGATCCGGCTCCGCCGTGATCGAGTCGCCCGACCGCCCTCGCGAACAAGCCGAAGCCCACCATCATGACGACGGTCGTGACCGCTGCCGGAATCGACAGCTTGAGAATCGCCCACGTGCCCTGGAGCGATAGATTTGTGGGGCGAGCCGGCCGGAAATGGCGCCGCTCGACCAAGGCATAACCCACCAGGATGCCGAGGCCAATCCACGTGGACAAAAAGGCACTGAGGCCGGCACCCGGCGCGCCCAACGCCGGAGCCCCCAAATGCCCGAAAACCAACACCCAGCAGAGTAGGATGTTGATGGTGTTCATGAAGACGGCCGCGACGAGGTGGACGTGTGTCTTACCGATCCCGTCGAAGAACGCTTTGATCGCCATCGACCAACCCATCGAGATCACGCCGAACATGCGCCAGCGCGTGTATCCGATGGCCACACTCTGAACCTCGGGCACCGTGACCATCGAACGCACCATTGTCGGGAGCAGGAGGATGCCCACCACCGACATGAGTGCTCCTGCGAGTATGCAAAAGAACGAGGCGTTGGCGAGCACGGCCCCCGCTGCCCGTCGATCGCCCTCGGCGTAGCGGCGGGCAACCAGCGCTTGCGTTCCGACCCCCGTCGCCGCAAGGCTGCCGCCGAACATCCACGTGAGAATGAGCGACGGTAGGAGCGCGGCCTGCGCGTTCGACGACGCCGGACATGGCAAGCGAGAGAAGTAGATGACGTCAACGTCGTTAACGACACTCTGCGACAACATCGCGATCACCGTCGGGATCGCGAGCCGGAGAATGACTTTGTAACGATTGAAGCCCAGCGTGACCGAAGGCGCAAAAAAATCCAGTCTATCCATTCGTGTCTCGGGCAGCGCGACTTATACCGACTGCCCGCGCAAAGACAAGCCGAGCCGCCCGATTTGGAGCTTCCGTTTGTCCACACTTGGCTTCAGGAAAACGCCCCGGAACCCCTTGCCGCGAGAAGACAATGAAATTGCCGCTCTCGCCTCAACGATGCGCCAGGGAACGCGCTCCTGGATCGACCGAAAGGCGCTCGAACTCCAGGCGCGCGGTCTCGGAATCCGGATGGGACTCCAGCCATTCCGCCATCACATCCCGAGCTTCCGACCCTCGGCCAGACGCCTCGAGGACCCGGGCGATCCACAGACGCGGTTCGAGGCGTCCGTCGCGCAGCGCCCAGGCATTCGCAGCCCGGCGTGCCTCGCGCAAATCCCCCGCGTGCAAGGCTGCGCGCGCCCACCCCTCGAGAACTCGCGGATCGGAGGGGTGCGTCCGAACAGCAGCCTTCGCTTCGCGCAGTGACGCCACCTCGGAGGAGACCGGGCTCGAGTCAGACGCCGGCTCGCTCGAGCTGGACGAAGCCGTCAGGGGTCCAGAGCGCGACGCTGACGGTGCGGCGGAGGCGGTCCCAACCGCCGTGGGTTGAGCCTCTGCACTCCTCAGTCGATCGAGCGAAGCCGCCTCGATGCGCCCCCATCGCGAGGACACGGATGAAGCCCCATGCGCAAAGCCGGCGCCAGCCAAGAGCATCGCCACCCATCCGGCGGCCCTTAGCGCTCGGTTGCGCCTGCGCTCCGGGACGTCGAGCGCCTCTCGCAGAGCGATCCGCATCGCCGCAATGGTCGGATATCGCCGTTGGGCGTCCTTCTCGAGCGCTCGCATCACGATCGCATCCACGGCAGTCGGAACGTTGCGTCGCGGGGCGCGAAGGCGCGGGGCGATCGGCACTTCTCGGAGATGCTTGCCGAGGACGACAACCGGCGATGCACCGTCGAACGGGCAACTCCCCGTCAGCAGCTCATAGAGGACGCAGCCTAAGGCATAGACGTCGGCCCGCGCATCCACGGGGTCTCCCAAGGCCTGTTCGGGCGCCATGTACTCCGGCGTCCCGACGACAGAGAAGCCGTGAGGGACCTCGTGTTCACGGTTCGAGCGCCGACTCGGAGGCGCGCCCGGGAAGACCCGGGCGACGCCGAAGTCGAGGAGCTTGATCTGCCCCGCATCGGACACCATGACGTTCTGAGGTTTGAAATCGCAGTGCACGTAGCCGGCGTCGTGAACGGAACCGAGGGCTTCGGCAGCATCAACCGCAAGATAAGCTGCATCTCGCCAGGCAAGCGCGCCCTTGGAGGCCCGCGCTTCCAGCGTCTCGCCCTCGCAAAACTCCATGGCCAGAAACGCGCGTCCATCGCCCGCCGTGCCGAAGTCCAAAACCCGTACGACCTTGGGGTGAGATAGACTTGCGAGGACCCTTGCTTCGCGACGAAACCGTTCCAGCGCAACGGGCGAATGAGCGTGCTCGGCTAAGAGCATCTTGATGGCCACCCGCTGGCATAGCTCGGTGTGCTCCCCTTCCCATACGACGCTGGACGCGCCACCTCCAACCGGCCGCAGAAGGCGATACGGCGTTCCGTCCAGGCAGCGCCCATCGGCCGAAGCAGACCGGCTCTTGACCGACGCCGTGGCGACCACGGGCGTCACCCCAGCCAGAGCCCGAAGTTCGAGAAACTTGCGCGACTCTCTAAGAAGCCGCGCGAACTCAGCGAGTGACGCCGAGGGCTCGTTCGGCCAGAGCGCTCCCATCAGGCCCGCGATACGCGCGCGGACGCCGCGCTCCCCCGGCGGCGCAGGCGGTGCGCTGGCCAAGAGCTCCCCGAGGGCCGCAGCAACATGCGAAGCCTCGACGTAGCGAGCCACGGGATCGCTCTGCGTAAGCTTCGCAAGGATTGCGTCGAGGGTGTCCGGCGCGTCGCAGAATCGAGCTGCTGGCGGCAGCACGACCTTGCCCGCCGCGGCATCGTCGAGGTGCCTCATGGGGTCGCCGACGACGATTTTCCGGCCCGTACAGAGCTCCCATAGGATTATCCCGAGCGCATACAGATCGATGCGCCCGTCGCCCGCCTCTTGGCGGGCAACCTCGGGCGCAATGTAGCCCGGTTTCGCGAACACGACCCCGGTGACCGTGTGGCACCGGCGGTTTTGAGCCCTTGCGGTGCCGAAGTCGATGAGCTTGACGTCACCGCCATAGCCCACCATCACGTTCTGCGGCGACAGGTCGCGGTGCACAATACCGAGCGGCGACCCGTCCGCGGCGCAGCGACCGTGCACGTGAGCCAGCGCCTGCGCGATCTCCACGCCGATCGCCACAGCGGCGGGCCAATCGACTTTGACACCGGCCTGCGTCGCACGTTGGCGGACCTCGCCGAGAGACCGTCCCTCCACGTACTCGACGACCGTGTACGGTTCCCCGCTCTCGTCCGTCGATGCGTCCAATACCTGCGCGACCCCGGGATGGTGAAGTTGCGCCTGTACGCGCGCCTCGTCCAAGAACCGGGCTAGAAAGGAACTGTCCCCGATGTGGTCGCGGCGGACGGTTTTCACGATGCACGGGCGCTCGGCACCGTCGATTCCCGTCGTCGCGGATAGATACACGTCGCCCATGCCTCCTCGCGCCGCAAGCTTGAGTAGAATGCGGCTACCCAGCATACGCGGCAGCGAAAGGCCGGGCGCTGAAGGGGACAGGCCGTTGGCGGGGTCGCCCATTTCAGACGCCACGCTACGGACCCCGCTGGACGGCGGCCAAGTTTTCGAGGCGAAGAGTCGGAGGACCGGCCCTACACTTCGAGGGGATGGCTCGCATTCTCCTCGTCGCGCGCCACGGCGAAACCGATTGGAACGTGGCCAACCGCTGGCAAGGCCAGTCCGACGTCCCACTCAACGAGCGTGGGCGCGCCCAAGCCCGTGCCCTCGCGGCACGGTTGAGGGGCTGGGTCCTCGGCGGAGTCGTTTCGAGCGACCTGTCGCGCGCAAGAGAGACAGCCGAGATTCTCGCCTCGGCTCTCGGCCTGGCGTTCGATCACGTCGACGTCGGCCTTCGGGAGCGATCGTTTGGATGCTTCGAGGGACTGACACGCGACGAATGCATCGCGTATTACCCGAACGAATGGCTGGCATGGCAACGGGACCACGTGATGCCTGTCGGAGGGGAGTCCGCCGATGCCTTGCTCGCTCGGGCAACCGCCGCGTTCGAGCGAGCCGCGCGTGGCGTGGCCCGTGACGACGCGCCCGGTCTGGTGGTAACTCACGGCGGCGTCATTCGCGCCATGGTCGCCGCCGCGACTGGAGAGCGGCCTCCCCCCATTCAGAATGCAGAGCTTTGGCGAATGGAATTTGACGAACGAAACGTGATGGCGCATGTCGTTCACGAAGGGGACCGCGGGCCGAATTTCGGTGGCGGTCGGACGTGAGGGCCCTCCCGCATGAGCGCCCATCGCACCTTGCGCGCGCCGCCAGGCGGTCGACACGGGCCACCCCGGCCTCCCCGCCCTGCGGAGGTCCCCTCCCCGTAGTCGTGATCCTGGATAGCGGCGGTGACGGGTGCATCGGGCGGCAAGGAACGCCAGCGAGTGCGCTCCCTCTACCCCTCTGCCCGTCGTCCTGCTAATCGGCATCCCCATCTCGATGCCCCGTCGGAGCGACCTGCAGCGCATTCTCCTCCTGGGTGCGGGCCCGATTGTCATCGGCCAGGCCTGCGAGTTCGACTATTCAGGCACGCAAGGGGCGAAAGCCTTGCGCGAAGAAGGTTTCGAGATTGTGCTCATCAACTCGAATCCGGCCACCATCATGACCGACCCGGGGTTGGCGGACCGGACGTACATTGAACCGCTCGAATGGCGCACTGTAGCGGCCGTCATCGAACGCGAACGTCCTCAGGCGATGCTGCCCACGCTGGGCGGCCAGACCGCGCTCAATCTTGCGATGGCGCTCCGCGACCACGGCGTGCTCGACTGCTTTGGCGTAGAGATGCTGGGCGCGCGACCTGACTCCATTGCCAAGGCGGAAGACCGGGCCCTCTTCAAGGCAGCGATGGAGCGCATCGGACTGACGTGTCCGCACGCAGCGGTTGCCCGTTCTGTCGACGAGGCGATAGCCATCGTCCGAGACATCGGCTTCCCGGCAATCCTACGACCTAGTTTTACGCTCGGCGGCAGCGGAGGCGGTATCGCAAGGACCTTGGCGGAGCTGTCGGCGAAGGTAGCCTGGGCTCTCGCCCAATCACCGACTCACGAAGTGCTCGTCGAAGAGAGCTTACTCGGCTGGAAAGAGTTTGAGCTCGAGGTGATGCGGGACAAAAAGGACAATTTCATCGTCGTCTGCTCCATCGAGAACCTGGACCCGATGGGCGTGCACACCGGAGACTCCATTACGGTCGCCCCCTCGATGACCCTGACTGACCGCGAATATCAGCGCCTTCGAGATGGCGCTCGCGCCGTCATGACTGAGATCGGAGTCGAGACGGGCGGCGCGAACGTACAGTTCGCAGTGGACCCGAAAACCGGAACGTTCCACGTCATCGAAATGAACCCTCGCGTGTCGCGCAGTTCCGCGCTTGCGAGCAAGGCAACCGGGTATCCCATCGCCAAGATTGCCGCGAAACTTGCGGTCGGCTACACGCTCGACGAACTGCGCAACGACATCACGGGCACGTCGGCTGCGTTCGAGCCAGTCATCGACTACGTCGTCGTCAAGTGGCCGCGTTTCGCGTTCGAAAAGTTCCCCGGATCGGATGGAACCCTCGGCACCCAAATGAAGAGCGTCGGGGAAGTCATGAGCATTGGCCGCACGTTCTGCGAAGCCCTACAGAAAGCGGCTCGCTCGCTCGAGACGGCCAAGGATGGACTCGTGTCCCTCCTCGATCGAATCGATTACCCCGCCCTCGCCGAGCCAAAGCGCCAGCGTGACCTGGGGATGGAAGGTCCGGAGCTCGAAGTACCTAAGACGCGCCCGCCGGCGACTACTGAGGAGATTCAAGAGGCGCTGCGCACGCTCGTCGCAACGCCCACGGCGGACCGCTTGTTTTACGTGACCGACGCGGTGCGCCTCGGGTTCACGGACGCGGAACTGAGCGAACGAACGGGCATCGACCCGTGGTTTGTCGCCCAGATCAGGCGCATTGTCGCCGCCGAGCGCGAGTTCGTCGCTGGCGGGCTGGTGCCGAATTCCATCCGACCGATGAAGCGCCTCGGATTCAGCGACCGACAGCTCGCCTCGCTTTGCCAGTCGTCCGAAGACGAGGTCCGTCGCATTCGACTATCCGCAGAAATGCGTGCCGTGTATGCGCGGGTTGACACATGTGCGGCTGAATTCGTGGCCCGCACTCCCTATTTGTATTCGACTTACGAGACCGAGAGCGAATCCCGAGCGGCCACTGGGCGCCGCAAGGTCGTCATCCTCGGCGGCGGGCCCAATCGCATCGGTCAGGGCATCGAGTTCGACTACTGTTGCGTGCACGCGGTCATGGCTCTGCGCGAACTTGGATTCGAGACCGTCATGGTCAATTGCAATCCGGAGACGGTGTCCACAGATTACGACATTTCCGATCGCCTCTACTTCGAGCCCCTGACACTCGAGGACGTCCTCAACATCGTCGACGAGGAGAAGCCCGAAGGCGTGGTCGTACAGTTCGGCGGCCAGACACCGCTCAAACTCGCGGTGCCACTCGAAAAAAGGGGCGTGCGCCTTCTCGGGACAAGCGCCGACGCCATCGATCGCGCAGAAGACCGCGGCCGCTTCGACGAACTTCTCTCCAAGCTTGCGCTCAAGAGGCCCCGAAGCGGAATCGCGTACGCGCCGGAGCAAGCGCTGGCCATCGCCGAGCGGGTCGGATTTCCGGTGCTCGTTCGCCCGAGTTATGTCCTCGGCGGACGCGCCATGACGATTGCCTACTCGCCGGCGGAGCTCCAGATCTTCGTCTCCCAAGCCTTCGAGGCGGCGAGGGAAGCCGGCACGCAGACCATTTTGGTCGACGAGTTCCTCAAGGATGCCATCGAGGTCGACGTGGACTGCCTGGCGGATGGGAGGCGATGCGTCATCGGAGGCGTGATGCAGCACATCGAGGAAGCCGGAATCCATTCTGGCGACTCTTCGAGCGTGCTGCCTCCACATTCCCTGTCACCCGAGATCGTGCTGTCGATCGAAGAGCAGTCGCGCATGCTGGCGCTCGAGCTCGGAGTCGTCGGGCTGATGAACGTTCAGTTTGCGGTCAAAGGCGGTGAGGTGTTCGTCCTCGAGGTCAATCCTCGCGCGAGCCGAACCGTACCGTTCGTTTCGAAGGCGACCGGGAGGCCGCTCGCCAAGTACGCCGCCATGGTCATGGTGGGAAAGACGCTCGACGAGATCGGGGTTGTCGATGCCCCCGTTCCGAGGCATATGAGCGTGAAGGAAAGCGTCTTCCCGTTCTCGAAATTCCCCGGCGCAGACACCATCCTCGGGCCCGAGATGCGCTCGACTGGAGAAGTGATGGGGATCGCGGCGACCTTCGCCCTCGCCTTTGGCAAGGCCCTGGAGGCCAGCGGCACCGCGCTGGCCGTCCCAGCTCCCAAGAGCGCGCGCCGCGCAGCGGTCATCAGCGTCAAGGATACGGACAAGCCGGCAGTCATCCACATTTCGCAGCGACTGCGGGCGCTTGGCTTCGATCTCCTGGCCACGCGAGGCACCGCCGCAGCGCTGTCGCGTGCGCGGGTGCCCGTCACCGTCGTGAAGAAGGTGAACGAAGGCTCTCCACACGTCGTGGACGTGTTGCGAAGCGGTTCGGTGGCCATCGTGATCAACACGACGATTGGTGCCAAGGAGGTGCACGACAGTTATGCGCTTCGTCACCAGACGCTCGTGTCGAACATCCCGTACTTCACGACCATCGCGGCAGCTCTCGCCGCGTGCGACGCGCTGGAAGCCTCTCAAGGGGACCCGCCGGTACGCGTGCGGTCCCTCCAAGAGTGGTCCGCCTGACGGACGCACGATTCATGCGGACTCGGAAATACGCGCACGAAGCCCTCGCGACGCTCCGCGATTTGCGAGCCGACCAAGCCTTGGCTCGACTGGCAACTGCCATCGGCCAGCGCGTCTCGGCCGAGCGAGCGCTGCTCGAATGCGAACAGCGGCGAACGGCCTACGACGCGAATGTCGCCCGACTGGGCGCAACTGAAGCGAGCGAGCTTGCGCACGGTCGGCTTAGAGCCGCTGACCTAGCGCGGGCGAACGCATGGAACCTGCGGGTGTCCACCGAGCGAGAGGCGCTGGAGGCGGAACGTACCCGCGCACTCGCTCGCCAACGAGCCGCCGCCGACGCCGAGCGCGGTGCGCACGACAAGGCGATCGCATGCCTGGGCGACGCGCGCCTCGTCCAGGAGGACCGCCAGCGATGGACCGAGCGTGTTCGAGCGCTGGCGGAGGCCGCGGAGGACGAAGCCCGCGCCGAGACCTGGCGACGTCCCCAATGACCGGACGCTGGCTCCTGGCTTCAGTCGCGGCTGTCTGTGCGTGCCGAAGCGCAGCCTCTACCGAAGACCGACCTGCGCGCGCACCAGGCCCCGTCTCGAGCCCGAGCGCTTCGGGAGCAGGCCCGGATGCCCCGGAGCCTGCGGGGACAGCTGTGGATACGGGCATGCCTCGGCTGTTCGTGGTCTTGGAGGACCGCCGGCTGGCTGAAGTCCGTGCGATGGAACAGGCCGGGGACTGGCCAGCAGCGGCCCATCGCATGGACGCAGTGCTTGGCGAGACGAGGTTGTCTGCCGATCAGAGATGCACGTGGGACTACACAGCTGGCCGGATCCATCTTGCCGCACACGACCACGAAGAGGCCAGTGCCGCATTCGAGCGCGTCCTCGTGCCCCGCGAAGGAGAGGCCCCGTGCGCGATCGCGCCGTACGCAGCGTGGCGCGATGCCGAAGCCCTTGTGGCGGCCGGCCGTTACGACCGAGCAATCGCGCGGGCCCTTTCCATCGGGGACGGCTTCGCGTCGCGGGACGAAGTCGAGCGCCTGCTAGCCACCGCGTACGCAGGCCTCGGCGATGGAGGTCCGGCTCCGTTTTCGGCAGCTCTGGCCCGGTCGCCTCAAGCCGAACCCATGCCGGCGGCGCGCGAATCCTCGCCCGCGACGACTCCGACGGACGTTGGGGCCACAAGTCGAAGCCCTGGTGAGCCGAGCTGCCCTTCGGCGATCGCACACGCACAAGGCATTCCGCACGGCAAACCCGCGGAGACCGCAGACGCATGGGGCGTGGCGATCGCGCGGTGCGTCGGAAGCGAAGCGCTTGCGACAGCACTTTACTACGGCGGCAAGGCCAGTGCTTCGGCTCATCGACCGGCGGAGGCTGCCGAGCGTTTCTCACGCGTCGAAAAACTGTTTCCAAGACATCGGCTCGCAGACGACGCTCGCTTGCGCGGCGCGCTCGTGGCGCTCGACCAGGGCGATGAGGCTCGAGCGAATGCCATGCTGTCGTCGCTGCCGGACGACTATCCCGACGGCGACATGCGAGGAGAGGCTCTCTTTCGAATAGCGCTGGGCAAGATGCGCGCGCGGGACTTCGACGCGGCACAGCGCGCTTTGGACAGGGCAATCGCGACCGGACTCGAGGACACGGGTGGGTCTACCGCCGGTCGCTCCGCGTACTTCCGCGGACGGGTGTCCGAACTCTCCGGCGATCTCGAAAGCGCACGCGAGCGCTACGCGACACTCGTCCGCGAGCAGCCTCTCTCCTACTACATGCTTCTCGCCTGGCAACGACTCGCCGCAACCGACGCTGACGGCGCGCGGGCCCTGCTCTCGACCGTGACTCGGCGGGAACCGTCGGGCCCATTTCTTACGCGTATCCACCCCGAATATGCGTCCCTCCCATTTGTCCAATTCCAACTGCTTCTCGACGTGGGGGAGATCGACGCGGCGAGGCGCTTGGCCGCCGCTTCCGGACTGGCGGCGGAGAATGCGGACTCGGAGGTGCTTTGGACGATCGCGTGGCTCCTCAATCGGTCCGGGGCGTTCGAGTCGGCGTACGGCATGACACGCACTCGTCTCTCGGAGTATCGCCACCACTATCCCTCGGGTCGCTGGCGCCTCGCGTGGGAGGTCGCATATCCACGCGCATGGAACTCCGTAGTTGAACACGAGAGCGAGACGGCGCACATCCCTGCTGCACTCACGTGGGCCGTCATGCGCGAGGAGTCGGGATACGACCCGGTTGCGCGGAGCCCGGCAAATGCGCTTGGACTGATGCAACTTCTGCCGACGACAGCCCGCGGAGTGGCGCGCGACGCTTCACTCCCCTTTGGCGACGACGCCCTGTTGCGGCCGGAGACATGCATCTTCCTCGGAGCGAGATACCTGTCCGTTCTGCGCGGCGCGGAGGGGACCAGCCCCGCACTCGCGATCGCGGCGTACAACGCGGGCGCCGGCGCGGTTCGCCGCTGGCTCACCGAATTCGGAAGTGACGATTTCGACGTCTTCGTCGAGCGCATTCCCTACGACGAGACACGCACCTACATCAAGCGCGTGCTTGCCAGCGAAGCTGCCTACGCATTCATGACGTCACCCGAATCATTCGAAGAAGTGATCGGGACCATGGTGCGACGTTCGCCGTGAACCGCTGCGCCCGCCCGCAAGGACGGTGTCTCGTGTCATTTGCTTGCGTAAGGCGCACCAGACCATGGTAGGAGAGGGACCGCGGGGAGGCGAATGGTCACCCCCATCCAGGAGGAATAGACACATGAATCGAATCTCGATCGTGAAAGTTGGTCTCGGTGCGGTTATGGTTTGGGCCCTCACCGGGTGCGCCGGCCTGGTATGGGGCGGCCATGGCATCAACAGCGGCTTTCTCTACGCCGGCACGAACGCCAACGAACACGTGACGCAGAACGATCTCGGCCCGAAGAAGGGCGAGGCCTGCTCGTCCTCTATCCTCGGGTGGGTCACGACGGGGGATTCGTCCGTCCCGGCAGCTGCCAAGTCCGGAGGGATCACGAAGGTGGCGTCCGTCGACAACAGCTTCACGAATATCCTCGGCATCTACGCCACGTACTGCGTCCAGGTCACCGGCAACTGACCGGCCGCTCCGTCGAACGCTCCGACCTTCACCCTTCCCCGCTCCGCGGGGAAGGCGTGCGGGCGTGGGCCATGGGTGTCCGGTGGGGCCACCATTATTGCCGCGTCCTCGGCCGGTCACCGTGATGACCGCGTCAGTATGGTCACCCGAACGGGTCGGGACCTTCGCAGTGGCGAGGGTACCGGCACGTGGGGTGCATATCGGTCGCCTACGTCAGCATGGCACGCGAGACGAATGGACCCCGAGAGCGCGCAGCGACAGCCGGCGTCGAGTCGCTGGGCGACGCCGAGCTCGTGTCGATCGTGCTGGGCACGGGCCGAAAGGGAGTTCCCGTGTCCCTGCTCGCAGCCCGGGTCCTCGAGGACTGCGCCGGAGTCGCCGGGCTCGCTCGTGTCGGACTTGGGCAGCTTTCCGAGCACGGCGGCATTGGACTTGCCAAGAGCGCGCGTCTTGCGGCAGCGATCGAGCTGGGACGGCGAGCCACCTTCGCAGCGTCGCTCGACTCTTCGATTTATTTCCCCCACCGTGGTGCTGTCGAAGCGTGGGCACGTCCTCGGCTCTCGACGTTGGATCACGAAGAGCTTTGGACGCTGGCGCTCGATGGACGCCACGGACTGCGTGCTGCGAGGCGAGTGGCGGCGGGTGGGATCCATGGCCTGCACGTCGCGCCGCGCGATGCGCTGCGGGTCGTTCTCCGGGAGGCGGCAAGCTCGTTCGTGCTCGTTCACAACCACCCTAGCGGAGACCCGACGCCGAGCCATGAAGACCGAGTGTTTTCTAGAGCGATGTGTCAGGCAGCCGCAATTGTTGGGGTCCCGATGCTGGATCACGTCGTGATTGCGCGCCGGCGGACTGCTTCGATGTTGGAGCTCGGGATGCTGGATGGCGATCCTCAGCCCGATGGAAGGCGATCCTCGGAAGGTCCAGTCCTGCCATTGGAGCAGTGACGCCCCCGCCCGTTGAGCGTGGAGGCGGCACGAGAGAGCGCCGATCGGAGGTCGAGCACGCGCGCCTTTGGTTGGCCTGTGGGCTCCCTTGCGGGCGCGATTGCGGGCGCTCCTCCACGCTCTGGACATATCGGCCTGGAGACCCCAGAAAGGCGGGCCCCAACGAGCACCGCGCAAGCGCTCCCAGGAGCTCCGGTGCTCGCACTCTATGCGATAGTCGCCCAATTCAGGCAAAAGGCCCTTCACTTCAATGAAAACAAGCGCTCTTATCAGATTGCTCGTGTGTGCCGGATTTCTAGCGACGAATGCGGCAGCCGACGGAGCGATGGGAGTTCCGCCCCCGGAGGCCGTGGCGGCGGTCAGCGCCCCGCAAGACATCCCGGCACCGGCGAAGATTGCAAATTCGACGCGTGAGACGACGGCCACCGTATCGGCAGGAGGTCTC
The DNA here is from genome assembly GCA_049512415.1 of Polyangiaceae bacterium. Classification (GTDB taxonomy): domain Bacteria; phylum Myxococcota_A; class Polyangia; order Polyangiales; family Polyangiaceae; genus Palsa-1150. The sequence goes on from JBEKXD010000006.1 coordinate 95,667, forward strand.
CTCACGACCGGCAACTCGCGTACGGCCGCTGGCACCGCCAACGGCAAGTTCGATATGCGCCGCGGAACGGACGGTTTCGGCGCCTCTTTGGTCGGCAACTACGGAGAGGGCGCCGCCCCGGGTCAGGGCTGGCACGTCACCACCCAGAACCTCCAGGGCAGGGTCCGGTACGACCGATACCTCGCCGACAACTTCAGTATCTTTGCCATTGTGACGGGACGCGACGACCGCTTTCAAGGCTTGGACTTCCGACTCAACTTGGATCCCGGCGTCAAATACCTATTCCTGAACGGAGAGGCGACGAAGCTCTGGGCCGAGGCCGGCTACGACTTTCAGTACGACATTCGCCGCGAAGACGCGCTCGGAACGCCCGACGCCAACGGCAATCCGCAGTTCTTGCCCGACGGCAGCCCTCTGCCTCCGCTCCTCGCCAAGACCGCCACCGACCACTCGAGCCGCGTCTTCGTCGGCTTCAGGCGCGCCTTCAACAAGGGCGTCACGTTTGCGACCGGCCTCGAATATCTTCAGAGCTTCGTCGCATCGACGCAGTACAGATTGAACTTCGACGCCCTCATCGCGGCGGACCTGGGCGTGGGATTGTCTATCGGCCTCGGATTTAGCGCACGCTTCGACCATGCCCCGCTCCCTGGCAAAGAGGACCTCGACACGTCGACGACCGTCAGCCTCATCTATGCGCTGAGCGCTGGGGCGCCGCCGCCGCCGCCGCCGCCGCCGTGCACGGAGGTGCCCGAGCCGCCGCCGCCCGCGCCATCGCCTGCGTTCGCCCCCTCGTCCGTGCCTCCCGCCGCTCGTCCGCCGGTCACGGCAGAAATCGCATCGGACCCACAGCCATATCTTCAATAGCTTTCTGCGGAACTCGAATCGTGATGACCGCAGCGTCGCCGCCAGGTTGCGCTGTCAGAGAGAATGGAACTGGAGCCCGCCCTTCGTGGGGCAGCCGCACGGGCGTCGAGGCCTGCCAGCCAGACAGAAGGCGCAATACGAAGAAACCGCCTGCGCCGACCTCGGTCTTGAATGCGCTAAGCTCCGGCTGACTCCCGAGATTGGGACCCGCGCCCGCCATCGTAGACGTCAGTCGCGTCGCCAGGCGATCAACACGGCTCTCGGCGGCGAGCCACGTATGCTCTCCATCCGGCACTATGACGATGTGAAGCGTAGGCCCGCGACCGAGTATCCGGGGGGCAGGCGGATCGCCTGTGGGCACGGTCAACAGCATGTGCTGCGCCGAGGGGGGCCACTGGGTCCCCTTCGGCAGCGACGCACTGAGCAAGATCGGGACACCATTCGCCAACGGCTTCGATCGGACGGCCAGAGAGGTCGCCAGTCGATCGAAGTCAGCGCCGATGTCTTTGAGTCGGCTCGTCACGTCCGCGGCCGGCGCATCCACCGAAACGATGTGCCAGCCGAATCGGGCCGCTTCCACGACGGCCTCAGCGTCGGCCTGTTGCTGCCTCGTGGCTTTCGACCCGATCGCGCGCAACGCCGACACGGCCGCGCTCACCGAGTCGTCGTCCAGTCCACTCGCCGAGGCGACCGAGGCCGGGACAAGCAGCTTTCCGACTACGTCGGCGATGAGCTTGCGCTCGCTCTCGCCGATCGGAACGTCTTTGCCGAACGAGCGCGCGATGGCGTCGCCGAACGCCACGCGCAAACGCGCGATCTCGGATTCGTCCATCCCCCGATTGAAGTACGCGACGTTCGCGTCCGCGGGGAGCTTCCAAAAAACGGCGGGGGCTGGAGCCGTGCGCTCGGGATGAGACGACAGGAGACGCGACAGCGCGGATTGATGACCGGAGAACTTCAGCGCCGCAGACAGCGACAACTCGGAATTCGCAGTGCCGAGCTCGATCGTCGCTGAATCGAGGTCGATGGCGAAATCGACCAGGTCGTCGACGGTTTGTCCGACCAACTCCTTGACCCAAGGCATACCTCGCAGACTTCGGTCGATCTCTGCACGCACGTACGCCGATGCGAGACCGCGGCCGAGCCTCAGGAGCGGCCGCAGGGGCTGCAATCGCGCATTCAACGTCGCGTCGGCACTTGCGAGAGACCGCGTGGCCGTCCGCGTGAGCCATGGTCCGATCTCGTCCAACGCCTTCGCATCCGAGGCGCACACCAGCCGTGTCGATGCGGGGCCGTAGGCCGGCGAGATTTCGCACGCGGGGAGATTCGCCACGTCGTCGTCTCTGTCCCCGGGGTGCGTCCCGAACGTCTGTACGAGGCTGACTCCGTTGGCCTGCGGAACGAGTTTGAAACGCTCGGCCAATCGAGTTCCGTCCGCCGCGGGATCGCGCAGCGCGAACGACACCGCCGCGCGCGGGTGGAGCTGAAAGCCCGCCTGGCTGACGAGCACGCCGAAATCGACCGGAGCCCCGACGTCGACGAAGGGCGCGGCGTCATCGTCGATCACGGTGCCCAGCGCCTGGGCAAGCGGGAAGGACTTCCCCGCCCACCCCTCGATCGTAGCCAATGTGTCCCCGAGCTTTCGGATCTTGCCGTAGAAGACCAGGCCCTCGGGGTCCGAGACCGCCCCCACGTCCGGGGGGGCCGCCGCGCGCTCGGTCGCGCTCGGCGCTGCGGGAGGCGCCGGCATCGAAGGCGCCTGTGGCGGAGACGCGGGACCGCCTCCGCACCCGACGAAGAAGCCGGCGAGCGAGAGCCACGCAGAGCGAGTGGGACGGCGAAAAGGCATGGGGGTGGCCAAGAGAATACGCGGGGGAGCGCTGCAGGCTAGAGCCTTCCGCGCTATGGGGTGGGAAGATGGCCGCCAGCCCGCCGCTCAATGCCGCCCAACGGGAGGCCGTCGACCACGGCGAAGGACCGCTGCTCGTCCTGGCATGTGCGGGCTCAGGCAAGACGCGCGTGGTGACTCACCGCATCGCCCGCTTGGTCGAGCGCGGAGTGCCGCCCCGAGCCATCGTGGCCCTGACGTTTACCAACAAGGCCGCGGGCGAGATGCGCGAAAGGGTCGGCCGTATCCTCGTCGATTGGGGGACATTCTCAGGGGCCCGCGATCTCGTCGTGAGCACCTTTCACTCCTTCGGTCTCATGGTCCTCAGCCGCGAACGACAGGCTCTGGGCGGAGACTTCACGATCTTTGACCAGGGAGATCAGACCGCGCTCGTCAAGCAGCTGCTGCGCGAGACCGGCGCCGACCGCGCCTATGACGCCCAGGCCATTGTCGCCCGCATCTCTAGCGCGAAGACGTCGCTCGCCCGTGAAGGTGACCCAGCGCCCTGCGGGCGCGCAGGCGACGAATACGACGAAATGGCCGCGCAGATCTTACCGAGGTACCGAGCAGCGCTCCGGCAGTACCGCGCCCTGGACTTCGACGATCTCGTCTGCGAGGTCGTGCACCTCTGGCACCGCGACGCGGCCGCGCTCGCTCGCTGGCAAGACCGTTTCTCCCACATCCTCGTTGACGAGTACCAGGACACCAATCACGTCCAGCTCGAGCTGCTCCGCCTCCTCAGCGCGCGCCGGATGAACATCTGCGCGGTCGGAGACGACGACCAGGCGATCTACGGGTGGCGGGGGGCCGACGTGCGCAACATCTTGGACTTCGAGCGCCACTTCCCGGGAGCGCGCGTTATCAAGCTCGAGCAAAATTATCGATCCTTTTCTCCCATCTTGAGCGTCGCCAACGTGGTCATCGCCAAACGCGCGGACGCCAAGTGGCGCAAAGTCCTGTTCACGGATCGCGAAGGCGGAGAACCCGTCCACATCGCCGTCGCCCCCTCTCCAGAGATGGAAGCTGCCTGGGTTGCCCGCGAGATTCGGACCCTCACCCAACGCGACGGAACCCGGCTCGGCGACATCGCTGTGCTCTACCGTTCGAACGCGCAATCGCGCTTGCTCGAACAGGAGCTCCGCGAGCAGGGCCTCGCCCACCGCGTGTTCGGCGGCACCCAGTTCTTCGAGCGCAAGGAGATCAAGGATGTCCTCGCGTACCTCAAGCTCGCCCTCAACCCTTCCGACGAGATCAGCCTTCGAAGGGTGCTCAACTACCCGGCGCGCGGCATCGGAGAAACGACGTTCGAACGCCTTGCGCTCTACGCGGCCGAGCGACGCTGGTCTCTCTGGCAGACGGTCGAACGCGTCGACGTGCTCGACGACGTGTCGCGGGCAGCGCGGGAGGGGTGCCGCTCCCTCGTCCAGGTAGTGACCTCGGCTCGCGCGAGCCTCCTCGGGCAAAGGCGCGCGCCCAGCGATGTCGCCCAGGAGATCTGCGAGCGCATCGGCCTTGAGCGCGAGCTCCGCGCGAGCGCACCAACGGGGGACGCGGGGGTGAAACGATGGGGCAACGTACAATGGGTCTTTTCGGTGCTCGCACGCCGCGAGAAACGCAACGGACTGGACCGAGGGTCCGATCCGAGCGAGGGCCTTTCGGCATTCCTCCAGGCACTGACGCTGGATTTCAGCGAGGCGGAAGCCGAAGCGCCCGACGCCGTCACCCTCTCGACGCTCCACGCGAGCAAGGGACTGGAGTTCGCGGTCGTGTTCCTCGTCGGATGCGAGGAGGGGTACCTCCCCCATGCCAGAACGCTGGACGCGCGGGTGACGGACATGGCCGAAGGAGCCGGCGACATTGAGGAAGAGCGCCGGCTTTTCTACGTGGGCGTCACCCGCGCCCGCGAACGGCTGATCCTCTCGCGCGCGAAGGCCCGAGTTTTGCGTGGAAAGTCGGTTCTCCGAACGCCAAGTCGCTTCATCGTGGACATCCCGCCGGAACTGGTCGATGAGCGGGAGGTCGGAGGCGACGCTCCGATGACCCCTACAGAAATCGCGGCTCAAGCCGCAGCCATCTTGAAGCTATTGTCGCGATAGACGTGTTTTGCGGCCGAGGTCGAGGTAACGCGTTCGTAACACTAACGTTACTCGTTCGAACAATTGGAGTGGCATTACGCTGGCGACCTACAGCGCTCGCGCTAGTGCGTCTGGAAACCCTCACCATCCTCTTCCTCGATTCTGGGGCTTGAGCCGCAGCCACGGTTTCCAATCCGTCCGCTGCGACGCATAGCGTGGGCTTCGGGGGGAGGTCGAGACACGGAACACCATGCCGACACGGCACATTGCCCTCGTACCGGAATTCGGACTGAATCCGTCGGAGCTCGCGCGGGTAAGCGCCGCGCTGCAGAAGCAGGTCACGCGCGATCTCGCCCCCGTGTGGGGAGTCTCGGCGACGGTGGACTCGTTTCCGAGCCTCGAAGACGTCCCCGCCGGCTATTGGCCGATCGTGGTGACGTTCCGGGCGCTCGCCGGCGAGGCCGGGATTCACATCGACCGCAACGGCCATCCGTACGCCCTTGTCGAGATGTGCCCGAGCTGGTCGGTCACCGCGAGCCACATCTGTCTTGAAATGGTCACCGACCCCTTCGGCAGCCGCACGTTCCCCGGGGTCTCGCCCAGGGCGGAGCAGGGCGACGTCGAATTCTCCGGGGGCATCTGCGACCCTTGCGAGCACCCCGACTACGCGTACCTCGTCAACGACGTGCTCGTTTCGGATTTTTGCACCCCCGCATTCTTCGAACCGATGAGCAAGGACCGGCGCTGTTTCACGGGCACAGTCAAGGAAGCTCTCGAAGTCCTGCCGGGCGGTCACATGTGTTGGTACGACCCGGCGACGAACGGCTGGTGGATTCGCCGCCACGCCGACGGGACCCTTACGGACGTCGAGCTCGGTCTTGCTGAGCCGGATCGCGGATCAGTCCGCGAGTTCATCGACCGCCGGGCTTTGCATCTACTGTCGACCAAGATGACGCTGGAACAGTTCGAGGCGCGCGTCGGGTCGCGCCGCCAGCGCTCGCTGCGGGCATCCCAGTCGCGCGCCTACTGGCTGCGCGCCTCCCTCGGTCATGCGGCTGGCGGAGTCTCCCTCGAGTTCGATGACGAGGTCCATGAGGCGCTCGACGCTGCGCGCGCGTCACGCGCCCACCCGATGGTCGGGCAGCTGTTCGCATCGAGCCACGAGCGCCCGGACGCCGCGTTGCCAACGGCGAAGGAATCGGCGCGCCTGCGCCTCACCGAGATCGAGGACAACGACGACGATACGGTGGTCATGCTCGAGGAAGGGTCGGAAGACGCCGAGGTCGTAAAGGAGGTGAACCGATCGCTCGAGCGCGTACAGGCTCACCTCAAGGATATACCGCGCCGGGGTGACGATCACGCGCACGCCGAGCGCCGCGCTGCGAGACCTAAGCCCGCATCCTTGTCGTCCGCCACTCCGCCGCCTATCCCGATCGTGAATCCGGAGCCGGCCCGAGTGGCGCCGACGGCAGCCGCGGCGGCGCAGGCCTCCTCAATCGCGCCGGCCGCCGTTTCGGTCGCGCCCCCCCGTGCGATGGCGGATACATCAACGCAGCGATCGCCCAGCGCCCAGGTGGTCGTCCTAGGAGCCGTAGCTGCCGCGTTCCTGGTCGGCGTGGGCCTCACCAATGTGAGGACAGCTTGGCCGTTTCGGACGACGGAGGGGAGCGGGCAGACCGCTGCCGGCTCGCCGAATGCAATGCCCGTCATCGCCAGCGCTCGCGCGGGAGACGAGAGCCGTACGGCCGCGCCCGTGGTGTCGCCGGCCCCGCTCGCACCCCCGCCGGTGGTCGATCTGGCAGCTCGGGGAGTCCCCGCGAGCCCTTCGGCGTCCGCCGACGCTCCGCACACGATACCCCCGGACGCACCCGCGACCGCTGCGATCGTCATTCGCCCGCCCGCCCCTGCTCGGGCCAAGATGAGCACAGCTGGCGCCGTCTCCGGCGCATCGACAGCCGGTGGCCGCCCCCCCTCCGCAGCCGACGGCCTGCCGACAAAGCAAGTCCCGACCGGGGGCGATGCGCCGGTCCATGCGACACGGTCGTCCGAGCCGATCGAAGGCCTGCTCGAGGACAGGAGATAACAGGGATGCGCGGCTCGACGAGAATTGTGTGGCAGTCCGCAACGTTTGCCGTGGCAGTCGGGGCCATTGTAAGCGGCGCCAGCAGTTTGGCCTCGGCGGACACCAACGACGTGGTCATGGCCGAGGTGCTGTTTCGCGACGGAAAGGAGCTTCTGGCGCAAGGAGACACGGCGCGTGCCTGTCCGAAGCTTGCCGAAAGTTTTCGCCTCGATCCCGCCTCGGGGACGCTCCTCGCGCTGGCCCTCTGCCACGAGCGCGAGGGAAAGCTTGCGAGCGCGTGGGCAGAGTACGAGGATGTCGCGTCTCGATCCAAAGTGGAAGGACGGGCCGATCGCGCGAGCGCCGCGCACGCCAAGGCCTTGGAGCTCGAGCCGAACCTGTCCAGCCTAACCCTTGTTCTCGCCGACAACGCATCGGCCAAAGGGATCGAAGTGCGCCGCAACGGCGTCGCGATTCCCATGTCCTGGCTCGGTACGTCCGTGCCGGTCGACGGCGGTGCGGTCACCATCGAGGTCTCCGCCCCCCAGAAGCGGCCCTGGCGTGCAGCGCTCTGGATGGACGCCACCGGCGACCGTCGGAGGATCACGATTCCCTCGCTCGAGGCTCAAACGGCGCGGCCGGCGGCGGACAAGGAACCTGAGCCCGAAGAGAACACGACGCCGCCGGAGGGCGACAAGGAAGCGGTGTCGGCCCCGGCCGACGCTCATCGGGGTCTCACCGGATGGCAGGTCGCGGGGCTTGTCACTGGGGCGGCGGCTGTAATAGGGCTTGGCGTCGGGGGAACGTTTGGGGTGATGGCGATGAACAAGTACAACAACTCGAAGTCCGAGTGCCTCAATGGAGGCGACTTCTGCACTCTCGCCGGTCAGCAGGACCGCCAGGACGCCATGAACGCGGGCGACATCTCGACCTACGCTTTTCTGGGTGGCGGCGCTCTCGCTGTCGCCGGCGCTGCGATGTACCTGTGGGGGCGTCCGACCGAAGGGCGGCCGGTGCCGGGGCCAGTGTCCTTGCAGGCGCTCCCGAGCGCTGGTCCACACGGCGTCGGCGGCATCCTTCGCGGAACGTTCTAGGGGCGTGCGATGCGTTCGGAAGCGAAATGGGCCTTGCGTCTCGGGGGATTGCTCGCACTGGCCATCGCCGGGTGCAACACCCTTCTGGGAATTGACCCAGCGCAGGATGGGGTGTGGGACGGGTCTACTGCGGCCGGCGACGACGACGACAGCGATGACGGCGGAAGCACGTCCGTTCCACCGAATAGCTCTTCCGGAGGATCTTCCGGAGGCTCCTCCTCCGGGGGCGGGGGTGTCGACGCCGATTCGTTCCAGAGCGACGCCACCGCCGTGTGGGCCGACTGGCCCATGCCCAATGTACCCGATTCCGGATTGCCCAACCCCCAATCCTACGACGCGAGCAGTCCGGACTACGTCTACGATTCGGTCACCGGTCTCACGTGGGAGCGTGTTGTCGACACGACGAACTACGTAAATGGCACGGACGGCGGCGTGTCATGGAGCGCAGCGATCGCGTATTGCTCGGATCTCCCGCTCGACGATGGCGGCTGGCGCTTGCCGGCTCGCATCGAGCTCGTATCGCTACTGAATCTGAACATCGACCCGGCGATCGATCCGGTGGCGTTCGTGAACCCGCCCGCAAAGGTATTCTGGACTTCCAGTTCTCTCGCCAGCGACCCCTCTTCGGCTTGGAACGTCAATTTCGGGTTCTCGCAGCTTCTCATTTCGACCGACGTCAAGTCCGCACTGCACTTCGTTCGATGCGTACGATGAACGCACTGACTCGCATGCGATGGACCCGCGCGGGTCCTATACGCCTGGTCCGACCTACGGCCCTGCTCGGGGTCTCCTGCGCGCTCGCCGCAGTCGGCTTGATGTCCGCTCGGATGGGTCGAGCGAGCAGCCCACAGGGGCACTTCACGGTGAGTGCTGGTAGCGTATTCGATAGTCAGACAAAGTTGACGTGGCAGCAATCCGTGCCGCCGAGCCTGTACCGTTGGCCCGACGCCGCGACCTACTGTCAGGCCCTCAGCCTGGGTGGCTTTTCGTCGGGTTGGCGCATTCCGTCCTTCGTTGAGCTAGAAACGCTCATCGACGACAGCCGCTGGAACCCCGCCATCGACATCATCGCATTCCCCAATACGCCAGTCGACGCGTACTACTGGACAGCTTCCACGTTCAGCGCAGACCCCAACTCATCGTGGACACTCGATTTTTACGTGGGCATTACCCAAGTCTACTTGTCCGATGAGACGGCCTATGCAACGGTGAGCCCCGGTGCAACTCTCAGCCAGACCGAACTGAACAAGCTGGCCAAGCTCCGCCTGCGATGCGTTCACGACTGAGTGTTGGCCGCGCTGCCCTCGGGCTCCCCGCCAGGTGCTTGCATTGATCTCCATATAGGGCTTGCCATGATGGTTTCTCGATTCGAGCGGTGGACAGTGGGGGTGGGGCTGGCGTTCGCGCTCGTGACCGCGAGCGTCGTCGCGACGCGACCGAGTCGTGCGTTCGCGCCGCCTGGGCGCTTTACCGTGGGGACGGGCACGGTCATCGACACGCAGACCAAGTTGACGTGGCAAGCGGTCCCCGCGACGACCACGAGCACGTGGAGCGCAGCGACCTCCTACTGCCAGAATCTTGCACTTGGAGGTTCGTCCGGCTGGCGCTTGCCGAGCGTGGGCGAACTCCAGACCCTCGTCGACGACAGTCGCATGGCGCCCGCGACCGACCCCACAGCCTTTCCGAGCACACCCATAGACGTCGGTTTCTGGACGTCGTCCAGCGTCGCCGGCTTCGGTTCAACGTACGGGTGGGCCGTGTCGTTTCGAGATGGGTCTTCGATCTTTCATTTCGCCTCCGACTCGCTCCACATGCGATGCGTCACGTCGTCGCTCTGACCCGAGCTTGGCGGCTAAACCCATCGCAGCTCGCATTCCCTTCGCATCGGCGGTCCCCGTCCCCGCCCTGTCGTAGCCGGTACCGTGATCGACGCTCGTGCGCACGATCGGCAGGCCGAGTGACACGTTCACTGCGTCCCCGAAACCGAGGAGTTTCATCGGAATGGTCGCCTGGTCGTGGTACATGGCGACCACACCGTTCCAGCGCCCCTCGGAGGCCAATCGAAACGCGCTCTCGGCCGCAACCGGGACCGCTTCGACGTCCACTTCGAGCCCCGCGCCCCGAAGCCGACGGCGTGCCCGCTCGATCCCGGGGATGATGCGAGTTTCCTCCTCCGCTCCGAGGAGCCCCGCCTCGCCAGCGTGAGGGTTGAGGGCGGCCACGACGAGACGCGGCACGCCCGTCGAGAGCTGGGCCAGCAAGCGACCCAGCCAGAACACCGACCGCTCGACCACGCTCGGTGTGATCGCTCTCGCCACGCGCGCCAGCGGCAGGTGCGTCGTCGCGAGCGAAGTCACGAGTCGGCGAGACCAGAATGCCATGACGACCTCCTCGGCGCCGAGCCGCCGCTGAAGGTGTTCGGTGTGTCCCGAAAACCCCTCGCTGCCAGGAGCTCCGGACCGAACGATGACCTGCTTGCTCACCGGACCGGTGACGAGCGCGGATCCACGCCCTCTTTGGACCTCATCGCAAGCGGCATCGATCCACGCGAGCTCCGCAGCACCCGTCGCCGCGGTCGGAGCGCCCGGCTTGCGGTCCCGCGCCGGCAAGGTAGGCGTGGGCTGCCACACCGCGATCTGTCCTCGATCGACATCGACATCGCACGCCCTGACCCTGACTAGGCGCGCCGGGTCCAGGCCTCGCGTACGAGCGGCCGCAGCTAGGCTGCCGAGATCGCCGACGAGCACGACGCGGGCATGCCGCTCGGCCGCCGCGGCCGCCACGCTCACTTCGGGCCCGATGCCGGAGGGACAGCCGACGCTTACGATGAGCCTCACGCTCATCGCGCCTTGCCGACATCGCTCGGCGCCCGCACCTTGTACCCGGCCCCCCGGAGCGTCTCGAGCGGCAGCGCATCTCCGAGCTTCGCTCGCAGCCGCCGAACGTGGATATCAACGGTTCTCGCTCCCCCCTCGTACCGGCTACCCCAAACGCGGGCGAGAAGAGTCTCGCGCGAGAAGACTCGACCCCGATTGGCAGCGAGGAATGCGAGCAGGGCGAACTCCTTTGCCGTGAGCACGACGCGCTGACCGTCCACACTGACTTCGTGGGCCGCTCGATCGACGACAAGCACCCCGACCTTCAAGCGTTCCTCGGTCGAAAACTCGCTTCGACGCCATTCGAGAGCACGAATGCGCGCGTAGAGCTCGGATGGGGGCGACGGAAGAACGATGAAGTCGTTGAAGCCGCTTGAGGGATCAAAAGCGGTTACCTGCCGGGGCGGAAGCGCCACAATCGTCGGCACGTCCGACAGCTCGTGCACCTTGCGAGCCGCCCGCAACGCAGCAGTCGCCAGGTCGGGCCTGTCCCCCGCCTCGAACACCATGGCCCGAACGCCGCCCACCGCCCGCGCTTGTTCGACGGGATCTTGGAAATCGTCCCACAGATCGAGCGTACGGACTTCGGACCCGAGCTGCCGCAGCATCGCGGCAGCCCCGTTGGGGTTCTCGAGGTGAGGCCGGTGGCCCACTACCAGGACCAACGACCCTGCCTTCACGGCTCCAGCCACAGCGCTCACGAATATCGTGTGCGCCTCGTTTCGTCGAGCGAAGATAACGTTTCCCCCCGGCGCGTCATCCGACCTCTGTCCCGCCGACCGTGATCGAATCAATCTTGATGGTGGGGCAGCCAACGCCCACGGGGACGCTTTGCCCCTCCTTGCCACATGTCCAAACCCCATCCGACACTTCCACGTCGTGTCCGAGCATGCTCACGCGACGCAGCACTTCCGGCCCGTTGCCGATCAGGTTCACCCCCTTGAGCGGTGCCGTGAGCTTGCCGTTCTCGACGAGATAGCTTTCCGTGAGCGAAAATACGAAGTCTCCGTTGGCGATGTCCACTTGGCCCCCGCCGAACTTTCGCGCGTAGATTCCGCGTTTGACGCTGCGCAAAATCTCCTCTGGATCGTGAGGCCCGCCGAGAAGAATCGTGTTCGTCATGCGGGGCATCGGGGCGCACCCAAAGCTCTCCCGACGACCGTTTCCGCTCTCGGCGACACCGAAATGGCGAGCGCTGTGGCGGTCGTTCATGTACGAGGCGAGACTGCCCGCTTCGATGAGCACAGATCGGCGCGGTTCGCGGGCCTCGTCGTCGACGTTCACGCTGCCTCTCGCCTGGAGGAGCGTCGGATCGTCGACGACGGTGCAGAGGTCGCTGGCCACCTTCTGGCCCATCTTGCCGGAGTAGTTGCTCGTGCCCTTGCGATTGAAATCGGCCTCGAGGCCGTGACCCACGGCCTCGTGTAGCAGGATCCCACTGTCCCCGGGCGCTAGAACCACCGGCAGAGTTCCGGCCGGCGCCTCGACGGCATCCAGCATGACCATGGCCTGGCGTGCCGCCTCGCGGCCGTGGATCTCGGGAGTCCTGAACTCGAAGTAGCCCAGCGTCGTTCTGCCGCCCCCACCGCTCGACCCCTCTTGGCGTCTCCCGCCTCGCTCCGCCAGGGCTCGAACGCCGAAGCGAAGGAGGGGCTGGCTGTCGGTCGCCAGGCGGCCGTCGCTTGTCACGACGAGAATCTCTCGAATCTCCTCGGATAGGCTCGCTTCCACTTTGACAATCGACGGGTCGGAAGCTGACGCCGCCGCCACGGCCCGCTCGAGGAGCTCCCGCTTGCGAACGCCAGCGACATCGAGTGTGACTTCGCCGAGGGCGTAGCGCTTGGGAGACTCCCTCGTCCGGACATCGACGGCCCGCACGAGAGCCACCCCTCCGGAAGCGATCTGGGATGCGGTCTCCGCCGCCTGTTTCATCGCATCCCAGTCGAGGCGTTCGACGCACGCATAGCCCGTGCCATCCCCCTTCTGCACGCGAACGCCGAGCCCCATCGACACGCCTCGCGACGCGCTCTTGAGGATCCCGTCTTCGTAGACCAAACTCCCGGCCGCCCGGTACTCAAAGAATAGGTCGGCGTATTCGCCACCGCGGGACAGAGCGATGGCGAGCAGGCGCTGCGCTAGGTCGGCGTCGACCGCGGCCGTGCCGCCGGGGAGAAACGGTGCCTTGTAAAGAACCGACCGCGACGGCTCATGGCCGTACGACTTCGTGGATGGCATGCGTGTGGCTGAACCTACGTTCTCTGCCACACGGCGTCGAGAGGCGCCTTAGACGATCGAGCCGCGCCGACCGAACCGGCATTGCGCGAAAGATCCCAGCTATGATGTATGCATCCAGGGTGAGGGCGAGCTATCTTTCTTGTCACAAATAGACGTAACAAAATAGTAGCTACGCTTAGTCCCCGAGCCCGAGGAGCCAGCCCAGATCGTGGCGATCGACCGCGAGAGAGTGCTCGCCGCCGCCCAGAAGTACGTCGAGCGAAAACGGTACGACCGGGCGATCACTGAGTACGAGAAGGTCATCCAGGAGGATCCGAGCGACGCGCGGACTCTTCTGAAGATAGGCGATCTTTACTCGAAAATTGACAACTACGCCGAGGCGGTAGCGACCTACGAGCGCGTCGGTCGCTATTATTCGAGCCACGGCTTCTCGCTGAAGGCGATCGCGGTCTACAAGCAGATCCGCGACATCGTAGGCCGCCACGCTCTCGAGCTCGGAGAGCGCTACGCCCACATCGTGCCGAAGCTGGCTGAGCTCTACCAGCAGCTCGGACTGACCAGCGACGCCATCGCAGCCTTGGAAGAAGTCGCCGCACGCTGCCAGCAGACGGGACGCGACGCCGAGGCCGTCGACGTATTCAAGCGGATCGTGGCCTTCGACCCCTCCAATCCGATACCGCACATTCGCCTGGCGGAGGGGCTCTCGCGGCTCAAGGACGTCGATGGAGCAGTGGCGGAGTTTGCCGTTGCCGCCGGCCAGCTGGTGCGCCAGGGACGCCGCGACGACGCGCTCAAAGTGTTCGAGCGCCTGCTGCACCACAAACCCGACCCGACCCACGCGCGGATCGCCGCGGACCTTTACCTCGCACGAAACGGCCCGAACGATGGGCTGCAGGCGCTGGCGAAGCTGCAAATGTGCTTCCAGTCCAATCCACGGGATCTGGACACCCTTGGGCTTCTCGCCAAAGCGTTCACGCAGATCGGACAGACGGCCAAGGCCATCGAAGTTCAAAAGGAACTGGCCCGCCTGGCTCGAGAGACCGGCAAGCTCGAACTCTTCGAGGAGGTCGTTGCGCGGCTCCGCAAGCTGGTGCCGAACGACGATGAAGTCCTGAAGCTCGCTGGAGTCGAAGCTCGGGTGGAGCCTCCGGCCCCCGCGCGTGTGCCCAGCGTAGTACCGAGCATCGCCCCGAGTGGCGCCCCAAGCGTCGCACCGAGACCCGACGCCGACGTGGTCGACTTCGACGCACGCGCACTCGCCTTGTCTCCCCCCGGACCGCAGGCGCCCTCGAGCGAAGAAACGCTCGCCGACGCCGATGTGGAGGAAATCGAGGAGGCTCCCGAGCCCGCAGCGGTGGACGCAATCGCCGACGTTCTGACCGAGGCCGACTCCTTCCGGCGGGCCAAGCTATTCCGCAAAGCTGCGGACGTCCTTCGGACTGGCATCCGAACTGCCCCCCAATCGCTGCCGCTGCACGAGGCCCTGCGGGATGTCTTGCTCGACGCCCAACGCACAGGGGAGGCCGTCGCCGAGATCTTGGTTCTTGCCGGCTTGTTGGGCGACCGCGGCGACATCGACGCGGCGGTCCGTTCAATTCAGGACGCCCTCGCCTATGAGCCGAAGAGCGCAAAGGCTCTGGAGATGCTCCACGCGCTCGGATACGAGCTTGCGTCGGAGACCGCGGTCGTGGATGCACCAGCCCACCAGGCGAGTTCGGACTCCTTTGGTCCGCTTCAAGCGCGGGAACCTGAACCGGCGCTGCCGTCGTATCCCATCGACGACGCCCAGGTGGGAACGCCACTGCTCGCGTCCGGCGCCCGCCAGGGTTCGGCCGTTGGCGCGTCCGAGCTCTCGGAGATTGACGCCCCCTTTGGCGACGATCCGCTTCCGGCGTTCCCCGTGTCCGAGCACGAACTGCCGCCGCTTGCGGAGGTGTTGGACACGCCCTTCGACGAGCCCCCGCCGGAGGCGCTTCGCCCGTCGACCCAAGCGGCGAGTCGAGACCTCGAGTCCGCCCTCGACGAGGCGGAGTTCTTCGCGTCGCGCGGTCTCTACGAAGATGCGCGGGGGATCCTACGGGAGCAACTCGCGCGTCACCCGAATCACCCTCTGCTGCGAGAGCGCATGGCCGAAGTCGACGCAGCGCAGGGAGCTGAGCCAGGAGAGTCGGGAACGCGTCGGAAACCACGGACCTCCTCCCACGTCGATCATTCCTTCTCCATCGCTGCTTCGCTGGGGGCAGCCGACGCAGGCGATAGGGTGAGCGGCCTTGGGCCGGGACCGGGAGCGCTTCCGAGCGACCAAACCGTGGACGTCGAGGAAGTCTTCGCCAAGTTCAAGGAGGGCGTCGCCAAGCAAATCGGCTTCGATGACGCCCAGAGCCACTACGACCTCGGTGTGGCGTACAAGGAGATGGGCCTGTTCGACGATGCGATCCGCGAGTTTGAGACAGCGTCACTCGACACCCACCGCGCATGCGTCTGCCAGTCCATGATTGGGATGATCCATCTCGAACGGGGAAACCTCAACGCGGGTATTGACGCGTTCGTGCGCGGCCTCGAGTCGCCCGAGCGCACGCGCGAGCAGGAAGCGGCGCTTTGCTACGAGATTGGGGCCGCGTACGAAGTCAAGAAGATGAGCTCGCGTGCCCTCGAGTACTTTGGGGAGACCGCCCGCCTGGTGCCGAACTTCCGCGACGTGCACGAACGCATCCGGAAACTTCAGGCCGCCGAGTCCAAGCGTCCCCCGCGGGCTGCTGCCGTCGGCGCAGATGACGAGTTCGATCGGGCCTTTCAGGACATCCTGACAAGCAGCAAAGCACCATAAAAGGACTGAGTCTTTCGGCCGATCCCTGCGCGAGGCCGGCGGCGAGTCGCCCGGAGCCTACTTCCCGTAGGCGAGGACGCTCGACGCCGGGATCGCGAAGGGATCGGCGAAAAGCACCCACTTTTAGTCGTCTCGCATGGTGATGCACGTTCCACTCGGCACGTCGCACGCGACCAGGCAGTTCGCGTCGCTCAGGCATTCGACACACCGATTGCGGACCGTGTCGCATAGAGTGCGGCGCCCCGACTGGCAATCGCCAGGCCCGGCGCACTCGACGCAACGACCTCTCGCGCACGCCAGCCCGTCGGGGCTGTCCGCGCAGTCTTGGGACCCAGCGCACTCCACACAGATACCCGCCTCGCAGGAATCCGGGCAGCCCGCGTCCGGTACGACACAGTGTTGGCCGAGGGGGCATGCACCGGCATCGCAGGCGGCAACGCATCGCGACGACGCGCATAGGAGAAAACGGACGGTCCATAGGCAGTCGCTGTTCGCGTCGCAGGCGTAACACGCCGGGCTGTCGCAAAACCCGTCGCCACTCGAGTCGTCCCCCCCCGCCTCCACGGGCGCCCCAGAACCAGCCGAGTCGTCCCCCACGGGCTGCACTCCCGCATCTGCCGCGGGCCCGAAGGCCCAGTCCGCTCTGCCGCAACCCGCGCTCGCCACCAGCCAAACAAGCCAGCAGACGTCCGCGGATCTCACGGTGCCGTGGCCATGATCGCATCGGCCTCGGTGCGCGCATATCCGCTCGGATAGCGAGCGAGATACTGTTGGGCGGCCGCCCGCGCCTTCGACGGCGACACGTCGCGAAGAACGAGCATCCGCTCGACGGCGGCGCTCTCGGCGAGCGGGCCCACCGGGAAACGCGAGCCCAGTCGTTCGAAGGCACCGACCGCGCCCCAGAGGTCCCCTTGCCTTTTCGCGGCCAGAGCCGCGGCGAACAAGTCATTCTGATCCGTCAAGCTCGACCCGACGCTGAGCGGCCCAGCAGGCCCGGTGCCCGAAAGGCCGGACGCGCTGCGGAGCCCGGCCGGGAGGCTCGCCGCTGCCGAGTTCGTTGTCGCCTCGCGCGCGCACCCGGTCGGCCATCGCTCGCCGGCGGCAACGCTCGTTTCAACGTCCCGCGCCCGGACGACGACCACTCCCTCGGTGACCACGACGCGCGTCATCATTCCGTCCAAGCAGGCACGGTCTGGCGGCACGATCGAAACGCGGAACTTCGTGCCCCGAACCTCGACTTCGGCGTCGAGCGTGTCGACGAGGAAGCGATGGAAAGGCTGCTGCTTCGCGACGTGCAGGTCGATCGCCCCATTGTCGAGTCGCAGACGCTCGTTGGCGCCCTGCGAGACGACGGTCATGTCCGACCCCTCCCCGAGGGAAACGCTCGTGCCCGTGGAAAACGAGAGAGAGGCTCGGCCCGTGGCGGGAGTGATGACGCGACTGCCCGGTCCGAGCGACCAACCCTCCGACAGATCGGTCTCCCCAGCGGAGCCCAGAACGCGCGCACCGCTTCCCATGGGATGGGCGACGATCTGGAGATCGTCACGGACGGACGCCGGCTCGGGCGTTGGAGTGCTCGTCAGGGCATGCCCCGAGCGGAGCCGCGTCATCCGCTCCGAAACGCCCGCGGACGTCACCACGAGAGCCGCGGCGGCCGCGCACGCACCCAGCCATCGGACGCGCCTGCCCGCAGCTATTCGCTGCTCGACCGCGCGTTCGACCGATGCAATGGCGCGCTCTCGCGCCTCGGGCGACGGCGGGGCTGCCCCTCGCCCGTCCAGCTGTCGCGACAGAAGTCGACTCGCAAGCAATGCGTATCGCGGCGCACTCATGGATGTCCCTCCACCGCCTCAAGCCTCTGGGCGAGCTCCAGATCGCCGCCAATCCTCTCGTGGAGCTCTCGGCGTCCTCGGACGAGACGTGTCTGGGCGGCAGACATGCTGACGTTCGTGATACGGGCCACCTCGCGCAAATCATAGCCGCACACGTCGTGCAGGACGAACGTCCACGCTTTGTCGTGGCCCATGGCTTCCAGGTGACCTCGGACGCGCTGCATGGCGCTGCGCGCGAGCGCTTCGCGACCGACGTCGACGGGACCGGGCACCTGTGCCGTCCGTTGCGCGTCGAGGGCGCAGAACACTCGCCGCTCGAAGCGGCGACGACGGATATGCTTGTAGACGACGTGAGCCGTGACGACGCTCGTCCACGACTCGAGCGAGCAATCTCCACGATAGCGGTGGATGGTCGTCACCAGCTCCATCATCGCCTGCTGCGCCACGTCCTCGTGCTCCGGGTCGCCGGGACCGAGAAGTCGACGAATGGTCCTGTCGACTTGGGGGCGCACCCGATCGTGGAACGCCCGGGCCGCGCTCTTGCGTGACGACCTCATCGCCGCGAGCAGTTCGCTGTCGTCGAGAGGCGGCACGGGGGTCGCCGGCGCGCCGTCTCGGGGCGGGCTCGGCACGACCCACAAGCGGGAGCCTGGCACGGCGCGGGGAGCCATTCAGAATATAGTGTACCGCGATGGCGCGGCGCCCAGGCAGTGGGGACGGCGCGTCAGAACTCCAGCCGAAGCCCGCCCTCGACCACTCCGCGAAGCGCCGGGAGGGCGACCGTTGCGCCCCCGTTCTCGATGTAGGCGACGCCCAGCAGCTGCTCCACTCCCACGCCGAGCAAGAAGTCCGCATCGGGCGCGAATTGCAACGTGCCCTCGACGAAGCCATCGAGCCCGGAAACCCCTCGAGAGTAGGGCGTCAGGGACTGTTCCGTCGCAACGTAATCCACCCGGATTGACATTCCGAATGGCCGCCCGCGGAAGGCTCTCCACGGGTGCCACTCGACTCCTGCCTCCCCGGCGAAGCTGACCATGATGCCGTTGGCGGGATCGACATCTC
Organism: Polyangiaceae bacterium; assembly: GCA_049512415.1. Lineage (GTDB taxonomy): Bacteria > Myxococcota_A > Polyangia > Polyangiales > Polyangiaceae > Palsa-1150. The sequence goes on from JBEKXD010000006.1 coordinate 114,482, forward strand.
CTCTGCGCACGGCAAAGCCTAGCCGCACCGAGACGCGCGGATGGAGAAACCAGTGCACGGCCACCCCTCCGCCCTCGTCGAATCCGGTGGCGTCGAGCCCTGTGGCCGCTCGCCCTAGAAGGTCGAACGCGAGCGAAGGGACCGGGCCGGCGGCCGACTGTGGAGGCTCGGGATTCTGGACGGGGATCGCGGGAGGATTCGGTGCGGGGGCTGTCGGAGCTGGACTGGCGGTTGGAGTTTGTTTCGCGGTCGGGGTCGCGGTCGCGGTCCCATTCGGGGTCGCGGTCGCATTCGGGGTCGCGGTCGCATTCGGGGTCGCGGTCGCGGTCGGGGTCGCGGTCGGGGTCGGGGTCGGGGTCGGGGTCGCGGTCGGGGTCGGGGTCGCGGTCGCGGTCGCGGTCGCGGTCGGCGCCGGAGGCGGAAGGGGTCCCGCGGGCGGAGACTTGTCGGTCGGCGCTGCCGGCTCGACAAGCGGCAGCATCGCGGCGATCGCGTAGCCCAATGTGCGTCCGCGCTCCGCGTCAACATCCGATGCTTCGAAGGCGACCCGCCGCTCCAGCCAGCGACCGCTCGCCGCGAGATGGACGCGCAAGCGCACACGCCGGCCGTCGGCATCGTCCGACTCCAGCTCCGCGAGAGCGCCCGCATGGGCCCGCGCTTCGAGTGCCACGGCCTGGTCGCGGTCGGGCTCCGCGGAAGTCGCGCGCACGTCCACGAGCACGCTCGGCCCAAGCGCGTCGACCGCGGCTCGCACGAGCGCCTGCGACATCGCTTCCGGCGCGTGCCCTGCGACGACGAGCACCACGACCGTGAATGGGCCGGCCATTGGATTCAGGACCGCGAAGATACTTTACCTGGCAATCCTAGCGAATCGACAAGCTTACGAACGCCGACGGAACATCGCCACCGACTCTCTTCGACACGCACGACCGTCGTCCGCGCCCACCGGGAGCGCCTCGGCTCGGCGCGCCTCGCCGGGACCTCTTGAGCTGTTGACGTCTCCACCCCTGGCGTGCGACCACAACGCTGCAGGGTTTCGTTCCAGCGTCGGGGCGAGTGCCTCCCATGGGTATCCCTCAGGGCAGCATGTCTCCCGCGCGCAATCCCGCACAAGTTTGACCCATTCATACTCTCGCCCTCGCAGGGAAAAGCATGATCCGATCGGCATCCACCACGTTCGTCGCTTCCATCGTCGTCCTCGCCTCGGCTTGCGGAGGGGAGACCCCCGCGCCGGCGACCGCCGCGGCTCCAGCGCCCGCAGCGCCCGACTCCGGCCTGCCTGCTCCGACCGCCGTTGCTGGCGGTTCGCAAGCCGCTGCGCCGACGCCTGCGCAACCGGAATTGCCCCCGCCGACAGCGCTCGGGGCGGCCAAGCCGCCCGTCGACATCACGCCCCCGCCGCCCGAAGGCAACCCCTTCGCGGGCAAGGAGTTCTACCGCTACCCGCGCTACATCGCGCAGGTCGAAGCGGCGGCCAAAACTGCGAGCCCCGCGGATGCGGCGCTCATGAAGAAGGTCGAGAGTTTCCCAGTCGGGATCTGGCTCGAATCGATCGAGCGCGCGAACACGGTGTCCAAGATCCTCGATGACGTAGCCGCCGTCGAGAAAAAGACCGGCAAGCCGCAGCTTCCAGTGTTCATCGTATACGACCTGCCCGAGCGAGACTGCGCCGCCGTCGCTTCCGCCGGAGAGCTCACGATCGCGAAGGGCGGAGAGAAGCGATACGAAAAGGAGTTCATCGACAAGATCGCCTCCGCGATAAAGGCACATCCCAAGCAGCACGTAGTGACGATCCTCGAGCCCGATTCGCTGCCGAATCTGGCGACGAATCTCGACAAGCCCAAGTGCGCGGCGGCCGACCACGCATATCGGCACGGCGTCGCCTACGCCGTCAAGACTCTCGCCATGCCCAACGTCGCTGTCTACCTCGACGCCGCGCACGCGGGCTGGCTCGGCTGGGGACACAACCGCGACAAGATGGCGAAAATCTACACCGAGGTCTTGGCCGAAGCGGGCGGGGCCGACAAGATTCGCGGCTTTTCCACGAACCTCGCGAATTATGATTCGCTCGAGGGCGGCGATCTCCACAAGCTCGAGCCGACAGACCCCTGCCCCGACGAGCTTAGCTATATCAAGCTTCTCGATGCATCGCTCACGGAAGTGGGCATCAAGGGCAAGGCATTCGTCATCGACACGAGCCGCAATGGGAGCTCGGGTATCCGGACCAAGTCGGGCAGTTGGTGCAATGTCAGGGGTGCGGGGCTCGGGGAACGCCCGAAGGCCAACCCGACCCCCTTCGTCGACGCCTACTTCTGGCTGAAGGACCCCGGGGAATCCGATGGCGGCGGCGATGCGTCCAAGCCAGGCTTCGACAAGAACTGCGGCCCCGATTCACCGGACGCGGCTCCCAATGCGCCGCACGGCGGGGACTTCTTCCCGTCCTACCTCGTCGACCTCGTAAAGAACGCCAATCCGCCGCTCTGAGTCGCCTCGAGAGGCCTAAAACACCATGGGACAATCCACAATGATGTCTGTCATGTGCTGCACGCGTCACCTTCGTAGCGCCACGACCGTGGCCCTCACTCTCGCGGCAACTGCCTGCGGAGGCTCCGAGCCGCCGCCGGTCATGGCCCCGACACCGGCGCCTTCGGCCCCCCCGGTCGCATCCGCGACTCCCGCCCCGGAACTCCCGGATGCGCAGGCTGCGGCGGACGCGGCGCCCCCGCCGCCTGCCGTGCAGGTCACGCCACCCTCGCCCGACGGCAATCCGTTTGCAGGGGCCCGTTTGGCCACCGACGCAGCCTTCGTCGCGAAGGTCGCGGCGGCGGCGAAGGCCGACCCGGCGGACGCGGCGCTGCTCAAGAAGGTCGCGGCGTTCCCCACCGCCGTGTGGATCGACTCGATCAAGAGCGTCGCGCGCATCCCGAAGGCTCTCGACGCAGCCGCCGTCCTGCCGAAGAAGCCGGCGGCCGACAAGGACGCAAAGGCGGACAAGGCCGAGAAGAAGTCAGAAGAGCCGGTCGTGTCGGTCTTCGTGATCTACAACCTGCCCGAGCGCGACTGCTCTGCAGCCGCTTCGGCGGGCGAACTGTCCATCGCCAAGAATGGCGAGAAGCGGTACGCAGCCGAGTTCATCGACAAGATCGCAGCAGCGTTCAAGGCCCATCCCAAGCAGCGAATCGTGGCGATCGTCGAGCCCGATTCGCTCGCCAACTTGGCGACGAACATGAACCAGCCCAAGTGCGCGGCGGCTGCGCCGATCTACCAGCACTCCATTGCCTACGCCGTCAAGACGCTCTCGATGCCCAATGTCTCCATCTACCTCGACGCGGCGCACGCGGGGTGGCTCGGCTGGGATGGGAACCGATCGAAAATCGCGAAGATTTTCTCCGAGGTGCTCGCCGAGGCCGGCGGCGCTGACAAGATTCGCGGATTCGCCACCAACGTGGCCAACTACGACTCGCTGCGCGGCGGAGACCTTCCTAAGCTTGCGCCGTCGCTCTCGTGCCCCGACGAGCTCTCGTACATTCAAAAGCTCGACGAGGACCTCACCACCGTCGGCATCACTGGAAAAGGATTCCTCGTCGATACGAGCCGCAACGGACGCGAGGGAATCCGAACGAGCGGCGGCAGCTGGTGCAACGTCAAGGGCGCAGGACTCGGAGAGCGACCGCAGGCCAACCCGACGCCATTGGTCGACGCGTACTACTGGGTCAAACCGCCGGGTGAATCCGATGGCGCAGCCGACCCGAAGGCCTCCGGGTTCGACAAGTCGTGCGGCCCCGACGCGCACGATGCGGCTCCGGGTGCGCCGCACGCCGGAGACTGGTTCGGGGCGTATTTCCTCGAACTCGCGAAGAACGCCAACCCTCCGCTCTGACCTCGGCGCACAGCACGTCCCGGTTGCAGGGCCATGAACCCGCGCGTACCGTGGCAGCCATCCATGATCAAGGTCGGATTTGCAGCGGCCACCCTGGTGATGATTGGCTGCCACGGCTGCACGAGCGGCAACGCCCCGCCGGCGCAGCCGCCGGCTCCAAGGGGCGCGGACCCGGTCGCGGCGGGTGAGCTAGTCCTGCACGCGGAGGATGACGGCAAGGCGTTCGATGTGGTTCGCGGCAGCTCCGTGACGGTGCGCCTCGCGAACAACGCGGGTACGGGGTACATCTGGACCCTGACGCCAGTGGACGCGACGGTGCTCGCGGCGCGGGGGGACCGGACCACAGAGATCGCGTCGGACATCGCAGGAGGCCCTACCGCGGATGTCTACCGGTTTGTCGCCGTTGGTCCAGGAACCGGATCTGTTGAACTTGCCCTGAAGCGGCCGTTCGGCAGCGCGCCCCCCGGGCGGGTCGTGCACTTCACCGTCCGCGTTCACTGATTGAGGACGCGAGCCCAGGACCAACCCCCTGTCAGGGACTTGATGAGCAGCCACAGGACGGCCGGCAGGGCGTACTGGAGGCCCGGTGACAAGAGGACTCGGTACACGGTCTCCACGGCGGCGCGAGCACCGACGGACGCTGAGACGACTCCAGATCGCTGGGCGAACACGAGGACGCATATCGCCGACGTCAGCTGGAGAAGAACCAGGCCTCCAGCGATCCAGGCCACCGACGACCAGCGCAGCGCAAGGGGCCACGCGATCGCGAGCGCAGCAAAGACGACCATGGGTGCGTACCATGCCCTCTTGATCTGCAAGACCGCGTAGTGGAGCGTCGCCCCAGTCGCCGCATTGCGGACCACGACGCGCGGGCGCCAATCGGCCGCGCGGGCGCCAAGCTCGTACGTCATCTTCGCGGGCGTTGACGGGAGCACGACAGCGTCCACGGTGTTGACCATGGCGCAAAAGACCGCGCTCGCAACCGTACCGAGACCCGCCCAGGGGTAGAGAAGCAGCGCGAGAACGGCGACGAACTTCGCCGCAGCGACGAGCCAGGCTCGTCGAGGCGAGCGCCGCGCTGCGCGACCCTCTCGAAAGAGTTGAGCGATGCGTCCTCGACCGAGCCCCATGACCGGATAGAAGTACGGTAAAGCCCGCCGCCGTCGCAAGCGTCGAGGCAATGGCCGTCCGATTTTCGGAAGGACCGGCCTCCGAGAATCGCAGGTCGACGACGGGCCCATGGGCGGGCCGCCTGGGCGTCGGCATGGTACAAGCCGCGCTATGAGCGAAGGAGCAAGCGGCGCCGAACATCGCGCGGGCGTTCGGTTCGTCGTGGGCGCCACCTGCCTCGCCGGGGTCTTGTTCGGGCTCTACTACTTTCCTTATGACCGAGTCGGCGGCTCGGAGCAGTGGTTCGCAGCGTACTTGCAGGCGTACGCGCGCGCTGTCGGATTCGTCCTGCGTCTCTTCGAGCCCCATATCGTCGTTACGGGGGCGACGATTCAAGGCCGTTTCGCGATGAGCATCGTGAAGAGTTGCGACGCGATGGAGGCCAATATTCTCTTTTGCGCGGCGACGCTCGCCTTCCCGGGTCGATTGTGGCGCAGGGCTGTGGCGACGCTCGTCGGCCTCGCCGCGCTCGTTGCGTTCAACGTCGTTCGCCTCTGTTGCCTCTACTACGTGGGAGAGAACTTTCGCTCGGCGTTCGACGTCGCGCATATGGAGATATGGCCGCTGCTCATGGTGGCGTTCGCCGTGGTGGACTTCGTCGTCTGCAGTCGATGGCTGCGAGAGTCAGGCCCGGGGGGCGCAGCTCCGGAGAACGGCCCGCCCCGAGCGCGCGAGGTCCGGGCGTAGCGGCCAGCCAACGGCGAAGCTCCTGGCAAGCATCGATTCATCGGCGAGATCTCCCACCCCCTCGGCGAGGGTGGGAGCGTGTGTTTCTATCGAACCTATAAAGACACGTTTCTGACTCATTGCCCTGATGTTGCAATACCCCTCTTGACAAGCTTAGGCCGACTGGTCATGCGTGGAGACCATGAACCGGGGTCAAGGGTGTAAAGCCGAGGTTCGTACGTGTCCGCACTGCAAAGGTACGGGGGTGGAGCTCCCAGAGGAGCCTTGGCATCCGAACCTCCTACAGCGAGTCGGAAGGCGATGCATCCATTGTCGCGACGGGGAACTGCCCGGACTCGCGCGGACCGAGCCGCTTGACGACGCCAAAGCCCATGCCCGATGAGAACCGAGCGGCGGGTGAGGGACCCGCGCCGGAGAGGTCGCGCTAGGTTGCCGCCGTAGCTTCCAGAAGCTACCTTCTTCGTCATGCGCTCTGTCGGACTCAAAGTGCTCAAGAACCGGCTGAGCGAGTACGTACGCATGGCTGCTAGTGGGGAGACCATCCTGGTGACGGATCGGGACCGCGTCGTCGCCGAGCTCAGCGCTCCACGCGACGGAAGAAGCGCCGTCCTTCAGGATGCCCTGCTCGCGGAAGCCGTCCGCAACGGGTGGCTCGTAGCCCCCCGCGTTCGTAGCGAAGGGCCTCCGGCCCGCATTCCCATCGCCGCGTGGAGCGAGTTGGCGCGCGAGATCGAGCGCGATCGCAGGGATCGATGATCTACTTGGACACGTCTGCGGCTCTGGCGCAGCTCCTCGCGGAGGACCGGCATCCGCCCGACGAGGTGTGGGGGCTCCCGCTCGTCTCGAGTCGACTGCTCGAATACGAGCTCTGGGTCCGCCTGAACGCACGGAAGCTCGCGCCCACACACGGGGACGCTGCGCGCGACCTCGTCGGACGGGTCGCCCTCCTCGAGCTCTCCCCTCCTATCTTGTCGCGCGCGCTCGATCCGTATCCCGAACCAGTCCGCACGCTGGACGCGCTTCACCTCGCATCCGCTGCATTCCTGAAGGAGCAGGGCCACACGATCGAGCTCCTTTCGTACGACGAGCGAATGCTCGAGGCCGCGCGCAAGATGAAGATCTCGTTGTCGCGATTTGCGCGCTGAATTCCGATCAGGACACCCTACGACATGTTCGCTGACCGCCCTTCTGATCCTGCCCGGTTCGCGCTCTCCATGGCGATTCATCGCAAGCCGTTTGGGCCATAGCTCTTCTCAAGGCTTGCCCATCGCTCGAACCTCGTGCACTGAAGCAGGCCATAGGCTGGGACGACACATCGATCAGCTCGGGAGGAATAGTTCATTGAGGGAGCATTTGTCCGGCCCCCACGCGATTGGTGAGCCGTTTGCGCCTCTCGAGGCATCTCCGTGGACTGAACCAATTGAGCGCCGAGCGTTAGGCGCGGAAGGTCTCCGTCCATGCGCGCGCGGCCGTCATCTCTCGTTGCATTGACAGCGATTTTCGTGGGTGCTTGCGGCTCGCCGAGCGGCGGCAGCCCGAACGATGATGTTGGCGATGCGTCTAGCTCGGGGGGTGGTTCGAGCTCCGGGTCCAGTTCGAGCTCCGGGTCCAGTTCGAGCTCCGGGTCCAGTTCGAGCTCCGGGTCCAGTTCGAGCTCCGGGTCCAGTTCGAGCTCCGGGTCCAGTTCGAGCTCCGGGTCCAGTTCGGGGTCCAGTTCGGGGTCCAGTTCGGGGTCCAGTTCGGGGTCCAGTTCGGGTGGCGGCAAGACCATGTGCACTTACGCCAGCGGCGCGAACGTCGCTTGGGTGAGCTTCGCCAACGACGTGCCAAATCCCGACATCGCGACATTCAGCCAGGAGTTCACCGAGGTGCACGGCGCCGGCGGACGAGTCTTTCGTTGGTGGTTTCACACGAATGGCACCGTGACGCCCGGATACGGCACGGATGGCATGGCTCAGGCGCTCCCGCAATTGCATATCACCGGCGTCAAGGCCATTCTCGCCGCGGCCAATGCGGCCGGTGTCGCGGTCAACATCAGCCTCTGGTCCTTCGACATGCTTCAGGGCGGCGAGAGCATCTCGGCTACGACATTCGCAAACAATCTTGCCCTTCTGCAGAATGACACGAATCGTCAGGCCTACATCGACAACTATCTCACCCCGCTGGTCACGGCGCTCAAGGGCACTCCGGGGCTTTACTCCTACGAGATCTTCAATGAGCCGGAGGGGATGACTGCAAGTGGGTGGACAACCGGCTCTAGCCGAACGACGGAAACCTACGTTCAGAAGACGGTGAACTGGTTTGCGGCGGCCATCCATGCCGCGGATCCCAATGTACTCGTCACCAATGCGGCCCAGACGTTCGACTACTGCTCGAACGTCTCGGGCAAGAAGAACTACTACTCCGACAGCGCGCTCGTGGCCGCAGGTGGCAAGGCGACTGGTACGCTCGACTTCTACGAGGTCCACTACTACACGTCGAATGGGACTTCGGACTCGTGCTTCATGCACCCTGCGTCGTATTGGGCCCTCGACAAGAAGCTCCTCATGGGCGAGTTCTCTCCCGTCGCTACGGACGGCGTCGCTGCGGCCAACCTGTACACGTATCTGTACACGAACGGCTACGTAGGCTCGTGGGCGTGGTCGTTCACGGATTCCAACTGGGCGACGATCCAGGTGCCGATGCAAGCCCTTTACACTGCAGACCCTCAGGAGGCTACCGGCTGCCCGTGATGAGGCCGCCGTCGGCGCTGTAGGAGCGACAGCCGTCTCTCAGTATTCAATCCGTCCGTCTGGTCCGAGATGAATATTGCGGTGCCTGTGTGCTCCCGTGAACGCCTCAATCTCGCGAACCCAATTCGAATCGTCGAAGTGATTGACCATGTACTCCGCCTGCCCGCGCGCGTCGGAACTTCGACCCTCTGCGGCCAACGCATGGATCAGGATCGACGTTCGCTCGGGAGCGTCGGCACTATCGAGAAATCGACGGTTTCCTTCCTCAGCCAACACGATGGCTCGGGCGGAGTCCGTGCCTGCCGCGCTCCGAAGCTGCATCATGAGCGTGGCCTCGTCGGCCGGTCCGCCGTCTTCGCGCAGCGCACTCCTGGTGACAGGAGGTGGGCGGCTCGGAACGTCGGCGGCCGGCGCTCGCGCCGGAGGAGCGAAGCTCGGATCCTGACCGGCACTTCGATCGATGGCCGAGGGCGTCATCTCCGCCGGCCGAGGCGGCTCGGTCTTCGAGCGCCACAAGGCAGCCGCCCCCAGACCAAGGGCGATCGCGAGCCCGACACCGACCAGTCCCATCGTCTCCTTGGTCACGTGGACTGAGTCCTCATGGGCGAACCGCCCAAGGGAGCCCGTGATGTACCAATACTCATTGGCTCGGGATTCTCCCACGATCGGCGTTGCCCGCACAGTCCAGAGCCCCACGGCGGACCGGACACGTTGCGGGCGTCTCGTATCCGTTCGCTCCAGAAGGGATCTTGGCACGCGAGGGCTGGAGCTCTCCAAGTCGACGCTCTGCTGCTGGCGCGAGACGCCCGCCGAGCTGGCTAGCTATCCGGCGACGTCGCGCGGGATGCCGCCAATCCGACCGTCAGCGTTATTGCGTACCGCCGTCGTGATGCTGATGAGGATGGAAGCACGCCAAGTCGCCAGCCCGCGTCTTGTGACAGGTGCCCGACACGTGGCCATGGCGCCCATCGAACTCGCACGCTCCTCCCTCGCTCTTGTCCTTGCATGCGGCAATGGATTCGGGCGACGGGCCGTGGTGCTCGTCATCCTTGGGAATACTTTGCGCCGCCGCAAGTACTGGGACGACCATCAACCCGATGGTCACCGCAAGCCGACTGAATCTCAACATAGGAAACCTCCGTGTGAGCGCCAGGAATATTACTTGCGACCCATCGTGTCACGGCGCGATTCCGCGTGCGGATCGTTTCCGACGAGCTGACCGCCCACGATGACCGACGGATAGACAATTGGTCGCTTCCGCCGAGGTCTCGTCGGCCGCGGCGACGGGGTCGGCCGATCCTCTCGCTGGCGGGAAGCCACTCGCGGAGGCTTGGCGTCGGACGAGCGGGTTCAAAACGTGCCCGAGCCGCCGTCTGCCGACGACGACAGCCCCTGGAAGTCCGACCGGCCGAAACCGCATTTACAGAATACTAGGACGTATGTTCTCGTCGAAAGCACGGAGGCACGAAGTTCTATGAGACCGATGACCTTGCTTTCATCAATCGCGCTGTCGCTAGCTCTCGGCTGTGGGGGAGCCACGCCACCCGTTGCGACGCCGACTCAAGCCTCGGACGTCGCTCCGGCTGGAACAGCGCCGTCGAACGAGGAGGATGAGTCGATGGCCGAGTTGAAGGACCACCACCGGCATCACCACCACGGCGGGTTCGTCATGTTCATCGCCATGAGTCTCGATTCACTGGGCACAACGCCGGAGCAGAGTGCCGCCATCCATAAGATCCAGTCCGACCTTCACGCGAAGATGCAGCCCGCGCACGACGCCGAAAAGAATCTGTTGTCGATGCTCGCGGACGGCATCGCTGCGGGAAACCTCAAACAGGCGGCGGTCGATGACGCGATTGCAAAAGTGCGGGCTGCGGCCGCTCTCGTCCACGATGCGGCATCGGCTTCGCTCAACGAGCTTCACGCTACGCTGACGCCTCCACAGCGGGCTGCGCTTGTTGGCAAGGTCGAGGCGCACTTCAATGTGTGGCATCACGAGAACTCGGAGGAGTCGACCGACCGAGACGCGGTCGGAGGCCATCTCGGGAGACTCGCTAAGGAGCTGGGCCTTTCGTCAGACCAGGTCGACAAGATTCGGGCGAGTGTCGAACATTCGACCGGCAAAGTGTCGTCGCGGTTCGACTCCGCCGAGGCCACAGCACACCTGAAGGCTTTCGGCGCTGCATTTGCGAGCGATTCGTTTGACGCGAAGTCCTTCACCGCTGGCGGGCCGGCAAACGCTCACATCGCGGCATGGGGGGCAGAACACATGGCGCGTTTCTATGCAGCGGTGCTCCCGGCGCTGACGCCAGATCAACGTACGAAGTTGGCGGACTCGCTGCGTCGGCACGCGAATTACAAGCGAACCCAATCCGAAACGTGAGGCTAAGTCATGAAGAAAACCAAGTCCGTTCTGTCTACAGCCATCCTCATCATGATCCCACTGGGTGTAACCGTTGGTGTGTGCGCTCCAGGGGTCGCCCAAGCTCAGTACGTCGCACCCCCGCCTCCGCCTGATGCCTATGTCGCGACCACGGAGCCTGAGTACTACGAGGGTCGACCTGTCTACTTCTACAACGGCAATTGGTACTATCGCGACGAACATGGGTGGAACTACTATCGTGCCGAGCCGCCATACCTGCACGAGCGACGCTCGCACTGGGGCGAGCGCGATCGCCGTTATCATTACCATCGGTAAGTTCGTCAAGCGTCAAACTCCAACTCGCCCCGCCACATGGGTAGCAGACGTTCTCTTCGTGATCGCCTGAACTGCCAACATCGCTGGGCCACGATCGAGAAAGAACATCCCTTGAAAAAATCCGCCGTCGTTCTTTTCGCACTAGGCGCGCTCGTTGTCGTGTCGCCAAGAGCCAAAGCAGAGACCACAGCTCCCGCCTTTGGTGTCCAGGCGAAGCCCCTCAACATGGGTGGCGAACACAGGTCGAAGCTTCGCGAGGAGATTCGCCTCCACGAGCAACGCGCTCACGAAATCGAGCCGATTCTGGCGCGTGACGGGCAAGCCCGGCACGATGTCGAAGTAGACTGGATGGTTCTCGAAAGACACGCCAGGGAGTTGCACGCGCGAGCCAACGATTTTCGAGGCTATGCGGCGGAGGTCTCCGGTCGCGCGCAAAGCGACATGCAGACGTTCGCCAGCGAGCTCGATACGTTCGCCACACATGATGAGGAAAACGCTCGCTGGCAGCACGAGGTAGCCGACCGGCTCGAACGCGCCATCCAGAGCGAGACTGCCATTCGTGATTGGCACCTCAAGATGGCGCAGCGTCTGCGCGACTGGCTTGCGGCGAACGGTGGCTGACGGCAACCCGACCGAACCGAAGGATCGCGCGTGTGGTCGCGGCGTACCAGGAATGCGCCAGGAAGAAAGGGCCGAGCGACGGCCTTATTTGACGGTGGTATGCACGAAACAGCAGTAGTACGTGCGACCCCCTGCGTCGGCTAGGGCGACGGTACACCAGTCCAATTCACACGTGCCCGCAGCCATGTCAGCGTTCGCGCAGGACTCAAGACGATGTAGCGGGGGAGCCCCGCAGTCAATCGCGTATGGCGGTTCGATCGCGTCCAGGTCACCACCCGAATCGCCAATGACATCCTCGGCGTCGACTTCTGGGGTCACGGGTCCGTCGTTGGCCGCGGCGTCTGGGCTTGGTGTCGCATCGACGGCCGTAGCATCCAACGCGCTGACCACTGCGGTTCCGTCCTGGGCTGGCATCGCGTCGGCCGTTGCGCCCAGCGCCGGCACGGGAACGGTCGGCGCGACCTCACCGCCGCAGCCGACCAAAACGACCCCGAGCAACAAGCGAAGTTTCCCCATGCCGACATCATGGCCGCGGTCGGTTGCATCCGTCACGCCCTCGGGGGGCAGATCGCTTTCACCGCCGGTGAAAAGTCGGCGCCAGGCGTGGCCAGCAAGGTCACATTCGATAGGAGCTTAGTCCAGTACCGAGCTGCTCGACGACTTCGCGGATCATGGCAGTCGCAGTCTTCACGTCTTGGGCGGCCTGATTTCCGTTTGCCACCGCATCGGCGACTTGAGTGATGCCCGCAGCGATGTCACGGGCGGCGCTCGCCGCATGTTCCATGTTGCCGCCCATCTCCTTGGTCGTTTCTTTCTGCTCTTCGACTGCGGCCACAATCACCGTGGACACCTCGTCCATCTGGCTGATGACCGCCCCGATCTGCGAGATGGCTTCGATCGCTCCTTGTGTATCGGCCTGTATGGCCTCAATCATGCCGCTGATCTCCTCGGTGGCACGAGCCGTCTCTTTGGCAAGTTCCTTGACTTCGTTGGCAACGACTGCGAATCCCTTCCCCGCTTCGCCCGCGCGGGCGGCTTCGATCGTCGCATTCAACGCGAGCAGCTTGGTCTGCAGCGCAATGGCGGTGATGACCTTGACCACCTGGCGAATGTCGAGGCTCGACTGTCCTAGCTTGGTAATGCGACCATTGGCGGCTTCCACTACGGATACGGCTGACCGCGCCGTCTGAGCCGCTTGGTAGGCACTGCGGGCGATCTCGTCGATCGATGACGCCATGCCGTCCGATCCGAATGCCGCGGCGGTCACGCGGCTTGTGAGCTGGTCACTTGACGAAGATACAATCCGAGCCTCTCCTGTCGCCTTTGCCATGACCTCGACGAGGACGCGGCTGTAGTTTCCGACCTCGTCAGTCACCGCCGTGATCACCTGGGCCGTCTCCCCGACGCCCGAGACAGTACCGCGGAACCGCTCGATGACGCGTTGCAGCGCTTCGCCGAGCTGCCCTTCGTAATCCACGCCGCTTATGGGCGCGTCATCTCGTAGATCGCCTTCGCCCAAGGCGCGCAGACGCGCCAACAGAGCCTGTTGTCTCGAGGGCTCGGGCGTCTCATCGTAGGCTAGCATTGCTTGCTCTCGTCAGGTCGTGTCCCTCATCAACACAACGGACATCCGGGAGTTTCGCATAGGAGCGCATCCTTATCAGACTGAGGAACCAAACCGTACCCTCCCAACGATGCAGCTCCATCGCCTCGGAGTGCTCGCCGTGGTCGCGTTGCTCCCGAGCTGCGCGCGACGCGCGCAGGCGACCGAAAATCGCGCACCAGGCGTCTTTGAATCCGAAATTGTCATCGGGATGACCGCGGCGATGTCGGGAAACGCTGCCGTTCTGGGGACGGAGACCTACAGGGGGGCGCGCGCGTGGATTGAAGACGTGAACGCCAAGGGTGGCGTGAGCGGCCGCCAAATCAAACTCGTGGTTCGCGACGACGCCTACGACCCTCCTCGCACCGTAGCGAACGTTCAATCGTTGCTCGTCGACGATGGAGTGTTCGCCCTCTTCGGATTTGTCGGTACCCCGACCTCCGTGAAAGCGGTTCCCTTGCTGGAGCGAGCCCGCGTTCCGGGCGTGGGATTCTTCACGGGCGCCGAGGTATTGCGGAACCCGCAGCGCGAATGGGCGTTTCACGTACGGGACTCGTATTACGCAGAAGCCGAGGCCGCCACGGCGTACTTTGTCGATCGGCTTCACCTGTCGCGTATCGCTGTCCTCTACCAGGAGGATCCGTTCGGTCAGGCCGTGCTGTCCGGGATTCAGCTTGCGCTGCAACGACGTAGCCAGAGCCCTGCCGCCACGGCCAGCTTCTCTCGCGGGTCGACGGCCCTCGAGGGTGCGCGCGACAAGCTCATGGCATCGAAGCCCGAAGTCGTCGCGATGGTGGGTACGTACGGCCCACTCGCTCGATTCGTCAAGATCGCCGGTGGCGGAGGCCATACGTGGTTTCAGACAGTCTCATTTGTAGGCTCTGAGGCCTTCGCAGATGAGCTCATTCGGACGCAACATGTGACTCCCGAAACGTACGACCACGTCCTGGTCACGCAAGTCGTTCCGAGCCCCGTGTCGGACGAATACTCCGGATTGAGCGAGTTTCGTAGTCTCTTGGCGAAGTCATTTCCCAACGACCGGCCGAACTACGTCGCGCTCGAAGGGTTCGTCGACGCACGTGTCCTCACTGGCGCGCTCGAACGCGCCGGCCGCACACTCGACCGCGATTCCTTCGCGCGAGCGCTCGAGGGAATGAAGAATCTCGACGTCGGCATCGGCCGGAACGTGTCCTACGCGCCGAACAACCATGTCGCCCTGGCCGGCGTCTATCTATCGCGCCTCGGTACGGACGGCATATTTCGCACGTTCACGCCCTGAGGAGCTCCTTATGAGGCTAAGCCACAAGATCATCGCTGCCTTTCTGGTCGTGATCGCTCTTTTCGGCGTCGTCAGCGTCCTTGCCACCTCAACACTGCTCGACTCGCGTATGCGCCACGAGGTAGCGACCTCGGAAGTCCTATTTGCACGCAGTCTCGCCGCACGTCTGTTCAACCATGTTCGAGACCGCGAATCAGCGCTCGTTACGGATGCTCTCATGGACGAGCAGCAACTGCGCTCCGAGAAGATCGAGTACCTGTTCGTCACCGATCGCCAAGGCAAGCTCCTCGCTCACACGTTCCTGTCACGAGTCCCGACCGAAATCGGCGCTCTCAGCGAACCATTTGGGTCGGGCGAAGATCGGCGCATCCAGAGCGTCCACAGTCCGAGGATCTTCGCGTTCGACGTCGCCGTGCCCGTTCTCGAGGGGATCGAACAGATTGGAGCCGTCCACGTCGGGCTGAAGGGCGAGTACCTCGAGTCGATCAAGGTCGACGTCATGCGCGTTACGGTATTGGCCACTCTCGCTATCGCCGTTTTGGCCACGATCATCGCGCTGGTGCTGACCGCGCTGATCGTCCGTCCGCTCCGGTCTCTCACAGTCGTGGCCAACGAGCTGTCAAATGGCAATGTCGATGTCGATCTCCCGGAGATCCAGACGCGCGACGAGATTCGCGATCTGTCCGACGCCATCCGCGGCGTCATGGCGGCATTGGTCACCCTCGTGGGCGAGGTCGAAGCGTCGAGCTCCGCTGCAAAGCCCGCCGCTGGTTCCGCGGAAGAGCCAGATCAAGGCGCACACCAAAAGGCGGTAGAGTGATGGGCGCCAAGCTCTCGGCAATCTTCGACGAGGCCAAGGCACTGGGGGGCGTACAAGCCGTCATCAAGCTAGCGATGTTGACCAAGGTATCGTCACCTGCCGCGGCGACACTGCCGGACACGCCCGAAAATATAAAACTCTTCGCAGACGCGCTCGCCAAGGTGAAGCAGCAGCTCGGCAAGTAGCCGCCAACGGCAGCGCGATCAGCGCCCTCATACCCCAGGACGGTAGCCTTTCCCATTGAAGTTACACGCGGGGCACGCGTCGTACAGCAGCACGCCGAGCCGTTCCCGAGTGTCACAGAACCGAATGGCTCATTAGTCGTACGATGAAATTGCCCAGGAGTCGGCACCCCGCAATGACCACTAACGCAATAACTAAGTGCAGCGCAACTTCTTCCAGAGTGCTTGCCTTCCTCTTCTTCGCAATCAGATAGCTCAGGATAGCGAGCAGCGACAAGCCCCAGACGGAGGCCACAATAAAAGCCGTGCGCGAAGAAAGGAGCAGTACAATAGCTACGAACGTGAGCGCGAGAACCAGCCTTGCTGCGAAGTTTCCAAGCGTGGTTAGCATGGTCTCTTGCCGGGAAACTCCTTCCGACTCTTTGTATATATGGATACCCAAGGAGTCGGAAACATTGTCGGCGACCGCAACCACCAGAAGACCGGTAACAACTCCTGTCTTTGAGCTATCTCCTTGTTGTAATCCCGCGATCAGCCCCATGCTTGTGATGCTTGCGGCCGTGACTCCCATACTGAACTTGGTTACGTCGACCATGTTATCCTGTTCGCCTGCGGCAGACGATTGACTCCCGGCCCGTAGGTTGCTGTGATTCAGATTCGAACGAGCGTTACACGCTCGGTGCCGCTGGGCAAGGGCGCGGGGTGCGCAGTCTAGAGCGGTTTTCCATTCGGTGGACCGACCCTCTTTTTGTCGTCGCGAGGTTGTGTCAATGGCGAGGCATCTTACTCGATGGACCTGCCGCAGCGGGTGGCGGCGGCCACTCGCGCAGCAGCGCCACCATGGACATGAGTTTGAGCTCGAATGAGTTGTTGGCCCGCCGGGGCCGACCATTCGCGCCGCTCCGGGTGTTTCCGGAACGCTCTCTTTCGAGTTCCCCGTCGGAAGGCCCCGCCGTACAGCCCGACTGTACGCGATTGGGCATTTCGGGCATCAACCCGGGCCATCTCGCTTCACGATCCCCTTGGTTTTCGAGGTGCGGATGGGATTCGAACCCACATATAACGGATTTGCAATCCGCTGCCTAGCCACTTGGCTACCGCACCCAACGCAGTCTTGTCAGTCCATTCGAAACGGTCGGCCGAGCCACCTGAGTGCCGCTTGGTATCCTATCCCGCGCACACCGCACAACCTTGGCCGGCCGAACTTCTCGCTACTGCTTGCCGTTGCGCCACCTCGTCATCTGTCTTTCACTCCGCGGGCTGAAGCCACTGGCGACTCTCGCCGACCGCGCCTGCGGCGGCGAGCGCGGAACATGCCACAGCCAGCGGCCTTGGCAAGGCGAGAGCGCACCGGCCCGCCATCCTCTCCGCGGGGCCGCGTCTTGCCCGCGTCACAGCCCGTACTTGCGGATCTTCTCGTGCAGCGACGCGACCGGAATTCCGAGAGCCCGCGCGGCGCACGCGCGGTCGCCGTCGGCCTGGACCATCGTCTGGTGGATGGCGACCCGTTCGATGCCCTCGAGAGAGCGGCCGCCGAGCGCCAGCCCTTCCAGGGGAGACGCCAGCCCTTCGAGCGACGTCATCATCCGCAGGTGCCGCGGTTCGATGACTCGCCTCCCGCGGTCGACGAGCGCCACCGCGCACGACAGCACGTTCTTGAGTTCGCGGACATTGCCGGGCCAGGTATGGGCCCCGAGCACGGCCATGGCCTCGCTCGACACGAACAGGTCAGCGCCCCCGAGGTCCGCGAGCAAGGCCCGGACGAGCACCGGCAGGTCCTCGAGCCGATGCCGGAGCGGCGGCAGGACGACGACAGCGACCGCGAGGCGGAAGTAGAGGTCTTGGCGGAATCGCCCGGCGGCAACCTCGGCCCGCAGGTCCCGGTGAGTCGCGGCGATCACCCGCGTATCGACCGATCGGACTGTCTTGCCGCCCACTCGCCGCACTTGCTGGCTCTCGAGCGCCCGAAGAAGCCTGGGCTGCAGGTCGAGCGGCAGCTCCGCAACCTCGTCCAAGAAGAGCGTTCCGCCGTGACCTCGCTCGAAGGCGCCTGCGTGGGCCGCCACGGCGCCCGTGAACGCTCCGCGCTCGTGTCCGAGCAGCTCGCTCTCCGCGAGGTTGGGCGCGACGGCGCCGCAGTCGAAGACCACGAAGGGGCCTCCCGCGCGACGGCTCGCTGCGTGGACCGCGTGGGCGACGACGTCCTTGCCGGAGCCTGTCTCGCCGCTCAGCGTGATGGTCACGTCGGTCGATGCAAAGCGCTCGAGAGCGGAAAGCGACTCGCGCATGGCCGGCGATCGAGTGACAATCCCACCCCACGTCTTCGATATGGGCGCCGGGTTCGCCGCTCCCCGGTCCGGTGACTTCTCTGCGAGCCCGCTCGGGGGGATGGTGTCATTTCCTATGCCAACAGGCCCGCATCTGCGAGCTGCGCTGGATTTCGCTGTCATTGCACGAATCACACGTCGGTTCGTTGCCACACTGTTAGCGCAATCCGCATCCTGCAAGGGGGGCCTCCGTTGTGAGCGCCTGCTTCGCGCGCCGTTCGCACGGGTCGCATGCTTACCCCTTCCGGCGCGTCGACACTGCGAACTCTCCGAAACATTCAGGGGCCAATTGACACCAATCTGTTACGAAAGGCCCCGTCAAGCGAACTCACGTAGCGAGGCGGCTTGACAAGCCTGCCGGACGATAAGCGCCGGGCGTCGTCCCTCCGGTTCCAAACCATGCCCTGCGAAGCGAACCCAGTAGACTTCGCCTTGGCGCATCACCCGAGGAGCGCCTCAGGAACGGCGATCGCAGTCTTGTGGAGAGCCATGGGGGTCGCTTGGGGAGTTCTGGCGACGATACCACGCCACCTGTCTCGCGCGAGCGCCGTCACCAAGTTGACGGCGCCGTGTCAGAACTGCGGGGCAAGAGAGGTTCTGTCACAAACCCATCGCCAGAGGGCGTCAGCTCGCGGTCGACGTCGTGGATGAAGTCGTGGTCGACGTGCCCTGGAGAGCCTGCGCAAGAGTGCTCAGGGCAGTCTGAAATGCCTGCTCCACACTGCTGGACTGACCGGACGAGCCGCCGCCGTGATGGTGGTGACGATGATGGGATCCGGCGCTGCCACTGCTCTGGGCCGCCTGCGTACCTTGGACCGCCTGTGCGCCCTGGCTGGCCTGCGCGGCCTGACCTGCCTGCGTGCCTTGCGAGGATGGAAGAGTGCCCGTCTGCGAGGCCTGGCTGAACTCCTTCGCCACATTGGCCAGAAACTGGGCCTCGGGACCGCTCGCCTGGCTCGCGGCGCTCTGAAACGTCGTGGCGAGTTGAGCCGCTACGGTCTTGAACTCGGCGGGGTTCTGCTGCGACAGCTGCTGCATTTCGCTAAATAGCTGTCCCGGCGTCGAGATGGTTGTGGACCCGACGCCTCCCATCGGGGGTGGAGTGCTCTGGGTCGAAGTCGAACTCCCCACAGCGCCCACATTTCCGACGTTCGTCAATGATGACGTTCCGATGCTTCCGTAAAGATTGTTCACATTCATTGAATCTTCTCCGTCATCGATCTGTCCATGCGAGGCGCGCGCCAACATGGGTCGTGAACGGCATGAGACCCCATCGCTTGAACAGCTTCCCGGATGCGGTAGCCGGCCGAAGTGGCAGGACCTCAGAGGCGCCACGACTCGTCGGGATAGGCGCAGGAATTGGGCGGCCCGGTCCGACAAGATCGCCGTCGGGCGCGGGTCACCTCCCTGAAGCGGTCAGCGGCCAGCGTGTCACGGATCCAGTTCGAAGTGGCCGTAGTCCGCGATGCTGGAGGTCCTCGTCTGGTCCCCGTCGCTCATGATCCCGATGCCGATCAACTCGGGAACGGGGGCGTCCGCCTTGCCGTCGCAAAAGTGATTTCGGAAGTCGGTGTTGAGGTCGATCCCCTCGGACACCCACGCCTGAAGAGCTCCTCCGGACTCGAGAATGATGGTGTCCTGCGCGAGAAACAGATTTCGCTTTCGGCCGCACACCTGGCCCTTCGGACCCACGGGGCTCCACACGTACTTCAGCGTATAGAAAATCAGACCGCGCCTCCACGTGACGTAGACGACCGCGGCGGAGTCCTCGTGGCCTGAGAAGCACTCGTTGCCGTCCTTCGGAAAGGCCAATACCCTCCACTTCCAGCGAAGTACGCGCCCCGAACTCCGGAAGGTCGCGGGCATCTCGTACCCCAAGACGGCGGTGCGCATCGGAGGCTGATAGCTCGCGCGCAGGTAGGGTCCGTCCACCGGGTCGTCGACGACCGTGTAGTAGTCCACGGGGCCTGAGCGGCTCTTGATGAACTGGAATTGGCGCACATCGATGGACAGAAATGGCGGAGTCGCGGCGTAGGCCGCGTAGCGCGGAGATAGGATTGCGCATGCGAGGGGGATCCCCACGACCGCCAAGCCGAGCGCCCGCGGCGGTCGCCGAGCGCGACGGGCAGGAAGGCGGACGGGCATGCGGCCACTGGATAGTCGGCGCATCTCCCCAAGCAAGGAGTCGACCGCGATTGCGACGCTGCAATTTCCCTCGTCGGGGTGGACGCATCCCTCGTCGGGGTGGACGCTTCCCTCGTCCGGTGGATGGCCTCGGTCGCGGAGGCGGACGCTTCCCTCGTCGAGGTGGATGGCCTCCTTGACGAGGGAGACACTCCTTGTCGGCGAGGGAGACCCGTACCTGGGCGGGGGAGATCTGTGCGTCGGCGAGGGAGACGCGTACCTCGGCGAGGTACTGGTCCAGCCCGACGCGGTGGACTCCCAAGTCGAACAGGGAGTCGGCGACCCCGACAAGGAAACCGTCCACCCCGACGAGGAAACCGTCCACCCCGACGAGGGAGGCGTCCACCCCGACGGGGGAGACTGCTCGCTCGACGAGGGAGACGCCGTCCTCGACTGGAGAGACAGCTAACGCGTCTACTCGACGTCCGCCCCCGCCTCGCAGACGTGGCAGTCGCACGTGAAGGTGCTCGGGTCACACGGGGGGGGCAGGCAGCTCACGGGAAAGGTGAACACCGCGCCCTGCCCGCACGTCGGGGCACCCGGCGCGGACGTCGTCACGGTCATCTCCGCGGCCACCCCGCTCAGGGCCTCCACGCAGGTGAACACCGGCGTCGACGAGGTCACATCGTCGAAGGTGCCGATGAACGGGCTCACGCTCCAGGCGTACTCGATGTACTGGTCGCTGGTATTGCCCTCGGAATCGAGGGCCGTGGCGACAAGCCGCATCGTCTGCGCCCAGATGACGTTGTCGGCGCTCTGACACACATCGGTGTCGTCCGCCGGGGACGCCGACACGCTGGTGACTCCCGTGCACGCCTGCCCGACGACCGCCGAGACGTTCAGGCTGACGTTGCCGGTCCCCTGCGGCAGGGCGACTGGATGGCACGCGAGGTTCAAGGTCGTTCGCGAGGTCTGGCCCCCGGCGACGTCGAAGCTCGTCGTGCTGGCGCAATCGAAGGCGCCGTCGTTCGTGATCGCCGTTACGGTCAGTTCGTAGCCCCGAGCCGCCGGCAGGCCGCCGAGGGTCCACTCGGCCGCGCCGCTCGCGCCGACGGGGACTGTGCCGGACAGGGCCGCGTCGAGCGCGGGCACGCCGCTCGGCGGCGTCACCGTCCAGAGCAGCGAACCGATGGTCTCCGAGCCGATCGTTAGCTGGGCGCGGACCTCCCCTACGTCGTCGACAGCCGTGACCGGCGACGCCTTCGAGCCCGCGTGTGACCCAGAACAGCCTACTGCCACTGCCGCCGCACCAGCCCACCCGGTTCGAGGGAACCCATGGAGGCGCATCAGTTGTGGAATGATGTGACATGACTGGCGCGGGGGGGCAAGTTAATCTGACCGGAGGGATGAGGACGTCGCCCTCTCGGCCAAGGCCCCAACGCCGGCCTCGCCGTCGGCACAGGGTGGCTCCATCACCGCGACCCTACGCCTGAAATAAGACAAAGCGCCGACCCTTTCGGGCCGGCGCCTCGCACGTCAGATCGACGTTCAATTCCTAATCAGACGATTAGTTCAGGCAGGCCGCCTTGGCGGTCGGGTTGCCCTGGAGGTGGGTCAGGATGACGCCGTTCGCGTAGCCCGACGCGTACTGCGGCTTGAGGCCGTCGGTCTCCGAGCCCGAGCCCGTGCTCGAGGAGTTGGAGTCGGTCGCCGGGAGGCCGGCGAGCCACGCCGTCGTGCAGGAGCCCGGAGCGAGGGTCGCCGGGCTGAGCGCGCCGCAGGTCGCGTTGTTGTCCGCGCCGCAGAAGAGGTTCTTGATGGCGTAGGGCTGAGCGAGGTAGGTCGTCGTGGTGTGCACGCAAGCGGCCGCCTGGCTCGTGGGGGTGCAGGTGCTGGGAATGCCCATGGCGCACTGAATCTCCGCGACGCACTCAGCAGCGGTCGTCGGGGCGGTGAGGGTCTGGTCTTCGCACTCGTTGAGGGTGCCGTCACCGAGAGTATCGTCGAGAGCGCCGGCGTTGAATGCCGCCGCGAGGCAAGTGCCCGGGGCGGCCGTGTCGACGTCGCGCTCGAAGAGGGCGAGCTCCGTGCCCGTGCACGTGGTGCTGACAGAGCCGAGAGTCGGGTGGGCAGCGAGGTAGTTGTTGCACGCCACCTGAACGCCCGGAGCCGCACAGGCGCCGGTCGTGCAGCTCTGACCAGACGGGCACACGGTGCCGCAGGTGCCGCAGTTGTTGTTGTCGGTCTGGGTGTTCGTGCAGACGTTGGAGCAAACCACATCGCCAGCGACATTGCAGAGGTCCGTGCAAACGCCGGCCGTGCAGGCCTGGGTCGCGCCGGTCGCGTTACCGGTGCACGCGTGAGCAAGCGCGCCGCAGTTGTTGACGTCGTTGTTGAGATCGACGCAGGTAGCGCCGGACGGAACCCAGTCAGAGCCGGTGCCGCCGAGCGTGCCGCCGTTGCAGACGTAGCCAGGGACGCCCGAGTTGCAGACCGCGTGCGCGCCGGTCACGGTCGTCGTAGCGACGACGCCACAGCCGCCGCAGTTCGACACGTCGGAGTCATTGATGTTGACGCAGGAAGTAGCCGGGGGGGTGCCGCAGACGGTGTAGTTACACGAGCCTTCGCAGGTGATGACGATCGGATTCTGAAGAACGTTGGTGCCGGCGGTGCAAGTGCTGCCAGCGGCTGCGTCGGTCACGAGGGAGACCGTGAGGCCGATGTTCGCCGTACCCGGGTTCTTGCAGGTGAACGTCGGGGTGCTGGCATTGGTTCCGACATTGAGCGTGCCGACGGTCGTGTTGCTGTTCGTCCAGGCGTAGTTCACCACGTCCGTGAGCGGCTGCGAGCTGAGCTCCGAAGCCGCGATGGAGATCGGGAACGCAGCGGCGCCGTCGATCGGGATCAGAATGTCCTGCGGTTCCGCCGAAACGCCGGTGAGGACGACGCAGCCGGCGTTGATGCTGGCGGCGGCAGTGATGGCCGCGTTTCCGGTGGTCTGGGCGAGCGTGGTCGCCTGGCAGACGAAGTTCGTAATCGTGACGGGGGTCGTGAGACCGGCAGTGACCGAGAAGATCGCCTGGCCGAAGCAGGTGAAGTTGTTGTTCGTCGTCGCCGTGAGCGTGACCTGGTAGTCGTTCGCGTTTACGCTCTTCGGGAGACGGCCAACCGTGAACTCCGTAGTGTTGCTGTTGCCGACGGGGACCGTACCGGTCCAGGTGTTGCCCGACACGCTGGCGTCGCCGGCGTAGAGGCCGCCATCGACCAGTGTGCCGTCGGTCGACGTGATAGCCCAGGTGACGGAGCTGATGGTCTGCCCGTCCGGGAGCGTGACCGCGCCGTGGACCGAGCCGACGTCATTGCTGTTGACGGCGGTGTTGCCGCCGGTGGTGCCTTCGCTGCCCGTCGAAGCGATCTTCGAGCCGGAACAGGCGACAACCGCGGCGCCCGCGACTGCGAGCCCGAGGACGATGCCTGAGTGAACGAGTTTCATGAGATGACCTCCAATAAATGTTCGTGACTTGCCGCAGCCTCCCCTCGCGGAGCAGCCGCGGCGTGTGTAACAGCCCGCCATTACGCAAGAGGCGCGCCCGGTCCGCCTCCCTGGTCGCAGGAGCCTACATCGTCGAAAAAAACAGGCCAGCCCTTTCGCTCTTCGCACCCCTGCGCCGACCCGTTTGCCCGATAGACCCTCCGATAATCGGAATGGCCCTCCGATTTTCGGAAGGGCCAGCGCACAAAGTTCGCTGGTTTGTCACCGGTCCCTGTTGGGGCCGCGTGGTAAGCCGCCGCGGAGCTCCCGCTCACGGCTGGTCCACCATGCGAATCTCATTGCTCCTATCTTTTCTCGTCCTCAGCCTTGCTTCGCTAGGGCTCCTCGCGTGCGGCGTCGAGCCGTACTCCTCGGCGGCTCTCTCGTTGTGGCCCGATACCTATGTGGACGCCGGGCCACTGCCCCAGGAGGCGGCCGCTCCCGTGGATGCCGGGCCAGGAACGTGTCGGCAGGCGCACGCCCAGTCGCTTCCGCAGCGGCTCACCACGATGTCCGCCGCCGCGAACTACACCGCCGGCCAGGCGGTCGACATGACCTTTCTGTTCGGGATCTACGACCAGTCCTGCGGCGGCTCGTGCCACGGGCAGTACGCCGCCCCGCCGGGCGATGGCAATTGGCAAATCGCGGACCCGAGCGAGCTCGCCAAGATCGATCAGTCCGTCATCAATCACGCGACCTCCGACGGACCCTCGCCCGGGTTCGCCCCCAACGACGTCACGGATCCGAAGGACCCGATGCCGCCGACCAACAGCCCCGGCTGGATTCCCTATTCGCAGCGCCTTACGAGTGACCCTGTCGTCCTCTTCGTCAACATCTTTCAGGCGTGGATCAACCAGGGTCAGCCGACCCCGTCGTTCACGCCGCCGGACGGAGTCATCCCTCCGTCGGTCGATAACTTCACGAACTCGCCAGAGGTCGCCCTGGATATGACGAACATCGGCAACTGCGTTCCCGATGCTTTGAGCGTGGCGCAATCTCGCAGCGCGACGAACCAGGCGACGATGAGCGCCCTCGACACGATGTTTGAGAATAGCTACAGCACGATCCTCCTCGATGCGGGCGGCCCGGCCGAACTCGGCCTTCCTCCGGACCTCATCAATACGGACCTGACGACGTTCGACAGCGCCAAGCTGGCGGCCCAGGGCGTCATCGCGTACCAGCCGACCTACCCCAACTGGTTCGACGACGCCGCCTTCCTCCGGTATGTGCGTGTCCCGGTCGGCCAGTCGATCCAATTCAACAAGGCCACGCAGTCGTTCGCGATCCCTGACAACACCCGTTTCTATCAGACAGTTCTCAAGCGGATTGCCGACGTCGACGGAAGCTACCGCTGGCGCAAGATGGAGACGCGCCTTCTCGTGGTGCGCAATACGTCGACGCCCCTGCTGGGCACGTACTTCTGGAACAATGGCGACGATTCCACGACGCCAAACTCGCCCCCTGCTTCCGAGTCGGACGCCCAGCTCTACACCGCGGTCCGCAACAACCTGCTCCCGTTCAAGGCGGATACGCGCTTCTTCAAAACGGATGAGCAGCTCGCGCAGGACATCCTGGCGCAAAACCCTCTCAATCCCGAGTACCAGCTGGTCACCAAGGGCGCCGGGAAACACTATGCCGTCCTCTCGAGCGACCAGTGTGGCGCCTGCCACATGGGCAGCCCGACCGGCAACTATGTGCTCGGGTTCACGCCGCTCCAGCTCAATCGGCGTGCGAAGGGCGAAGGAGGCGTCCGAGACACGCCGGGGGCTGACGAGATGACGCAGCTCCAGCGGTTCATCGACTATGGGCTCATCACGGGGATGTCGTCGCCGGCGGATGTGCTGCCGCTCGAGCAGGCCGAAGGCGATCGAACACCCAGGAATGACTACGAGCTCGCTGCCCAGGCTTACATGGTCGGCAATTGCGCCCACTGCCACAATCCCAATGGCGCTGCCACGAAGAACAACCCCGAGCTCAACGGCGTTCTCAACTTCATGCCCGGGCCAGAGGGGGGAATCTTCCAGTTTCCGCTCCAGAAATACAGTCCGCGCATCCCGCGCGGGTCCTTGTCGAACATCCCCATTCCGTACATTTCCCCGTCTCTTTTGGATCTCGGGACGTGCGCCAAAGCGTCCAGCACCAACCTCTATGCGCCGTGGCGCAGCCTGATCTTTCGAGCTGTTGACACGCCGTTCCCTTATACGACGGACGGCGCACTATTCCCCCACATGCCCATGAACGGCGCGGGGTTCGACTGCACGGCGAAACAGATCGTGAGCGACTGGATGGTGAGCATCCCAGCCGTCCGATCGGACCCCCAAACGCCGGAGTACGGCGTTGGCTGCGACGACCTCCCCCAGCCCTATGTAGAAGTGCCGCCCGGGACGGCCGGATACGCTGGAGCCGTTCAATCCGCCCAGCAACGCCTGAGTATTCTTCACACCGGGACGAACCCCCTCGTCGCCAGTGCGTCGGAAGTCACGCCGGTCTCCGAATACGCCCACTGCCCGGACACCGAGGACATCCTCGACCCGGCAGTCGAGTACAGTCCGGTTTGCCACCCAGTCCCGACCCCGGGATCATACTTGGTCAACGGCGAGGCGGAGAATTTGAGTGTAGTCCCGGGGCACGCCCAGTGGATCGCCGTCGACACGACCTTGGCATCCACCTCGTGGGATCCGGTCCGCGGAGACTGGGCCTCGATCCTGATCAACAAGGACTTCCAGTCCCCCTTGCCGACATGCGCCACGCCGGACCAACTGGCTGCGCAGGCCGCCCAGGACGAGGAGAAAGTCGCGGTGGACGAGCTGCAAGACGCTGGCGTGGACCAGGTCAAGCAGTACGCCATGCAGTCGATCCCGATGGGGCTGTGGGAGGTCCACAGCGACTGCGACATGTCTTCTCAGCAGACTGTCGGCGACTTCAGAACTGCGAATGCGGGCGCAGGCGCCAACGGCGGAGCCGCTGGCGGCTTCACGTCGAACTGGAATTGGCTGACAAATTCAAATAACCTTCCCGCGTCGAGCGCACCGGTGGTCGTGGAAACGCCGGGGGCGTATGTATATACGCAGATCTGCGCCAATTGCCACGGCGCGAACGCCGATGGCCACGGCCGCCTTGCGACGAACCTCACGCTCATGACCGCGGGGCGAGGAATCCCGAGCAACTTTGTAGCGGGCATGTTCGGACCGCCCACCAGTCCAGGCATCAATGAACTCTTGAATTTTGCGCTTCTGCCCACGATGGACGGCGGTGCGAGCCCGTGGTCCACCGCGTCTATCGACGACCGTGGAGCCCGCTATTTGGCCTGGATGGGCCTCGGCGGAACGCAGCTTGTTATTCCCGCTCCGGTCGTGCAGATTGTTTCCACGACAGCGGTCTTCGGTTTGCAGCGGTCCATCCCTCAATCGCTCATCTCGGGGAACATGCTGTCTGTCGCGAAGGCGCTGTGCCTCTCCCTGCTATTCGGAACGGCGGACCCCACCGCGATGCTGTTCCACGCGACCTCGGGCGCCACGCCGATCGACGTCGAGAAGGTGTGGTTTACCACGGATCCATCCGGCAATACGCTGAAGGCGGATTCCAATCTTTTCGCTTCAAACGGAGACGCCGAGCTGTGGCGAAGCGTGTGTACGCTCGCGAACCCGCCGCCCGTGCGCGCCCTCTATGGTTCGCTCGACAGCGCATTCCAGGACAAGATCGCGGGGGGTGCAGACAGCAGTCTTCAGCCCTACTCGACCGACCTCTTCCCTCCTGAGCTGTACGGCCCGAACCCCGTCGGCAATGACCAGGGGGCGATCGACCAGGACGGGATTCATCCCATCGATGGCCCCAATCCCAACTTCCAGCCGTGGTGCTACCGCAACGCGAGCAGCAGCCCAGAGGAGCTCCCGAAGTGCCCATCGACGATCGACGACGGCAGCGTTTCCATGGCCTCGGTGGACCTTAACATTCTGCAAGGGGGAACGACACCGACCTGCTCCACCACGACGCAATGCTGGGGGCCCGCCGAGGCCGATCGCTGGGCCACGCGAGGGGCGATCAACACCGGGCTCGTCGTCTATTTGTATCTCCAGGCACTGGCCAATCCGACTGTGACCAACGTGACGCCTCCGACGCCTTACAACCGGTGCGAGCTGTTATCACCGGTACAGTGACGGGACGCCACCTCGGCGCTGCGCCAGAGCCTTCGGTCTGAGCAGCTGTCGTGGTCGCTGACAGCGCAATGTTGCGCGCTTGTCCCGCTACCCACACGAACCCATGGTATCGCCGCTCTCCACCCGCCCGGGAAGGACGACCGCCCATGACAGCTCGGCTTGCCACCCCTGCCCTCATCGTATGCGCCGCACTTGCGGCGCTCGCGGGATGCGCTCAGGAAGATGAACCGCTCTCGGCATGGCTCGCGGCTCAGGCTGGCTCAAGCCCTGATTCCGGCGCTGTCACGGCCGACAGTCAGGCTCCATTGGAGCAACCGGCCTGCCGTCAAAGCCGCGCCGAGGCTCTGCCGCAACGGCTCGCAACGACCGCCGCGAGCGACGGCGGGGGGCCGACTCTAACCTACGCGTCCGACCTCTTCGACCGCTTCGTGGCCATCTGTGGCGCCTGCCACGGCCCGGCGTCGGACCCTCCTGGTCTCGGCAGCTTTCGCCTCGCTTCGCCGACCGACTTCGAACAGCTGATGACCGCCGCGGTCCTCGCGCACGTGACTTCGGATGGCCCCACCAATCCTGCGGATCCCAGCGACGACCCGACCGACCCCATGCCCCCCTTTGCGAGCCCCTCGGGAGGGCCCTTTTCGGCGCGGTCCCAGACCGACCCTGTGAAGGAGTTCGCGACGCTCGTGCAGGCTTGGCTCGATGCGGGGTCCCCGGCCGCTTTCCTGGCACCTGGCACGGGGGATGATTCGGCCGGCGTGGACGCGGGAACCTATCGCTTGAGTCCATCGGTGGCCGTCGCGATGACGAACATCGGGGACTGCGTCCCGAACGCGGCGCTGGTCGCGGCCGCCGCCTCCCTGCAGCGCGCCAAGGACCTCGACGCGATGTTCGCCGCTCTGCAGCAGCAGCAACCGGGACCGGGAGTCACGCCGGCGGACCTCGTCGGATTGCCCGAACACCTGTCCCAGACGGACCTCTTCGCCATCGACGCGACGGAACTAGCCCAGTACGGCGTCGTCGCCTATCAGCCAACGTACCCGCTGTGGTCGGACAACGCCGGCAAACTCCGTCACGTGCGCGTGCCCGTCGGCTCCTCGATTCACTTCAACGCCGCAACGCAGGAGTTCTCGATTCCGGACAACACGCGCTTTTACAAGACCTTCATGAAGCCGATTTTCGACACGGACGGGAGCCGCCGGTGGCGCAAGATCGAGACCCGTCTCATCGTGGTCCGGCACGATACACAGAACGCCGACGGAACGGCGAAGACCAACGCGCTCTTCGGCTCGTACCAGTGGAACGCCGACGAGTCCGACGCGGTCCTCGTCCAGTCGCCCCTCATCGACGGACTGCCCTTCAGCGACACGTTGTTCTTGTACAATACCGACGAGCAGCTCGCCGCCGACGTCCTCGCGCAGAATCCCCTCAATCCCAACCTCGCCCTCGTTTCAGCCGGCGCGGCGCGCCACTACGCCATTCCGTCGAGCGACCGCTGCGTGGAGTGTCACATGGGCAGCCCGAGCGAGAGCTTCGTGCTCGGCTTTCGGCCTATACAGCTGAATCGGCGACCGGTGGGAGTGGGCGGTGTTCTCATGGACCCGGGCGCGGACGAGCTCACCCAGCTCCAACGATTCATCGACTACGGCATCATCACGGGCATGTCGTCGCCCGCGGACGTGCTGCCCCTCGAGCAGACCGAGGGGAGCCGCGCCCCGAGGAATTACTACGAGCTCGTCGCGCAGGGGTACATGGTCGGCAACTGCGCCCACTGCCACAATCCGCGCGGATTCCCGACGGTGACCAATCCGGTCTTGGCTGGAGTGCTCGATATGCTGCCGCGGCCCGACGGTGGGATCTTCCAGTTTCCTCTAGACCGCGTGAGCCCGCGCATCGCGCGCGGAGCGGCGGCTGCCACCCCGATCGCGTACATCACGCCGTCGCTCATGGACCTGTCCGAAAGCGCAAAGATCTCGGGGGAGGTCACCCTATACGCACCGTGGCGGAGCCTGATCTACCGAGTCGTCGACACGCCATTCCCATACACGGACGACAACGCGCTCTTCCCCCACATGCCTATGAACACCGCGGGCTACGACTGCACGGCGAAGCAGATCATGAGCGACTGGATGACGAGCATCCCCGCCGTCCGCACGGACCCGCAGGTTCCAGAGTACGCCAAGAACTCGGACAACCTGCCCCAGCCTTATGTCGAGGTTCCTCCTGGGGCTCCGGGCTATGACCAGGCAGCCGCCGCCGCGCAGCAGCGCCTGGCGATCCTTCATACGGGCAGCAATCCGTTCGTCCCGCAGACTCTGACGTTCTCGCAGTATTCCTACTGCCCTGACACCTCGGACATCCTGGATCCTGCGGTCGAACTCAACCCCACGTGCCACCCGGTCCCGACTGCGGGGACGGTCTCCATCGACGGCGTGGACTTGAGATTGAGCGACGTACCGGACCACGCCCACTGGGTCATCACGGACC
This sequence comes from Polyangiaceae bacterium, assembly GCA_049512415.1. GTDB lineage: Bacteria > Myxococcota_A > Polyangia > Polyangiales > Polyangiaceae > Palsa-1150. The sequence continues at coordinate 144,778 of JBEKXD010000006.1, forward strand.
TGACGCAGGTCGCTGGGCCTTACAGTCCGCGCCGCGCCGACTGGCCCGACGTCCTCATCAGCCAATCATTTCCGCCGCCGGACGTCACCTGCTCGGAGCAGTCGGTCGCTGACGCCCAGAAAGACCAGACTGAGGTCGAGCTCGCGGTCAATATTCTGCAGACGACGACGCTCGACCAGGTCCGCGACTTCGCAACCGCGAATACGCCGATGGGCCTATGGCAGGCGAAGCCAGACTGCGACTTGACCTCGCAGCCGACCGTCGCGTCCTTTACGGGGACGGGCCGCCCTCAATGGATGGACAATCCGGCCGCGAACGCCTCTCCGAGCTCTCCCGTGTACGCCGAGACTCCCGGCGCCGCAGTCTTCAACATGATCTGCACCAACTGCCACGGCCCGCTGGCCGACGCGCAGGGTCGTCTTGCGGACAACCTGCTGGTCATGACAGGGGGCACCGCCCGAGTGGCTGACCTGCGCGACGGGCTCTTCGGACCCGTCCAAGACCCGGGAACCAACCGACAGGAGGCGTTCGGGACGCTCCCTTCGGGGATCGACGCGGGCGCGTGGGCAGGCCTTTCGGCGGACGACCGGGGCGCCCGGTATCTCGCGTGGATGGCGTCGGGCGGAACCGAAGTCACCATCCCACAACCGATTCTCCAAATCGTTGGAGCGACGACCGTTCTCGGTCAGACGCGAACGCTTCCCAACGGAACGGTGACGGCCAACATGCTCTCGGTGGCCAAGGCGCTGTGCCTGTCGCTCCTGTTCTCGAATATGAACCCAAGTGTGATCCTGGGCTCGCGCCTTCCCACCGGGGGCAACAAGCTAGTCGTGGACGCCAATTGGTTCACCTTGGACTCGACCGGCGGCCACCTCGCCGACGACCCGGAGCTCATCGCCTCGAACGGAGACGCGGAACTCTGGCTCCACGTGTGCAGCGCGGGCAATCCCGCCCCCGTGCGTGCGGTCCACGGCACTGGCGACACGGAGTTCGCAGGCGCCATCTCCGTCGACGTTGACAACCAGGGACGCCTGTTCTCCGAGGACCTTTATCCCGCGGATCCGACCTTCTACGGCGCAAACCCCGTCGGCGATGAGCGCGGGAACACCACCCAGGGCGGCCTCACGAGCGACAACTACCGGCCCTGGTGCTACCGCGCATCGTCGAGCCCCCTCTCGCAGCAGCCCCAATGCCCCCCGAGCATCGACGACGGCCAAGGCGGCATCGCTGAGGGGGTCGGCCGCGACTTTTCTTTGGAGTCGGGTCAGGGACTATCCTGCACGAACCAGTGCTGGGGCCCGGACGCCGCGGACCGCTGGGCCACGCGAGGCGCCATAAACGCAGGCCTCGCCGTTTTTCTGTACCTCGACGGCGTCGCGAAGGGAACAATTCAGCGCCTTCCGGACTATACGAACTGCGAAGCGCTCCAGTGATACCCAACGTTCCGCACATCCAGACTTCTCCGCCAGCGATCCTCCTCCGGGCGTGCGGGGCTCTCGTGCGGGCGTGGTGGCTGCTCGTGGTCCCGGGTCTGCTCGCGACGGTAGCATTCGACCTGCTTCAGCCCTGGCTCGGAGCGCTCGCGTTGGCCTCGTCGAGGCGCCTGGGCGCGTGGATTTTCTCGTCCGCGACGCTGTGGGCAGCGATCTTTGTCCTTCTGGCCACGGTGGCACACTATTGGCGCTACTACCTCCCAGGAAGGCGCCTGCTCTCAGCGCTTCCCTTCGCGGCGGCCGTCCAGTGCCGCTCCGCCAGTGAGCTCAATCGCTTCGCATCAGCGCATGCGCTATTAGGAGTTGTTATGCGGCCCGCGGTGCGGCGGCGTTGCCGCCGTTCGCTCTCGCCGGAAGCCGATGCCGAACTGACGCGCCACCTCGAAGTGCTCCGCGCCGCCCTCGGCACCCACGCGGGCGAGGCTGTGGACAGAGAAGTCCGCCGGGTCGAGACGCTGACAGCGCAACCACTCGCGGCGCGGCGGTGGCGCGAGGTCGGCGCGACCGTCTTCGCGATGGCGGTCGTGGTGTTTGTCGTGCTCAGCGCTCGGAGGATGGCCCTCGAGACATATGGCGTGACCAGCGCATCCATGCTTCCTACGCTGGAGCCTGGCGACGTGGTGTTGGGCAGGCGACTGGCGCACGCAACCGGAACCAACGCCCAACCGGTGTTTCACCGTGGCGACCTCGTTGTGTTTCCTTCGAAAGCCATCCACGCAGTAAGGCCCGAGAAGGTGCCCGATCTTCTCGTCAAGCGGGTCATCGGTCTGCCCGGGGACCGCATCCAAGTCATCCGCGACGACGCAGTGATCAACGGGTGGACGGTTCCGAGCTGCGACGTGGGCGGGTACGCGTACGTCGTGCCCGGGGGGGACGGAAGCTTCGTGCGGGGTCGAATGAAGGTGGAGTTTCTCGAAGGCCGCACGTACCTGAGCTTGCGACCGCCGATGGCCGCGGCAAGCGATCCCTACGTTGTGAAACCGGGCGAGGTGTATCTCCTCGGTGACAATCGAGCGAGCAGTTACGATTCGCGCGCGTGGGGAAGCGGCATCCCCGGTGTGTCGGTCGAGGCTCTCGCCCAAGTTTTCGCGCTCGGAACGCACCGCGACGGCTCGCCCGACGTAGGGCGAGTCTTGCGCGCCATCGACCCCGCGGGCCTGCACATGGAAGGCATGGACCTTCGCCCCCTCAACGAAGGGCTGGCTCGGTGCTTGAAGGCGCGGCCAAAGGACGACCCGCCGGCCCCATCGGAGGCCACCGCTTCGCTTTGAGCCTCGAGCACCCTCCGAAAATCGGAGGCCGATTCTGAGAATCGGAGGCGCAGCTACAACCGCCAAGACGCGACACGACCCCAGCCCGAGCGTCAATCCCAATGATTTCAACCGGATGGGGAGATGGTCGTCCCCCGGTTACAACGCGGCCCAATCCTTGAAGAAGCCCCCCGCCGGTACGGCTTCATTTACGACGGGCATGAGCCCGTCGGAGTGCGCCAGCAACCGGAGGATAGTTCATGAAAAACTCACTACTGATCGCCACGTTCGTCGTGGCGAGCGCCGGCGCCGTAGGCGCTACGGTCGGCGCTTTCACAGGGAGCCTCGAGAACCTCGCGGGCTCTGACACGCTGTACGATGTCACGACTGACCTGGTGACCCCGTACAACGCCACGACCAACCCGTATGGCTGCCAACTGATCCAGCCGCAGGGCACAATCGGCTATATGGGCGGCGGCTCGGGCGCGGGCGAGAACGCGATGATCGCGTCTCCCCCCACCCAGTACGTCGCCCCGATGTCCAAGATGATGGACACCGGCATCTGCGCGCACACCCCGGCGCCGGCCGCCGGCTGCGTCATCGGCCTCGACGGGGTCGCGATCCTCGGCGCGACCGCTAACTCCGGCATCCCGCAGTGCAACGGCGTTTCGCCCGCCCAGGACGACGCCGGCTGCGGCAGCGTCACGGACCTCGCCAATGGCGTCAACTATAGCCGAACCCCCATCAACGCCTGCGGTCAGACGTTCTCCAGCTACGCGAGCATCCTCCGAATCCTGTGGTTCGGGGGCGCGAGCGGCGCGCAGAACTGCGACAGCATGATTCGCTTCTGCCTGTCGAACAACTACGGCGACTTCTTCGAGAACGCGTCCTGCGGAGCCGCCGGCTCGGGCGACGCCCAGGTGACGCAGTGCCAGCAGATCCGTCACCTTTTCCGTCGTGACGACGCATCGGGAACGACCGATATCTTCGGCTCGCTTCTCGGCTTTCCAGGCCCGAGCATCGAGAAGGGTGGCGTGCAAGTCGAGAACGTCCCGGCCGTCGTTGACCAGGGCCTCCCCGTCGCGGCTAACGAGTACTTCATGGGCTCCGACAGCTTCTGCAACGATAGCCAGAATCTCGCTGCGCCCTTCAAGGCGACTCCCGAAGGCCAGCAGATTGGCGTGGAGAACGCATTTCCTTCTCTGGTCAGTAACTACGCCGCCAACGATATGCAGGATCGTGACCCGATCCGACGCGACTGCTTCTCTGGCTCGGGTGGCAAGTTGGAAGAGGTCTGCGGACCGCCGACGCAGGATCCGACGATCCCCGGCAAGGCTTGCACGACGGCTGCCCAGTGCACCGCTTTGGGTGGCGTCTGCGCCTCCGGCACTTGCACGTGCACGAACAACGTATGCACGTATCCGCAGGGCACCACCTCGGAGGGCTTCGCGGTTCAGTGCGTAGCCGACACCGATTGCGTAGCGCAGAACGTTCCGTCCTCCTGTAGCAACCCCGCCAACTGCACCACCAACATCGGCGGCATCTGCGCTCAGGCGCAGTATGACGAAGAGCAGAACCCCGCGCTGGTCTGTCTGCAGGGCAGTTGCAACTGCCTCCAGGGCCAGTGCTGGTACAACACGGCCACCCTTGGCCTCGTCTTGCCGATCGTGACGACGAACCATCTCGATGCGGAGGCGTCGTCGACGCAGTTCCCCACCGTAACGTGCAACAGCACGGCGCAGGTTAATGCGCCCACGTATCAGAACGCCGTCACCAAGAAGTATACTATCCTTGGCCTCTGTCCGAACGGCGACTACCCCGCCGGCGGTGCCTGCACCGTACCCGCGTATACTGCTCCCGGCGCACTCTACGGCAACCCGAACTGCTACAACACGGGCGCTCTGTCTGTCAGCCCGATTTCGGACGGTCAGGCCTCGTTCATCTCGAGCGGCGGCACTGTCAAGCCCGCCACATCCATTGCGGGCGTTTCGCCGGCCTCGGTTGATCCCCGCGTCTTCAACGCCTACGCGTACACGAACTCAGACCCGAATTGGGCAACCGATGGCAACAACTGGGACTTCGCTTGGGACGACAGCAATCGGCCTGTTGCGGGCAACGCGTTCTTCCGCCTCCACTACTTCCCGAAGCTCAACGCCCAGGGCAATCCGATCGCGGGCACGGGCACGATGGCAAATGCGGCTGAAGTGGCTCAGGGCACGACGATCTGTACGTACACCGACGCAACCGACCAGATCGGCTGCCTCGTCACGGCGAACCCCTGCAGCTTCGGCTACGCCGGCCGCGGTGCGGTCAACAACTCCCTCACCACCTCGATCCGCGTCCTCGGCGTCCCGTCGACGACCGAGTGCATCCAGGAGTTCCAGTATCCGTACACGCGCAAGCTGTACCTCAACTCCGTCTTCGGCTTCGCCGGCGCCACGACGGCTCCGGAGCTCCAGCTCGCGCAGTGTGAGAGCGACGCTGGCATCGTCGACCCAGCTCTACTCAAGGAAGGCTTCGTCCAGCTTCCCACGAACGTCAACAACGGCCAGCCCTACTGCGAAGACTACAACGAACTGATGCTCTGTACGGCTGCTCAGTCGGGCGGTGTCAACAATCCGGGCTGCACGAACGTCCAAGGGACCCTGGGCCTCTGCCCGGGCATCAACACCACGTGCGGTAACGGCATCAAGGAAGCTTACGAGGACTGCGACCTCGGAGCGGTTCTCAATGGCGTGGCCGACGCGGGCCCCGACGCGGCCGGCAACGGCTTCAACGGTTGCTCGCAGACCTGCCGCTACAATCAGTAAGCTGACGAGCCCTCCGGGGCGGCACAGCTGAATAGAGGCGCGCCTCGTCCTGCGAGGCGCGCCTTTTCTTTTTTGTCGCTGCGTCCGGACCGACTCTGGCGGGCGACACATCTGAAACGGAAGCGCGGCGCCCTCGATCATGGGGACCCCGGTGCGCGGCCGTGCTCCTCGCGACTGGCAAATCCGTCACTTCCTCCGTCTCGACGACGCACTGGGAGCGACGGACCCCTGCAGCCAGCGTCTCGGCTTCCGCGGCCTGAGCATTTCGAAGGGAGACGCGCTTAACAGCGCCGGTCGTATTCGGCGGGCTCCGACAGCTTCCGCAACGACGGGCAGAACCTCCCCACTCCCTTCCAGGCGACGCCTCCTCGCCCGCGGATCGGCTTGGAGAACCTGTGACCTTGACGGTGATGAAACAGGTGCGCGGCGCAATCGTCGGGACGGACCGCTGCGACGCCGCTGTCGCCCTCCCCGTGTATCGGCGAGGAGAGATCCGTGATGTGTCACCACCGGTTCCCGAGGGTACCAAAATCGCCGAGATCACCGGGGACCAGGGAACCGCCTCGGATGTTCAGGGAATTGTGCTATCCGGAGCTCAGAGCCCCGTCGGAGACATCCGTCTGCCCATCGCCGCATTGTACTGGGCGTTCGGCGCGCAGAGCGGGTCCAGGGCGGCGAAGCCGGCGAGCGTAGCGAGCGAACCCTTGACCCGCTCGAGCACTGAACGACACTGGTCAACGGGTGGGCTCCTGGGTACCGGTGAAGCCGGTGAAATCGGGACCCTCCGTCGCCGGTGGCGACACGCTGCGACGCCGCTGTCGCCCTCCCCGTGTATCGGCGAGGAGAGATCCGTGATGTTGCGCCCGCGAATTGCACGGGAGACCGCCTCAAGACGGAAGTGATACTTTATGATCGCTGGGCTCGAGTCTCCACCCGAACCACGGGCCCTTCGCCGGACATCGACCCGAAGTTACCCGGCGACGGTAAGGTCGTCCAAGTGCGTTGTCACCGCGTCGTGACGGCCTAGTCGCTGAACTGTGTACATTCAATTGCGAACGTGTCTTGGTATCCCGATGTCATCCTCGACGAATGCGAAGCACGCGATGCCCCCCGCGGGGGCGCAGAGTCCGCGGGATCACCATATCCCACGGTTCCTTCCTGTGCTTGTGGATTGTCTGGCGACTCAAGATGCCCTGTCGGTGCGGGCCACTGGCATCCGGTTTTCAGAATGCCCCCTCCGATTTACGGAAGCGCAGAATCAAGAAGGCGCCCAAAGCTCGGGAGAAAAGGCTATGGTTCTGCCTATCAAAGCGGCGAAAACCAACGCAGAGCGCGACACCGGTCGGGCAACAAAATTCCGGCTCCCGCCAATGATTTCCAGGGAATTGGAGACGGCTTGCTCGCGCGGTCGCGCGTTGGCGTACGACCCTGTGATTCCGCGAATCGTACGGTGGACAGGACCGGCGCCGCCGTGAGACCTCGCTCGACGCCGGCGCTACTCCAATGATTTCCGACGCGTCTGGATAACGCAGCTCACAATATGCAATGTGGCGCAATCCTTGCGAAGGGCCCGTACCGGGACAGCATCATTCCCAACGGGCATGAGTCCGTCGGAGTACGTCCAAACCGGGAGGATAATTTATGAAGAACTCACTGCTAATCGCCACGTTCGTCGTGGCGAGCGCCGGCGCCGTAGGCGCTACAGTCGGCGCTTTCACAGGGAGCCTCGAAAGCATTGCGGGCTCTGACACGCTGTACGATGTCACCACTGACCTGGTGACCCCCTACAACGCGGCAACCAACCCGTACGGCTGCCAGCTCATCCAGCCCCAGGGCACGATCGGCTACAAGGGCGGCGGCTCGGGCGCGGGCGAGAACGGCATGATCGCGTCTCCCCCCACGCAATACGTCGCCCCGATGTCCAAGATGATGGACACCGGCATCTGCGCGCACACGCCGGCGCCGGCCGCCGGCTGCGTCATCGGTCTCGACGGTGTCGCGATCCTCGGCGGAACCGCCAACGCGGGCACCACGGCGTGCAACGGTGCTCCGGCTCAGGACGACGCCGGCTGCGCCAGCGTCACCGACACAACCACCGGCGAGAACTTCAGCCGTGCGATCACCGCTTGTGGCGCGACGTTCAATGGCTACGCAAGCCTGCTGCGCATACTCTGGTTCGGCGGACCTTCCGGGTCACAGAACTGCGACAGCTGGCTTCGCTTCTGCCTGGCGAACGCTTACGGTGCCTTCTTCGAGAACGCTAATTGCCTGGCCTCCGGAAGCGGAGATGCTCAAAACACCCAATGCGTCGCGATCCGTCACCTATTCCGCCGCGACGACGCTTCGGGAACGACCGATATATTCGGATCGCTTCTCGGCTACCCCGGGCCGAGCATCGAGAAGGGTGGCGTCCAGGTCGAGAACGTTGCCGCGGTCAATCAAGGCCTCCCCGCCTCCACGTACTCGTACTTCATGGGCTCCGACAGCTTCTGCAACAACAGCCAGAACCTCCAGGGCACACCTTTCTATAAGACGCCCGAGGGCCAGATGGTCGGAGTGGAGGGCGTGGCCGGGTGTCCTGGCTTGGTCAACAACTATGCCGCGAACGATATGCAGAATCGCGACCCCCTTCAGCGCGACTGCTACTCTGGCAGCGGCGGCAAGGAAGAGGAGGTCTGCGGACCCCCGATCCAGGACCCGACGATTCCCGGCAAGGCTTGCACGACGGCTGCCCAGTGCACCGCGATGGGCGGCGTCTGTGCCTCTGGCACTTGCACGTGCACAAACAACGCATGCACCTTTCCGCAGGGCACCACCTCGGAGGGCTTTACGGTTCAATGCGTTGCGGACAGCGATTGCGTCCCGCCGATGCCCTCCAGTTCCAATGCGACGGTCGGAGGCATTTGCGCCCAAGCAGAGTACGACGAGGCTCAGAACCCCCCGGTGACAGCCCTCCAGGGTAGCTGCAGCTGCCTCAACGGCGAGTGCTGGTACAACACGGCCACCGTCGGCCTCGTCGTGCCGATCGTGACGACGAACAGCCTCGATGGCGAGGCGTATGCGACGCAGTTCCCCACCGTGCAATGCAACAGCACGACGTGTGTCAACGCGCCGTTGTTACAGAACGCCGTTAATGGCAAGTACAATATCTTGGGCCTCTGTCCGAACGGCGACTACCCCTCCGGCGGCACGTGCACCGTACCCGCCTACACTGCCCCCGGCGCACTCTACGGCACTCCGAACTGCTACAACACGGGCGCCGTGGCTGTGAGTCCGATTTCGGATGGCCAGGGGTCGTTCATCTGTATCGGCGGCACGGTGAAGCCCGCCACGAAGATCGCGGGTGTTTCACCGGCCTCCGTAGATCCCCGTGTCTACAACGCCTACGCGTACACCAACTCCGACCCCAACTGGCAGACGGACGGGAACTGCTGGGATGAGGCCTGGGACGACAGCAATCGACCCGTTGCGGGCAACGCGTTCTTCCGGCTCCACTACTTCCCGAAGCTCAACGCGCAGGGCAATCCGATCGCGGGCACGGGTACGATGGCGAATGCGGCTGAGGTGGCCCAGGGCACCACGATCTGCACGTACACCGACGCAACCGATCAGATCGGCTGCCTCGTCACCGCGAACCCGTGCAGCCTCGGCTACGCAGGCCGCGGTGCAATCAACAACTCCCTTACAACTTCGATCCGCGTCCTCGGCGTCCCGTCGACGACCGAGTGCATCCAGGAGTTTCACTATCCCTACACGCGCAAGCTGTATCTCAACTCGCTCTTCGGCTTCGACGGTGCCCTCACAACCCCGGTCCCGGAGTTCCAGCTCGCACAGTGTGAGAGTTCCTCAAGCATAGTCGGCCCAGCTCTGATCAAGGAAGGCTTCGTCACGCTGCCCACGAACGTCAACAACGGCCAGCCCTACTGCGAAGACTACAACGAACTGATGCTCTGTACGGCTGCTCAGTCGGGCGGTGTCAACAATCCGGGCTGCGCGAACGTCCAAGGGACCCTGGGCCTCTGCCCGGGCATCAGCACCACGTGCGGCAACGGCATGAAGGAAGCTTACGAGGACTGCGACCTCGGTGCGGTTCTCAATGGCGTGGCCGACGCGGGCCCCGACGCGGCCGGCAACGGTTTCAACGGTTGCTCGCAGACCTGCCGCTACAATCAGTAAGCTGACGCACCCCTCCGGGCTATGAAGCTGACGAGAGGCGCGCCTCATCACAAGAGGCGCGCCTTTCTTTGTTGAGACGCCCGGGAGCGCGCCTCGGATGCGTGACATCTGTGAAACGGCGGCGCGGCGCAATCGTCAGGGAGAGTTCACATGGACCTCAGTATCCCTCACCCTATAATCTCCGGAATGATCTCTCGCTCGAAGATTACCTTGGTTTTGGTAACGGGCTCGACCGCGCTAGCGGCGTGCGGGGGAACGACGGGACAGCCCGCCGTCATCGTTATGGACGCCAGTGTCGACGTGTCAGTCCCCGATGCGAGCGCAAACGACGTCTTCGACACGGGGGCCTTCGATGTGACCCTGCTCTACGCCGACGCCGCTCGCCTTAGCGGATATGAAGCCAGCTCTCCGTCGTCCTCGGATTCCAGCGTCGCGGTAAACGAAGGAGACAGCGGGAGCGGGGGAGACGGCGCACCTGGAGATAACGGCGAGGCCGATGTCCAGGTCGAGGCCGCCCCACCAGTGTGGGATACCTGGCCTACCTGTGCCTGCGACACACTGGACGACCTGGCCAATACCGTCGTCGACGATTCGGGAACCTGCTCGACGGCAACGTACACGCAGAACGCCTCTTGCGACTACGGCATCCGCTACGAGGGGCCCGCCTGTGACACACAAGCGGGCTACACGGAGTTCCCCCCGTGTTGCGGGTTCCGAGACGCGGGCTTCCCAGGGGCCAACGCGGTCGATCCGACGCACGACAAGTTCTTCCTGTGCGGCCAGCTCTTCACGTGCATTTTTGGCCCGGACGCAGGGTTTTACGCGCCACTCGCGGCCGGCCACTATGGGACGGACAACATCTACTACCCGTACTGTGGAGATAGGCCCGACGGCGCCGTGGGCGTCGGCGGGACGTGGTGTTTCCAGGACAACCAGGCCCAGGGCGGCTGCAAGCCTCAAATTGAGGCCGCGTTCGAAACGACAGATCCAAAAACCATACAGGCTGGTTGGGGTAAAGCCATCCCAGTGAATCAGGTCGGCAGCGTCGGGGGGGTCGTGACGGCGCTTTTTTACTGCGTGTGGCAAGCCAAGGACCTCACCTCTACGAAGGGCCTCGCGGCGTGCTTCGAGCCACCGATCGACGCCGGAGACGACGGTGGCGATGGCGGCGGAGACGATGGCGGCGACGCGACGACGGATCCTTAGCCGTCATCTGAGCAGCAGGAGCCCGTTACGACCCGGCAAGGACCACCAGGGAACCGCCCGTGGGGGGCACATCGATCAGGTGGAGACTTCCGTCACGCCATGTCAAGAAGCGCCACGCGGCGTCATCGAGCGGTCGGTCCAAACGGCACCGAATGCCGGTGATCCGACTGCCCTCTTTGTGCGTTACCTCGATGTCGGCGCCCTCGAGCTCTACGACGTCGCCCGCGTCGCGCGTCGTCGGCGCGATTCCGCCGGTCCGCCAGTCGAGCGTAAACACGTTCGCCGCGGGGCGCGAAAAGACCATCTCGCCCTTGCCCAAGTAGAGCGTCCACCACGTGGACGGCATGGGCAGCCGCATCAGCCGACGAACGTGGCCTATGTCGAGCGCTGCCAAGATGTCCGGAGCATTGAGCACCACGATCCGCGTGTGATCCAGTCCCTGTACCTCCGCGTCGAGGTGAGCGACAGCTTTCTCCGTGCGGTCGGCCAGCACCTGATTGGTCAGTGCAGGCATGAGAAGGCGCGACGCCGGCCCAAGTCCGAGGAAGAGGCCCCCGGCGAGGGCGCTTGAAACGAGGACCCCCGTGCGCTGGGAATTCGGGACGCCGCGCGGCTCCCGCGCGACCAGCACGTGCGCCGCGAACGCCGCGACGCCGATGAACGGAATGACGAGATGGAAGCTGAACATCGGCGCGGCGAGCAGGGGAAGGGAGCAAGCGACCGTTCCCTCGAGCAACCGGTCGACGACATCGCGCTCGCTGCGGGGTAGAAGAGGCATCGTCGACCGGTACGCGAACGCGAGGGCGGCCAAGGCCAGTGGCGCGAGCATCGCGAGAGCCGTGCGCCCGAAGGAAGAGACCATGCCCAGGTCACTCGCTCCGGAGAGGAGCAGCGAGGTGGCGAGCGTCGCCGCCCGCAGTGGGGCGTCGATCAGGAAGGTCCCGGGCTGGCTGAAGGGACTCGTGTAACCGCCCCCGTGCTGCGCCCCGAATCCAAGTCCAAAGTAGAGAGCCAAGTACATGGTGGCCAGAGCAAGGAGAGGCGCGAGCCGTCGGAGCGACCCTCTCCAATCCCTACCCCACGCCTCCTCCACGACAGGATAGGCCATCATGATGAAGCCGGACTCGCTGAACCCGAGTCCCAAGGCAAAACCACCGACCGCAAGCCACCGGTATCGCGACCCTACCCGCCCTCCCTGATGAGACGCAGTCCAGGAAACGTACGCCCACGCGGCGATCGCCGCCGCCGCGACGTGGGGGCGTGCCGCGGTCCATCCGACTGCGAGATGGAAAATGCCGGAGGTTGCGTAGATGAACATCGCCGGCCCCGCGACGCGCCTCGGCAGCTTTTGTTGGAACAGCCGGGCCACCGCCGCGATGAGCACGAGGTACCACAGGCAGTTATGGACGATGTATCCGAGCGGGCGCAGGCCGAAGAGCCAGTGGTCGACGGCGATGAGCGCCGATCCCAGCGGACGACAGAAGTTCATGCGGAAGCGATCGTCGAAGAACCATGGCCAAACGCCGATGTTCTCAAGACGCCGGAGATGCGCCGGGTTCCCGTCCGCCAGCGCATAGAGCCAAAATGGGGGCCGACCCGGAAGGGGCGACACGCCTTCGAGCTCCCCGAGTAGAAAGAAGTCGTCGGCAAAAAACCGACTGAATGGGAGGCGCGCGAGACAGAGGACGACAGAACCGACCATCGCGGCGCGAGTCCACGTGACCCGAGGGAGCTTCATCGTGAACCGTCCATGCGCACCCATAAGACAAGGTGGTCGAGGGAAGCGCGCAAGCTTGGACCCTCATCAATAGAAGGCCAAGCCTTTAACGTTCGGATTCCGCTCTTAGCTCAGATACTGCGTGTATTCTTTTGATAGACTACCGTCCCTCGGAGCTTCACGGGGTGACAGAGCTGGCGTCCACGCTTGCCGCCGCCATAGCCCCTCCCGTCGCCTTTTCTTTCCGCCGTCGAACGAGGACCACGCCGGCCGCAGCGGCGCCCATCGCGCAGATGAGGAACAGAATCCCGTAGAGCACGAGATTGCGGTGCGCGGCGGACTTTGACCGCATCTCACGCTCCATGCGCTCGATCGATGCCGGATTCATGCCCATGGCTCGCGCTTGGTCCACTAGTTGGCGAGCTTCCACGTAATTTCCGCGGAACATCGCGAGATCCCACTGATAGACAAGCGTGGTCGGCTCCTTCGGGGCCTGCGCCTTAGCATCCGACGCACAGCGTTCGAGCAGCGCACCGTCGTTGGCGCGAAGGGCCGCCTTGCACTCGGTCTCGAGCAGCTTGTCCGCGACCGTCGGATCCTCCCGGAGATGGTCCAACGCCTTTCGAATCTGGGTGATCTCGGAGCTAGACAACGCCCCCGGCTTGTCCATAACGAGGCTTATGTAGTGTTGGTAGTCCTTGAGCGTCACGCCCGCCATGGTGAGCGCGGTCTGACAAGCAGAAAGCGCCAAGTCACGTTCCCCGATGGCCTGGTACTCGTCGCACAGGCGACTCACCGCGATGGCCCGATCCGGCACGGCGCGCACGAGCGCCCGATAGTAACGAACCGCAGCCTGGTGATCGCCACGCTGCGCTGCGAACTGTCCTTTGGCAATCATGTCTTGCAGCCAGTAGCTGAAAGCCAGCGGATCGCGGTTGCGCTTTTCCTCGGGTGGGATGGTCTTCTCAGGGTCGTTATCGTCGATGGACCAGGGGCCAACGGCGTTGTCCTGCGGGTTCTGGGGGATAGCGACGCTCGGCCGCGTGGCAGCCACGTTCGGCTGCGAAGGAGCGCCGCTCCGATTATCTCCCTGCGCACCCAAAGAGACGAGAGCGATCGCTAGACCCAACATTGCCGCTGCGACGGCTGGAACACGGCGCGCCCGGCTCGACACTGTGCGCCACATCGCGTGCGCAAGGGTCGCAAGCGCTGGGACCAGAACCATGAGGGCGCCGAGCACGGGACGCCAGACGCCCGGCTTCGCCGCTGCGAGCTCCACCTTTGCACGTCGGGTCTCAGGATCCTGCGGCGCGACCCGTTCGAGCTCATGGGCATACTTCTCCAACATGGCACTGTCTCCTATTCGCACCGCAACATCACAGAACGCGGCGTAACCCCAAACTTCGTTCGGTGCCTTCTGGCGCGCCTCTTGCGCCGCGCTGAGAGCGGACGCCACGGCATCCGCGTCCGGCGCCCCTCGCCCGAGCATCAGCGCACCAACGTAGGCTCGTGCTGCGGCAGCAACATCCTTCGGAGAGTGCGCTGCTGTCATCGCTAGAGTACACGCCTCGACGGCTTCCTGACGCCGTCCGGCCGCCGTGAGCGCCTTGCAGTCCGCCGCGGTCGCTGTCTGCCCGGCGCCGAACGCTCCAAGCAAAGCGATCACGCGCAGAGGCCACGCAGCTCGAACCCCAACGCCGACTTCACCGCAGACCGCCGCTGCTCGTTTAGATCTCATGCTTCTTGATCTTCTGGTACAGCGTCGACACGGCGATGCCGAGCGAGCGGGCAGCGCTTACCTTGTTCCCGCCCGCCTGCTTCATCGTTTGACGAATCGCAGCACCCTCAATGCTTTCGAGCGTCTGGCCGCCCAGCGGTAGTCCGTCGAGCCACGAAGCGTCGGCCCTGGCGGAAACAAGCTTGACGTGTTCTGGACGGAGAACGCCGCCGGGACCCTCGACGAACGCAACAGCACACGCCAGTGCGTTCTTCAGCTCTCGCACGTTGCCGGGCCACGCGTGCGCTTCGAGCTGCGCAAAGGTCTCATCGGCGACACGCACATCCGGCCGCCCTAGGTCCGCCAACAGGCTCTGACATAGTTGCGGGAGGTCCTGGAGCCGCTCACGAAGCGCAGGGATGCGGACGACGCCGACGGCGAGGCGGAAATAGAGATCCTCGCGGAATCGCCCGGCAGTGACTTCGCCTTTGAGGTCGCGGTTCGTCGCCGCAATCACTCGAACGTCTACTCGCCGATCGACGCGGCCGCCGACACGTCGAACCTGCTTGCTTTCCAACGCGCGCAGCAACCGGGGCTGCAACTCGAGCGGAAGCTCCGCGATCTCATCCAGGAACACGGTTCCGCCGTTGGCCCGCTCGAACGCGCCTGCGTGGGCTGTGACGGCCCCGGTGAACGCCCCGCGTTCGTGCCCCAGAAGCTCGCTTTCGACGAGGTTCGCAGCCACGGCGCCACAGTCGAACACGACAAGCGGGCCCACAGAGCGCCCGCTCAAATCATGCATCGCATGAGCCACCACGTCTTTTCCAACCCCCGTTTCACCGAGGAGCGTGACGGTCACATCGGCCCGAGAGAACCGCTCGAGCACATCAAAGATGGAATGCATCTCGGTCGACTCCGATACCAATCGGCCGAGGCGGCGAACCTTGGCAAGCCGCCGCACTCCCGCCGGAGGCTTGCTGGCCGAGCCCATCCGGTCCGCATCCGCGGGGTGCGTATGGACGCCCGAAGGATCACTACCGTCGAACGCTTCGGCCTCGATGGCCAAGAGGCCTCTCTGAGAGTCGGCATTGCGGACTGCGTGCATCATTCGAGCTCCCTAACTTGAGCGGAGAACAGAAACTCAGCAGACCATCCCAGCGGATGGGAACCTGAGCGCTGACACGTTAGGCCAGCGCCCGGTCACCGCATGTCCAACGACGCATCGGACCCCCGCCTACTACTAGTTGAGGCAGGCCGCCTTGGCAGTCGGATTCTTCTGAAGGTTGGTCAAAATGACGCCGTTGGCGTAGCCCGAGGCGTACCCGGGCTTCAGGCCGTCAGTCTCAGCCAGCTCGCCCGTGCTGGTGTTCGGATCCGAGTCGGATGCCGGCACTCCGGCCAGCCACTGCGTAACGCACGTACCTGGCGCTGAGGTCGCGGGCGACAGCGCCTCGCAGGTCGCGTTGTTGTCCGCGCCGCAGTAAAGGTTCTTGATGGCATAGGCTTGAGCGAGATAGGTCGTCTCATTCCTCGTGCACTCGGATACACTGCTGCTGCCGTTGCATCCCGAGTTGACGCCGATGCCGCACTGGACTTCGGCGACGCACTCAGCGGCCGTCGAGCCGCTTCCAGCGGTCCATGTCTGGTCCTCGCATTCGTTCAGGGTTCCGTCACCGATAGTGTCGTCGAGAGCGCCGGAATTGAATGCGGCCAGCAAACAGGTGCCCGGCGTAATACCGGCATCCTCGGAATTCACGTCACGCATAAACAGAGCCAGCTCAGTACCCGTGCACGTGTTGCTGACAAAGCCCAGCCCCCCATCCGCATTCGCCGCCAAAAACGCATCACACAAAGCCTGCACCGTCGGCCCCGCGTCCACGTCGGCCGCGTTCACGTCCATCGACGCCACATCCGCCGTCGTGACATCCCCAACCGTGCCGTCCACGGCGGAATCCCCGCCGCCATCACTACCCACCGTCACATCCTCCATCATCGCGTCGCCGGCATCTTCTCCAGCTTCGATGACCGCATGGTCACCCATCGCGTCGGTGACGACGTCACCCATGGCATCCGACCCGCCGTGAGCGTCGATAGCCGCGTCGCCGCCGTCCGTCGCGCCATCGCCGCCGTCGGCGTGCGCATCCATCAGCGCATCCGGCATCACGTCGTTCGCAACATCAGCCGCCGCGTCCGCCGCGACGTCCCCCGCGGCGTCAGCCGCTGCATCCATCCCCGCGTCCTGCTTGGCGGAGTCCACCGCCGCGTCCATGGCACCGTCCAGCGGCGTGCTCGAATCGGCCGCCCCATCCACCGCGGCGTCCTCGCTCGGGGGCGTGGTGGACGTGTCATCGCTACAGCCGACGAGCTGACAGCCGACGACGGCGGCCGCGAAGAGAGAACTAGCCCAGGAAATCGTTCGCAATCGGTTCATGTCGAGCTCCAAATAAGGCGGGACCTACCGTTTTCAGTACGTCCGCGAGACCAGTCCGCACGGGGCGCGCGTATCGCTCCCCCCGAATCGTCACCGTGATGGGTCGCCGACTTATCCGGTCCCCAAGGCATCCACGTCGGCGATTTCACGACGCTGCTTATACAGTGGGACGGTGGAAGTCTCTGTGAACTCTGCCCGACGAAGCCGCCTCGATCAGGAAACGCTAAGGTGACAATCGTGTTTCAACGGCCTCTTAGTCGGCAGATATTTCGTTGAGCCCGGTCCGTGCGCTGACCGCATGGACTCATTGACAGAGTCAACCGTTTCCGCAATGCATGGCGCCCAAGAGGCCGGCGCAGACGGTCCTCGGGTGCGCGGCTCGCGCGGCGTCCGGGTGAATGCTGCCACTTCCGGTTTCGCACGGAGGTCGTTTATGCCGAAGCTGCCCGTAGTGTCCTCCGCGACGCCCCCCGGCGTCGCCCGTCGCGACGTTCTGCGCGGAATGCTCGCGCTGACCGTCCTTTACTTTCCGGTCGGGTGCGGGGGCGGGTCGAAGAGCACGCCTTCTCCCTACGACCCCGACGGCCGGCCCATCGCCGACATGCCGACCACAGACGCGCGCGTGCCGATCCTCTGGCTCGAAGCCGGGGTGTGCACCGGCTGCAGCTGCTCGCTGCTCGACTGGCAGGGGCCCTCCCCCTTGGCTTCCGACGTGCTCGTGCCGTCGCTGCGCATCGAGTTCGCCGAGACGCTCATGGTCGAATTCGGCGCGAACGCGGTCGACCACCTGCTCGCGACCGCGAAAGCGACCCCAGGCCAGTACATCCTCATCGTAGACGGCGCCGTGCCCATCGACTCGCCGGCGGGCTACTCGGCGCTGACCACGACCGGCGTCGACAGCACGAACACCAACTGGACCGTATACGCCATGATCGCCCAGCTCGCCGCCAACGCAAAGCAGGTCGTTGCCGTCGGCGCGTGCGCAAGCTTCGGCGGCATCCCGGGCTCTGCCCCGAACACCGGTACGGAAGTCTCCCTCGCAGACGCGCTCGTCGCGGCGAACGTGACGCTCCAGGCACAGCTCATTCGCATCCCAGGCTGCCCTCCCAATCCGAAGTGGACGGTCGATGCCATCTGGGCCCTCACGCAGACGGGAGCTTCCCCCCTCACGCTCGACACCCTCGGACGGCCCGAGCTGCACTTTTCCGATTCCGTCCACGACAGCACATGCCCGCGGCGTCCGAGCTACGACGCCTCCGTGTTCGCGGCCTACCTCGGCGACAACGCCATCAACGCCACTACCGGCGCTCCGCCGTGCTTGCTGAGCGTCGGGTGCAAAGGCATCAACACAATCGCCGACTGCCCTCAAGTGCTCTGGCAAGGCTTGTCTACGTGCATCCAAGTCGGTTCCCCGTGCATCGGCTGCGCGGCCCCGGGGTTCTTGGACGGGGGGAATGCGGTCTATGGCGCAGCAGTCCCGAGCAACCCGGCAATCCTGGGATCCGTGACCCTGAACACAGAAGAAGCCACCGCCGCGACCCCCTTCTACGTAAAGCCCACGAGCTGACCCATGACCACCACCATCGTCGTCGACCCCCTCACGCGCATCGAAGGCCACCTCCGCATCGAGCTCGATGTGACAGGCAATACCGTGTCGGAGGCCCGCTCCTCGGGAACGTCGTTTCGCGGCATCGAAAACGTCATGCGCAATCGCGACCCGCGCGACGCGCCGATGATCACCCAACGGATCTGCGGAGTCTGCCCGATTCCGCACGCGCGAGCCGCGAGCGAAGCCTTTGAGAGCGCCGCGCAGAACGCGGGCACCCCCATCGCGGTCAACGACCAGGCGCGCCTGATCCGCAACATCGTCCAGGCGACGAACTTCCTTGATTCCCACATTTTTCACTTCTACGTGATGTCGCTCCCCGATTTCATCGCCGGAATGCCCACGGCGGGGGCGTGGCCTGCTGGCAAGCCGCCGCAGCCCTGGGAAGGTGGCGAGAAGCTCAACGCGCAGTCGTTCGCCACCAACGCGGCGACCGCTCTCCAAGTGCGCCGGGCGTGCGTAGCCATCACCGTCATGCTGGCCGGCAAGATGCCTCACGCGATGGGGATCGTCCCCGGGGGAGCGACGGTCACGGCGACCGCCGACATCATCGCGAACTTGCAGACCCAGATCGCCACCGTGCTCGCCTTCGTCCAGGGGCAGTATGCCGCGGACGTCGGGGCGCTCGCGACTGCGTTTCCCGAATACGCGAACCTCGGCGTCACCGGATGTTCCCTCCTCTGTTATGGAGGCTTCCCCGATGGCCAGGGCGGCCTGCTCTTCCCCCAGGGCGTACTGCCGCCGGGAGCCACGACCCCATTGACCTTCGCGTCGACCCAGATCGTCGAGTCAGTCGCGAGTTCGCGGTACACCCCGCACGCGGCCGAGTCGCCGGGCGCCGACGACCCGAACGACACCGTGCCCGACCTCGCCCTCGACCCGACGGACGCCTATTCGTGGGTCAAGTCCGCCCGCCTCGTCGATGCCAACGGAGTGCCCCAGCCCTGCGAAGTGGGCCCCCTGGCGCGAGCTGTGTTCACGGGCCGCGACCCCGGAGGCCGCGGCGTGTGGGCGAGGCACCAGGCGCGCCAGACCGAGGCCCTGCTTCTCGCCACGAGCATTCAGAGTTGGATCGATCAGCTCGTCCCCGATACGTCGGCGCTGCCGGCCGGCAACTTTCCGACTCCGGCGTTCATGCAAGCGATGGTCGCCAGCCAAGGCGGCCAACCGCTCCTCGGCCAAGCGCTCATCGAGGCTCCGCGCGGCACGCTGGGCCATTGGGTCGCCATCGGGGCGGCAGCCAACCCGACGGCCGACCAGCCGGTGTCCGTCGCCCACTACGGCGTCGTGACGCCGACGACGTGGAACGCCTCGCCGCGCGACGACGCCGGCACGCCGGGCCCCATCGAGCAATCCCTCAAGGGCCTCGAGCTCGCGGACCCGACCTCGCCGATCGAAGCCCTGCGCGTCGCCCACTCGTTCGATCCGTGCCTTCAGTGCGCGGTGCATTGACGGGGCGCTCACCGCTTCTGTCGGTTCCGCGCGCCGTCGGCAGTCCAAACGCCCGGCCCGAACGAAGCCTTCGAACGCCTCGATGTCGCCGATCCTACCGAGCCGCCATGCGCCGGAGCCGCTTGGAGCTCTTCTCCAGCCCACCGGTCACCGACGCGAACACCTCCTCCGGAAAGCCCTTGGGCAGGCTCGCTCCCACGCTCTCGATGACCGCCGGCGTCCTCGTCACGACATCCTCGATGAGAGGCTCCATGTCCAGCCCGAAGCCGCACTGCTGGGCGGTCTTGTTGAAGTGCCGGCGCTCGATCTCCGCGACGCGATAGTGCTTGCTGTCGCCGCGCACGGCCATCGCCAGCCGTAGCTTCTTCACGTGGATTTGGTCGTGCCGAGACCCGGTGACTGGCCATGCCGAGATGACATCGTAGAGGGGCGTCAGGCGAAAGCGTCCTTGCGCCAGAAGCCGGAGGCTGAAGTTCTTCGCGTGGCCGTCGGTCGCCGCGAGCATCCAGAAGAGGAGCTGCGCCCGCAGCAGCGTGGCGAGGTCGTCGTCTCGGGCCTCGGACCCTTGAAGGATCCGGGCGATGTCGGGGAGCCCGGGGCCGCCGTCCGCCTCGTACTTGGAGGAGCTTCGGGTCCCGGTCGCCTGGCAGAAGTCCTCCTGGGGCAGGCGAAGCCAGTAGCGGCCGCTGGAATGCAGACGGCGATCGAAGCGCGTGACGACGAGCGCCTTGGCCGACCCGAACTTCTTGACCGCACACGACGCGATGGGAACAGCGTAGGCGTCGAGCAATCGGGCGCAGAGCCACTCGTTCTCGAGCGAGGTGCTCATATCCATCCGCCGGCCGCCGACCAAGCCGAGAGCCAGCTTGAACAGGTGGGTCGTCGGCGTCGCGCCGTGAGGCCGGCACCAGCGCTTGCCGTGCCACGTGAGTGCGGTCTTCTCCTGAGCGCCTGCGATCGAAATCCGGAACTCGTCCGCCTCGTGGCGCAGCGGACCGGCGGCAGAACCGACTCCAAGGAGTAACTCTTCGAGCTCCGAGTCCGTGAGAGGGGTCACAACGAGGGTCGACGCGTCTGCGGGCACCTCCCCGTCGGGTAAGAGCTGCAGAGCCCCAACACAGTCTCGGCCGATCGCTTCCAGCAGATCGAAGGCTTCCCCGCTCGGCGTGTGAAAGCGCGTTCGAACTCTGTGCCGGATGACGTCACTGTCCGGCAGAAGGTTGTCGAAGAAGGAATGGACCTTGTCCCCCTTGAGGGGCAGGCCATCGAGGTTCATCGGCAGCGAAAGCGAGAGCGGGCGGGCTTGCTCGGACGCTACCCAGCTCGCGTCGTAGGTGAACTCCATGGGGCCGCTCGCTGGCAGAAGCCATCGCCCGACACGCACCCCGTTCGCCCAGACCCCGAGAGCCCGGCTATGCGAAGGGCGCCCCACCTCTCACCACTCCCCGTCGTCGCCCCGGCTGCTCGCTCTGTCCTCGAGAACGAGCTCGAGCCCGAGGAGCTTCGCCAGCAAGAGGAACCGATCCAAGGTCAGGCCGGCCGCGTCTCCCTCGAGCGTGGACAATCGGCTCTGGCTGATGCCGAGCTTGGTCGCCAGTTCGTTCTGCGACACCCGGCGTGACTTGCGCCGTCCTCGAAGGATCTCGCCGACCTGTCCGGGGGTTGTGATGACCTGACGCGTGGACCTTGCCATCTGCCTTACGAATAAACAAGATTTACTCGCCATGCGCATAAAGTAAAGATATGCGCCAGACGGATACCAGTCCCGCCCGTCAGGACCCAACCCGAACCCTCGCCGAACGGCCGAACCTACCGCGACGCCGTGAGCGCGTACGTGAGGGTGCACGGAAGCTCGTCGTACGTACCCCCGGCGGACGAGAGCTGGCCCGAGCAGTCCGAGCCGCTCGCGACGGTGAACGCGTAGCTGAGGGTCCCCGTGAACGTCTTGTTCGACGCGCCCATCGTGATCGCGTACGCGTCGCTCCGGGTCATCGTGCACCCCGCCGGCGGGGTGCACGGCGCGGACGTCTGAGGATCGTACCAATTGCCGCTGCTCGTCTGCGCGCACGTCGCGGACGCGTCTGGCGGATCGGACCCCGTCTCCGAGTCGGAGAAGCTCGCCACGCCGTTGGCGAGCACGCCCGAGAGGTACGCATCCCCGTCGACCCCATCCCACCAGTAGAGCACCGAGCCGTCGAGCGAGAGCTGCACCTGGAACGTCCACGGATTCGGAGCGTTCTGCCCGGCACCGCAGTTGTTGGCGGTCACGGTCCCGGTCACGTTGAACGTGCCGAGCGGCGTACCGGGCATGGCCTGCTTCGAGCAAGCCCCGGCGAGACACCCGAGACATGCCGCCCACGCCGAGAAGACCTGCCGCGAAGCCATGTCCCAGTACATAGACTCACGCGACCGCGGCCGCAAAATAGCGGGCCCTTCCGCGATGAAACGATGCCGAAATCGGCCCGAGGCCAGCTCGACGTCAACCCGATGTTGAACTCAGCTGCCGCTCCCGTTCGGGTATCGGTCCTCCCCAACCTCCGCGGCCCGGCGGGGGCGGCTTGTGACTCGTCCACCGCCACCGACGCGTTCCCCTTGCGAGCGAGCCCCGCGGCAGCGTATGGCGTGGTCGATGCATGAGATCGAGGACGAGCTCTCCGATATCAAGCGGGAAATCATCGAGTCGCGCGGGCTCGTCATCCGGACCAACAACCTGACCAACGCGCTCTCGGCCGACATCAAGTCGATCTCGAAACGCCAGCAGGGCTACGAACGCCGCATCGCCCTGAACAGCGTCACGGCCTACGTGGTCTTCGTGGTCGTGGCCTTCGCCGCCTTCAAGGTCGCGATCGACGCGCGCGTCGACGCGATCGACGCGACCAGCAAACACCTGCGCGAGGAGAACGTGCACCTTCGCCAGGACCTCGACGAACTCCGGCAGCGCGAAGCGAGCCGCCGCGCCGCCGAGCTCGAGGCCGCGAAGTATTACGACCTCATCCGAGAAGGCAAACGCCCCGACATCGTTCGGGCCTGGGACATCATCAAGACCAAACCCCTGTCGAAGGCCGAGGCGGCGTTCATGGCGGACGCCGTCGCCAAGGCCAAGGCCGAGCAGGCCACCGCGCTCTACCTGCAGGGCATCGAGAGCGCCCATCTGCAGCGATGGCAGGAGGCGGCCTCGGCGTTCGAGGAATCGCTCCGATACGACGATACGACGGCGTCGTCGCCGGAGGCCAAGTTCGAGCTCGCGAACGCGTATCGCAAGCTGCGCAAGCAGAAAGAAGCCGTGGCCGTGCTCACGCCGCTCACCGAACAGGGCAATGACAAGGAAGTGCTCGACGACGCGCTGGAGCTGCTCGCGTGGTGCCAGACGGACCTCGACGCGTTCAACGACGCGAAGAACACCTGGCGCATGCTGCTGCGGCGCTTCCCCGACTCGCACTTTGTTCCCGAGGCCAAACTAGCCCTACAAACGCTCATGCAGAACCACTAGACCTTGACGGGGTCGGCTTGACCGCGCGAGACCACCCCTATGAGATCCGTTCGGACCTTGCTCGTCTTCTCGGCGTCCTTCTTCGCCGCTTGCGGCGGCGCCCCGGTGGCTCCCACGCTTCCGCCCTCGACTTCGGCGATGCCTGACGCGGCTCTCGCGGAGCCCGCTGCGGCCGTCCGACCCGCCGGCAGCGCGTACCACGGTCACGGCGCCGAGACCGTGGATCGGGCTCTGCTCGAGAAGTTTCGCCCTCGCCCCCTCGCGCCCGAACTCGCGCGCCGAATCCAGTCGCTCATGGACGTTCGCGCCCCCGGCATCGGACGACTGAGCCCCGACGGCCGGTCCATGTACTTTTCCTGGACGATCACGGGCATAAATCAGATCTGGCGCATCGACGGTCCGCGACACTTTCCGCAGCAGATGACCGGAGGCGACGACAGCACCGGGCTCGCCGCCATCACGCCCGACGGCCGCACGCTCATAGTCCAGCGCGACCGCAAGGGCGAGGAGAACCCGGGCCTCTATGTTCAGTCGGCCGCGGGCGGACCGCTCGAAGGCATCCAGCACGTGCCCGGAGTGCAGACGCACTTCGAGGCCGTCTCCAGCGACTCGCGGCAGGTGTACTTCACGTCGAACGACCGCAAACCCGACGCCTACGTCGTCTATCGGTACGACCTCACCACGAGGAAGAAGCAGGTCGCCTTCGAGAAGCAAGAGGGGCTCTGGCACGTGTCGGACATTCGCGACGATGGGCGGCTGCTGCTGCGCAAGGAGACCGGGTCTCTCACGGCCGAATACTACGAGTGGGACGAGGCCAAACAGGCTTTGACGCCACTCCTCGGCATCGGCGAGAGCGAGGAATACGACGCCCGCTTCGGGGCGCGCGAAGGCGAGCTCGTCGTGCTGACCAACAAGCTCGGAGAGTACCGCCGACTCTACGACTGGACAGGCGGCACGCTGCGGCCGATCGGAGAGGACCTGAAGTTCGATGTCGAGGGCTTCGACATCGACAAGAAACGAACCCGGATCCTCTACGCGGTCAACGAGAATGGCTTCACCCGTCCCCGTGCGCTCGACGCGAAGACGCTTCGGCCCATCAAGCTGCCGGCCCTGCCCGACGCCGATCACGTCTTCTTCGGACCGACAACGCCGGACGCCCGGTTCACCACGGTGGGCGTCGACGACGGGCGCCGCCCGATGCAAGGCTACGTCCTCGACTGGACGACGGGCCACCTCGAGGCCTGGCACGCCCCGAGCACGCCCGAGATCGACACTTCGAAGTTCGCCCGCGCGCGACTCGAGTCGTACGCGGCGCGCGACGGAACGAGCATTCCGGTCCTTGTCCGCAGGCCCGAGACGTGCGCGAGCGAGCCCTGTCCGGTCGTCGTCAGTTTCCACGGTGGGCCCGAAGGACAGGCGCGCCCGGGATTCAGCGTCGGAGCCCAGATGTTCGTCGACGCGGGGTTCGTCTTCGTCGAGCCCAACGTGCGCGGCAGCGACGGATACGGAAAGACATGGCTGCACGCGGACGACGGGCCCAAGCGGCTCGACGTCATCACGGACATCGAGGACGCCGCCAAGTGGGCGCGCTCCCGCTTCGCCGCCGGCGGCAAGCCGCCGCGCGTCGGGGCCTATGGGGGCAGCTACGGGGGCTACTCGGTGCTCATGGCGATGACGAGGTTCGCAGGCGCGTTCGACGCGGGCGTCGACGTCGTCGGAATCAGCGATCTGCGGACCTTCCTGCGCAATACCGCGCCCTATCGCCGGCTCCTGCGCATCAGCGAGTACGGCGATCCCGAGCGCGACGCGGACGCGCTCGAGAAGCTATCGCCCATGACCTACATCGACCGCGCGAAGGCCCCGCTCCTCGTCTTGCAAGGCGCCACCGATCCGCGCGTCCCCGCAGGCGAGGCCATCCAGATTCACGACGCGCTCGAGGCCAGAGGCGTCCCGTGCGATCTGATGATCTTTCCCGACGAGGGACACGGAGCGCAAAAGCGCGAGAACCGCGTGCTGATGCTCGGCCATTCGATCGCCTTCCTCAAGGAGCACCTCGCACGGCCCTGAGCCGGACGCGGACGGGGTCCGTCGACGCGCAGAGGGTCAACGCGACGCGTAGTTCGCCCGAATCCAGTCGCGGTACGCCCCAGCGCGAACCCTCGCGACCCACGGCGGGTGGCTCACGTACCAGCGCACCGTCTCGCGCAGCCCCGCGCTCAGCGTATGGCGCGCCGACCAGCCCAGGTCACGCTCGATCTTGCCGCAGTCGACGGCATAGCGCCGGTCGTGACCCGGCCGATCGGCCACGAACGTGAGGAGGGACTCGAGCTCACTCGCCGCACACTCGGTCTCCTCGGCGACGACGCCGATCAACGCGGAGAGCAGGGCGAGATTCGGTCGCTCCGTGCGACCGCCGATGTTGTAGGTCGATCCCGACACTCCCCGCTCGAGGACGCACCCTATCGCTTCCACGTGGTCGTCCACGTAGACCCAGTCTCGCACGTGCGCCCCGTCGCCGTAGACCGGCAGGGGCCGCCGATCGAGCATGTTGAGAATCATCAGGGGGATGAGTTTCTCCGGGAACTGATACGGCCCGTAGGTGTTGCTCGAATTCGAGAGCGTGCACGAAATGCCATAGGTCGCGCCGTAGGCGCGCACGAGGTGGTCGGACGAGGCCTTGGACGCGGCATACGGAGAGTTCGGGCGGTAGGGAGTCTCCTCCGTGCACGCATCGAGCCCGGCGCGGCATCCGAAGACTTCGTCGGTGGACACATGGTGCAAGTGTATGTGCGGCCGCGCGCGCACGACCTCCAGGAGCGAGAGCGTGCCGAAGACGTTGGTCTGGATGAACTGCGATGGACCGAGAATGCTTCGGTCCACGTGGCTCTCCGCCGCGAAGTTCACAATCGTATCGACGCCGTGCTCGTCGCAGGTTCTGAGCACCAGCTCTCGATCGCAGATGTCGCCGAGGACGAACCGGTAGCGGGCTGGGTCCACCCAGCCTTCCACGTTTTCGAGATTGCCGGCGTACGTCAGGGCATCGAAGTTGACCACCCGGCCCTTGAACGAGTCCTCGCGAAAGAGCCATCGAATGAAGGCCGACCCGATGAAGCCCGCGCCGCCCGTCACGAGCAGGCAGTGGAGCGGGCGCGCGGCTCTGGGTTCGGAGGCAATCATGGGAGCGGTTCGCGCCGCTCGAGCGCCGGGTCCTCTGCCAGCTCGCGCGAGAGGTAGTCGCGCAGGGCAGCTCTCCAGGGGCGAGCCGACCGACCGAGCGCAGCTTCTATCTTGCTCGTATCGAGCACCGAATAGGCAGGCCGGGCCGCCGCTCTCGGAAATTGATCCGTGGTGACCGGCACGATGCGCGCGACCTTGAGCGTCACCCCGAGGTCCACGCACGCATCACGGCTCGCAACCCCTAGGCCGTGCCAGGTCGTCGCGCCGGCATTCGCGAAGTGATAGATGCCCCAAGGCGCGGGGGGACCACCGCCGCCGCGGTCGATGCCGAGCAGCGATAGCGCGGCAACAGCCAGGTCTGCCGTGTAAGTAGGGCGTCCGAGTTGATCGTCGACGATGCGCAGCTCCTCGCGTTCGCGCATCCGCTCGACCACGGTCTTGACGAAATTGTGCCCGTTCTCGCCGAACAGCCACGACGTCCGAACGACGTAGGAGCGCTCGCGCAGGGTCTCGCAAACCAGTCGCTCGCCGCGAAACTTGGTGCGACCGTACGCGGACAGCGGCAGGGCGGGCGAGTCCTCACGGTAGGGAGTGCGCGCGTGGCCGTCGAAGACGTAGTCGGTCGAGAAGTGGAGCAGCCACGCGGACTGGTCTCGCGCCACTTCAGCCAAGTGCGCGGCGCCCTGGGCATTGACACGCAACGCCTGCGCTTCGTCCGCTTCCGCGTCGTCGACACGCGTGTACGCCGCAGTGTTGACGATGAGCGTCGGCCTCTCGCATTCGGCGAAGGCTCGCACGGCGTCGCGGTCGGTGATATCGAGATCGCGGTCGGTCGAAACGACATCGATCCGGAGCTCTCGGAGCCGAGCGCCGACGGCCCTTGCGAGCATCCCCCGGCAGCCCACGAGCCACACTCGCTCGGACGGAGGATGCGTCATGGCGCCCGGACGCTCCCGCTCGATCGCCGGAGGATCATGGCTCGTTTCGCGTACTCGGAGAAGGACTCCGCGGTCCGATCCCGGTCCGAGAGAACCGGGTCAGCGGTCGGCCATTTCACGCCGAGCGTCGGGTCGTCGTACGCGATCGCACACTCGGTCGCAGCGTTGTAGGGACTCGAGACCTTGTACATCACGGCGGCCGTGGCACTGAGGACACAAAACCCGTGGGCGAAGCCGACCGGAACGAAGAGCTGCCAGTGCTTTTCGCCGTCGAGGACCACGGCATCCCATCGTCCAAATGTCGGCGATTCGGGACGGATGTCCACCACCACATCGAAGATACTCCCCTCGGACACGCAGACGAGTTTGGCTTGTCCCGGCGACGACTGATAGTGAAGTCCGCGCAGCGTGCCCTCGCTCGACCGCGAGTAATTGTCTTGAACGAACGAGCAATCGATCCCGGCGCCACGATAGCGCTCCGCTTGATACGTCTCGACGAACATGCCGCGCGGATCACGGTAGACGCGCGGCTTGACGAGAAGAAGGCCGGAAAGAGACAGTCGCTCCGTTTCCATCAGCGACGCGACTCCTCGCAGCACGCGCGCAGGTAGTCGCCGTAGCTGCTCTTGCCGTGCACGTTCGCCAGTTTGAGGAGCTGCTCGCCGTCGATGAAGCCCTTCCTCCAGGCGACCTCTTCGATGCACGCGATGCTCGTGCCCTGGCGACTCTGGAGGACTTGTACGAACTGACTCGCCGCCACCATGCCCTCGGGCGTGCCCGTGTCGAGCCACGCGAAGCCCCGGCCCATCACTTCGACACGCGCCCTCCTGCGCTCGACGTACGCCCGGTTGACGTCGGTGATCTCGAGTTCGCCGCGGGCCGAAGGCCGGAGCGAGGCCGCGATGTCCAGGACTTCGTTGTCGTAAAAATAGAGTCCGGTCACCGCGTAGTTCGACTTGGGGGTTGGCGGCTTCTCCTCGATAGACACGACGCAACCGCGGGGGTCAAGCTCCACCACGCCGTATCGCTGCGGGTCCTGGACGCGATAGGCAAAGAGCACGCACCCATCGAGGCGCGCGCGACACGAATCCAAGAGGGCCTCGAGGCCCGCACCGTGAAAGACGTTGTCGCCGAGGACGAGCGCCACCGGATCGCGTCCGACGAACGCCCTTCCGATGACGAAGGCCTGAGCCAGCCCCTCTGGCGCAGGCTGGACCGCGTAGGAAAAGCTCATTCCGAGCGCACTGCCGTCCTCGAACAGAGTCCGAAAGAGCGGCAGGTCGTGGGGCGTGGATATGATCAGGATGTCGCGGATGCCCGCCAGCATGAGCACGCTCAGCGGGTAATAGATCATCGGCTTGTCGTAGACGGGAAGGAGCTGCTTTGAGACCACGCGCGTGAGCGGATAGAGGCGCGTGCCCGTTCCTCCCGCGAGGATAATGCCTTTCATGCCATTGACTCGACCGCGCGCAAAGACCTCCGCGGACAGCGGCGAGTGTAGCTCGTATCCGCAGCCGACGGCGCGCGACCCTTCGCGGCGGGCGGCGACTCTCGCACCCGCGCGCGCGGTGCGATCGCCAGAGCCCACCTCTTCGTGGGCGCAGCGCCTGCGTGGTATGAACGCCCCCGCCATGGCGGCGGTCCGAAGTGCCTTGCAGAAGAAGCTCGACGCGGCGATGAATTGTCATCGCCAGGGCGACGTGAAGGGAGCCGAGAAGCTCTATCGCCAGGTGCTCGCCACGGATCCCCGTCACGTCGTGGCGATGCATCTGCTCGGAGCCGTGCTTCTCCAGCAGGATCGCGATAGGCAGGCCGCGGACGTGATCCGCAAGGGACTGGCGCTCGCCCCCGACAACGTCATCCTACTCGCCAACATGGGCGAGGCGCAGCGCCGCCTCGGCGAATACGATAAGGCGCTCGATAGCCTGAATCAAGCCACTCGATTGCAGCCGGACATTCCGGAGGCGCACTACACGCGCGGATTGGTATTTCAAGCCCAGAAGCGCTTCGGCGAGGCGGCGGTCAGCTATCAGCGCGCCATCGCGCTCAGACCTGACTTCCGCGCAGCGCACGAGCGGGCGGGAGAGGTCTTCGAAGCCCTCGAGCGCTTCGACGAGACTCTGGAAGCGTGGCGTCGGGTTGTCGAGTTCGACCCTTCGAACGCCCGCGCGCATGACGGCATCGGGATCGCCCTTCGACAGCAGGGCCGCGCGGACGAAGCGGTGGCCTCATTCCGACGCGCCATCGAGTCTTGCCCAGAAGACTCACTGGCCCACAGCCACCTAGTGTACACGCTCGGTTTCCTGCCGAGCCAAGATGGACCCGGCATCGCGGCCGAAGCCGTCCGCTGGCGAACCCAACACACCGGCGCCATGCACCCACGTCGGCGTCCGCACCCCAACGACCGCGACCCCCACCGGCGCCTGCGGGTCGGATACGTTTCCCCGGATTTTCGGCAACACAGTCACGTCCTCTTTCTCACTCCGCTCATCGAACATCACAATCGCCAAAACGTCGAGGTCTTCGGGTATTCCTCGGTGGCCCGACCGGACGCCTATACCGAGCGCATTGAGCGCGCGGTGGACCATTTTCGCGACGTCTCCGCGGCGACCGACGAAGACCTCGCAGAGACCATCCGTTCCGACGGGATCGACGTGCTGGTAGACGTAGCGCTGTACTGCGCAGGCAGTCGCTTGCGCGCGTTCGCGGCCAAGCCGGCGCCCGTGCAGGTCACGTGGCTCGCCTATCCGGGAACGACGGGCCTCGACACGGTCGACTACCGAATCACGGACATATACTTGGACCCTCCGGACGCCGACATCGACGGCTGTTACACGGAGCGATCCCACAGGCTCCCCGAGACGTTTTGGTGCTACGACCCGCTCACGCAGCAGCCGGAGGTTGGCCCGTTGCCGGCCCTGCGATCGGGGCGAATCATGTTCGGCTGCTTCAACAGCTTCAGCAAAACCAATGGCCAAGTCTTCGCGTTGTGGTCGGCGGTGCTGCGTGCCGTCGCGGACGCGCGCATGACAGTGCTAGCCCGACCCGGCGTGCCGCGCTCGCGGGCGCGCGACGCGTTCGCGAGCGAGGGCGTGGACCCCGAGCGCATCGACTTCGTCGACTACCGGCCGCGTGACGAATATTTCGGGCTGTATCACGACGTCGACATTGGCCTCGACACCGTCCCGGTCAACGGCGGGACGACCTCACTCGATTCCTTTTGGATGGGGGTTCCAGTCATCTCTCCCTTGGGGCATACGGTGCTCGGGCGCGCGGGGTTGTGCTTCGCGTCGAACCTCGGTCTTCCTGAGCTCTCGGCGAGAACCCCCGAACAGTTCGTCCAGGCGGCGGTCGACCTGAGCCGCGACAAAGAACGCTTGGCGCATCTGCGAGCGACCCTGCGAACGCGCCTAGAGCAGTCGCCTCTCATGGACGCCGAGCGCTTCGCGCGACACTTGGAAGAGGCATTTCGATCGATGTGGCAACGCTGGTGTTCGGAGACTCCAGCGAGCCCGGCCGGTTAGACCGCGCTTCGGAGGCGGTGCGCTCACCCGGGAGCCGTCGACTCACGGGCAGTACTGCTGCCTGGCCCCCGCCGCGTACGCGTTGGTCCTGGTCACGAGGTTGTTCCCGTCGGTTTCGGGGAGAGTCTGATCCGCAGCGCCCGCGCCGAACGCCACGCCCAAGGCATGCGCCGCCGCGAGTTCGCTCACGTGGGCGAAGAAGTAGTCCACGCGGTTGTCCTGCCAGTGGTTGGTCGTATTGTTTTGGCTCATGTTGCCGAGCGGCGTTTGCCAGTACAGGGCCGGTTTGCCCAGCGCTTCACTCAAGGCCTTCACCCACCCGAGGTCCTGGTGGAAGTCCGGGAGCGCCGCATTCGTGGCATCCCACCACGTGTCCTTGCCCTGCGACTGGTAGTAGCCCGCGTCGCGGTCACTGGTCTCGACGACCACGAGATCGGCATTGCCCTCCCCGCACGCTTCGAGGAAGGCCGCGACCTTGGCCGCTTCTCCGGCGACGTCGAATGCTACGTCGGTATTCGAGGCGACGTCGACGTTGGTCGCCCACGCCGACGCGTGCAGGCCCACGAGTGCGTTCGGTGCGTAGCGTCTCGACATGGCGACCATGCACTGGCCCATGCCGGCGATGGTATTGGGGACGGACGAGCAGTCCGTGGGATTGGCGCTCGCCACCGCTGCGGCCAGCGTGGTCGGGTCCGAGGCCAACTGCTCGGCATAGCCCCAGAAGTCCGGCTCGATGTGCACGATGGCGACGAGCTGACCAATCTGTTGCAACAGAAACCGCCAATCGGCGAAGTAGCGTGTCATGAGCGGTACGTCGTTGGCCGCTCTCACCTCGGCAGACCCCTCCTCCGCTTGGCTCGATTGCAGGATCTCGTAATACGTGAACATCGGCACTTGGGAAGGGGATGCGGACGCACAGCCGGTATCGAAGCTCCGCACGTACGCGCCCGGCGGGTCCTGGTCATACTGCCAGCAGCCCCACCACGCGCAGCCGGGCCCGGAGTTGGCGCACGACACTCCGTTCGCCGTACAACCGGTGGCGCACGACGCACACGGACTGCTGCCATCGAAGAGACCGCCCGATATGTACTCGTAGCGGATGTCGAATGGAGCCGCGGCGGCCGTGGGGGCGTCCGACGTGCTGACTCCGATGAGCACATTCTCCGATCCAAGGTCGCTCAGTACCGAACCTCCGAGACAGCTCCCGGGGCTCGCATCGCGGCCGTAGCCACCGCTCGATCCGCTCTGGACCCCGCCGCCCGAGCTACCGCTCGACGATCCCTGACCGGGCGCTCCTCCCGAGCTTCCGCCCGCGTCCCCGTAGGCCGGATCCGCCCCGTGTCCTCCGCCGCAGCTCGAACTGACAGCCGCGGCCATGCACCATGCGACCATCCCACCGAGTCCGGCACCGCGCGCGTGATCGGCCATGCTCGATCATAGCAGACGCGCTACAGGCCCCAGGCGTACTGGAGCCGCGCGAGACCGGACGCGTTGGTGACGGTCAATGTGATATTCGCTCCCGTGCCGTTCATCTTGGCAACGCTCATGCCATTCGTGCCTTCCAGGCCCGCCCAGAGGCAGCTTCCCATCGGATAGGCCCTAAACTGGTTAGGAACCCCTGTCATGAAGGCAATATTTACGTTCGTACCGATCGCGCCACTGTAGTCGACCCCGCCGCTCAAAGGGGCCCCCCACTCCGTGGCGACAGTCCGGCTGGAGTAGGCGCCGACCTTCTGCTGGATGACGTCTCTCCAGCCCTGGTCCGTGAGCGAGTTGCTGTTCGAGGGATACACGTGGAGGTTCAGGAGGGTCCCTGCCAGGCGCGCATCCGCCCCCACCTGCGTGACGTCGGCGTCCCACCCGTTTCCCGTGACCACGCCGGCCACCAGGACCTGCGCCCGCGGAACCGTGGGGAACATCGCCAGCCATTGCGCCACCAGATCGGCCCACGCCGGCTCGGTATACCCGTACGGCTCGTTGGCGATATCGAAGTACACGAGAGGGTTGTTTTCGTAAGCCGTGACGACGGTTTGCCACATGGTGTTGAAGGCCGTCACATTGTCGGGTTTGCCATTGGCGTGAGCCCAATAGCCCAATATGACCATCATATTCTTGCTGGTGGCTGCGTCGATAATGGCCTTGTAGCCCGTCGTCCACCAAGTCCCCGATACCGTTGGTTCATTGATGCCCACGCGGATGGCATTGGCCTGTAGGACCGTCTGGAAGCCGGAGAGGATGGCGTTGGCCGTCGCCAAGGCCGTGTCGTACGTATCGGTCGAAGAATTGAGCCCGGTCGGCTGAATATTGCCTGTCTGGTAATTGTCGCCCGGATCGGCCCAGTTGACGCAATGCGACGGCGTGGAGCCTGAGGAACTGCCCCCGTCCGAAGCGCCGCCCGACGAGCCGCTGCTCGAGGACCCGCCCGATGAACTGCTGCCGCTCGAGGACCCACCCGATGAACTGCTGCTACTCGAGGACCCGCCCGATGAACTGCTGCTGCTCGAGGAGCTGCTGCTCGAGGAGCTGCTGCTCGAGGAGCTGCTGCTCGACGGCCCGCGCGAGCCGCTGCTGCTCGAGGACGCGCTTGCCGAGCCGCTGCTGCTCGAGGACGCGCTTGCCGAGCCGCTGCTGCTCGAGGAACTGCTGCTCGTGCGGCTTCCTGACGAGCTGGCGCCGGTCGAAGAGCCGCCTGAAGAGCTACTGCTCGAAGCGCCGGGGCTCCCAGATGAGCTGCTGAGCATTCCAGAGGAGGAGCTGACCCCACTGGAACTCGATTGCATCGGAGAGCCGCTCGAGCTCCCAATGCTTGCCCCGGAGCTCGAATTGCCTCCGCTACCCGTTGGCGCCCCGGGCGTGCTCGATCCGCACGCTGCGCTCAGCCACATGAGCCCCGCGCCGAAAGCGGGGGCGAGTGAACTGCGCCGACTTGATCGGGCGAAGGTCGCGACTTGGATTCGAGCCGAACGAAACGCGTGCATGGTAACCTCGGTCTTCGAGCGCTGGCTCGCCGAGCCTTGCGTCCGTCGAGTCAGTGAGGGTTTCGAGTGCTGGCCAGCCCCGGGGCAGCCACACTCCGGCAGTGACCAGAGCCGGCACGACCGGCTCACGTTCCCGCATACGTTCACTATTCGGCGGATGATAACGGCCGCCGTTCGCCATCAGCTAGCTCAGTCCACTTCCTAGCGAACCCTCGACATGGGATCGGCCGCGGCGCGCGGGAAGCGCCCTGACAAGTCCCCGCCGTCAGCGGTGGCCCGATGGCGTGCGACTCTACCGCGGCAATCCCCCGTCGACGGCGGGGGATGCGCACGTTTCCAACGTCCTCGAGCTAGCCTATTTCACATTCAGGACGTACTGGCACGTCGAACTACAGGGCTCCCCAGACTGACCATTGAGCGCTCCAAGATCGCACTGCTCGCCGAGGTTGGTATCGACGATGCCATCGCCGCAGTAGTGCGGCTTCAGGCAGCCGAAGCTGCACCCGGCAGTCCCAAGGCTCGTATCGCCGTTCTGTTTGCCCAGGTCGCACTGCTCGGGGGGGCTTTGCACGATGTTATCCCCACAGTACGGACCGTACGTGCACGAGGTCGTGCAACCGCCGTATGTGGTGTCGTTGTTCGGACCTGGACAGTTCGCGGGGACCGGCACCGTTCCATCGCCGCAGTCGCATTCCTCCCCGCCCGTCACGATGCCGTCACCGCATCGAGACTGGCAAACGGACTCGTTGGTGGAGAAGCCGCTGACTGTGAGCTGGAAGTTCGACTCGGTGGGGTGCCCGTCGCGCTCGAAGATGGCAATCTCGTACGTGTTACCGGACTGCAAGCCGAGCGTCGTCGCTGGAATCGTGCGTTGGCGGCAGTCGCAGGTCGTGTTGCCTGCGGCGCAGGTCGAGTTGAACGCGACTTTAGTGACCGGATCCTTCGCGTTGGCGCTGCCGTCACAGGGCACCAAATCGCCGACGTTCAAGCCGGCCGGAATCACCGGGCAGACGGTTTGTCCGGTTGGGTTCGTGCACGGCATGTACACGTTGCCGCCTTCCTGAACGGTGGCTTTCCCGGTCGCGTCGACCTGCACGCTCGCGGGCAGGCGCTGATGCACGCCGCCGAGATCGATCACGAGCACGCCGTTGATAAATACGAATGTATCGTCGTCGCCGAAGAACTGAAGTTGAAACGGCTGTCCGGTGAACGAAAAGAGGTAGCGTGCTTCGACCGAGAACCACGAGTCGTGAAACCATCCTTGGGCTTGCGTGAGCCAGCCCCCATTCGGGTTCTCCCCGAACCAGGTCGCCGGATCCACCCCCCACTCGAAGCTCGGCGGAAAGACGTATTGGTCCGACTTGCAACCGGCGCCCGCCCCGAAGGTCGCCGAACTATACCAATAGGGCCAGAGGTTGCAGAGAAGCGGCTCGTTGTTGCCGCTCGTCGACGTCTTCACAGTGCCCGGACCGGTATCGCTGCCCGTCAACGTGTAGATGGGGAAATTGTTGGCAGGAGGGTCGAGAGGGAAGAAGCCGCCGTAGACGCTATGAGCTGCGCTGGAGAACCGGTAGAGATTCGTCTGTCCCGCCACCGGTCCGAGCTCGAGGATGCCGACCGAGTGCGTATTGCTCGTATAGGAACTGTCGACCCACCACTGGCCGAAGCTGGTCGCGCTCGCTGCAACCGGCGCCTGGCCCTTGTAGAGCGGGTGCCCGTCAGTTCCCGAAACATACACGAACGGGGTATTGAGCGGGCTGTTGGCGATCGTGTAGCCGGGGACGTGTCCGCCGTTGGTGTCGTGGCTAAAATCAGTGAACTGACAATCGCAGAGGTTTGCGTTGGCGCCACCTCCGTTTCGGGTCGTGTCGAACTGGGGACGCCCGTTGGCGTCCAAGTTCGTCTGGGCAATTCCCCAGCATCGCGCCGTCGCGTCGTTCTGCCTCGCGGGCCCCGCCGAGTTGGGGACGCAGTAGCGCCTGTCGAAGTTCAGCGGGCTGGCCTGTCCATCCACGCCGGCGATGCTGACGGCAGTTTGCAGAGTCGCGCCGTAATAGAAAAAGTCGGGATGTCCGCCGGTTTCGCTCTCGTTCTCGAAGTCGCGATACTTGACGGGCAATTCGAGGCACTGCCCTGTGTAGATGGATTGCGTGCACGGCTGACTGTCGGAATTGACCTGCGTCGTGCAGGTGAACCCGCTCTCGACCGTGCACGTCGACGAGCACCCATCGCCGTCGACGAGATTGCCGTCGTCGCAGCCCTCCCCCGCCTCGAGGTTGCCGTTCCCGCACACCGGGTCGCAGGCGTGAGTCGCACCCGTCGCGGGGGGCGTGGTCGCGGTTCCACGGCATATCGGCTCTTTCGTGCAGGTCTTCGAGCAGCCGGTGCCATCGCCGTTGAAAAGACCGTTCGGACCGGTGCAGCCGGCAGGCAAGCTGGTCGCGGACGTGCCGCAGTCGCAGCCCTCGCCGGCCTCGAGGATGCCATTGCCACACACCGATTTCGTGCAGACGCTCGGCGATCCTGTGCAGCTCCAGCCAGGTTCGACTCGACACGTCGCCGAGCAACCGTCCCCATTGTTGGTGTTGCCGTCATCGCACTGTTTGCCGAGCTCCACGATGCCGTTGCCGCAGATGGGAGTGCACGGTTTCCCGGGGACGGGACACTCGTAGCCCGGCTGGATGCTCTGGCAATCGCTCGCGCATCCGACACCGAGGGTGTTTCCGTCGTCGCAGACCTTGTTGGACGTCAGAATGCCGTTGCCGCACGTGCCCTCGTACACGCAAGGCCCCGCGTCCGCGCAGTTCCAATTGGCCTCGATCTGACAGAGCGCATTGCATCCGTCGTCGATCGCATTGGGACCGGTCTTTTGGGAAGCAGGGATTCCGTCGTCGCATTGCTCGCCGGGTTGGATAATCCCATCGCCGCAACTGGCGGTCGTCGTACTGGCGTCGCTGGTCTGGACGATTCCGCCGCTGCTCGAGCTCCCGCTCGACCCGCTGCTGGACTGCGACCCGGAGCTCGACCCGCTACTGGTCTGCGACCCCGAGCTGCTCCCCGAACTCCCAGGGGGCGTAGTTCCGATTTCGTCCCCGGCCGAACCTTGCGCACAGCCAGCCGCGAGAAGAACGTAAACGCTCACCATTGCATTCACAATCGCGTTCGTTCTCATGCGGCGATCATACTGCCAAGCAGCGCCGATGCCACGTCGAGTTCGAGTCGAATGAACGATTCTCGAAGTACAGAGTGGCGATACTTTAACCGCGCCACAAGCATTCTCGGACCGGAAGGGCTTGGACACTGTGGACGCCAGTCTTAGCGCACACCGGCGTCCATCGGCGCCGACTCGGCCGGTGGGGCGACGTGGAGTCTCGGTCGCCCCCGAATCGGGCACTCATTCGCGAGGGAGTGCGTGATGGCTCAGATCGGGGCCGAGGCACGCGAGCACCGTGACCCCCTGGGCCATGCGCTCCCGCGGTCGTGCCCTGCCCTGCGTGGTGCAGCATCCGCGACAGGACGACCAACACCAGACTCCCTGCCGGTTACGAAACTGAACCGGCAGGGAGGAGCCGCCGGGGTGATGGCGACGCAGTGAGCCCACGCCCCGGGGGCCGCGCGCTGGGAGCTCTCGCGAGCGGACCGTGGGCTCACGCCGCGGGGCAGAGCGAGCAAGTCGATTACGACGGATTTCTGTCTATGAGGCCAGTCTGAAATTGAGGGTACCACTCGTCGAGAGCGCTCCGTTCCATGTTCTCAATACGCGGAAAGATTCGCAGAGCATCCACGTCCGCTCGCAGCCTCGGCACGGTCCACCGCAGCCGCCCAAGATCGGTAATCACGTCGAAAAACATCCGCCGATATATCCCTCGGCGAAGCCTCTTCACGAGCGCGTGGGGCCTCTTGCCGTAGATCCGGTAGAGAAAGGCGAAGTTCGTCAGCCCGAGCATCACCCGCGTATAGCGCGACAAGCGTGCGGCGCTCGATTGCGCGTGAAAGAGCTTGGCGCGTGGAGCGACAACCAGGGCACCGTGGCGCGAAATGCGGTAGCTAGCGTCGAGGTCTTCGCCTGCGGCGTACCTCGTCAGAGACTCCGTGAATCGCTCTTTCCGAACTGCGTCACGGCGATACGTCATGCACATACCATGGATTCGGCGACAGCGGCGTGCGCCCGTCCCGGCAACCGAGGCCGGAATGTCGCAATCTGGGTACTCGTCGTCGTAGGGCAGAATCAGCTCGTCGGCATAGAAGCGATTGAATGCTTCAGCAACGGCCTGCGTCGGTCGGCGCAGCGCGGACCGCCAGACAGGCTCTCGGGCGGGTGAACTCGAGGCTCCAGGCGCGTTGTCGGCAAGAGTTGCGCTCACTCCGGCAATTTTCCCCTCGGGGTCTGCTTCGTAGATGGCCATGATCTCCGCCGCGCAGTCATCGAACATGAACGAGTCATCGTCGATGAGGAACAAGACGTCCGCGGTGGTCTGGTCGAGGGCCTGATTGCGTTGATGGGTCAAGGACCGAACGCGTGCCTGTTGGTAGGTCCATCGAACGGCTGGATTGTCGGCGGCGATTTCGCTCAGGATCGTGTCGCGAGCTTTCGACCAGTCGTCGCTGGCGTCGACAATGACAACCTCACTCGGAGGCCTCGTTTGGGCAACCGCCAGCGCAACGCAGGTTCGAAGGCAGTCCGCACGATTGTAGGTGGCGATCGTGAGCCCCCACGTCAATGGCGTTGTCATCGGCGTACTCTTGCCCGGTGAGCCGCCGCTGGCAAGCGGCCCTCGGGGTGGCTAGGCGTGGGTTCGGGCGAGCCAGCCCGTGCGGTTTCCGTCCTATGGTTTATCGGCGAAACGGGCTCGCACATCCGAGATGCAATCACGGCGAAGGGGGAGGTGAATGGCGCAACCGACTCGCTTCGTAGATTCCTTCGCGCGCGAGCACTGAAGGGGCGAGGCTCAGCGCATCAAGGGCCCCGCCGGGAGTTCGGGGATGTCCTCGCGGTTCCGGAGGAGGGCCGTCTACAGGCGGACGGCGCTCGAGCCGTCCGCCTCGTCGTCACCAGCCCCGGCAAGCTCCGCCAAAGCCGGCAGGGCAACGATCAAAAGGCGTAGGCGACTGCCGCGCGTGCAAGAACGCGAGGCGACAAGTCCGACAGTCCAAATGCAGGTCCGGCAGCGATCGAAAGACGATCGCCGAGAAGCTGCACCGACGCGGTCGGACCGAGGAAGTGGCGAGCACCGCCCTCCGCTCCGGCGTCGAACGTCTCCTCCAAGTCTTGTCCGACGTACTCCACGCCGGCACGAAAGACACTGACGATGTGATACGAAGCGCCCACTTGGACCATCACGTCGACAGGATCGCGCCCGTCGGCGAACACGTGCTCGCCGTGAACCGTGGCCGCAATCCGCAGTCGCTGGACGTCGCCCGAAATGGCCAGCTGCATCCACGCCCCGTTGTCACCGTTCGGCGATCCCGGGAGCCACTTGTCGTCGTCGTCGTCGTACACCGGCCCCTGCCACGCCTCGCGCAGGTACCCGCCGCTCGCGACGATGTGAAGACTGCGCCAAGAGAGCGGCGTAAGTTGCACGCGGACACCGGCGATCATGCCCGCATTGGGACTCGGGCCCAGGCCGCCAAAGCCCACCTGCCCGAGGGCCATGATGGAGACGTGCGGGAAGAGCCCGACCTCGGCGCCCACCGAGGCCATCCCTCCCGGCTGCGCCGTGTTTGCCGCAAAGGCATTGTAGGAGTTCGGGTACGGTGAGTCGATCCGGGTCGGGCTCGAGCCCGCGTCCGTATACGACAGGTTGGACATCCCGATGACGACGAGCGGCGCTGCGATCCGCGCGTCGTCGACGTAGAGCCACGTGCGATCGATTCGGTGTTTCTCGGCGTATTCGCTGGCAGCGTCTGGAGAGGCCGAGACCACCTTGTCAGCGGGCGCCTCCGTGCCTTCGGAGATCTGGCCGGCAGGAGCGACATCGTCCGCGCGCGCGTCGAGGCAGACCGCGAAGAACGTACCGAGGAGTGCGGTTGCCTGCAAAATCGTTCCCATCAAATTTCGATTTTTCATGTCGAAGTCCCTGTGAATCACGAGTGAGCGCGTCCGTCGGGGAGCAAGCCGGACCGAGGTGCTTGCGGCTTGTTGGGTGCGGTTTCCGCCCCCGTGGTCGTCTTGTCGGCGGTGTACGGCGCGGAGCCCATCAGCCCCTTCCAGAGCGCCCGGTTAAACCGGGCCACATCGAGGTCGTCCTCACGCGCGAAGTTCTGGCCCTTCATGACCTTCTCCCAATACGCAGCATCGTGCGTTCGCTTGAGCACGGCGAGCAGGTGCTTCTTGGTCGCCGAGTCGATTCGGGCATCGGTCTGGGGAGGAAAGAGCGTGGTCCCGACCAGGAGATAGTTCGACGGTTTGGCCTCGAAGTGGAAGGAGGGCGGCAGCGAGGTGTCGAAGACGTCGGTCATCGGCTGGGCGAGTCCGTCGTAGAGACCCAGAGGCGTCAGGCCCAACACCTGCTCGATGGTCTTGACGAGCGAAACCGTGTTGTACGGCGTCGACACGACGGTCTCGCGCTTCACGTAGGGGCCCGCGACATAGGTCGTGCTGCGGTGCGCGCTCACGTGGTCGGGACCGTCCTGAGCGTCGTCCTCGATGACGAATACCAGCGTGTTCTGGGCATAGGGGCTCGCGGCGACCGCGGCGACGACCTCGCCGACCGCGTAGTCGTTGTCTGCCACTTGAAGGAGTGGCGTGTTCACGCCCGCTAGGGCCGCGCTATAGCTCCCGGTGTGGTCGTGGGCGAGACGCACGATCTCGAGCGCCGGGAGACCCCCGTTGGCCACATATCCGTCGAATTCGCGCTTCCATTCGAGATAGCGCCAGTGATCGGGGTAGGCTTGGTCGAATCCGCGGTAGTAAACGTCGGTATTCGGTACGAGCGCGGCCTTGGCGGCGTAGGCCTGGACGACGCCGTCGA
Source organism: Polyangiaceae bacterium (assembly GCA_049512415.1). GTDB lineage: Bacteria > Myxococcota_A > Polyangia > Polyangiales > Polyangiaceae > Palsa-1150. Next base: position 185,714 of record JBEKXD010000006.1, read on the forward strand.
CGAACGGCGTCGGATCCAGCGGGATCAGGAGCGGCCCGACCCGCGAACTGTACCGCGTGAGATCGATGAAGGCGCCGTAGTTGCGAACCGTCTTTCCGCTCCGAAGGACCGCGTCCCAGAGGTATCCCGTGCCCACCCCGTCGGCGTCGGGCGCGTCGGGCGCCGACACGTCGACGGCTCCGGGCATCAAGTCCGGGTCGTTCGGGGTCAGCGGATTCGCCGCGAGCCGCGCGGCAAGCGTAGCCAGGCCTACGTTGATGTTGCGGTTCGTTCCCTCCCAATCGTACGTGGTCCCGCCCTTGCCGTAGTTTATGGGCTGGTTGCGCTCGATTTCGTCCGTGGCGTGGGCCGCGGTCGTCCAGTTCCAGCCGACGCCGCTCGTTTCTCCGGTATCGAGAAACGCGTCGAGGTTGACGAACCGCCTGGCGAGAGCGTGCAGGTTCGGCGTCACCGACTGGGGAAACATCGTCAGAGCCGGGTCGCCGTTCCCGGTGCCGAGATCCCCGAGGATCTGGTCGTACGTGCGATTCTCTTTGATGATGTAGATAACGTGCTGAATGTGCGACCGGAGGAATTCGAAGGTCGCATCGCCCGAAACCCGGGCGCCGAAGTGATCGTTTTCGGCGACCTGCTCCGTGAGGGCGCCGAGGGTGCTCGCCGACGGCGTCGGCGTGGACATCAAGCCCGCAGTCTCCAGCTGCCACACGTATTGATTGCCGTTCCAGCAATGCTGGTCCGGCGTCGGTCCGCCACCCTCGGTCGGTCCGCCGTCGAGAGTTCCGACGGGTCCCCAACTCGCGTCCAAAATGTCCAGGCAGGCCGCTCCAGGGACGCTCTTCGCGTTGGTCACGTAAAGATACGACCCGTCCGCGCTCGTGCTCACCGACGTCGGATACCAACCCGTCGGGATCAGGCCGATGGTCTGTGCCCCCGTCCGACTTCTGGGGTCGCGAGCGACGACCGCCACGGCGTTCGTCGCGCCATCCGTCACGTAGAGCGTCTTCTCGTCGGAAGATAGCGCGAGACCGTTCGGATTGGCCCCCTTGAGTCCTTGGGCATTGGCGAGCACGTTCGGCGGCGCGAGGACCGACACGGTCTCGATGACGGTGTCGGATGTCGTGTCGACGACGGTGACGGTGTCACTGTTTCCGTTCGCCACGAACAGCCGCGTCTGATCCCTGTTGAGAATCATCTTGTTCGGCTGGCCGCCCACCGCGATTCGCCGGGTCACCGCCGGCGCGACGGCACCGCCGTCGGGCGCGGCGAGCGTCACTACATCGACCTCCCGGTCGCGCTGACTGCTCACGTACGCCGTGTCATTGCCCTTGATGACGATCCAAAACGGAAACTCCCCACCAGCGACTCCGGTCGCGGGGGACGTCGCGGCCTTACCCGGACGAAGATCGAGCTCGGCGGTGACGGTCTGCGTCCCGAGATCGACGATGCTGATCGAATCGTTCTCGTAATTGGCGACGACGAGCTTGGAGCCGTCGCGCGTGACGGCGACGCCGGCGGACTGGGGATAATTGGCGAGGCCAAGCGCGCTCTGGTGGCCCAGTGCGATCGGAGCGGGGGCGGTTCCTGCGTCGGTCGTCACGCTTCGCTCGGCCCAAACGGCCCCGACGCGATCGAAGACGTGGACATTGTCGTCCTGGCCTCCGGCCACATAGAATTCGGCGCCGCTCGGATTGAACGCAATGCCGGCAAAGCTGTTGGGTAGGCTCAGTATCTGCTTTTGAACGGGGGCGCGATTGCCGGAAATATCGTAGACGAATACCCACTCGCCGCTCTCGCTCGGAATCTCGTAGCCTTCGTCCGCTTGATTTTCCGCCGGCGTGTAGTTCGTCTCGTTGTAGCCGCTCGTGAGGACCAACAGCGTCCGGCCATCCGGGCTCGTCACCGTCGACGTCGCATGATCGGCGAGAAAGCTGGGGACCCCTGCCAATCCCGGGTTGAACTTCGTCAGCACCGAGCCGGGAGCCGCCGTCGGCGTGATAAAGTCACCCGTCGGAAGAAGCTGTTGCCGGGTGCGTGCCGATTCGTCGACGGCGGCGCCGGGTGTGTCGGTCTCGACCGCGGCGCTCTGAGCAGAAACGCTCTCGGTTGGCGTGCCAGTTCCCCTCGCACCGAGGTTACAGCCGCATAGGACAACTGGGACGGCCAGCAGAAGGCGACTTGAATTGGGCATGACTTCCTCCTCGACTTGCGACAGTTAGTCGCTCGGGGCAACTCTTCAGATACGAGTGCGTCACGGTCTTGCTACATCAGTGGCTATATCGCACTATCAACCTCAGCCTTCGACAATCTCGTCCATTCAACGAAGACGTGCCCGCTTTGCACCGCTTCTCAATCCAGTAGGCGTCTTGTCACCGATCGGTCGAGGCGTTTTGGACGCCCAGCTCATGCTTGCCGTTGGATGTACGAAGGGCCCTACGAACTCCCGCGCGCTTGCCCGTGTCCCGCCAGGATAGAAAAATGCGGCGGATCTCAGAAATCCTTCCCTCCACGTGGCCCCATGACCCTGCGAACCGACACTCGGCAGTGTCGGGCTCCCGAGCGAGCGACCAATGTTGCCCGGGCATCTCTCGGCCCCCGTCCTACTACCGAGGCCTCTCGGGCCGTCCGTAGGCTACCCCCTCGATAGGCTCGTCGTAGATTGCCTGTTTGAGCGCGCCGAGTGCGTCTAGGCAGAGGATCATTGCCTTGCGCTTCTGGTTTAGGGAGAGTGCTAGCGACCGAACATTGGTATTTTCGCGCGACAGAAGCAGGATGCGGCTTTTCAACGTTGCGTACTGTTCGAAGCGTGACAGCGCCGTCGCCAGATCGGCGTCCCCCGCAAGATTGGTCAACGCTGCGAGTTCATCGAGATTCTTGCGAGCCTGTGATTCCTCCTTGACCATAGCGGCTTCCATCATATCCATCTTTGCGTCGCTCTCCTCGGCGATGTGGGGCGCGAGCAGAGCCTGGATTCGCAGCAAGCCGATGCGGGCGCCGTAGCTCATCTTCCACACGCGCATTCCGTCCGCCGAATCGGCGTACTTCGCGGCGATGCGGTCAAGAGCGGCGTCCATCTCTGCCAGAGTCTCCGCGGCTGGACCAAACAGGAGGCTGTACGCCTTGAGATTGGTGTTCTTGACAGCTAGGTCCAACACTTCTGCGTCGATTCGCTTGAGATTGCGGGATGCCTCAGAGAACTGAGACAGTAGATCTCGCTCGCGCTGGAATCCGTCGGGCGCGAGAAGCCTGCCGAGTTCCTCGCGCTCCCGATCGACCTCGGCCGTCGCCGCACGGGCCTGGTCGGCATATCTCAGCGAATCCTCGTCGGTTATCGCTAGGACCGAACTCTTCTCGGCTTCAGCTGCCGAGACGAGATCGAGCTGCATCCTTCCAACCAGATCGACCCGGCTGGCTTTGGACGCGAGCTTCTCGCTTGGGCTCCGAGGCTGGCGGAACTGCCACGCCACCACCACGAGCAGAGTCATGAGCACCACGCCGACAATGAACCACGGAAGGCTGGCCGAGCTGGTCTTGGTCCTCATGATTCCCTTCCGAGAGCTTGAATTGACCGCCGGGAACGGCAGCCGCCGGCACTATGCCTCAAGAGAGGAGCGGCGAGGTAGATGGCGACGGTGGCAGGCGGCGAGGGGCACGCGCTCAGCCCTCGGGAGGTGCACCACTCCTCGAAGCCCGCGAAGCGATCCAAGGACTGGCTGGACACGCTTCCTTGTCTACGACACTTCGTTACATGCGCTTATCGCCGGCGGCTCGCACAAATGCGATCGCGCTCTTGAACGACCGCGGCAAGGATGGGACGCGGGACGGTCAGCAATCGAGAGAGAGTGTCTAACTAACTGTAGTTATTTGGAATTTTATGTGGAGCTAACGGGGATCGAACCCGTGACCTCTTGCATGCCATGCAAGCGCTCTCCCAACTGAGCTACAGCCCCGAGAGAAGGGTCACCTCTTACAGAAAGACGAGCGGGAACGCAAACGGTACGCTCACACAGGCGCCTTCATCTTCAGCCGCGTCATCATTTTCTGCAGCCCGAACCGTGAGAGACCAAGAAGCTGCGCAGCCCTCGTCTGGTTGCCGCGCGTCGTCGCCAAAGCATCCGTGACAAGCTCGGCCTCCAGCGCGTCGACTCGAGACCGCAGATCCGTGGTCGCGCCCCGTCCGGCCCCGGCCCCTGCCCTCACGACATCGGTCGACAGGTCCTCGACATCGATCTGCTCGTCCCCGAGGACGAGCGCGCGCCGCACTTCGTTCTCGAGTTGTCTCACGTTGCCGGGCCACGCAAACGCAAGCAACTTCGCCATCGCGGCTCGCGTCACCCGAGGCTTGGCACCACGCACGTGCTTGACGACGAAGTGATCCACGAGCATCGCGATGTCATCCGCCCTCTCCCTCAGGGGCGGTACGCGCAATGTGACGACGTGGATCCGATAGAAGAGATCCTCTCGAAACGCACCGGATGCGACGAGCGCCGCGAGGTCTCGGTGCGTCGCCCCGATGAGCCGCACGTCCACCTTGTGTGTGCGTTCGCTGCCCACCGGGCGGAGCTCCCCATTTTGAAGGACCCGTAGCAGTTTGGCTTGCATGCCGAGCGACATCTCGGCGATTTCGTCGAGAAAAAGGGTTCCTCCGTCCGCGACGTCGAAGAGACCTGCGCGCGTCGCATTCGCTCCCGTGAACGCCCCGCGCGTGTGTCCGAACAGCGTCGATTCGAGCAGACTCTCGGGAACGCTCGCGCAGTTCTCGCTCACGAACGCGCGGCGCGACCTCGGACCGTTCTGGTGAATCGCGCGTGCCACGAGCTCCTTGCCCGTTCCGCTCTCGCCGACGATGAGCACGGGGACGTCACTGGGGGTGACGCGATCGACCAGGCGCAGCAGGGAGCGCATTGGCTCGCTGCGCCCCACGATTTCCTCGTAGGCGTAGCGCGTCTCCTTGCTGTCGCGGGCGAGATCGAGCTGGGTACGAGTGACCTCGAGCTCGGCTTCGCGCCGATCGAGTGTCCCCGCGAGGCGAGCGCACGCTCTCTCGGCGCGTCGCGCTGCCCTGCGCAGCAGCACCGCGTCGCGCGCGTCGGCGATAGCCATGGCCGCTTGGGCTGCAACGACCCTGACCCACGCCACCTCGCGAGGTCCGAAAGCCCCCGTGCGAACGCGGTCGTCCAGGTAGACGACACCGAGCGTGTCGCCGCGAGCCATGAGCGGAACGGCAACGACACTGCGAAGACGCAGCGCGTGGACGCTCGCGTGCAGGTCGCCCAGCGCGGAGAACGCGTCGGTCGCGACGATGGCCTCCCCTGACTCCATCGCGCGCCGAGCGATCGTTTGAGACAGGATCCGGTGCTCGCCATCGAGATCCCGCCCTCCGAGATTTCGTGCGGCACGCGGGACGAGGCGTCCGTTGGGAGCACGGAGCAGCAGCAACCCTCGTTCGACACCCGTCCAGAGCACCAGAGTGTCGAGCACCTGGTCGAGCAGTGGACGCAAACGCTCGCGTCCAGAGAGGGCGCGAACGATGGACTCGAGCTCGGCGACTTGCGCAGGCGCGAAGGCGACGTCATGAACGACGGCCGCAGGGATGCGAGCCCACGCGACGCCCGCGAGGCAAGAGCGGAGCCCGGCTGGCGTGGCCTCGCGAAGAGAACGCGCGGCGATCAGGCGAGCCTGTTCGAATCGCCTGGCGATGTCTCCTTCGCCGCGCGCCGTCGCTAAACGCACGGCCGCGTCGAGCGCCGGTCCGCGCGAACTGAGCGGCGCCGGTACATCGATGAGTGCAGTCAACGCGTCGAGCGCTCGGCAGCGGCCCCCGTGCGCGTCCGGGGCCGTGCCGCTCCGTGCGCGCGCTCCCCACCATTCCCACTGCACCGCAGCAGAGAGCGACCCAATCCGAACATCATCAGCCCTCACACGCTCTTCGTCCACCGCACCGGGCGCCCACACGAGTAGGCGAGCCAGCGCGCGAGTATGATCCTCGGTGGACGACTCGCGAAGCTCTTGATCGGCCTGTACGACCCACGAGCGCGCCTGCTCGTCGCCGGGCGTTCGAACCTCGACCCGCGCCCAGAGCGCATAGGCTCCCGCTTGCGCGTCGCGCGACTCGATCGCGCGCGCTCGAGCCTCTTGCGCGGCCTCATCCGTCGCGTGCACGGCTCCTATCACCGCGAGCGATGCGGCTCGGGCGAGCCAGGCGCGCGCGGCTTGGGCTGGACGCCCCAATCGCTCCCAGAGAAGCGCCGCCCGGGTCGCGCTCTTGAGCGCTCGATCCACCGCCCCGCAATCGCTCGCGGCGGCGGCTTCGCTCGTCAGGTACGTCGCCTCCTCGACGATGGCGCCGGAGCGAACCGCCAGCTCGACCGCGCGACCGAAGGCCCCGAGAGCCCGTTCCGCATTCCCCCGCGATAGCTCCAGAATCCCGCGCACAGCCTCGAGCCGGCCTCGAGCCTCCGAGTCGACGGCGCTCGAGAGAGCGACGTCGAGGATACGCACGCCTTCCTCGAGCGCGCCGCGCTTCCAAGCGATGAGGGCTCTTTGCTCGGCAACCGCCGCCCCGACTCCGCCGACCAACGCGGCTTCGGCAGACTCCAGGTCTCCGCGATCCCATGCCAGACGCGCCTTGGTCGCGCGTCCCCGCGAACTGACTCGCGCGTCGGGTGCCGCCAGCGCACGCAGGAGCGCGCGTTCCGCCCCCGGTGTATCTCCGCGTCTCCGCGCCACTTCCGCGCGCACGGCATCCACCTCGGCGCCCTCCGATCGCGCGAGCGCAGCCCATGCGCGCCCCGACTCTCCGCCGCGCATGAGTGCGGACGCGACGAGCACTGCGAGCGTCTGCGGCGCGCATCCCGAGGCCGCTTCGTCCTCGGCGAGAGTCACGGCCGTCGGATCGGGACGCGCTCGGGCCAGCTCGCGCACGAGGCTCGGCATGCGATCGTCCCCTGGGCCCGCGCGCCATACGGCGAGCGCCGGAGCGCCGCGCCCTGCGAGGTCCTCGAACGTCCAAGCCGACGGATCCATGGCGGAGGCAAGCTCCACCACGCGCGCGGCGAGCTCACCCTCGGCGAGGTCGAGCGCCCCGAGCGGCCACTCCGCCGCGCTCGAGCCGACGAGCGTGACCAGCCACCGAGCCGTGCGCACTTCCCCGAGAGGTTGAAGCGTTGTCGTCTCCCCAAGTGGCGACGACAAGCGCTGCTGCCAATCGACCGCCGTTTGCAGCCACCCGCGAGCGGGCTCCCCCACCGAAGCCGGGACGACCGTCCCAGCGCCAAGGTCTCGGCTGCGCTCCGCGAGATACGCACGACGGACACGGGCCACGCGGGCCGCCGCGGCGTCGAGGGAGTCCTCGGAGAGTCCCAACCACCCCGCTGCGCGCCCAGCCAGCCACGCGGCGCTCGGACGCCCTCCGGGCGCCGGAGCCATGAGCGCCTGAACCCAGCGGGCGGGTTCACTCCGCGGTGAATCCCACGCGGCCACGAGATCTGCCGGTCGCTCGGCGTCGGCGACTCGCGGGTCGAGAAGTTCGGCCAGCATCAGACCCAGAGCCCAGAGGTCGGAGGCAAGCCCGGCTTCGCCGACCTCGAGCAACTCCGGGGCGGCATACCGTGGTGTCGCGCCACGCGCAGGGGCGCCCCCGTCGGTCGCAAGTCCGAGATCGATGAGCGTCGCTACGCGACCCGCCGCTGCGTCGGAATCGGGCTCGTGACCCGTCCACAGTACGTTGGCAAGCTTGATGTCGCCGTGACGGACGTCGGCTTCGTGAAGCTCCTCGAGGGACCGCGCGACCGCGTGCGCGAGAATCGCGGCAATGCGCTCGCGATCCATCGTCTCGGGCAGCGGCAGGACCCGAGCGCCCTCGACCCACTCGGTAACGAAGTATCCGGGACCGGCGTCGAGTAGCCGGGGCCCCCAGCGTCGCTCAATGCGCGAGAGGAGTCTCGCCTCCTCGGCCACGACGCGCACCGCAGCGACATCGTCCTTGGCCAGCTTGATGGCCACGTCGGAGCCCCCCCCGCGCGCGCGAGCGCGCCAGACGACGGATGTGGCGCCCGTTCCAACCGGACGGATGAGGACCCACTGCTTCTCTAGCTCTGCCGGATCCACCCGACGGGCGCCCGCCAACTCACATGACACTCCAGCAAGCGTGTCCTCCGGGTTCATATGCGGCGAAGCGAAGGTGTTCGACAACTTCGGTGGCTCCTGCCTTCACCGGATGGCCGGCCGCGGCCCTGCCCGTCATGGATTCCACCTACGCCACCCAACGCACCTAGAATCTTATGCCGTTCTCGGCGCGATGCTTCCACCACCGCCAACCGAGAAAGGCTGTCGGCACCGCAGCGATGGCTGCGATGGGCAACCCCGCGGTCGCCCCGAGAACCACCGTCACTGCCGTCGCGGCTCCCGCAACTATTCCGTGCTTCCTGGACTCTTCAAGGACTTCCCGCCGGGACTTCGTCATGCGCCGAAATCTGCGTTGAAGGCGACGCGTTGGCAACTCCCCCGCAAAGTCTTGACGCGAATCAATCTCGACGGAAGGCTCCCCACGGTATGGACCGCGAGACCGAAGAAGGCTCCTCGCGGTCTGCTTGTGATGCCTAGCTCAGGCTAATACGTCTTCGGAAAGGGCGGCGGCGTGGGCGGCGGCTCGGACGGCGCCGGAAGCGCGAATGTGCCCCAAGACGGAATGAGGTTATTGTACGTGTCGTCCTGATTCCAGAGATAGATCGGCGCGTAGGACTGGATGTTGCCGCTCGAGTCCATCGTGACACCCGCCACATAGAGCTGCTGCTGCTTGCTGGTTGTGGTCGGACTTCGCGTCGAGGAGAACGTAACCCAATAATACGTCAGCCCGTTGATCGTCTGCGCAGTCGGCTCCGTGCCCGCCTGCACGCCGCCATCGGTCAAGCGCGTCGACGAAACAGGATTTGGCGCCCATTTCGGCCAGGTGTTCTGCACGCCTGGCGAGGTGAGGCCCGAACACGCCACCGGATCGTTGGCCTTCAGCCTGACCGCGGTTCCGCCGGCACCCCCGTTGTACGGGACAACCCAAACCTCGGCCTGGGGCGTGTTGTACATGCTCTGGTTGACCGGAACGCGGTTGAACGCGATGAGCTGGTCGTCCGGCGACCACGCCGGATAGTACTCGTTTTGCGCCGAATCACTCGCACCCGGCAGGGCCTTCGCCGTGCCACCAGCCTTGTTGTTGTAAGGCACTACGTAGATGTCAGAGACGCACGACGTCGCCGTATTGCCGGTCATCGACATGTGCTCGCAGTCCATACGGCCGTCCTTCGTGCCGTAGTCCGTGGAGGCGTAGGCAATGTTGTTGCCGTCGTTGCTCCACGAAGGCGCTCCGGCGCTGCGGGTGTCTCCTGTGCGGGCGATGGTGCCCCAACCCACACCGGAATTCGCCTGCTGGATCGGGCCCTGAGTCCCGCCACCCGCGGGGTTGGCTGGGATGGTGACCAATTGCGTTTGAGCCGCGGCCGGGAGGTCAGAGGCAGGAAGTCCGCCAGCGGCCTCGAGATCCAACCATACGAGCTGGGACGCGACCCCTGTCGCAAACCCTAGGTCGGAGGCGTTTCCGGTATTGAACGTGTACGCGTTCCACGCGGCACCGACCGGAGCGATCATCACGTGATCGCCGGTCGCGTAGTGGCTGCGAGAGAACGTCGAGACTCCCATCGCTACCTGGTCAACTGCAGGAGGTGCGTAATACGATTGCGCGGGCGTACCGTACTTGTCCGGCGCCAAGTTCCACTCCGCGGTCGTCGACATCCAGGCCGGTGTTGCGCCGCCTGGCGCCGTCGGCGTGGTCACGGTGGCCACCGCGTTCGACCACGGCCATTCCGAGGTGAATCCAACGGCGGTTCCGTCTGGGGTAGCCGTGTGGCAGCCGATGCACCAGACCTGGGCATTCGTCACGGTCTGCGTGGTGTCGACGGTCCCTGTCGCCTTGTTGTACGGGTTGCCCGTCACCGGCTGGGTCACGTCCAACGACGTGAGCGCCAGAGTCGTCCCCTCGTCGCCGACGTTGAACCCTTGAAGATTGGTGCTCGTCGCGCTGTTGTTGTAGTTCTCCGTCGTCCAGAAGATGAGCGATCCAGCCGCGATCGCCGGCGCGATCGTGATGGTCGCCGTCGCCGGTGCCGACGGATTGCCGCTGCCCGTGCTCCCTCGCACCGACACCGTCAGAGTGGACCCGGCCAGCGTGCCCGGCCCCGACGTGACAAGGCCCGCGATCTGCTGCCAGATGCCTTTGTCGAGCGCGTAGTAGTTATTGCTCGTGTAAACGACGAGGGGGTTGGACTCGGCGGCCGACGTAAAGCGAACCTCGAAGTACTTCTGACCGGTCGCCGCAGCCCAATAGACGCGCGGTCTCAGCCAGTTGTACGGATAGAGGGCGCCGTCGGCCGGCTCGAGAAGACATGGGGCGTTTCCGGCCGTCGTGTCCGGGGCGTTCGAGAACAGCGTTGCGCCGTTCGGCACCGCGGCCCCCGCGTCGTCCACGAGCGGGTTCACCGGAAAGTCGGTGCAGCTCTGCGTGTCGAGGCAGCCGCCATCGCCACCGCCCGAACCACCGCCGCTGCTGTTGCCCTGTATCGTGCCACCGCTGCTGCTGCTGCTGCTGCCGCCCTGTTGTATCCCGCCACCGCTGCTGCTGCTGCTCGTGCCAGGATTGTAACCAGTTTCCTGGCCCATCCCGGCGTCATAGCCCGAGCCCGTATCGGTCGTAGCGGTCGCGCAGCCCGCCACAGCGACCATACCGACCGCGAGCACGAAAGCCCAAATCCGACCGTTTCTCGCACTAAGCGCAGCATTTAGAGACGACGGAACCATTATGGCCTCACGAGGATGAATTCTGGCAGTCCCACGCCGCGCGCTGGGTGTCGTCACCGAACGGCGCACGCAGGTGAGATCGTATCTTCGTCATTACAATGGCCGATGCCAGACGTTTCGGTCAACGATTGAACGTCCGTTTTCGCGATCCTCGAGCTCGGCACTTCCACCCGAGACACAATGATTCACGCAAGGCGTTCCCGGAGGCGCGAACTGATGCCTCAATGCTGGGCGCTCACTATCCCTCGACACCACGCCAGCCTCTCACAACCTCGGACAGGCGGTCCTCTTCGTCCTCTTCCAGCAGACCCACCGCGACGACGTTCAGCCGCTCCGGTTGCACCAGCATGCGGGCGACCGCCTGGACGTCGCGCGCGTCCACCGCGAGCAGCGTCGCCATGTGCTCGTCCGGTGTCATAAATCGCTCGAACAGCGTCCCCGAAGCGCAGAACCCCGCCACATCCTCCGCCGAGTCAGCCATCGCCCGAACGTCCCACCCGATGCGGCGCCTCGCTTTCGTCATTTCCTCGGCGGTCGGCCCCTCGCGCGCCAACTCCTCGAACATCGCGAGCACTTCGCGCGTGACCAGCGACACTCGCTTGTGCTGCACGCCCGCGGCCACGTCGACGATGCCGTCGTCCTCGTACCCGTCGTAGCCAGCCGAGACGTCGTAGCAGAGTCCGCGCGCGTCGCAGAGCCGGTGATAAAGGCGAGTCGACATGCCATCGTCGACCACACGCATGAGCACGTCGAGGGCTGGCCGCAGGGGATCGACCTCTGAAATAGCCCGCAAGCACACGCGCAGATCGGTCTGACTCGATACGTTCTCGACGACCTCGAGCCGTGGCCTGCGCTGCACGCTGTGCGGCGCCTCCGCGGCGATGCGCGGGCCGTTGGGAAGCTTTCCGAAGTCGCGTTCGGCCAACTCGATCGCCGCGTCCGCATCGACCGCCCCGCCGAACGCGATAACGGCATTTTCGGCCGTGTAGTGTCTGTCATGACACGCGCGCAGTGCCGCTTCGTCGAACGACCGCACTTGCGCTTGCGAGCCTGTGATGGTGAACCCGAGCGGATGGTCGCCATAGATCGTCGACCGCGAAATATTGTCCGCGTCGACCTGCCGGCCCTCGTCGTCCAAGTCCTCCAAGATCTCCTCGACGACGATGCCGCGCTCGATGTCGATGTCGAGGAACGCCGGCTGAGAGAGGACTTCCCCGAACAGAGCCGAGGCTTCGACCAGAGTCTCCGGCGGCAGCGTCAACGAGAACACCCCGTGGTCGACCTGGGTCGACGCGTAGAGCGAGCCGCCGAGCTCCTCGAAAGCGAGGTTGACCGCGTGTGCGCTCCGAACGCGCCGTGTTCCGCGGTAGATCATGTGCTCGAGGAAGTGCCCGATTCCGTTGCTCTCGGGCGTCTCGAACCGCGAGCCGACCCGAGCCCAGAGCGAGACGTGCGCCCGATGCAGCTCCGGCTGCGGCGTGACGACGACGCGTAGGCCATTGCTGAGCGTGGCTGTGTGAATGGAGCGCATTGCGCCGACGTTAGTACTCGTCTTCGTCGGGTTCCGCTCCCCCCGAACCGCCGTCGACCTTGGGCTCCTCGACGTAGCGGGAATCAATCTTGATCTCGTCCTTGTGGGCCGACCGCAACTGGCGAACGTACAGCGCGAGGGCCTCGTCGCGCTTGGCTCGCAGCATTTCCTCGACGAACGTGTCGCGCTCCTTCTCAAATTCGTCATGCGCCGCGGCCTTGTGCTGTTTGAGCTGGACGACGATGGCCGAGTTCGCCGTACGCACGGGATCGGCGAGAACGTCCCCGTCTTTGGAGGAGAACGCGAAGCGCACCACACGGGCCGTGCCGTCGGGAGTCAGGCCTGGAAACGGGTCTCCACCGCGGTTGAATGCGCTCGATGTCTGGAGTGCGGGCGCGTCGGTGTCCGAGCGCGCGTCGAACCGATGGACCGCCAGGCGGACCGGAGCTTGCGGGGGCTCCGCGGCCGTCGCGTCGAACGATGCGTCGGGCGCGCCAGCGTCCGATGCCGCGGGCACCGGAACGACCCGGATAGGCTCGAATCGGGTTTCATGGACGAGCGGAGCCGTGGCCGCAGCAATCGCGTCCTTGTCGCTCATGCCTCCGCGCATGGCATCGGCAATCGTCCTGGCAATCGCCTCCGAAGCCTCGGCGGACTTCGCTTTGACGTACTCCCTGAGCGTGCCGTCGGTCTTCACCTGAGCCTCGACCTCCGCGGTCTTGGCGGGGTCGTCGCGCATGATGATGTGGTAGCCGAACTGGGTCTCGATAGCGTTTGGGGTCATCTCACCTGGCTTGAGCGCATCGGCCGCGGCCCTGAAAGGCGCCACGAAGCCATCGGTCTTGTCGCCCACGTCACCGCCTCGAGCAGCGCTCCCGGTATCGTCCGAGACGCCGCGGGCAACCTCTGCGAAGGGCTCGCCGGCCTTGATCTTGGCGACCGCCCACGACAGCTTGCCGAGCGCGAGGGCTCTCTCATCCTCGCCCGCCCCGTACGGCAGCTTGACGAGAATGTGACGCAGGTGGCCGTCTTTGGGCGAAGCGTCCTTGATGCGCTCCGCGACGGCCTTGTCGACCTCTTCTTGGTTTTGGGTCGCCCACGCCGCGACCTCCGCTGCGGTCGGTTTGACCGCCCACCGGGCGACCCAGGCGTCGTTGACAGCTATCCACGCCACCGTGGCCGTGGTGTACCGACGGTCATAGTCCTGCCAGGCCTCCACCTCGCTGACACGAATGGGAGCGCGCACGACATCGCGCATCTTCTCCGCAAGAAGCTCGCGCGACTGTTCTTCGCGAAACTCCTGCGTGGACCGGTTGCTGATCTCGCGAACGCGCCGTTCGTAGACCTTCATGTCGAAGGCCTTGGTCTTCGGATCCCGAAAGTCCACGGGAATGGCCGTATCGCGAGCATCCACGTGGGCCTGCGCGACCTCCTGGCTGACATATCCGGCGCGCGCGTAGGATTGGTAGGTCGAAAGCACGACCTGCGAGAGCACGGACGGGTCGGCCGCTGGCACGCTCACGCGGACAAACCCGGCAAAGAGCTGGTCCGTCAGCTCGGCCTCCGTCACCGTGAGTCCGAGGCGCATCGCTTCGTCGCGCAGCAGCTCGCGCTCCACGAGCCCGTCGAGCGCGACGCGCTTCAGGTTGAGTTTGCGCGACTGCGCCGAGCTTCGGATCGGCAAGAGCATCCGATAGGCGGCGCCGAAGTCCTTGGGGTCGATGCAGCGGCCGCGTACGCGGGCTGCGCAAGCCTCCGAGAGCGAGGCGGTTTTCGAGGTCGAATTTGGGCGGAACGTGATGACGAACGCAAGGATGGTCGCGACGATGACCGCCCCGTAGATGACGTTCGACAGGCCGCGCTGTCGGAAGAGTTGGAGCATGTCGGCGAGAGGGCGTGTATCACGACGGCCACGCCCCCGTCGATTGAGTTGGGGTTGACTATCCGGCCCCTACGAGGTCTGCCTGCGTCGGACGGGCCCTCACGCTCCACCCTGGCCTAAGAGTCCTTGTCGAAGCTTAGGGCCCGCTTGAGCAAGCGGATCGCATCTCCCACCGCCGCCGACTCCTTCGCGTAAACGACCGAGTAGAACGTGTCGAGCGTGCGCAGATGATTGCCCGGATCGGGGACGGAGGTCACGCTCGTCGTCACCTCGACGAACCCCTCGGACCGGGCCGGCGCCGCCTTGCGCCTCGCATGTTCGAACAGGCGCTCCTGGTCATCGTTCGGAAAGTCGACCTTCTGTACGTAGAACGCGACGCGAACTTCCAACGGTTCGCCCACGCGCAGCACGACCCCCGAGTCCATGATGAGGTTCTCGCGCGGGCGCTCCGCGAGGGCGATCTCGTCGCCGCGCGACCGAAACACTTCCAATCCGGCGGCCACAAGCTCCCTGCGAATGCCGTCAACGGAGACGAGATCGGGCGCGGACATGGCGTGGGTGGGCTGAGCTCGGGCGCCGGGCACAGGACCGCCGCACTCTCATCTCCCGACACGGCTCTCGTCAAGGGACATCGCGAGCCCGGACAGCTTCGCCTTCGCCAGCCTGGATGGTAGTAAGCAGCTCTCTCCGTGAGCACACCATGGTAGCACCCAAGAGCATCCTTCCCGCCTGTGGTCTCTGCCGGACCACCAAACCGCTGCCCGACCATGAAGAGGAGATCGCGGCCGGAATTCTCGTCTATTTTCACAATCACTCGGACTCCGGGCTCCCGGTCGTCATCGCGCCAGAGCACAACATCCACAACCGCTGGCATTTTCATGGATCTGGAGTCGCGTTCCGCGGCCTGACATGGGCCGACAGCCTCGTGCGCCTCCCCGCCGAGGGCTTTTACGTGCTACGAAAGCCGCTCGCGTTCGACGGGGGCGAATGGGGAAAGGGCGCCATCGTGCAGCTCGGCTACACGCGCACGGGGGACCCGATCCTTTTCGTGGCCCAGCAGCGGGCCAACCTGGAGGAAAACGACCTATTTTTCAGCGACCGTGGGGTCGCAATCAAGCAAGAGCAGCTCGCCATGCTCGACACGGCGCAGGTGTTCGTCGAGCCACCGGCGGCCGGAGCTCACACGGCGGGAACGCATTGAGCTCGACGAGGGGGGCGCTTGCGCGGCCCCCCTCGACCCCAGCAGGAACACCGGGGCGCTTGCGCGGCCCCCCTCGAGCTCCCCCAGCAGGAACACCGGGGCGCTTGCGCGGCCCCCCTCGAGGGCCCCCGGTCCGGCGCGGGGAGCGACTCGCCGTGAATGGCACGAGTGAGCTATCCGTCCTACGCACTGACTCGGCGCACGGTGGTCGCCAGCTCGAAGACTGCCGGCGGACGAGTCGCTCGATGGGGCCGCCGCCCTGTCGACTGAACGACCCCCCTCGGGGTCCCGAGAGGTCTTGGCGCATGCGATTCCGTTGGCTGGTCCCCGTCCTTCTCGTCGTGGCTTCCCTCGTCGTCTCGGCCCCTGCCCGCGCGGACGACGCGCAAAGCTTCATCCAGCAGCAGCACGCGAAGCTCGAGCAGCTCCTGCGGCAGCCGGACTCCGAGGCGCGAACCGCACAGATCAACCGCTCGCTCGACAACTTCGTCGACTACGACGCTCTCACGAAGCGCGCGTTCGGAGAACCGTGTCCGTCGTCCGTGCCGGCTTGCGACAACCTGTGGAGCGGCTACGCGGACGAGGAGAGGCAGACGCTGCGCGATCTTCTCACCCGGCTCGTTCGAAAGAACTACCGGAAAAACCTCGTCAAGACGTTAGACTACGAGATTACCTATCGGGGAACGCGCGACTCGGGGGGCGACGCGCGCGTCATGACCGAAGCGAAGAACAAGAACAATCCGCGCGAGACGAGCGTGCGCGTGGACTACGTCGTAGCGCACACGGCGTCCGGCTATCGCGTCGTCGACATCATCACGGAAGGCTCGAGCCTGACCAAGAACTACTACGAGCAGTTCCGCAAGAAGATGAAGACGCCCGGCGAGGGCTATCCCAACATCGTGCAGAAGCTCGAGGACAAGGTCAATCGGGCCGACTGACAGCGGGGCCCAACTCACTGCGGGTAGCCATCGGCCCCGCTTCCCGCTTTGGCGCACGTCCCCGGCCGGTCTTGGACGAAGTGGCTCGTGCACGTTCCCAGAAGGCCGCTCGGGTCCACGACACGCGAGATCGTCAACGCCACGCTGCTTCCGTCACCGCCGGTCTGAGACGCGATCCTATACTGGTACCCCATCGCTTCGAAGGGACCTTGCGAGTCCGCAATGCACGTGAGCTGCGCCTGCTGGTCGACGCTCTGCAGAACCCCTGTCGTCACGTTGTCGCCGACGACTTGGCACTGGTTGGGGTCGCTCGTGTCCTCGCACTCGCCACCCTGAATGGGACCCACGACCTCTCCGCCACCCTGCGAGGCGTCGAACTGTCCGACCGGGTATACGTTGGGCAATAGAAACGACGATGACGGGGGCTGCGCCGTGAGGTAGACGCTGCTCTGGCCCTCGCACATCCCCGGATATGCCGTGTCGTCCGTCTTGGCATACGTTGCCCATAGGAGGCTCTTGTCGGGACCGAACAGAAACCCCACGTCCGCCGTATTCCGTACGCCGTCGGTCGCCGTGAGGTGCACCGCGGCTCCGGGCTGACCCACCGTGACGTGAATCGACGGAATCCCGCTGATGGCGAGCATATACGGATCGATGTTTACGGAATTGTACAAATCTACCAGAAGATAGATTTGCAACGTGATGTCCGCATCGACTGTCGTCTGGCCTCCATCGCCGACGGGGACCACCTTGCCTTGCGCGGTGTAGACCTCGTCTCCGGGTTTGCAATCCTCGCCGACGTCGCTCGCACCGTCGACCACGCAGAGGACGGAAGGGAACATATCCTGCGCGCAGTACTGAGTGTTGGGGCCTCCGGGAACGTAGGTATAGGGCACCGCCGCTCCCGGGCTGGTCGCCGTCACACCCGACGCGGTCGTCCACAACGGCTGACCGTGCGCGAGAGTGCCGGGAGCCGATGCGGCGTAACCCTGATACGTGACGCCATCGAGCAAGATCTGCACGGAGGCGTCGTAGCAAACGTTGAGGCCCGTATACCTCCCGTAAGGAATCGTGACGTTCGAGAGCGTCGTGCCTTCGAAATCGGGGTCTGTGCGACTGAAGGTTTTCGGGCCGACGGACGATGCGATCGTGGTCGCGTAGTTCGGTCCGGAAGCGAGCATGATTTGATTGAACGTGAACGTC
>JBEKXD010000007.1:0-200288 GCA_049512415.1 Polyangiaceae bacterium
GCGCAGCAAACCCGTGACCCGAAGAGCCGGATGCGGTAGTTCCGCACGTCCGGATCCGTGGGAGCCCCGGGGGGCAACCCCCGGGGCGACCCGAGCGATCCCGGCGTCGAGCGTCCTCGCCTACAGGAAGTAGGCTCCGGGCGACTTGCCGCCGGCCTCGCTCGGGCTCGACGAAAAGCACCCCACGTCTCGGTCTAGGGTCCCTACCGGAAGTAGGGTCCGCCGCCGGCCTCGCTCGGGCTCGACGAAAAGCACCCCACGTCTCGGTCTAGGGTCCAGGCTCGGGAAATCGGCGTCGAGCGTCCTCGCCTACAGGAAGAATCGCGCTGGTTGGCGCTGGAAATCGGTGCTTGCCTCCGACCCTTCTACGCTCGCCTCGCGCTTGCCCTATAGTACCGGCACCCACTTCGCCGGAGGATGCCGTGATGGATAGGGCTATCATTACGTTGGGTGAGCAGCGGCTCGAGGCCCCGGTTGTCGTCGGAACAGAGGACGAACGCGCGCTCGACATCGCCCATCTGAGGGCGAAGACCGGATGCGTGACGCTCGATCCCGCGTTCATGAACACCGCGTCGACGACGAGCGCCATCACGTACATCGACGGCGACCGAGGGATCCTCCGCTACCGGGGGATTCCCATCGAGCAGCTCGCGGAGCACTCGACGTTTGTCGAGACCGCTTATCTACTCATCTACGGTCATCTGCCCAACGAGGCCGAGCTCCACGCGTGGAGTGACAGCCTCTCGCGCCGGTCCCCTCTGCACGAAGACCTTCGCCACTTTTTCGAGGGCTTCCCGCCCACGGCGCACCCGATGGCGATCCTCTCGGCCATGGTCGCCGCGCTGTCGACCTACCATCCAGACTCGCTGAACGTCGACGATATCGAAGTCCGGGACATCACGATCGCTCGGGTGGTCTCCAAGGTCCGCACCATTGCGGCGTTTGCGTACAAGAAGTCCATAGGGGAGCCCTTCGTCTATCCGAAGCACTGCCTGTCCTACTGCGCAAACTTCCTCAACATGATGTTCTCGACTCCGGCAGAAGAGTACGAGATCGACCCGGAGCTCGTGCGAGTCATGAATTTGCTCCTGATCTTGCACGCCGACCACGAGCAGAACTGCTCCACGAGCACGGTCCGCATGGTGGGATCGAGCAAGGCGAACCTGTTCGCGTCGATCAGTGCCGGAATCTGTGCGCTCTGGGGCCCCCTTCACGGCGGCGCCAATCAGGAAGTCATCGAGATGCTCGAGGCGATCAACGCGGACGGGGGGGGCGTCCGCAAGTACATCGAGCTCGCCAAGGACAAAAATAGCAAGTTTCGGCTGATGGGCTTCGGTCACCGCATCTACAAGAACTTCGACCCGCGCGCGAAAATCATCAAGGCGGCCGCGGATAAGGTGCTCGCGAGGCTGGGCAAGCCCGACAAGCTGCTCGACACGGCCAAGGCTTTGGAGGAGGCAGCCCTCGGCGACAGCTACTTCGTCGAACGAAAGCTCTATCCCAACGTGGACTTTTACTCGGGCATCATTTACAGGGCCATGGGATTTCCGACCAACATGTTCACGGTTCTCTTCGCGATCGGGCGGCTTCCGGGCTGGGTCGCGCACTGGCGGGAAATGATGGGTGATCCTACGACGCGCATCGCGCGCCCGCGCCAGATCTACACGGGACCGAATCTCACCCAATACGTTCCGATCGACGAACGGAAGTAACCCGGCCGCCCGGCCGCGGCGGTCATCGCTTCGCGAACACGATCGCCTGCCCCTCGAGGACAAGCCACTTCATCGTCTTGTCATCGGGAAACAGGAACGTTTGGGGCGCGTCGGTCCCGTCGCGGTCGGTCGCGATGGTGAGCGATGTCGAGTACTGCTTGAGGATCTTGAAGCGCCCCATCTGGCGCCCCTTGCGCGACGCGACGGAGAGCCAGTCGTCGTGCACGATGAGGTCGAGGTCGGCCGCGTAGGCGTTGGCGGCTCCCTCCGCGCCTGCGGTGACCCCCTCGACTCGCACACCTTTCCAGTGCCCCGCGAAGCGAGCAGCCGCTCCGGTTCCGCAGGCGTTATCAGCTAGGGAGCCGGCAACGATCACGGCTGCCCACGCTCGACCAAACCACCGCATGTCCCTACAACCTTACACTCTGCTAGACAGGTTTTCCCGTGGAACGCAGGCGCAGACTTCACGTCATTCAAGGCGATGACGCCAGCACCACTCCGCGTCCGTGGTGGGCTTGGGTTGGCCTCGCGGTGGTGGCCATCGTCGGGAGCTGGATCCCGCTTACGGCCCTCGCGCTCGCGACGGGTCGCTGGGCGAGCGACAAGCTCGGGATAGGCGCTTCATTCGGTCTGACCGTGCTCGTGATGGCGGCGGCGAGCGCAGGCGCGATCGCGCTGGGCGCCGCTGCCGGAGGGTACATTCTAGGTCGATGGGGACCGCGTCGGCCCGTGGCGCTTGGCGTGCTCGCCGGCGTCCTCGCTGGTGGTCTCGCTGGCGTCCTCTCGGCCGTCCTCATGGGAAGGGCTTGGCTTGCGGTCGAATCGGCGTTGCCGACGGTGCTGCTCGCGGCATCCGGCGGTGCCATCGGAGCCTGGTCGGGGGCTCGTGGACGTTCGGCAGGCCTCGGCGCTCCGGAGAACGTGCCGGATGGCTGATGGGCGCGTCGAAGATCTGATGTCGCTCGACAGAGATGTTGCGCGAGTGGCTGGGCGGCTCGTGCGATGGCGCACCGAGCTCGCCCTCGACGCCGCGCGCGATCCGACGCTGCTGTCGAACCCAGAAGATCCGTTTGAGTCCGAACGGCACGTCGCGGGCAAGTCGATGTGGGACGCTCTCGCCGGCATGAGCCTCGGGCCCGCGGAGGCCTTGCACCGGGACGCCCTGCTACGCTGGGTCTACGCATTGATGCAGGCGCGAATAGGCCTGGCTTTCGAAGTCGCGATGGCGCGAACGAAGGAGGAGCCGAGGGGGCGCTTGGGCGGACCGACCCCACGGCGGGTGAGCTTCCGTCAAGCATGGCGGGGCGTGCTCGCGGCGGAGGCGCTCGGTGAGGCAGGCGAATGGCTGCGCGCCGCGGCCGACGCTGCGACGGCGTACGCCGACTTTGCGCGAAGGCGGATGGCCCGTCGTGCGGTGGTCGCAGAGCGCTTGGCGTTGGACCATTGGTGGTCGCCGCTCCTGGCTGTAAAGCCGGGAGCCCTGCGCGCGGCTGCCCTCAGCGTCCTCGACTCGACCGACGACGTCTGGCATCACGTCCGCGCGGAAGCGGTCGGATCGCAGCCGTGCGCGGAAGCTGTCCTCCGATATGCCGTCGCCCGCGACTGCGGCGAGGGCTGGCCCAGTCACATCTCGCTGCGCTGGCTCGCGGACGTGACGGGAATGGCCGCCCACGGCGTCGAGCTCGATGTCCCGTCGCTTCCCGCCGACCTGGGAGCCGCGAGCTTTCTGCGCGCGCTCTACGCCGCCGGGTTCGCTGCGCGCGTGGCGTTGAGTCGATCGGGGCTGCCGTTTGCGCTGGCGCAGGAGCCGCTGTTTGTCGGAGCCCATCTGTGGGCTCTGACGTTTTCGTCGCTCGCCATCGACCGAGGATGGCAGAGGCGCTGGCTCGGGGTGGCAAGCCGCGTGGCCGCGGGCCATGTGCGCCGCCTCGCGTACTCGGCACTGTTCGAGCTTCGCGTGCTCGCTGTGCGGGTCGTCCTCGGCCACGACACCGCGGCGGCGCCCGAGGGGCTCTTCCGGGAGCTCTGCGTTCGGCTGTTCGGCCGGCCGCTCGACGATCGCCTCCGTGGAGCGTGGCCGTCGGTCCGCGAGGATGATCCGGCGCGCCTCCTCGCATGGCTTCAAACGCGTTCCTTGGTCAGCGAACTGCGCGAGGCGTTCGATGACGATTGGTACCGCAATCCTCGCGCATGGTCGAGACTCCGGGAACTGGCAGCGCGTCCTGCGCACGAAGGCGTTAATCCCACTCTTCTGGAGGGCCACGCCCGTCTCCTGGCGCAGGCGTTCGAGGGCGTCCTCGGATGAAGTGTGCGGCGTCCTTGTTGACCGCGTACGTGGCCTTCGGTGCGCACGTCGACGCTCGGACGGTGACACCGCATCCCTCAGCGTTTCCGGTCGCCTCGTCGCATTCTGCCCCCCCGCCGACGCCACCGGCCGCACGCCCGGCCCCGCCGCTTCCCATGCTCCCTAGCGTGGCCCGTGTTCGAGTCGAGACGGGTCGCGATCGCCTGCTCGTTTACGAGGATGTGAGTCTCCCGCGTGGAGAGTGGCAGTCCGGCTCCTTGGACCTCTTCGTCGCGTTCGGGGCGCCGGGCGCGCCCATCGCGATGGACGCGCGGCTCCTTGCAGCGCAGCCGTCGCGCGACGGCCCATCGGCGGGCGATGTGATCAATTCCATCGCCATCGAGGCCCCTGCCCGCGCGCTCCCGAGTGTCAATGTGCTCTTGGGCACGCGCAAAATGGCCGGAGCGATCGCGCACCTTCGCGACGCCGACCTGCGGCAAGCCTTCGCGGCTGGCGGTTCGGCCATCCTGCGCTTGCGCGCGCTTCTGGCTCAGCCCGCATCCGATCCGGCCGGTGCACGCGATGTGGTCGTTCGGCTCGGGGCTCCTCAGGGTGCGCCGCTGACGCTCGGCGCCATCGAGGTCGTGTCGATCGATCGGGATCGTCCCATCGCCCGCGTCGAGGCCGAGCTCTGTGGCCCCGACGCGGATCCCCGTCCGCTGATGGTCTTCGGGCGCCCCAACGCCCCCGCAGTCGGACGATCCGCTGCGCTGATCGAGCCATCGCAAGCCATCCGTCACACCAGTGACGACCTCTGCATTCGCTGGTGGACACGGTGAGGCGGCGGCCCCGACGCCGCGACGGGATCCACCGGCTGCTATGATGGGTTCACTGTGCTGACGGCCGACGTGCGCTTCGAGGGCTTCTCGACCGAGGATTGGACGCGGCTGCTCGGCCTCGTGCAGTCGCGGCCCACGTCGGGCGCGGGACTCATGCGGCGCGGCGTGCTCGTGCTGCACGACATGGGCGAGGTGCTGAAGGTCGTGCACACCGGTTGCGGTCGAACCGACCCGGCGCGTCTGGCGTATCTGTGGAAACGCACCGAAAACCCGCAGTCGTCCCCGTCGGCCCGAGCCAGGACGCTCGCGTCCGTCGCCGCCGCGGTGGGCGCCGATTGGGTGCTCGCCATGCGCGTGGGAGCGTTCGACGACGTCATGGAGCGCTTCGGGGCACGGGCCCGTCGCGAGGACGACCTCACGGCCCAAACGCTGAAGATGGCCGAGTGCGTGTGCGAAGTCATCGACGAGGGAGGGCTCGACCTTTGGCCTACTCGCATTCGCGGTGCGTTCGTGCGGACCTCGCGCTGGACGAGCACCGCGCTCGACGCACTCTGCGCCGATGGGCACGTGGTGGCCCTCGGCGTGTTCGATCGCGGCTCGCTTCATACGGCGGTACTCGCGCGCCGTCGAGGTCCCGCGTTCGATCTCATCGCCGGGCCCCAGGCGTTGCGCGCCGTCGTGCCTTCCGGCGACTGGAGGCCGCGGCTGCCGGTTCTGTCGCAGGCGATCGCGGAGCGAATGGGCCCTCTCAGTCTCGGATGCTTCGGCGAGCTCTCCACTGTGCGCGCGCTGCTGCTAGGCGGTGCGCCGCCCGGGTCCCTGGTGCGCGCGGTCGTCGCGAGGGACATTGTCCTGGCGCCCCCAACGATGATCGCCGGGGCGGCGCTCGGAATGGATGCGGTCATGGCCGTGCTCGGAGGTCTTCGCAAGGCGTCCGAGCGGGTAGGGGTCCTCGTCGGTGCGCTTCGATGGCTCGACGCCGCAGTCGAACGCATCGCGGGCCAGGCTGGGGTCCTCTCCCTCGGCCTGGACCCAGTCTCCGCGTTACGCGTCCTTCTGGCTCGATGAGCCTTGGGAAGGCCGTCAGGTCGGCTGTTCCACGACGCGAATCCGCAGCTCGGTGAGCTGCTCGGGGGATACGGCGGTGGGCGCGTCGCTCATCAAGTCCGTGCCCTTCTGAGTCTTGGGGAACGGGATGACGTCGCGGAGGCTCTCGGCGCCGCTCAGCAGCATGGCCAGGCGGTCCATTCCGAGGGCGATGCCGCCGTGCGGCGGCGCGCCGAGCTTCAGCGCCTCGAGCAAGAAGCCGAACTTGCGCGTGGCGTCCTCATCGGAAATCCCGAGGGCCCGGAACACCTTGGCCTGAACGACGGGGTCGTGAAGCCTGACCGAGCCGCCGCCGAGTTCGAAGCCGTTCAAGACTAGGTCGTATCGCCAGCAGAGGACCTTGCCCGGGTCCTTGTCGAGGAGCTCGACGCAATCGTCATGGGGACGCGTGAATGCATGGTGGGCCGCCGCCCACGTCTTCTTCTCGTCGTCGTACTCGAAGAGGGGCGGATTGACGACCCAGAGGAAGTTCCACTTGCCGCCGTGTCCGGACTCCGGGATGAGGCCCAGCTTCTTCGCGAGCGCGATGCGCAGGTTGGCCAGTACGGTCTGCACGGAAGCCTGACGTCCGAACTGAAAAAGCAGCAGGTCTCCGTCCCTGGCGCCGGCGGCCCCGTTGATCGCCACGCGCAGCTCCGGCGTGATCATCTTCGCCAACGGCGACTGCACCCAATTTCCCTCGGCGTCGAGTTTCGCCCGCGCGAGCCCCTTGGAGCCCATGCTCTTGACGTACTCCTCGAACCTCTCGAGATCGGTTCGCGTCAGCTTCGCCGCGTATTCCGCCGGGACGCGGATCGCCTTGACGATCTCGGCGGGCAGGTCGGCCCGGAGCTCACCGCGGGTGAACTTGTCCGCGATGGTCTTCCAGAACGGCACGCCGCCTCCGCCGTGGGACGTGACGAGGGTCGTCAGGTCGACGTGCTCGAGGCCAAAGCGAAGGTCAGGCTTGTCGTTTCCATAGCGGCCCATCGACTCGTCGAAAGGGAGCTGCGGGAAGCGGCCGCTCGGATAGAGCTCGTGAAGGTCGAAGCCGCAGACGTCTTTCCAAATACGAAAGATCAACCCTTCCATGACCCGGAAGATGTCGTCCTGGTTGACGAAGCTCATCTCGACGTCGATCTGCGTGAACTCAGGCTGCCGATCGAGGCGCAGGTCTTCGTCTCGAAAGCACTTGACGATCTGGAAGTAGCGGTCGAATCCCGCGACCATGTAGAGCTGCTTGAAGATCTGCGGGCTCTCGGCCAGCGCGTAGAACTTGCCGGGGGACAGGCGCGACGGAACGAGGAAGTTTCGGGCCCCGCCCGGCGTGTACTTGACCATGATGGGCGTCTCGAGCTCGACGAAACCGAGACCGTCGAAGTACGTACGCGTCGTCTGATGGAGTCGGTGGCGCACGCGCAACGTCCTCTGGAGCGGTGCGCGCCGCAGATCGAGGTAGCGGTATTGGAGGCGCTTGTCCTCGCCGGTGTCGATCGAGTCGGCGATCTCGAACGGCGGTGTCTCGCTCTTGTTGAAGACTCCGGCTTCGATGACGTGCACTTCGATGTCGCCGGTCGCAAGCTTCGGGTTCTTGTTGTCGCCGCGGCTCTTGACGACGCCGCGAATTCCGATCACCCACTCGGTTCGCATGGCGCGAGCCGCGTCGTGCGCCATGCGAGGCAGGTCTCCGTAGCCGGACAAGTCCGGGTCGAAGACGAGCTGCGTGACGCCTTCGCGGTCGCGGAGGTCCACGAACACGCAACCCCCGTGGTCGCGATAGCTCGACACCCAGCCGAAGAGAACCACGACGGCGCCCTCGTTCGTGGCGCGGAGCTCGCTGCAGTGGTGAGTGCGCTTCAGTTCGTCGATGAATCGGGCCATGAGGAGCGGCACTCTAACAGCGCCGGGCGTGTGGCCGAAACCGCCCGTGCCGTGTCGCGCGTGGAGCTCCGCGCTATCGTGGCTGTCGTGCCCATCGCAGTCCTGGGACGTCGCCTTGTGTTTCCGCCCCCCGAGGCGTCCGAGGACGGTCTTCTGGCGCTCGGCGGCGACCTTTCACCCGAGCGATTGCTGCTCGCCTATCGATCGGGAATCTTTCCTTGGTACGCCGAGGGCCTTCCCATTCTGTGGCACTCGCCCGATCCGCGCTGCGTGCTCCGAGTCGATGGCCTGCACGTCGGCCGTACGCTCAGGAGGACCGTCGCCAAGCGCGTCTACGACGTGTCCTTCGACCGCGCGTTCGACGGGGTCATCACGGCGTGCAAGATGACGCCCCGGCCCGGGCAGGACGGGACGTGGATCACCGACGACATGGTGAGCGCGTACCGTGAGCTCCACAGGCTCGGGTATGCGCACTCGGTCGAGGCGTGGCAGGACGGGGAGCTCGTGGGCGGGCTTTATGGCGTGTCGCTCGGGACGATGTTCTTCGGGGAGTCGATGTTTTCGTGGCGGCCGAGCGCCTCCAAGGTGGCGCTCATCCGGCTCGCGTCGCGTCTCGCGGAGTGGGGCTTTCGTCTGATCGACGCCCAAGTGGCCAACGACAACACGCTGTCGATGGGAGCCGAAGAATGGCCGCGGGAGCAGTTTCTTCGGGCGCTGCGCGAGGCGTTGATGCAACCGACGAGGCGAGGGAGCTGGGACGAGGGGGAGTTGAAGGTCGAGCGGGAGGGATCGCCGCCAGGGTGACGGGAATGCAGACTTCAGAATCTCCGGAATCCACGGGCTTGCGTGCGCGCGAGCGCGGGTGCCCCGTGCGCGCGCTCGTGGTGACGCATGCTCACGACGACCGAATGGGAGGTCTCAGAGAGGTGTTGCGCCGCGGGGTCGCGACGTACGCGTCCCGCGAGACGGTGGCGCGAGCGGGCCTCGTCGGATGGCATCCGACCCCAGTGAATTTCCCCGACGTGGTTCGCGCGGGGCACGTGAGTGCCGAGGTCTTCTTTCCGGGTGCGGCGCACACGTCCGACAACCTGGTGGTGTGACTTTCCGGGTCGAGGGGGCTCTTCGGCGGGTGCATGGTGCGCGCTGTCAACGCGGCGACGCTGGGCAACGTGGCCGACGCGGACCTGGCCGCGTGGCCCGCGAGCGCGCGCGGGGTGATCGCGCGTTACGCCGATGCGGCGCGGGTGGTGCCGGGCCACGGCGCGACCGGTGGCACGGAGCTTCTGACGCACACGCTTGCGCTCGCGGAGGCGGCGCGGTCAATGAGACGCTGACATGGTTTTCGATCGCTAAACTTGCGCATGCCCTTGCGAACATTGCTCCGCCTGGTGGGCGCGTCTGCGGTCGCATGCTCGGTCGCCGCACGCGCACAAGCCGACGATGCGGGCGGATCTGCGGCGCGGACATGGGACTTCGGAGTTCGAGGCCAGCTCGGCGCGGGCGAGTACTCTCGCATCAAACTGTGCCTTCTCGACCGGTCCGACGAGTGTCCGAGCGACAACCGGGTCTTCACGATGGCAGGCGTCGAGGCCTACGCCTCGTTCGGCCGCCGAACGAGCGGGGTTCGCTGGAGGACCTCGCTCGGCGGCGTTTATGGGGTCGGCGAGCAACCGACGGACGGGACGTTATGGGGCGGGCGCCTTCTCACGGGCTTCGAGGTTCTGACAGCTCCGTCGTCGGACGCGACGCTCCTCTTCGACTTGTCGAGCGGTTTGAGTTTCTACGCGGTTCGGAATCCCGATGAGTCATGGCCCGCGCTGGCAGGATCGGTCGGCCTGGGAGGGCGAGTCGACGGCGTCGAGCTCCTCGCCCTGCTTGACTGGGATACCGTCCTCTTCAACCTGACCTGGGGCGCGTTCGTCTCTCTTGGGTACTCATTCCGATAGCGCCGTGATGAGCCCGGGGTCGAGGCGTCGCTCGTCGGTGTGCAAGCGTCGCGCGTCGAGGGTGAGGTGTCGCTCGTCGAGGGTGAGGCGTCGCTCGTCGAGGGTGAGGCGTCGCTCGTCGAGGGTGAGGCGTCGCTCGTCGAGGGTGAGGCGTCCCCGAACGAGGGCGAGGCGTCCGTGGTCGATGTGGAGGGTGACCTCGTCGAGGTGGACGTCTCCCGGGTCGGGGTAGACGCGTACCTCGTCGGGGGAGGCGTCTCCCGGGTCGGGGTCGATGCTTCCCTCGTCGGGGTAGATGCGTACCTCGTCGGGGGGGGCGTCTCCCGGTTCGAGGTCGATGCGTACCTCGCGGGGGGAAAAGGGTCTACGCGTCGAGGTGGACGCCATCCTCGGCGAGGGAGACGCCTAAGCCGGCGAGGGAGACGCCTAAGCCGGCGAGGTGGACGTCCAAGCCGGCGAGGGAGACGCCTAAGCCGGCGAGGTGGACGCCCAAGCCGGCGAGGGAGACGCCTAAGCCGGCGAGGTGGACGCCCAAGCCGGCGAGGGAGACGTCCAAGCCGGCGAGGGAGACGCGTAGCTCGGCGAAAGGTGCGTGACGCGCGACGAAGGGAACGCGTGGGACGACGCGCTAAGATGTCTTCGCAAAGCGTCTCTCGCACCTGCACGCGGCCGCTTTGACTGTCCCCGTCAGCACCCCCCCCGCGGGAGCGCATGGGACTGGTCTCATCGTCGTGAGTGGCCGTAGCCTGCAAGACTAAGGCGTAGACGCGCCACCCGCCCCGATCGCACCTAACTCAGCGGAGAGAGAGGGATTCGAACCCTCGGTACGGTTGCCCGTACACATGATTTCCAATCATGCACCTTCGGCCACTCGGTCATCTCTCCAGGGGTCCCGCCAACCCCAGCGGGTCGCCGCGGTTCGCGAAGGAGCCGCCCTAATAGCACGCCGGCTTGACAATGTGCTGCGATCGCAGCAGGTTGCGCGGCGGAGAGCTGTCCGAGAGGCCGAAGGAGCCTGATTCGAAATCAGGTGTACCCGTGAGGGTACCGTGGGTTCGAATCCCACGCTCTCCGCTGGGTTACGCGAGGCGGGGGGGGTCTTGGGATTGAGGGGCGTGGGAGACGCCTGGTACCGGTGGGTCATCGCGCTCGACCGGTGCCCCGTGCGGTCGGCGATCCACGTCTCGGGTCATGGCCTCCACCGCCGCCTTGGTCGCCGCGTATACGCTATGGTTGGGGAGAAAGTGGCCGATGATGCTCGTCGAGATGTTGATGATACGGCCTCCGTCACGCGCCCGCCTCGCTCCCTCGCGCATGCCGTTGAAAGTCCCAATGTGCTGTCGTTCTTGTCTCTAACATGTGGCCACCCCCACGGCATCCGGCAACGACCTGCCAACGCGGACGGAGTGGACCCCTGTCACAATCCGAGGTCGCCTACTCGGGATGGCCGTACCGAGAATCTCGTGAAGCGTGCTGCGCGCACATACGCAAGGCTGAATTCCTCCTGCCTCCGCGACGCGTGGATCACGAGGCCCTCAGCACGCTCATGCGGCCCGACCGCGGCTCAATCGGCACAACGCTCAGCGGCTGCGCAATGGCCCCGCCATCCCCACCGCAGCGTCCACAACGTCGTCGATCTCCCGCTGCGAGCAGCCGACCGGGACCTGCCCCCCGAGTCGCCGCAGCGTCGTCGCCGTGGGAAAGCGCAGGCTTCGCAGGTCCGTGGCGTTGACCTGCGTGTGGCCGCTGAACTGCCGAAAGACCAAGTCGACGAACGTCGAGTTCAGGAACGCGGCGAGCCCGCGTGCCAGCTCGCGATCGAGCCCTACCCCGCTGGCGTGTAGCACGTTGAGGTGGTTCTCGAAGCCGACCTTGGCGGCGGGGACGAGCTCCGGCTCGAATACGGCGGCGACGATCCGCCGTCTCTCCTCCTTCGACGTGAATCGCTTGATGAGCACGTAGGTGCCCGACGGCATCCACAGAGCCTTTGTGGATGGCAGGTCGGCAAGGGCGTTCGGCTTCTTCCCTGGCTTCGGCCAGCGCACGAGGCCGTCCACCAAGTGAGTTGGGTAGATCAGCGGTTCTGTTCGCGATCCCTGGTGTCGCCGCAAGTGGGGTCGAACTCGGAAGTCGACGACCTTGCCCGTCGAGACGGTAACCCCGAGGTCGGTCAGCACGCAGGGCATAGTCGAATGCAGGTCCGCCATCCGTTGGCCGGACTGGTCGCAGATGACGCGGATAAAGCTCTCGGGATCGCCGACACGAACGACTTGCTCGAAGGGCACGGCGCGCATCGATGGCTGCGGGTCCTCGGGCCCCAAGCTCGTCGACACGACGACGCGGTGCGGGCGAGCGCCTTTGATCGCGTGGAAGATGACGTTTTCCTGGAGCACCTCGTCGCCGGCAAAGGCCGCGGTGCGCGACTCGAATACGTGGAACCGTCGAAGGGCCGTTTCACGGAGGAGGTACTGCCGGAACGCACGGAAGTACGGGCCATTGCAGAAACTCCGGGGGGTGATCGCGACCAGCTCGCCGCCGGGGTCGAGCAACTGGAGCGCAAGGGCAACGAACCCCGTATAGAGATTGCTCGTCTCGATGCCCACGCGCCGTAGCATCAGGCGCGCCGTCGAGTTGGATCCGAGCTTGCGATACGGCGGGTTCAGGATCGCGTGCGTGAATCGCAAAGGGGTGCGACCGCGAACTCTCCCCTGGACGAGCGCGACTGCGGCGGCGATGAAATCCCCGCCGACGGCCGAGCCACGGAACTCTACGCCGCGTCGCTTGCATTCGTATCCGCAGACCGCCAGCGTTCGAGCCAGGGACGGAAGCAGGAGCGAGTCCATCTCATAGCCCACCACGTCCATGCGCGACGGCGGCGAAGGACGCTCGATGGCCTCGACGACCGCAGCCGCGATCAAGCCGCCGATCCCTGCGCCAGCGTCGAGCAGCCGCGCCGTCGGGGGGAAGCGGTCGAAGAACCTCGCCATGAACGACGCCACCGGGCGCGGAGTGAAGTACTGGCCAAGCTCGGAGCGCGTGGCGGGGTCGAGGCGCCGAGAGACATCCAGCCGAGTCTCCTCGATTTCGCTGGCACGGTGCGCTGCGGTCGAATCATGCGATGGCGCAGCACTCATCGGTCGGCTCTGCCAAGGGGGATCCTTCGCATCCAAGGCTGAGAGTGGCGCAGCCGCCTCCGGGAGGACCGAGACGACCCGGCGTTCGCTATGCTGGACACGGTGTCTATTCTCATGCAACTGTTGTGGCGGCGTCAGGAGCGCCACGGAGGAGCCCATGGATGAATACCCCGCGCGGAGTGCGAGCGACACGTTTCCCGAGGGCGTGGTTCTGGCCACGCGCCGCCTTGGCGACCGCGAGTGGTTTGTCCTCACGTGTTCCCACGATAGCGGTCCGCCACCCGCGGGTCTGCGCGCCGACCTAGTCGTTCCCATCGTGCTGGTCACCGCGAATGCAGCGCAGCGAGAGCGAATTGTCAGCGATCTCAGAGCTCACGTCGAGGCGGTCGTGACCTCGCAACAGACGGCGGAGAATGCGCAAGCGACCGTCGCGGGCGAGCTGCTCATCGCTCGCTCGCCCCTGCGGGTCACGGTCGACGGGCGCGAGATCGGCTTGAGTGGTCGCGAGTTCCGCGTGCTCGATGCCCTCGTCGCGCGGGCGAACCACGCCGTGTCGAGGGACGATATTTTGCGCGAGGCGTGGTCGGGACCTTTCGACGAACCGACGCGACGAGTGGACGTCATGATCGCCCGAATTCGGAGCAAGCTCGGAACGGCTGGAAGGTTTATCCAGGCGGTTCGTGGCGTGGGTTACCGGTTTGTCGAAGTGGCGGCCATGGCCCCTGCGCACAGTGAGAGCGAGGTCGCCCGGTGCGCCGCGCCTTCTGACGCTGCGGGCGTCACCGCTGCGGGTCGGGAGGCGGCCATGCCTCGCACGTCGGTCCGAATGGCGTCGTAGATCGGTGCGCCTTCGTCCCCCCTACGAGATCGCCCCAGGCCGGCTACCACCCTGTGAGGGAGTTCACTTGTGCGACCAGCGTCGTCGCCATGAGCTGGTGCGTCTTTGGGCTAGGGTGCCAGTCGCACCCCAATCCGTTGGCCTGATCTTGCGCGGCGAAGTCCATGAAAGAGACGCGCGGATCGCTGACCTGCGAGATGGCCGATTGGATGTAGGACGCCTCGATTGCGTGTGCGTTGTTGGTCGACCCGAGCATCGGGCTGGTCGTGCAAATGATGGTGGCGTTCGCGTAATGTCCACGCACCTGGCGCAGGAACGCAACGTAGGCGGTCACGTACGCCTGACCTGGGTCTCCATTCGCGAAATCGTTGGTTCCGAGATTGATGACGACGACGTCGGGCGCGGGCGTCGTGAAGCCCCACTGACTGGTGGCGTCGTCCGCCAGCGTGCGCTCGAAGAGCACCGGCATCTGGTTGGTCGTCACGCCGTTGGCGTTCTGATACATGCCTATTCCCGAGTACGCGATCACGGTGGCCTCGGCGTTGAGCTGGTTTGCAGTCAGGGCGCCGTAGGTGATCGTCTCGTCCTCCGTGGAGGCGCTCCAGCTGCAATTCGGCCCGATGCCCAGGTCTCCGTATCCACACGTAATCGAGTCCCCGACCAGTTCGATCCGTCGCGAAAAAGGTTCGGGCGAAGGCACGAGCGCCCCTCCTTGGGGCTGCAAACCGAGAATCTGCACCACGCCGACGTACGACTCCGTTCGCTTGGTTAGGACAACCGTGTGCTGGCCTGCCGCCAGGCCCGTAGCTAGCGTGTAGGTCTGCGTCTGAGAGCCCGTCGGTACGACGGTCGGCGTCCCGCCGTCGATGACGACCGTGAAATAGTTGGTGCCGGCGTCGATCAACTGAGCCGTGATACCCGTCCCCGTGAACGTCGCCATGATGGCGCTGCCGGGCCACGAGCACTTAGGCCCAGCGGGATCCGTCGTGTCGAAGCGCCCGAGGTAATGGACGAGCGCCGACGATGGCTGGGTCGACCCGTCGCCCGATACGGTGGATGCGTCACCGCTCGTTTGAGCCCCATCCACGCCCGTTGAGGTCGCGTCGCGCGTACCTGCCGAGTCAGCCGCCTGAGCCGCCGAGTCCGAGGCATCGGCAGAAGCGGTCAGAGCGCTGGTGTCCGCGGCCGAAGCAGCGTCGAGCGCTGGGATCGCACCGTCCGGCGCACCGCCCTCCGCGGCACTCCCATCCGCGAGCGTATTGATTGGCGCGTTTGGGTTGGCACCTCCGCACGCCCAGAGGAGCGCAGCACACGACCACCCGCGCAACCACGCGCTCCATTCCGTGACCCACATGACCCGCTCCTTTGGCGACTGACCCTTCCTTCATCGTAGCCGAAACGGTGGGACCGCCAGAAGGCCGGGATGTTTCGGCCGATCCCTTTCGGTTCGCCAGGATAAGTCCGTCCCGCACTCGGCCGTGGGCCCGTCGACGATGGACAAGAAGGGAATGGAATGTACGTTGGGGCATGGCGAAGGGTCATCTACCGTGCGGAATGGATCCGCGGTGGCCCTTGCCGCCGGACAGGGCGCATCGGCGGCCAGAGGGGCACCTGGCGTCGTTCTTGAGCGGCGTGGTCGACGAGCGGTGCTGCACGTCGAAGTAGCGCTCCCGCTGCCCGTGAACCATGCGTTCACGTACTCCGTGCCCGACGAGCTGCGGTCGCGCGCGACTGCGGGCTCGCGCGTCGTTTGTCCGGTCGGGTCGCGACGCGTGGTCGGAGTGGTGCTGTCGGTCGCGGAGCGAGAGCCGCCTCGTGGAGTGCGGCCCATCGCCGATGCGGTCGACGAGATCCCATCCATCCCCGAGGACCTGCTCGCCTTCCTACGCGACCTCGCCTCGTACTACTTTGCGCCGATCGGTGAGGCCGTGCGATTGGCCCTTCCTCCTCTAGACCGACACGTTGCGCAGCAGGTCGGAGCCCCGTCGCTGTTCGAGGAGCCCGGGGGTCTTGCCGACCGCCGAGTCCAGTGGCTGGTCCCGGCGGCGATCGTAGAGCCCCCGGGAATCCTGCTCGGACAGGCCGCGGCCATCCTGGCGCACGTGCGCGCCGCGGGCCCCGAGCCGGTCGCGAGACTCGCGCGGCGCTGGGGCAATGCTCGTGCCGCCGTGCGCACCCTCGTCGAGCTCGGCGTCGCGACGGTCGAGGACCGCGCGCCGCCAGCGTCTCCCGCATTTGAGAGTCCCGCTGTCCGGGACGTCCCTCACGTACCTACGACCTCGCAACAAGACGCCATCTCTGCGATCACGAGCGCCCTCGAGTCGTCCAAACCCGCGACGTTCGTTCTCCACGGGGTGACCGGAAGCGGAAAGACCGAAGTGTACCTGCGCGCGCTCGCCGTCGCCCGCGAGCGGGGCAAGGGCTCGCTCATGCTGGTCCCCGAGATCGCCCTGACACCGCAGCTCGTAGCCCGCGTCCGAGCCCGATTCGGCGATGGTGTGGCCGTGCTGCATTCTGCGCTCACGCCGCGCGAGCGCTACGCGATGTGGAGCCGACTGCGATCCGGTCAGGTCGAGGTAGCGGTCGGAGCGCGGAGCGCTCTTTTTGCGCCCGTCCTCAACTTGGGACTCGTCATCGTGGACGAGGAGCACGACTCGAGCTTCAAGCAGGAGGAAGGCGTGCGTTATCACGGCCGCGACATGGCCATCTGGCGTGCCCACCGCGTCTCCGGAGTGTGCGTTCTCGGAAGCGCAACGCCAGCGCTCGAGTCCGAGCAGCTCGTGCGAAGCGGACGTGCACACAAACTCTTGTTGCCCGAGCGAGCGGGCGCTCGGCTCCTGCCGCACGTGGAGCTCGTCGACTTGCGGCGCATCGGCCCTTGTCCGACCGCAGAGCGCCGGATCACAATGCCGCTCTTTCGCGCGATGCAGGAAGCGCTTGCGGCTCGCGAACAGGTCATCTTGTTCTTGAACCGAAGGGGCTTCGCGCCGAGTATCCGCTGTCAGGCCTGCGGCAAGATGATCACGTGCAGCGCGTGCTCGGTCGCGCTCACGCTCCACAAGAAGGGCGGGGACGCCCTCCGCTGCCACTATTGCGACCTCGCGATGCCGCTGCCAGAGGCGTGTCCGACGTGTCACGCCGAGGCCCTTGCCCTGGAAGGTTTGGGGACCGAGCGGCTAGAGGAGAGCATCTCGGCCATGTTTCCGTCGGCGCGCGTCGCTCGACTCGACCGCGACGTGGCCACGGGCAAACGCATCGAGAAGGTGCTCGCCCGCATGCGCGGCGGCGAAATTGATATTCTCGTGGGAACCCAAATGGTCACGAAGGGTCACGATCTGCCCAACGTCACTCTCGTCGGCGTCATCAATGCCGATGCCGCCCTCAGCATCCCCGACTTTCGCGCGACTGAGCGTGCCTTTCAGCTCCTTGTCCAGGTCGCAGGTCGGGCAGGCCGCGGCAGCTCTCCTGGGCGAGTGATCGTCCAGACGTGGGATCCGGACAACCCTGCCATCGCGATCGCCGCTCGGCACGACGTCCACGGTTTCATGGAACGAGAGCTCGCCGACAGGCGGGAGCTCGGCTATCCCCCGTTTGCGCGGGCCGCCCTCGTACGAGTGGATGCGGCCGACCAGGGCGAGGCGCTGTCCGCCTGCGATGCCCTGGCGCGGCGCGCGCGCGAGTGTCCGCCCGTAGTCTCCGGAGAAGTGCTCGTTCATGGTCCGGCGCCCGCCCCCATCGCGCGCATCCGGGGCCGCTGGAGGTATAGACTCATGCTCCGAGCCCGGCTCCGGCCCGCGCTTCGAGAGACGCTCACCGCCATCGACGAGACGCGCCGCACGTTGGCTCGAACCGTTCGCGTTGCGATAGACGTCGACCCGGTGCAGCTTCTATGAATCGACCCCTGTCGAACGGGGGAGCTCGCGTAGAGGCGCCGACGCTGTCCGTGCGCATCGTGACGGAGCGGCTCGTTCTCAGGCCGCCCAGAGCGTCCGATGTGCCCGAAGTGCGCCGCGCGCTCCGAGCCAACGCCGCTCACTTGCGTCCGTGGAGCGCGGCGACCCCCCCGGACGAAGATCCCGCTTCGCTCGTCTCGGTGTCGCAAGCCGTCCTCGCCCATCGGCGCGACTGGAAACGCGGCCGCGCATTCGTCCTCATGATCGCGTCGCGCGAGGATGAATTGCGCATCATCGGGCGCATTGCGCTGGCCGGCATAGTGCGAGGGGCGTTCCAGAACGCGTACCTCGGATACTGGATCGACGAAGGACATCAGGGGCGCGGACTGATGACGGAGGCCGTCGGAGCCGCCACTTCGTTCGCATTCTCGAGCGCGCACCTCCATCGTGTGCAGGCAGCGGTGATGCCGCGCAATGACGCGAGCTTACGGGTCCTCGCGAAAGTAGGATATCGACGCGAGGGTTTCGCGACCAAGTACTTGTGTATCGCGGGCACCTGGGAGGACCATTGGCTGTTCGCGGTTACGTCCGAGGAGTGGGCGGCGTCGACTGACGGCAAGCAGAGATCGGGCGGCGAGGGCGCGGAGCCGTGGGTGCGAGATTGATGTTCGCGGCCGCCGGAGCGGCGAGCCTCCGAACCGTTGAAGGCTGGGGCGGAAACTGGCGAACGCCCACGGCCGATGGGTCTGCATGCTCCGCCGACATTCCCCCCCTTCCCTTCTGGAGCTGGCCCTTTCGCTCCTGTCCCCGCCTCGATGCGCCGCATGCGATAGGCCCGCGCGCGTCATGGCAGCCTTCTGCGCCGAGTGTGCCCGTGACGTCGAGCCGGCGAGAGTCGACGACGCCACCACGATAGCTGCCTTCCTCTACGGTGGCCCCGTCGCTCGGTCCATCGTCCGATTCAAGTACGAGAAGCGTCCCGACCTCGCTCGTCCTCTCGGTGACCTGCTCTGGCGCGCGATCGAAAGCCGCGTCGAGTCTTTGCGCGGCGCACTCGTCGTCCCTGTTCCTCTGCACCCGTCTCGACTGGCGGAGCGAGGGTACAATCAAGCGGCGCTGCTCGCTCAGCGGATAGCGAAGAGGCTTGGCACGCGTCTCGTCGTTCGCGCACTCGAGCGACGCCGTGACACCCCGCGCCAGGTTGCCCTCGATGCACTTGCCCGTGCTGCGAACGTGGCAGGAGCGTTTCGGGTCACCCGCCCCCACTTGGTCATCGGCCAGAGCATACTCCTTGTCGACGATGTTCGGACGACGGGCGCGACGTTGAACTCGAGCATTGCCGCGCTTTGCGAGGCGGGCGTGATTCGAGTAATACCGGCGGTTCTCGCCATTTCGCCATCGGGAGCACTTTTGTCCCCGGCGGGGCTATCATGAGATCCGGTGAGCGCCTCCGAAAGCCAGCCGAAGCAGCCTCCTCGACCGGCGCCCGCGCCGCCTCGGGTGGCGTCGCCGACTGTGCCGAAGGCCACCCCGGAGCCCGTGGCGAAACCGGTCCCGCCCGGCAAGGCTTTGGCTCCAAAGAACGACAAGGTCGATGACCCTGCGTCCGGCCCGCCGGCCGTGGCCCCGGCTCCTGCGTCCAGCGCGCCAAGGGCGGCGCCCGCTGGGCTTGCCAATCCGCATGCGTCAGCCCAGGCCTCCGTGGCCAAGACCTACAAGGGCCAATCGCAGCCGGGGTCGCCGGCAGCTAAGGTCCGCACACCCTCGCCGGCTCTAGCGAAGGCGGCGCCCGGAGTAGTCGGTGCGCTGGCAAAGGCGGGGGCTCGAACGACGACGGAGAAGCCCCCTCCTTTCTCGAGCGTGGTCGGACCGCCTTCGTCCGCGCTCCATGGATCCCCGGCGGCCGCGTCCCGACCGAAGGCCCTCGGCGAGGGGGATGCTCCGCCATCGCGGTCCCCCACGCTGATCATTGACGAGCCGCAACAGGGCCATCCCGCGCCGAATCCGAGCGAGCCTCGGGTCAACGGTCCGCCGCTGGTCGCGCCGTCCACCCGAGTCGTCGCGACCAATGCGGTTACCAAGTCTCCACCGTGGACTGAGGCGGCTTCCGATGTCGGTCGAGCGCTGAGCATTGGCGTGCGACCCACCTCGGGATCGGTCAGGGAGATTACGAGTTCGATGTTGCTCGAAGACTCCGGGGAGAATCTGGAGCCGTATGAGCTCAGCAGCGCGCTTCTCGTGGAGGACACGTCCCAGGTGGACGTCCCGCCTCCGGTGCCTGCGAGTCGGCAGACGCCTCCGAAAGATCCATCGGAGCTCGTTACGGTGCCAGTCCGAGCGATGGGCGCGCTCGCGGCCGTGGACAGTCCAACCTCACGCGACGTCGCAGTGGGGACCGCCGTGGACGTCCGAGAACGCCCCGCCTCGGAAACACGCCGCGATGCGTCGGCCGAGGCTTGGGTGGCTCGCATGCGTCTGCGGCTCTCCGCGGCGGGCACGTCGTTCGTGCGGATCGGCACCCCGATTCGGACGGCGATTGCGAGGGTGGGCTCGGTGTCCACGCTGCGCCGCTCGCGGTGGGCGGTTTCGGTCGTCGCGCTAGTCGCCGTCTTGGCGGTGAGCGTCTTCGTCTTTGGCACCAGGTCGAAAATCCGCGTGCGGGAAAATCCCCGAACGGAAGACAAGGCGATCGCTTCGCCTCCCGAGGAGACTGCGGGCGCGCACCCCGCGGCAGGTCCTTCTGCGGGCGCGCCAGAGATCGCATCCAGTGCTCCGCCCCATGGGTGTGTCGTCGCCGGTCCGTCACGTGTCGTGGCGGAGACCGCACTGCTGGCCGCAGGTGTCGAAGCCCGGGCGCTCCGAACGGGTATCGGACTCGGATTCGTGCCGACCGACCGCCAGGCGACAGTCGTTCGCCTCGACCCGAAGACCCTCGCGGTCGGACAGATGGTCAGTGTCAGGACACCCGATGTCATACGCCGAGTCACTCCGATCCTGGCCGCCTCCGGAGCCCTCAATGCTGCCGTCGACGAAGACGTCAAGAACGACAAGGCGGTCGGAAGACGCACCATCCCGGTCGAACCTCCTATCCAGGTAGGAACCGCGGGCGGGCAGCTCGCGTGGAGCCGCCTCGGGGGTCATACAGGGGGCAAACTGTGGCCCGTCGACACGGGTGCGGACGTGGATGCCATCCGAGGCGCTTGGGCTCCGGGCATCGACCACGGCCTGGTCGCACTGGCCTTCCGACGCGCGGGAGCCGTCTGGGTTGGAGCTCTCGACACCTCGGCAGCCCCCACCGCCATCGGCAGCCTAGCGCGGATAGCTGGTTTAGGGCCGACGGTCGGGTCTCCGGCGATTGCGTTCGATGGAGCGACGGTCATGGTCGCCTGGGCCGACCGGGCTGCCTCCGACGATCCGTGGCGCCTTCGCTTGGTGCGATTTCGCAACGGCGATCCGCCTGGGGAGCCGAGCACGTTCAGCCCTCCGCCAGGTGGGCGCGGGGGGCAAGCGATGTCGCCAGGGCTCGCGGTTGTTCCAGGCATCGGCTTCTTGCTGTCTTGGACTGAGGGCGCGATCTCCGCGCACGACGTTCGGGCG
Organism: Polyangiaceae bacterium; assembly: GCA_049512415.1. Taxonomy (GTDB): domain Bacteria; phylum Myxococcota_A; class Polyangia; order Polyangiales; family Polyangiaceae; genus Palsa-1150. The sequence goes on from JBEKXD010000007.1 coordinate 21,211, forward strand.
CTGACGTTGGCCAACGATGGAACGTCGATCGGAGCGCCGCTCGCACTCTCGAACGAAGGGGTAAACGCCGGTCAAGGGCAGGCCGCCATCGACTTGGAGGGTCACGGTCTCGTCGCATTTCTCCAAGGAGGCGGCGGCGTTTTCCAGGTGGCTGCAACCCCGATTACGTGTCCGGGTCACAGTTCTCAGTAGGCCGTGCGCCGTGGTGCCACGGGCCCCCTCTACTTGACGCTATCCAGGGCCTTCGCAAACCGATCCGGCGCAACGAACTCCGTGAATCGCACAGCTTCCTTTCCATCGCTGCCTACGAGGAGAACGACCGGCAGACCTTCCGTTACTCGGTACTTGCGTCGCAGACTGGCAACGACGGCATCGTCCTCGTCCGTGGCGTCTATGTGAAGGGGGACGTATCGCGCGCCGGAAATTCGGACCCGCGTGTCCGCGAACGTGATGCGTTCGAGCTCGTGGCACGCCGCGCACCAGGCTGCGCCGAAGTCGACCAGCAAGGGCCGATGCTCGGTCGCGGCGCGCCGGACCGCCGTCGTCTCATTCGACTCCCAGAGCAAAGGCGGTGCGCCGCCAAGCGTCTCCCCAGCAGCGAACGCTCCAGAGAGCGGCATCTCGGCAAACGTCACTAGAGTGAACACCCCGAACACTGCGGGAGCGATCGAAGCGATATGTAGGGCGCGGGCGCGGTGAGCCAAGCGGGAGCCCGGCCTCTCGGACGCCGCGTACAAGATGGCCAGCACGAGTCCGATGGCTAGCCCCACGACGCCGAAAACGGCTGCGACCGGGCCCGGTCGAATCAGCGTCCGCGCTCCGGACGGGAGGCCGTCGCGCACATACCCAAGCGCCATGGCTGCGATGGTCACGCCGCCCGCCCATTTCACCCCGAGCATCCACGAGCCAGCCTTTGGGAGATTCACAGCGAACGCGCCGACGAGAAAGAAGAGTGTTCCGAGCCCGAGCCCGTAGCTCGCCATGGCCATCGACCCGAGCAGAGCGTTGCGAGTCGTCGCGATCCACCCGAGGAGCCCAAACAGAAACGGGCCGACGCAGGGCGCTGCCACGAGCCCGCAAACGAGCCCCAGGCCGTAGGCTCCGCGATATCCGCGGCCTCCGACGCTCGCAAGGCGGTTGGCTAGCCCCGAGGGAAGCGCGACTTCGAAGGCTCCGAACAGCGAGGCAGCCAGCGCTGCGAACACGAGGGCGAGCGCCCCGACGACCAGCGGATTGCCCAGGGCCGAGCCAAAGCCCTTTCCCGTCAGGGCCGACGCGACGCCCATCGGCGTGAACAGGCTCACGATGCCCATCACGAAGGCCAGCGACAGGAGCGTGCCCTCGGTGCGGCTCCGGGCGTGCTTCGCGCCGAAGACCGAAACCGTGATCGCGATCATGGGGTAGACACACGGCGTCAAGCTGGTCGCGAGACCGAACACGTAGGATGCGGCGACGGCGACGAAAGGGCCGTGAGCGAGCGCGCGCTCGAACGCGCCCGTATCCGATCCCAGCTGGGTCGCGCTCGACACGCGGGGAGCAATGCTGATGAAGGCCGCGACTGCAAGGCCGACCTCGAGTGGCCCCCGGAGAAGCGGCCGAGCGAGGGGCCCCTGCCTCATGCCACGGCTCGGAGTCATGGTCGGAACCTAGCATTGCAAGCACGCCCTCGCCGGGGGGCTGGCCGCCAAAAATCATTCCAGAAGTTGCTCGTTCGCCGGTCAATCGCCGTTGAGGAGCGTCGCAGCCTGGCTTAAGCTAATGGCGGGGGTTTGAGTGCTGCCCGATAATCTGGACCGTGAGATGTCTCGCCGGCGTCCTTCGTCAACCCTCTGCGAGCCAGGAAAAACGTGGTAGGCGTGTGGCCGCAGTGCGCAGTGCCCGATCGTCGCTCCAAAGACACCCCTTGGCGGTTGTCTTCCCGTTGCTGATGACGACGGGATGCGGCCACCGAGCGACCCGCGCGGACTGTCAGCTCATTGTAACAAGAAGCGTCGAACTCCAAATGAGGCAGATGAGCGAAACCGATCCGAGCGCTGTCGGAAAGCGAGAGCGTGAGGTCGAGGTCGAGCTGAGCGCGCAGCTCGCATCTTGCGAGCGACGAAGGGTGTCCGAGCGCGCAATCGCTTGCGTGCAGGGTGCTTCCAAGTTGGCTGAGCTCGAATCGTGCCTAAAGTAAGCTGGGTCCAGGCTGTGGCGCTCGGGTGCGCGGCAGCGTGGTGCGCCGGTAGCTCCGGCTGCAAGGCGAAAGTTAGCGACGGGCAGTGCGATCGACTGGTCGAGCGCTACGCGCAGCTCGTCGTCGGCGAGAATTTCCCGGACGCCTCCGCGGACCGCCAGCGGCTCGAGCAGGCGCGCGAAAAAAAAGAGGCTCGTGCCGATGACGTGTTCAAAAACTGCAGTACGCAGGTGAGCGAGACCGAGTTCGACTGTGCCATGCGGGCTACGACCGCCGGCGCGCTCCAGAAGTGCCTCGAGTAAGCTATGGTGGAGCGCTCAGACGCTGCTTGGATGTTCCTGGCGAGAAGCCCCTTGAACGTCGCCAGTATCACCTTCGAGATCGCAACTGTTCGCGAGATCGGTATAGTCTTTCGCGAGGACGGGGCGCTCGGGATCCATTCGCTCGTCATGTCACCCGAGGCTCGACCGTTCATCGTCACTACGCATTCTGCGAGAGGGGTTTGTGCACACGGACCGTGAGCGCGACCAAGAAGAAAACCCTATAGGCAACCGCGACGAGGCCACCGCCATGAACCACAAAGAAACCATCGAAGAGATTGATCCGCACGGTCTGCGTGCAAGAGGCGAGCCGCTGATGACGATCGCTCAGCTCGCGGAGAAATTTGGCATCTCGCGGACAGTGGTCCACGCCGTTCTCAGCGACAGCGTGGAACCGGGGACCTTCCGGTTCATCCGGCTCCTTGGACGCCCGAGGTCGGCCACCCTGTATGACGTTGGGGATGTGGAGCGAGTCCTGACGCCGCTCCTTCCCGCACTCTACGCGAAGCGGGAACGAGATCAGGCCAGGCAAGAGGCCGAGCAGGCTGCGGCCGCCCGGCGCAGGGGTGAGATCGGCGCGCGACGGCCGAAGGCGCCGAACTCATCGAGAGGAGGCGTGCCGCCGTCGTCCAGGGCTCCCAAGAGCTCACGATCGCCGACCTCGAGTCAGCCGCCCGATATCTACCGCGCGGTGGCGCGACGAGGTGCTTCCCGGTGAGGGGAGAGACTGCGAGGGAGTTGGCACGTCATTCGACGGTGTCTTTTTTTTCAAGTAGCGGGAAACCCAGAGCTTCTCGCTGCGCAAGCCATGCCTCAGCTACGGCCTTGGCCATGCCGCGAACGCGACCGATGAACCGCTGTCGCTCGGTGACGCCGATCGCGCCTCGCGCATCGAGCACGTTGAACGCGTGCGCGCCCTTGACGACGAAGTCGTAGGCCGGCAATACGAGCATCTGGCGAGGATCGTCGCCGCCGACCGAGAGAAGGCGCCTGCACTCCTTCTCGCATTGGTCAAAGTGGGCAAAGTGCGCCGCCGTGTCCGCCTGCTCGAAGTTGTACGTCGACCACTCCCACTCGCCACGGCGAATGATCTCGCCATACGTAACGCCCTGGGCCCACTGTATGTCCCAGAATGACTCGACGTTCTGAAGGTACATGCAGATGCGCTCGAGCCCATACGTCAGCTCGCCGCTCACCGGTTTGCAGTCGATGCCGCCGACCTGCTGAAAGTACGTAAACTGAGAGATCTCGAGGCCATCGAGCCAAACCTGCCATCCGAGGCCCCATGCACCGAGCGTCGGCGATTCCCAGTCGTCTTCGACAAAGCGCACGTCGTGCTGCTCCGGACGCGTTCCTAGAACGAGGAGCGACTCCAGGTACTGGTCCTGGATGTCAATCGGCGAGGGCTTGAGAATGACCTGGAACTGATGGAACTGCTGGGTGCGATTCGGGTTGTCGCCGTAGCGGCCGTCGGTCGGCCGTCGAGAGGGCTCCACGTACGCGACGTGCCATGGCTCCGGACCGATGGCTCGCAGGAACGTCGCCGGGTTGTACGTGCCCGCGCCGACTTCGGAGTTGTAGGGTTGGACGACGAGGCAGCCGCGCTTCGCCCAGAAACCCTGTAGCGCGAGAATGGCTTCCTGAAAGTACATGGCGAGTAGCCGACGTTCGTAGCATGAGTGCACGGCGTTTCTGTACTCTTCCCCGCGCCGGCGCTCGCCACCTCCCTCACCTCATGTCCGTTGCCGCGTCATCGCGGCGGTCTGCGTCGCTCGTGAAACCAAGGCCTGTAGCTCTCCATCGTGCGCGCCTGCGCGGCCGACGCTCGCTTGGCGCACGTCGAGGCCTCGTCGCTGCCCTCGGGCGCTCCCCAGCGGCGCTCGACGCAATCGTTTGGATTGTAGGCCATCTCGAGAGCCGCCTGACGACTGACGACGTCCTCGAGCCGCAGCGCCCATTCGCTTCCGTCGCTGCGCGTGTACGTGAAGCGACGCTCGACGAGCTCCCGCTCGAGGCGCGCGTCGAGCCCGGCACGAAGTTCCGCGGGACGCTTGTTCACCGGCCACACGTACCTCGCTGGTTGGCCCAACACCTGCGATGGGAACGCGCGGGCGACGTCGATCGCGATGAGCAGTCGCAGGTCGCGCGAGGGTGTCGAGAAGTCTTCCCACGGGCCCGTGGCCTCGAAGATCTTCCTTTCCTCCGGCATCTCGACCTCAGCGCGAGCGCTCGCCAGGAACTTGCGACCGTTGTCGAGGGACAACACCCGCGTACGGATCTGCTCCTCGAGCGCATCCACGGTCTCGAGGAGCGCGGCGACAGGATCGCGCGCAGCCGGAGAAAGCACGGCGTCCACGCGATCGTAGAACGCGTCGACGCCATCGTATTGCTCGAGCGAGTAGTCGCGTAACGCGTCATTGTGCAGTGCGTGGAGCTCGCCCGTGCTCCGATCGCGAACGACGGGGCGGAAGCGTTTGAACCCCGCGCTGCCGAGGGACGGATCGAGCGCAAAAAGGAAGTTTCCCCTCCAGAAACGTTTGCGCGCCACCGTGCCGTCGGGTTGACCGTCGACAGCGAGAAGCATCCCGCCAGAGGTCGGCGATTGAGGAACGCGCTTGGCGACCACGAGGACGTGCCCGTACGGATCCGCAAAAATGGTTCCGGGCCGCAGCGTGTCGACGGACAGTCGTGTCGGGTAGTAGTCGCCCGCTTCGTCGTCGGCGGGCGTCCGTCCTGCTCCGGATTGGACGGCATCGGCCAAAGTCGTGCGGAAGAATTCGGCCAAGCGCTTCGCGTTCGACAAGTGCCCAGATGTCGGAGGCTGGGCCCATGTCGGGAGCGTCTGCGGGCGCCCCTCCAAGGGCGGGAACGGGTTGCTACTTGTGGCGAACGCCGAGCAATGGGGCGGGGCTCCCCCATCGCCGCGCGAACAGTGTGACCACCCGAAGGGAAGGCCGAGCTTGTATGCGAAGTACGCCCGGAGCACGTAGGGCAAGTCGGCGCAATCGGGCGTGGCTCCGAGCCCCTGGTCATCCTCGTGAGGCGACAGGTGCCCGAAAAGAAAGTTTCGCACGGGATCGCGCAGGACGTCACGCAGGGCACTCCATGCTGGTTGTTCATCGAGCGGGGCGTCGAACAGGTGCTCGACCCAGGCCGAATACAGGTTCTCGAGGCGAGGCGACCAGTCGGCACGAGTCGCCCAGAGGGCGGAGCGTGGGACCCACGGCGGCGCGCCGGCGCCGTGGTCCACCGAGAGGTCGCGCGATTGCAGACGGTCCCCGCCGCACGTCGCCGTTCGGCGTAGTTGCGCGTGCCACTCCCCCTCGCCAGGACTGTCGATCGTCACAATCCAGTAGTATGGGGTTGCGCCGCGACGCTCCCGCGTCGTCGTTTCGGTCCCTCCTCCGGTCTGCGAGACGGCCAACTCGGCGGCCACCGGTCGAGCCGTCACGGCTACGATACGCATTTCCGCGGAGCGGTACGGGTGTTCCGGGGAGACGAAGAGCAGCACGTCGCCGGGGTCGCCGCACGGGTCCTCCAGATCGTCCGCAGCCGCGGAACCGGGCGCGGACAATGGCGCCCCCGCCGGACCGACGCTCGACGCGCGCGCGGACGTGCGGTTGCATGCGGACGCTGCCACTCCGGCGAGGCAGGCGCTGACCAGCGCAAGCGCGTGTGCGGGCATCATGGCGATTCCGCTCAGACTACACGCAGTCCCCCGCGGCCAGGAACATTCGCCCACTCCAGGTTTCCCCGCCTGCGGCATCAACATCACGGATTGCGCGGACGACGATGCTGTCCTTGCCTCCCACCAGTCATCGCGCTCTCACTCGAAATGTGCATCACTGTGGGCGGATCTCTTCTTCTGCGCCGCCCACGGCTCCGTGCGATGCTAGAGGGATCGGAAGGGAAGCATCAGGACATTGAATCGATCGCAGCCACCTCACACCAGCCGAGATTTCGAGACCGAGTTGAGGGAGCTCCGTGCCCACGCTCTCGCCATGGGAGCTCGCTGCGAACGGGCTGTGCGCCTCGCATTCCAAGCCTACTGGGACGGCGAACTCCCGGTGGTCGACGAGGTGGGAAACGTGGACGCCCAGATCGACCGCGACGAGATCGACATTCACACACTGGTCCTTCGGATCCTCGCGTTGCGCCAGCCGGTCGCCCAGGACCTTCGCTTTCTCGCGAGCGCTCTGCGCCTCATCACCGATTTGGAGCGGGTGGGCGACGAGGCCGTGAACATCACGGAGCGCATCGTCGTTGGCGACGAGCAGGCCAAGACGTCCGTCGAAGGCCTTCTCCCGGCCATGTCCGAGGATGCGCAGGACATGCTTCGCGTCACGCTTCAGGCATTCGTCGACGGGGACGCCGACGTGGCCGCGAGCGTTCTGACTCGAGATGACGCGGTCGACAAACGATGTGCCGAGGTCATATACGCCATGATTGACCACATCTCTGCCCATCCCCAGGCGGCCGCTGCAGGCCTTCGGGTCATTCGCACCGCGAAGCACCTGGAGCGTATCGCGGACCACGCGACCAATGTGGCCGAAGAGGTCATCTTCATGGTGCGTGGAGACGACGTGCGCCACGCGCGTGGCGCGCGAAGCGATCGGCCGCACCACTGAGCGGTCGTCGAGGTCTGCCTCTCAGCGCAGGACCATCGTATCCACGTGGAATACCGCGGGCGATGGGCGTTCCGCCGCGCCCTCTCCGCTGCCGGTGTCGAACTTGATCCCGACCGCCTGAACGCGGGCTGCGTCAAATGAGCCACTCGATCCGGGCGCCGGCTTGTCGAGCTCGAACGTGTATTCCTTCCAGGTCCCGGTCTCATCAATGGACACATTGACCCAGGCGGCTTGACCCCAATCCCAGTTGTCTCCGCTTTTCGCGTAGAGAACCACGCCACCCGGTGCCGAGAGCTCGGGGGAGAAGCCATCGTCCAGTCGAATTCGCGCCGAGAGCACCTTCTTGCGCAGGTCAGTCGGCCCAGGTAGCGCGATCAAATAGTCGACGTACTGGCCGTACGCCGTGCATGGGATGTGGACCTCGAGGGAGCCGCGCTCCGGGTAGCCGATCGCCCCATCGAAGCGAAGTACAGCCTTGGGATTGCCGTGTACCGTTAGGTCGTTCGGATCGGTCCCCGCCGGGTTCGCCGGCTTGACTCGGTCGAGCTCACTGGCGGTGTCGAAGGATGCTACGGTTCTCGTGCCGTCACCGGTAACTTTGAGGGGTGGATGGGGGATGGCTGCCGCATCCTCAGGAGAGTGACTCGCCGACGCCGAACCTCCGCCGGGCGCTGGAGAATCGGAGGTGCGGCCGCATCCGCCGGTGAGCGCCGCACCGAGAACGAGGACGTTGACTACGCCGAACGGCGGGCACCGTTGCGGGGAGGGCAGGGCGATCATGGCGCGATAATGCAACCATCCTCGGCGCGATGCGAGCCCAACGGGCCTCTCGGGAGTGGTCAGCTCGCGGGTGCAGAACGGGGCCTTCCAAGGGGTACAATCTGCGCCCTCCCGTCGGGGCCGGCCCGGCGTAAGCTCACCGCATGCCCCTTGCTCGCTTCGGGGTGGCGATGGAATCGTCGCTGCTCGGTCAGTTCGACCATCTGGTTCAAGAACGAAATAGCACGCGCTCAGAGCTGTTTCGCGACCTCGCCCGGGCCGAGATCATCCGATCGCTCGCGTCGCGTCGCGTCGAGGCTTTTGCCAGCGTGACGCTCGTCTACAACCATCACGTTCGCGAGCTCTCGGACCGCATCACGGATGTCCAGCACGAGCTCGGAGACCAAGTGCGCGCCACGATGCATGTCCACCTCGATAACGACCGCTGCCTCGAGGTCATCATCATGCGCGGGCGCGCTGACAGGTTGCAGAAGGCTGCGGAAAAGCTCTTCGCGACGCGCGGAGTCCTGCAAGGATCGATCGAGATCGTCGCAGACACCTCCGCTGCGGAGAGCGCGTCCGCGGAGCACGGCCACGACCATGATGCTGCGAGCGGGGAGGATCGGTTGGATCCGTCGGTCTCGAGTTCCCGATCGGTCTTCGGTCGACGGACGACTTCCCGTCGACGCCCGTAGTTGCGGCAATCGGAATACGATGTTCCCAACGACCGGCCCAGGGAGCTTTGCGCAACGCCGGCGCAGCGGTCACATTGGCATGGTGGCTTCGCCTTTTCGTTCTTGGCCTGCGGCGTGCTCACCGCTCTTTCCCGCGCTCAGCGTCGCGCTCGCGGCGTGCGGTAACGGCGCCCGTGCGGGTGGCGATGACTCCTATCTTGACGCAGCGGCGCCCCCCAGTCTCGACGGGAGCGTTGCCGTCGACGGGGCGGCGTACGGTGATCTCGAGTCGGGCATCCAGAGCGACGACTCTGCGACCGAGAACGTTAGCGGTGGGGAAGCTGGCCTGGGGACTGCGAGCGACGGTGGTTCGGTTCTCGCCACCGTTGTGATCGACCCCACTGCCGACGCGGGAACACTCCCCGACACGCGTGTACGCCGCCGCCCTGTGGGGCGCGGACGTTGCTTTCGAACTCGCGAGCATCGGTGCCGTCGGCCTCAACTTCCATACGCCGGGGACCTACTACGCGTTGTACGAACTCGCCTCGGACGGCACCTTGTCGTCGGTGCTGCCGCTCTACTACGGCATGCGTTTCTATTCGCTCGCTGCGCCGAGCGGTTCGGAGCTGGTGACCGCCGCGGTGCAGACGACCGCCGCGGTTCACGCGTGGGCGACGCTCGGCGCGGATAGATCCGTGCGTGTGGCCCTGATCAGTCTGGACCCAACCACCAACACGGAAGTAGGACTCGAGGTCCCGGACGCCACGGCGGCATCCCTCGTCCGAATGCACGCGCCAAGCCTCGGAGCCCTCAGCGGCATCACCCTCGGCGGCCAGACGTGGGACGGTTCCGTCGACGGAAGACCGATTGGAACCGCGATAGCGGAGATCCTGGCCGTAGAAGGCAGGACAATGACGGTCTCGTTGCCGTCGCTCGACGCGGTCATTGTGACAGTGACGCGGTAGCTGGAGCGCTCGCTTCCTGCTCCGCGAGGCTGAGGGTCGGTGTCCTTCGGGTGATCCCTTCGCGATCCCGGCGTCGGGCGTGGCTAGCGCGCAGGAAGTACGCTCCGCGCGACTCGCCGCCGGGCTCGCTCGGACCAGGCCGAAATGCATCGACCTTCGATGGCGACTCCTTCTATTGACACTTCCCGCTCACGCAGGACCTGCCCGCGATGCACTTTGTGCCGCACTGTCCACAGTTGTCGTTGGCCGACATCGGATCGATGCAGTTTCCAGCGCAACTCAAGTGCCCCGACGGGCACACGCACTCGCCACCCTGGCACACGAGGCTCCCCGTGCACACAACGCCGCAGGCCCCGCAGTTGTTCGGGTCACTTTGTGGGTCGACGCACGACCCTTGGATCCACGGCAGTGGTGAGAACGTCGTGCACAGCACGAGTCCAGACGCCGTACACTGAGCGGAGCAGACGCCGTCGTTGCAGAGCGGAGCACCGGCAGGGCACTGGTTGCCGCAAGACCCACAATTGGAGCTGTCGGTCTGCGTATTGACGCAGTTTCCGAGGTTTCCATAGTAGCCGCTGTCGTAGTAGTAGCCGCCGTCGTAGCCGCCGTAATTGCACTGGGTTAATCCGGCGGAGCAGCCACACGTCCCGTTGATGCAGCCGGAGCCTCCTGCCGGGCACTGGACACCGCACGCACCGCAGTTGTTGCTGTCCGTCTGAAGATTCGTGCACGTATTGCCGCACGCGACCTCCCCAGGTACGCCCGCGCACCCCTGGACGCAAACGCCGCCGGAACACGTCGCGGCGGGCGCCCACGGCCAAAAGAACGAGTACGAGCAATTGTTGGAGCAGAAGCCGCAGTTGTTCGGATCAGACATCAGATCGGTGCAAGAGGAGCCGCAAAGCACGTCCGCACCCCCGCAGGTGCACGTTGCGTTGACGCAGGCAGCTCCCTCAGGGCATGCCGCATTGCAACCACCGCAATTGTAGGCGTCGGTCTGCAAGTTGACGCACGCACCGTCGCACTGAGTTTGATTCGCGGCGCAAGAGGTCGCGCACGCGCCATTCGAGCACACGGGGGTCGCGGGAGGGCACCTCTCTCCGCACGCCCCGCAGTTCGCTGGGTCGCTTTGGATCGCCGCGCAAATCCCGTTGCAGCGGGCACCCCCGTTCGCGCACGCGCACACGCCTTTCTGGCAAGCCGTTCCGGCAGCGCAGAGCGTGTCGCACCCGCCGCAGTTGGCATTGTCGGTCTGAACATCCACACAGGCGCCCGCGCAGACCTGCTGACCCGCGGGACAGCTGGCGCCGCACACGCCGCCCACGCACGCCTGGCCCGAAGGGCAGGCCCTGCCGCACTCGCCGCAGTTGAACGCGTCCGACTGGGTGTCGGCGCATCCGTTGGCGGATCCGGGGCAAGCCGATTGTCCCGCTGGGCACACGCAGTTGCCACTCTGGCAGGTCTGGGCTGCGCCACACGCGAGACCGCATGCCCCGCAGTTGTTGTTATCGCTCGTCAGATCCACACAGTTTCCGTATCCGCAAGTGCTAAGCGGGTACTGACACAGGTTGAGGCACATGCCCCCCACGCACTCTTGGCCGCCCACGCAGGTAACGCCACACGATCCGCAGTTACTCGGATCGGACGACGTGTTGGTGCACCCGAAGGGGTACGTATAGGAGCAGTAGCTCTCCCCGGGCGGACACGCGGAGCAGGCTCCGTCGTAGCAGGTCCCAAAGTTAGGGCAGATGTTCCCGCAATAGCCGCAGTTGTACGTGTCGCTGGACATGTCGACGCAGGAGCCTCCGCAATTCACCAGAGGGTAGAAGCACGTCATGCCGCCAACGCAGATACCGTCCGAGCACACCGCCCCGTAGCCGAAGGGATTCGACGAAGTGCAGTAGTTGCCACAGAAGCCGCAATTGTCCGCATTCGACATCAGGTCCACGCATTGGCCCGAGCAGAGCGCGGGCCAGACACCCATCGTACAGGAGCAATTGCCAGCGACGCACTGCTCTCCGCCCGCGCAGCGTACGTTGCAGCCACCGCAGTTTGTGGGGTCCGTCATCAAGGACACGCAGGCGCCGTTGCACGAGGTGAGGCCTTGGTTCTCGCAAGGATTCTGGCACGTGCCGTTGGCGCACACCTGCGAAGGACAAGCGTTGCCGCAATAGCCGCAGTTGCTCGGATCCGACGTGACGTTGACGCAGCCACCGTTGCACTGAGTGAGCCCTTGGGCCGCGCAGGAATTCACGCATGCCCCGTTGGCGCACACCTGCGAATGACAGGCGTTGCCGCAATAGCCGCAGTTGCTCGGATCCGACGTGACGTTGACGCAGCCGCCGTTGCACTGAGTGAGCCCTTGAGCCGCGCAGGAATTCTCGCATACCCCGTTGGTGCACAGCTGCGACTTGCACACGTTGCCGCAATAGCCGCAATTATTCGGATCCGACGCGACGTTGACACAGGTGCCGTAGCACTGCGTGCCAGTGCCGCAGCCCCCATCCTGATAGGTGCTGTTGGTTCGCACATCGGGCGTGAAAACGTCCGAGAAGGGAGCGCTGACATCCATCGCTCGCGTATCCGGTTGGGCGAAGACGTCTGCCGACGCGCGGGAGTCGGCTCCCGTGGACGCATCCGAAGGGCTGCTGTCCCAATCTCCCACGTCCTCATCGGAGGATCGGCCCCCGCACCCACTCAAGCAAATTAAGGCGGCGAGGGTCAGGGACCACACGCTGCGGAGCGCTCTCACGATACTCATAGGCTCTCCTCCTCCGGAGTCATTATGGCCGCACGTCGGGCGATCCCCCACTTTTTTTTGTGTCGGCCCCCCCTTCGCGGGGCCCCAGATGAAATTCGCCGGGCCTCCGCTCGCCTCCGCGGTCTTAAGGGACGCGCGGAATCTGGGCGGAGCCGGTACACTCAGTGGCCTGCGTGAACCGATTCCCAGCATTCCCGCGCGGCATCAAGGGGCGAAGACGCGAGCTCGACATCTTGGCACGACTGGTGACGCCTCCGGGCCGCGGGCGCCTCGTACTCGTTGGGGGCGGAGGCACAGGGAAATCGATGCTTGCCTGCGCGCTCGGGCACCGGACGAAGCGTTCCTTTCCCGGAGGGCTGCACTGGTTTCGCTCGGGGTCGTGGGACGCGCGCACCATCGCGGAGATGTTGGCTCTTCGCTTCGGCACGACGCGCGGCCGATCCGGCATACTCGGTGGCCTCCGCAGGCACCTGGCGGCGCGCGGCCCCGCCTTCATCGTTCTCGACAACCACGAGAACGACTCCGCAGTCGCGGCGGTCCTGAACGCGCTGACCAGCGCGCCGGTGACGTGGGTGATCACGGCACGGCGCTGCTTGCTCGGCGGAGTGCACGTCCACCCGGTCGTTGCACCGCTCGCAGCGACGGGCGAAGAACCGTTCCCACGCGTCCGGTCGCTCGGGCCCATGCTCCGATACAGCCCGCTCGCGATGGACGTGGCCGACGCACTGGTGGACAGTGGGGCCATCGAAACCGGGGACCTTCGAACATGGCTACGCAGCCGTGGCATCGAGCGCGTGTGCGTCGTGGACCACGAGGACGACCTGCCTGAAGTTCGACTGCTCGTGGACTGGGCCTGGCCCAAGCTTCCATCCTCGACTCGCAAGCTGCTCGCCGTGCTCGCGCACATGGGCGGCGACCACATGGACGCGGAATCTCTAGGCTGGCTCGCGCGGATACGCGGAACGGATATCGTTGCCTCGTTGCGCTCGGCGCTGTCGTGGCACCTCGTTCAGGAGGTCTTGCCGGGCCGGTATGCGCTCCACGCAACCATTCGTCATGCGATGCGCAAGCGTACCCGCGGTGATCCCGAACGCTATTTCGACTACTATGTCACCCTGCTCGAGAGGGCCCCAGACCGCCACGACCTCGAGCAGACTCACTTATACTCGGCGATGGATTTTGCGCACTCCTCGGGTCGCATCGACTGGATTCTCCGCATCGAACGCCTCGTCACGAGACTCGGCGACGACCGGTGACCATGCCCATCAGTTGAAAGCGATCCCGATGTCCAGCGACAGAGGAACGACGTACTTCTCGTCAGAGGCCGTCGTGAAGGAAACCCCGTTATACTGGTCCTCGTTTCCCTTGAGGGAGAAACTGGGAAAATCGGCGCGCAAGAGGGCCACAAATCCGTTGCGCGTCGTCCGGAAGAACTCCATACCTATTTCGGCATACGCGCCAATTCCGGACCCCGACAGGGTCATCTCTCCACCGCCTCGGTTGGCTTGGAAGTACGAGAGAGCGAGTCCTCCGGCGACGAACGGTGACGCGTCTTCATTGGACAGGTAATACCTGCCGCCGACACCCACGTCGGCATATCCAAGCGCGTTATCCCCGCTCCCGATGCCCCCGGCCCGCCCGTCCATGACGACAGCGGCTTGGGTGAATCGAAAAGCGAGTCGCATGCTGACCCCTCCGGACAAGCCGAACGGGACTCCAGCGGCCGACGTGCCCGCAATGCCCAAAGAGAAACTCTTCGCCGATGGCTTGAGCGTCGGCGTTCGGGCCCCGTGATGGCTAGTTGCCGCTCCTCGCCGGTCGACCGTTGAACGAGCGTGAATATCTGTCTCGATCCCAGCTTGCCAAATCGAACCTCATACTCTCCCTCGGGCGCGCGCTGCTTCGCGAGCTCGGCGCACACCAAATCCGCTCCCGTGCGAGCCTCGTCGTCGTCGACACCCCCGTGTTCGCCGAGAATGCACGCGTAGCGGGAGGTGCCCGAGGCGCTCGTCGCGGCGGGCGTGCTTGCAGGCGGAGTCGCAAGGGCCGCAGCGCTGTTCGATGGGCTTGCCAATGCCTTTGGCCGGCTTGCGGCTAGCGCGGGAGTCGTCGCCAGGACCGTCGCCAGGGCGGTGGCGACAAATGCAAGAATCGACTCTGACCCTCGAATCGATCGAACCATGGCTTCGCTCCGTTTCCAAGTTGAGTGTTCGTTGCAGTGCCCCCGTGGCGCTCAAGGCCGACGAGGAGGTGTCGGCCTTCGGACCCGACGCAGGGCTCCTCAAAAGCACCTTCCGTGCCCGCGGTCGTCACGCGGCGTCGACCGCGACAATCCCGCGCAATCGCTCCACGGACACGCGATACCCATGATCCGCAGATCCTAGAGCATCGTTGCCACCGCGTGGAACGATGCTCGTCAGGATCATCCGGGTGGTGGCCAGAGGGATGCCATTCCGTCCAATCGCAAACCGCTGCTAGGGGACGCGTGGCCGCCATTCACACTGTGTGGGCGCCCGGACACGCGTAACACGCGCCAGTCACATAGCGTAATCCGCGCGGCGGAGCTCTGGCACATGTCGTGCGCGGTGGAGCCTGCCGAAGCCTCCGAAAGCGTCTTGACGACCCTACGCGTTCGGTAGCGCCGGCGGCACCATCACACCGGGCGTAGGCTCTTCGCCGGACTGTCGAATGAGAGCCGTTCGGACCGCGTGCTCGACGAGCTGCCAGAGCTGCTGACGATCCGTCACCCGTCCGAGAAACCCGATTGGAATCCGGAAGCCCCCCTTGTCCCGTCGACCTCCACCGTACGCGCGACCTTTCTCGTCCAGGCCAAAGGCCTGTTCGAGCCATACGGCGGGCTCCACGCTCGGCGAGTGGGTCCGCAGACTGCCTTCGATATATTTCTCTCCTACGACTCCGTACACGACACACGTGTCGATGTCTTCGCGACGCACCAAGAAGTCCGCAGCCTGCGCGATGGTATCGCGCTCTCCCTCGCTCACGAACCCGACTCCCGCCATGGCGAAGCTGCGCCTGACCACCAAGGCTGACAACGCTCGCGCTATGACGTCCATGGCCGTGGGGGCGATGAGACGACGGGATAGATCCTCGAGAAGGTCCCGGTCGCACACTTCGACAATTTGGCTGGCCGCTCGAAAATCGGCGGCTCGAGCCAGCATGAAGTCGTCCGTATCCGTGGCCAAGCCGTGCATCAGCGCCGTCGCAATGCGCCGGTCTTCTTCGACGTCCGCATCGAGCGCAGCGAGCTCTTGAACATACTCCACAAATACCGTCGCCGTCGCTCCCACATCGAGGCGCATGTCGACGAATTGGGCCTTGGGGGGTGTCGTCGCGCGATGGTGATCGACGACGGTCAAGACCTCGAAGTTTGCGGCGTCCGTGAGGTCGCCGTCCACCTCGTGGGCGTCGACGAGGGCGAGGAAGTCGACCTGACCGGCCTCTCCGACGCTGCGGAGCTTGCGAAGTTCGAGCCCCAGCAGCTTGACGAGCGCTCGGTTCTCCCGATGGCTCAGCTCGTGGCAGTATCCGATCGTCGTCTGTGCGACGCCGAGCCGTTGAGCAATATGGGCCTGCGCGATGGCGCTCGCAATCCCGTCGGGATCGGGGTGGCCCCGCAGAGCGATGAGCACGTGCTTGCCGCGCGCAAGCGACAGCGCATCGGCAAACCCGCGGGCTTTCGGCTCGATGGCCGGCTGGGTCGTGGGGGCCATGCGTCGGACCGATTCGATCATCTTGAAGCCAATTGTGGGCACGTTTGCAACGACAAATCCAGGCGCGGCGTTCGTTTGTGGGCGGCGATGCTCCTCGCACGCGCACCAGCCTGACTATTTTGGAGCCGTTTCTTGGGTCGAGCCCTTGAACGCGTCCAAGTAAAGATCGGGCAAACGGGCCACGGTGGCCCCCGAATCTCGTGCGCTTGGGACCCGACATCGAGCGGCCAGGCGACAACGAGTGCGGTCGACGGCAAGGCGTCAGTCAACGCTCACAGCGTCAGGTGCTATGGTGTGCGCACCCCTGGTACGCAGCCATGCACGAAATCCATCCTGCCGCCGATGCGCCTTCGCCCGCCCCGAGCAGCAGCGCAGCAGCCCCTGCCCGAGGGCCCTCTACGCCAGCGCGCGCGAACGAGATCCCGGACCTTGGTTCGCGAGCTCTGTATCTCAACCGAGAGCTGTCGTGGCTCGAGTTCAACGCTCGCGTTTTGGCCGAAGCGGACAGCGAGGCCGTTCCGTTGCTGGAGCGGCTGAAGTTTCACGCGATCGTGTCGAGCAACCTCGACGAGTTTTTCATGGTTCGGGTGGCTGGACTCAAGCAGCAGCTGACGGGCGAGGTCGACGAGATCGGCCCCGACGGAATGACGGTGGCCGAACAGCTCTCGGCCGTGGCTGGCCGCGTCCACGAACTGAGCGCGGCTCAGGCGAAAAGCTTTGGTGGACTCATCCCGAGACTTGCCGACGCCGGCATCGTATTCGTGAAGCCCGATGACCTCCCGGCAGATACGCTCGCCGAGCTCGATGAGCGCTTCGACAGCGAGGTGTTCCCCATCCTCACGCCGATAGCCATCGATCCGGGGCATCCGTTCCCGCAGGTGAGAAACAAGAGCCTGAATCTGGGGGTCACATTTAGGCGCCAGGGCGCGACCGAGCGAGGCTTCGGCGTTGTCCAGGTGCCCTCCATGCTGCGCCGGTTGTTGCCGGTAAATGGCGTCAAGACGGGCGCCGGCCAGCCGGCCGCGCGAGCGTACGTGCTGCTCGAAGATCTCGTGGCTCGCCACGTCTCGACCATCTTTCCTGGGGTCGAACTCGATCGACTGTACGTGTTTCGAGTCACGCGCAACTTCGACATCGAGATCGACGAAGAAGAGGCCGAGGACCTCCTCCAGTCGATTCAGCAGGAGCTTCGGCGCCGCGAACGCGGCAATGCGGTGCGCTTGGAAGTTGCGGGCGATCCGCCGGCCGGGTCGCTCGAGAAGCTCGTCAAGGCGTTTCGCCTCGACCTCGACCGTGACGTATACCACGTGGACGGAATGCTCAATCTCGCAGACCTGATGTCGATCACGCGATATGAGGTGCGAGGTCTGCGGGAAGAGCCGTTCGCCGCTCACCCGTCGCCGCCCTTGCGGGACGCCGATGACATGTTCGCCGCCCTCCGAGAAGGGGATGTCTTCCTCTACCATCCGTACGAGTCGTTCGACAGTGTGGTCGACCTCATCGCTCGTGCGGCCGACGACCCCGACGTCCTTGCCATCAAACAGACCCTTTATCGGGCAGGGGGAGATTCCCCGATCGTCAAGGCCTTGGCGCGCGCTGCGGAGAGCGGCAAACAGGTCACGGCCATCGTCGAGCTGAAGGCGCGTTTCGACGAAGAATCCAATATTGTCTGGGCTCGCATGCTGGAGCAATCCGGCGCCCACGTGGTCTACGGTCTACTCGGTCTGAAGACTCACGCTAAGTGCCTGCTCATCGTCCGCCGCGAAAAGGGAAAGCTGCGTCGTTACGCCCACCTGTCGACCGGCAACTACAATCCGACGACCGCTCGCCTCTACACCGACTTCTCGCTTCTCACGACGCGGCCGGACCTCTGTGAGGACGTGTCGAGCCTATTCAACCTACTCACGGGCTACAGCGCGCCCCCGCGGTGGAACAAGCTGCTCGTCGCCCCGCTCGGTCTTCACGAAGCCGTCCTCGGCCTCATTGGGAGGGAGGCCGATCATGCGCGCGCCGGCCGTCCAGCGAGGATCATCGCGAAGATGAACAGCCTCGTGGATGCGGAGGTCATCGAGGCGCTCTACCGCGCGTCCCAGGCTGGTGTTCCGATCACGTTGCTGGTTCGCGGCATTTGCTGCCTGCGGCCCGGGGTGCCGGGCGTCAGCGAGACGATCGAGGTGCGGGCGCTCATCGACCGCTTCCTTGAACACGGTCGGGCCTTTCATTTCCTGAATGGCGGAAACGACGAGGTGTACATCGGCAGCGCGGATTGGATGCCGCGGAACTTCCATCGGCGTGTGGAAGCGATGTTTCCAATCGAGGATCCGGCTATCCGCCAGAGGCTCGTCGACATCATGCAGCTTCAGCTCTCGGACAATGTCAAGAGTTGGCGCCTGCGGTCCGACGGAAAGTACGAGCGTGTGGTTCCGGAGGCAGGCGCTCCGCTGGTCCGGTGCCAGGCTCGATTCATCGATATGAGTCGCGACCGGATCAAAGCGGCGGAGGGCGCTGCGACCGGGGCCCGATTCAACGCGCTGTCCAACCGGACGAAGTTGGATGGGAAGAGCGAGACCCCGTACCGCGCCAAGCGTGATAGCCGGGGTCCCAAGAAGGAAACCGTCTAGCCGTCGTTCGCCGCACGCATGTGCCCGAACCCGATCCGCCCGCCCCCCGTCGTCGTCCCGTTCGCAGTACCTGCGGACAGTCGAGGGCTTGGGCTTGGGCTGGCTGCCTTGGTTCACGCTCACGTGCACGTCGGCGGCGAAGGCGTCGCTCTAGCGAGGCTTAGGGCTCGCGATTTCGCTGCGTCGGAATCCGAGGGGGTCGCGACGGGGGAAGCCTTCGTTGGGCCGGACGCTTGGCGAGGTCTCGCGCAACCCAGCGACAGTCCGAGGGCGGAAGGGCTCGTCCTGACCGGCCAACTCGATCCCCCCGCCTGCGGGCACGGTACGCTGCGCCTGTTGGCATTCGACGCCGACAGCGGTAAGCCGCGGGCCGAGGTCGACGAGCCGCTAGACGAGCCACACGCCGGCGCATCGATCGTTCGGGCGATGGAGGCGCTCTGGACCGAAGTCGGAGGAGAACTCGGCGCCTTGCGGACCGTGAGGGAGCTTGCGTGGGAGCCACTCGAAAGCGTTCTGCGTGCAGAGGAGAGCGCGCTCTTCGACTCGGCGGTCGGTGGACCTCGGGATCGCGTGGCTGCGCTCCTGTACCTCGGGCGTGCATTAAGTGATGCCCCCGAGGCGAGCTACCCCGCGCGACGAATGGCTTGGCTCGCGTTGGAGAGTCTTTCGCACGGGGCTTTCCAGCCGAGACTCGCCGCGGCGACTCAGCGGGCACTCATGCGTGCCATCGAGGACGCGCCCACACGAGTCGAGCTGGCCGAGTCCCTCGCCACCCTCGAGTTGCGTATGGGCCGTCCGCGACAGGCCGAACTGCAATTACAGGTCGCGATCGAGCTGGCTCCGCGACGGGCGACCCTTTACCTGTTGCTGGCTCAGGCTCTTCGGGCGCAGCGCGACATTCGAGGCGCCCTCTCTGCCATCGACACAGGGCTCGTTAAGGACGGCGATCTTTCGGGGCTGCGGGCGGAACGTGGCGAGTTGCTAGCGGAAGCCGGAGATACGGCAGGCGCGACGCAGGCATGGCGCGAAGTCCTAGCCGGCGACCCGGTGCAGCCGACCGCGTTTGCCGGGCTTGCGAGTGTTTCACTTCGGACGGGCGACACATCGACTGCCCAGGCCCTCGTCGATTCGGCGCTCGAGCGTCTTCGCGCTTCACCGCATGTTCTCCGGCGGGCCGCAGAGCTCGCGATGGCCACCGAGCCTGAGGGACTTCCGCGGGCCGCCCGCGTCGCACGGTTGTGCCAACGTCTGCTTCAACACCGTCGGACTGACGGATGGGCGCACCTGGTCCTCGCGCACGTGATGCGGACTCTCGGAGACCGTGACGCGGCAGGCGCAAGTCTGAGCGAGCTTGAGGGGTGCGCGCCGCGGTCCGCAGCCGCAGCGGAGGCCGTGTTGATCGGCCTCGGGTTGGAGGATCCCCTGGTCGAACAGGAACTCATTTCGGTCATGCGCGCGGCTCATACGGCATCGGGCCAGGATTTGGACGCGCTCGCTAGCCGGGCTCGGCAGATTGCAAACCTGCGCGGCATATGGGTGGGAGCCTTGGCCGAGGCTGTGGCCGAGCGACGTCAGGGGCGGTGGCAAAAGGCCAAGGACACTCTCGAACACGCGCTATCCATGGCGCCGGGGGCTGCCGCTGCTCACGCGGAGATGAGCATCGTCTTGAGGGCTCTGCATGATGATGGCGCGGCAGACCGGCACTTGCGGGCTGCTCGGGATCTCCAGATGCAGAACCCCCGACTCATCTCCCTGCTGCCCAGTCACCTCTGGGCAGAGGGCCGCCGAACCGAGCCCCGAATCCGACCGCTCGAGGCGATTGGGTCGCGAGGATGGCGCGAGCGACTCTCGCAATTTTGTGCGCACTTAGGGATTCGCAGTGGGTCGCGTCTCGCGTGAGACGAGACGCGACCCCCGCCGAGTGACCAAGAGCTATTTCTTGGCGGGCGCAGCGGGCGAAGCCACAGGGGGCTTCTTCTTCGATCCGCCGTCGCTCGACGCCTTGTCGGTAACGGCAGCGCTCTTCTTGTCGGGCGTCGGCACGGGTAGCTTCAATGCCCCTGTCTGCTCGCCAGCCTCCATCGCATTTGCGTAAGCCCAAGAGTGGGCGATCTTGTTGTCCGCGGTCGGTTGGAGAATGGTGATCCAATGCCATCCGGAGATGGCCTTCGACGAGGTCGGCAAGGTGCCAAACCCCGCCTTCTGCGTGGCCGAGACTGAGTGTTCGATGATCGCGTAGCCATCAATGCCCCACGCATTCGTCGTCGACCACTTCTGATCCGCAAACGCCTTCGTCCACACCCCTAAAGCCTTGCCCACATCCTTCTTCCCCTTGGCAGCTGGCGCTGCGGCGACGTTGATCCACACATCCCCGTCGTCGGAGACCAGGGCAGCCGCAGCTGGCACGTCGCCTTTGCCCGCCACGTCGTCGATCGACCTAGCCCAGTCGGCGAGCTTATCTTCGTCAGGTGTGCCCTTCGCAACGTGTACCTCAGGCGGGCTCGTCGGAACTACCGGGACCGGCGGAGCGCCCTTTGCCCCCTTGAACTGGGCTAGCAACCCCGCATCGTCGCTATAGTGGCGGGACTCTTTCACAAGGCCATCGTCATTGAACGAGTAGACGAAGACCCCCTGATTGCCTGCCGGCTTCTTCGTAGCCTTGATGGCGAGGAAGTCGCCGGTCATCGTACCCGATGACACCGTCTCGACCACGGCGACGTTGCCTTTGATCCAGATGCGCGGAGCTGCGAACTTGAGATCGGAGAATACGGCAAACATGGCTTGCAGCATCCCCGCCACCCCGTCACGCCCGTTGGTCGCCGGGTACCCGTAGGCCGAAACAATCGCTTCGTCGGTGTAGTAGGTCGCAACCTTCTTTGCGTCGTGCGCATTGACCGCATCCGCTATGCCCTTCAGCGTCTGAGGAATGAGGTCCGAAAGCGCCGGCTTCGGCGGAGGTGCCGGGGCAGCCGTCTCGGTCGGAGCGGGCGGCGCCGACGCAGTCGCAGTCACCGATGGCGCTGGGGGCGGGGCTGGCGGTGTCACGGGCACGGGTTCTTCGCCTCCGCATCCGACCACTCCGAACGTCGTTACGGTGATGGCTGCAAGAATGATCGATCGCATCGACATTTCCTCCCGGGGCTAAGAGTCCGGCAAGGGCTCGTTTACTCGGTTTGCGTTCGCCGTGGAAGGGGATTCCGGTCGCCCTCTTCGATGCCGCCCTCGAAGCGAATCGTGGGCCCAGCTTTCATCCTCCGACGTTTGGGGAGACAATGCTCCAATCGGCTCATGAGGTTCCGCCTTCTCGGAAAAACGGGGCTTCGCGTCAGCGAGCTCGCCGTCGGAACGTGGGGCCTTTCGGGAGACGCCTATGGGCCCGTTGGCGCTCGCGTCCAGGAAAACGTCCTCGCTCGGGCGCTTGACATGGGAGTCTCGCTCGTCGACACGGCCGACGCATACGGTGCCGGCCAGATGGAGCTGTTGCTCGGACGGATGCTGTCCGAGCGACGAGACGTCGTCGTCGTCTCCAAGGGAGGAACGGATCTCTCGACGCTTCCCGCACGAAAGCGGTTCGAGCCCGACTATTTGCGCACCTGCGTCGAACGATCCCTCAGGCGGCTCGCCCGGGACCGGATCGACGTCTACCTGCTGCACAATCCGAGCCTGATGACTCTGACTCGCGGGGAGGCCTCCACCGCGCTCGTGGAGCTGAAGAGGGATGGCAAGATCGGCCATTGGGGAGTGAGTGTGGGCGACGTCGAGTGCGGTCGCGCGGCCATCGATGCGGGCGCAGATGTGATCGAACTCGCATACAACCTGATGCGGCCCACGGATCTGCACAGGCTAGCGGGGGACGTGATGGTCCGCGGGACGGGGGTTCTTGCGCGCTCGACGCTGGCCTACGGTCTGCTCGCCGGCGGCTGGTCCAAGTCGCACGAGTTTGCTGGCGGCGATCACCGCGCCGAGCGTTGGCCGCCCGCCGTACTCCGAGCACGCATCGACCAGCTGAGTGCGCTGCAGTTCCTCGTGCGGGGCGAAGTGCGAAGCCTGCGAGCGGCGGCCGTGCGGTTCGTGCTTTCGAACTCGATCGTCTCGTCGGCCATTCTCGGTCCGCGTACGGTGGCGCAGATTGAAGAACTGGTGCGCGAAACTGGGATGGGCCCCATCTACCTGCAAGACGAGGACTTGATGCGCGTTGCGCGCGCGCTACAAGGGATCGGTATCGACCCATGAGCGCGCAAATCCAGCGGGCTTGGACCGCGCTGTCGATCGCGCAAGAGGCAGCGGAGATCGTTCTTCGGGTCTACGCGAACCCATTCTCGGTCGAATACAAGGCCGAGAACGATCCCGTGACAAGCGCTGACCAAGAAGCCAACGCCTTCATCGTCGAGCGACTGAGTCGAGCATTTCCTGGAGTTCCGGTCGTTGCCGAGGAGAGCGACCCGTCGACCTACGCGGCGTTCGCCGGAGCCGACGCGGCCTGGTTCGTCGACCCGCTCGACGGGACACGCGAATTCGTTGCCAAGAATGGCGAGTTCGCGGTGATGATTGGTCTCGCGGAGCGCGGGCGAGCGGTGATGGGCGTGATCGTCGCGCCCGCGTGGAAGCGATCCTTCTTTGGCGTTGTTGGCGAGGGCGCTTGGGAAGTCGGCGAGGGTGGCTTTCCCAACCCGATCCGCGTCTCGTTGCGCGACGCGCCTCGCGACGCAGTGGTTGTCGTCTCTCGCTCCCATGGGTCCGGGCGTGTCGCGTCGATGCTTGAGAGGCTGCGTACGGCCGCCCCCGTTCGTCATGGCAGCTCTGGCCTCAAGGGCGTACTCGTGGCGCTCGGGCGCTGCGACGCCTACGTCCAGCCCGGCTTGGCGGGCATGCGCTGGGACGCGTGTGCGACCGAGGCGCTCGTGCGCGCCGCGGGCGGAGCCTGCACCGATTGCAGCGGCGAACCGTTCGACTACGGGAGCGGGGAGCTCACGAACAAGACCGGCCTGCTCGCCACCAATGGCCGCCTACATGTCGCCTTGGTCAACGCTCTGGGCGCTGGGGCGTCAGGCTAGTGGATGGCCCCGCCGCCGCCGTCGGACACGGGTCGGTCGCGCAGTCTCCCACCTCGTGCTGCGATCTCGCCCCGCTCCCACGCCCTCGACGGAGAATTCCGGTGGCCCGACCCCCCGGGGGACGGACGCACCGTAAACGACCGAAATCGGCGTGCGTTCGTTGACACTCGCGTCCGGCGCCTTGTACGGTCGCCGCGCTCGTAAGGCCTGTCCTTGTGGTGGCGGCAGCGATGCCATGCGTCGGGGCCGCGTATCGGGAGAAGAGCGTCATGAAGACCGTGCGTACCCTTTGCTGCGCGCTGCGCCTGCTGTCGACTGTGGCCACGGTGGTGGCGCCTCTCGCAGTGGCGAGCACCATGATTATCGCGTGCGACGATGACAGCGATCCGAAGACATGGGTCAAGCGCCTCGACGACCCCGTGCGGCGCGCTGACTCCATCAAACGTCTCGCGCAGTTCTATGAAGACGGAATGACGCGGGGCGGAAACGATGCCTCGGCACCGGATATCAAAGCCCTGCTAGACACCATCGTCGAACCCCTGACAAAGCAATACACAGGCGGAGGTCTGGACGACAAGACGCGCACCGACCTGATGAAGTTCCTGGCTGAAACTCACGATCGGCGCACCCAACCCGCTCTCGCCAAGTCCCTCAAGGACTTCGAGATGGGGAAAACGGACGACGAGACACGCGTCACGTGCGAGTCGATCCTAGCGATGAACAAGGCCGGCATAAAGCTCGACCAGACGGTCATCGACCAGCTGTGGAATGTGTTTTCAAAGTTCAAGCTCTCCGAGGCGCAGAGCGAGCGCCTCTATCGAGCTCTCCACGATGCGGTCGTCGCGGTCCACGATCCGAGCTGGGGTGACAAGGCGATCGAGAAGCTCAAGGCGCCCGTACTCGAGAGTGTCGACTCCCAAAAAGACCAACTCATGTGGTGGCAGCTAACGAGCGTCCAGGTCATTCGAGATCTCGGCTATACGAAGGCGATCAAGCCTCTCATCTTGACGCTCCTCACTCCCGCAAAGACAGCCACGCTGGGCGCTACCATCCAGTTTGCGTTGCTCAAGATGGCAAAAGACGCGGAGCCAGAACTTATCAAGGCGCTGACGGGTCAGGATGCTGACTACGTGAAGGCGGGCGAAGGGTTCGAGGACAAGGCGAACATTGGCATCATTGCCGAGGTGCTCGCGCAGATTGGGCGACCGGCGGGCCGCGACGCCATTCTCCAGGTTCTCCCGAGCGCCGATACGGACACCGCGCGAACGGAGCTCGCGCAGGCGCTCGTTCAGATGCCCCCGGACCCCCGCGTCACTCCGGCGTTTCTGGCGGCGTACGACAAGCTTACGTGGGACTCCACGGACAAACTGCTCGGCAGCCTCTCCCCGCGTGCGGCGCTCGCGCAACAGTCTGCGAATCTCTATGATCCCGCACTGCTCGACTGGCTCCTCAAAGAAATTGACAAGGGGGACAAGAAGAAGGCCGGCAAGGCCGGAGGGCCGGATCCGACGACGAAGCTCGTTCAGCTCGAGGCTGCATTCAAGCTCATGACCGAGGATCGCAAGTCGGCCGTTGCCGATGTGATGGCCAAGGTGAAGAAGGAAGCCCCGGCGGACTACTTCGCTATGACTCAGGGCATGTATGACGGGGCGAGCGCAGTCCTCGACAAGTGCAAGACCTCGACGCAGTGCTATCTGTCGGCGATCAGCGAACCGGTCCCGGCCACGCCGGCGACTGCTAATTTCCGTGTGATCAAGGCTTCGTGGATGGCGGTCATCTACGGAGGTGGGCCGAACGCGAGCGCAACGCGGGCGGACCTGGCGAAGCGGGTGCCGGGTGTGATGAATGCGGGCGCTCGGATCGCGGTCTGCGAGGCCATCGACGAATTGGCGCCTCAGGGCGACGACGCCGCCGCGGCTGCTCTTGATGCCGTCGTCGCGGCGGACACCAGGTCCGGGGACAAGAGTCTGATGGCCACGGACAACACCGTGGCGCAGGTCGCTCTCAGGCTTCGCTGGCGCAACAAGTAGCGACGGCGAGTTGTATGATGAGCCTAGATGATTCGGCTCGAGGTCACGCACGGGGTTGCCAAGGGCACGACGCTCGAATCGCGCTCGGACAGCATTCGGATCGGCCGCTCGCCGGATAGCGACCTCGTGCTCCCGGACGAGCACGTGTCCGGGGAGCATGCCCGCATCGTCGTCGGCGACGTGGGCTACCTGCTGCGTGACCTGCGATCCACCAACGGGACGGCGATTGTGCGCGGCGGTCGGCGCATGGTTCTCGACGAGACGCATGGCAGAGAGCGAGAGCTCGAAGCCGGTGACATGATCGAGTTCGGGGCCGCAGACGATGCGGCCCGGCTGGTCGTCGCGTCCGCGGACACGCAGGACCAGGGTGCCCACGTTCTCGCCATGCGCAAGATCGCCGAGCTTGGGAGCGCCGAAACGGTCGTCGAGAGCGACTCCAGCCGCCTCCACGCCCTCTACGCCGCGCAGAGCCGCGTCGGCGCTGCCGGGGATCTGTCGGAAGTCGTCGAGGCCATCTGCGACGGCGCTCTGTCGCTCATCTCGCGAGCGACTCATGCCACCGTGGTCCTGCGTGACGACAACAACGACGCGGACCCGCGGAATACGACGAACTTCGTGCCGGTCCTGACGCGCGCGCGCGGTGGATCATCGACAGGCGCGGCCGCCAAAGCGATCCCTGTCACGCGCAGCGTCTTCCGAAAGGTCGTAAACGAGAGGGCGGCGGTCATCGCGGCCGATGCGCCGAGCGAAGTGGGCGAGACCGAGTCGATGTTGGGGGCGCAGATCCGTAGCGTGCTGGGCGTACCGCTCTGGAAGGGCGACGAGATCCTCGGCGTCTTGCAGGTCGACAACCGCACGAGCCATGGAGCGTTTGCCGGCATGGACCTCGACGTGTGCGCGGTCTTCGCCCACGGCGCTTCGCTCGCGGTGGAGCGAGCCAGGCTCGTTCAAAAGCTTCGCGCTGCCGAGGAACGGCTCCGCAAAGAAAACGTCTTTCTCAAGACTCGCGAGGAATCACGTCGGGTCGGCAAGGAAGAGCAGGAGATCATTGGCAGCAGCGCGGCGATGAGTGCGATGTTCGAACAGCTCGCAAAGGTAGTGGACACGCGTGTGACCGTGCTCGTGTCCGGCGAAACGGGATCCGGTAAGGAGCTCATCGCGGCCGCCGTCCACTATCGCTCGCGCAGGCGTGGACAGCTCTTCGTGACGCAGAACTGCGCAGCGCTGCCCGACAACCTTCTCGAGAGTGAGCTCTTCGGCCACCGCAAGGGAGCCTTTACGGGAGCGATCGAGGACAAGAAGGGTCTCTTCGAGATTGCGGACGGGGGAACGCTATTTCTCGACGAAGTCACCGAGATGCCGGCGGCGCTTCAGAGCAAGCTCCTTCGGGTGTTGCAGGAGGGAGAGATCCGGCCGATCGGTGCCTCGCACGAGCGTCGCGTCAATGTCCGCATCGTGGCGGCGACCAATCGGGACATCGAGAACGAGGTGGCCCTGGGACGCTTTCGCGAGGACCTCTTTTATCGATTGAACGTATTCCCCATCCGCGTGCCGCCGCTCCGGGAGCGGCGTGACGATGTCCCGCTGCTCGCTACCCGTTTTCTCGAGCGCTTCGGGGCCGAGCTGGGCAAGCCAATTCCGGGGTTCTCGCAGCAAGCGATGGAGCTGCTCGTGGCGTACGCGTGGCCGGGCAACGTTCGTGAGCTCCAGAACGAAGTTCAGCGCGTCGCGATCGAGGTCGAGGCTGGAGAGTTTGTCACGCCCGATCTGCTTTCGCGCCGCATCCGGCGGATCGAAGGAATCATCGAACGCGCCAATGCCACCAAGGGTACGCTCAAGGAGACGATGGACCAGGTCGAGCGCTGGCTTCTTGTCGAGGCGCTCCGCGAGCACGACAACAACAAGACCGCAGCGGCGCGTACTCTTGGCATCACGCGGGAAGGGTTGCACAAGAAGCTCCGCGCCCTGGGGTTCTAGGGGAGTCGGGGCGGGACTGCGACTTGTCGGCCCCTGAGTCTAGTCGCCACCGCCATCAACACGACGACCACGCAAGCCCCAGTACGTCCGTACGCCGCGGGCTGCTGGCTGGGGTCCTCGCCCTGCAAGGAGCTCTCGTCGCCCGGCGGTACCGTCAGGCCGGTAGCAGCCAAGTTGGGCCACTGACCTGCCCGACGGCGGGATAGACTTCCCATCTTGATCCGGGATCGGGGCGCCGCGACGGTTCACATGCCGCGCAATGATCGAAGGGTGCCCTGCGATACGCATGTCGTCGTCGCGGATGGCGACAACGTCGCGTTGGACCCCAGGGTGGCAGAGCCACTGGTCGTATTGAGTCGGATTCGGCCCACGGCTCCTCCCCCTCCGCCCGTCGCGTTGGCGCTCACGGACGAACCGTCGCCTCCATTGATGGCCGTGCCCGCAGCACCCGCACCCGCCTGAGGGTTGCCGTTGTTGACTGCCGCGACGGCACTCGCTTGCCCGGCAGGGGCCGTGCCGCCGCCGTTGAATTCGTTGGCGGCTCCACCGTTGGCGGCGAGGATGCCTTGAATGTTGACGACCGGGGCTTCGAGCAAGATGGCTCCACCGCTGCCGCCGCCTCCTCCGTTGTCCGTCGCACCGTCGCCGGGAACGCTGATGATGCCTCCGGCGCCGACCAAAATGGACGTGGCCGCCGTAATCTGGATGGCTCCTCCGCCTCGCCCGCCGCCGCCGGCCGCTCCGCTTCCCCCTCCGCCCGCCGAGCCCCCGGTCAGCGGCGAGAGCGACACGCTTCCGTAGGCAACGCCCCCAGCCGCGCCCCCTCCCGAATCGGTCGAACTGTTCGCTCCCGTCCCGCCGACTCCGCAGTAACCGCCCCCGCCGCCGCCCACGTAGTACCCCTGCCCCGCGCCGCCGCCACCTGGGCCGCCTCCCTGGCCCGTGGCCGTGCTGGCGAACCCGCCGCCATTCGATCCGCCGAGCGGCTGCGTCGCGATGAGCGGACCCTGGATCGACACGTTTGATCCGCTCACGATCACTAGGGGCACGCTTCCTTGAACGCTTACCTCCGCCGCCTGAGTGACCGTTAAGGAGCCGACCGCAAGTACCGTGACGGTGGACTGGTCGCTCTGCGTCGCAGACGAGAAAGCATACGCCTGGCCACCGTCGCTGAGCTCGGTGAGCCCGCACAGTCCGTTGAATTGCTTGGCATCCGTGTCGATCGTGCACGTTCCAGTGATCGTCACGTCCCCGAGCGTCGAAATATCGGGCCACGGCACGTTCGAAGCGTTGAATGCCGGACCGGCGGCGTCCGACGGGGCGCCCTCTTGGCCGCCGTCCGCTGCAGCCGCATCCGACTGCGTGCTCGCTTCGGGCGAGCTTTGGGCCCCATCATCGGATGCATTCGCATCCGACTGCGTGCTCGCCTCGGGCGATCCCTGGGATGCGTCATCCGAATCGGTTCCCATGGCGTCCGCGGAACCGGGCGTACCCGAGTCAGATGTCGTATCGTTCGAACTCGAACACGCCGACGCGATCAACGCTGCACACACGCTCGACATGCGAATCGACTGGCCGAACCTATTCATATAAGCCTCCGGTGGTTCTGTGGTCGGGTAGACGTTCGGCCCCTCGAGCGGATTCAATGTCGCTTCCGAGCCATGGCGAGCTTTCGCGTGCTACCCGGCTCGATGTTACGCAGAACTACTACGCCTGACGAGCTCTCGTGGGCTAGAGCCCCGGGGCCTGACCTGACCCCTTCTTGCTGGACTGGGCGATGCGCAACCGGACTTCGCACCGAATCTAGCGGACAACGGCCCGAGATTGAGGAGTGTGCGCATCGAGCGCAAGGGTGCGCGCATCGGACCATGGGGTGGGAGCGCCAGAGTTCGATGGGGGTACGCAGGGGCCATCGGAGGCTCATTGCGCCTTCAGCGGGGGCGATTCGTCGGCTACCGCACGTCGCCTGCGGGAGCGTGGGGCGGGGCCGTCACGACGGCGTCGGGCGGGTGCCCGTGGACGATCCAATACCAACTAATGACCACGAGGAGCACGCTGGTCATCCCCACGAGCGCCACAGCGTTTCGGTCGGACGTCGTGCGCTCGAGGAGGGTGCGGGCGGCGCTTGCGATGGCCGGGTCAGGCCCCGAGACGAGCGCAGGGGCTTGCTCTCGAACCGCTGCGTAGTTCCCGCTTGCGAACGCGTCCACCAGCGCATCGAGTCGAGAATCGCGCGGAAACTTCTGGGCGAATGCAAGTCGGGCGGAAGTGAGTGGTGCGGTCATGATGGCGATCGCGGATTGACGAGCCGACGCACGCCGGTCTCGTCGCCGACTAGGATGATGTCCGCCCTGCCGACGAATAGCCCGGTTTCGACGACGCCCGGAATGATTGACAGCGCCGCGTCGAGGGTTTGCGGGTTGTCGATGGGACCTACGCGGAGATCATAGATGTAGTTGCCGCCATCGGTCTGCACCGGAGCTCCTCCCGCCAGGCGCAGCGATGGGTGGCCAAACTGCGCGAGATGATACGCTGTAGCCCCGTGTCCGAATTGTAAGACCTCTATGGGGACGCAAAACTTCTCGCCGAGGCGTGTCGACATCTTCCGGAGATCGACGATCACCACGTTCCGCCGCGCCGAGGCGTTGACGATCTTCTCCCGCGCGTGGGCCGAACCGCCTCCCTTGATGAGATCGAAGGCCTCGCTGACCTCGTCCGCACCATCGACGTTGATGTCGATGACCCACGGGCCGACAGCGTCCAGCAGCGGGATGCCTAACGAGACGGCGAGGGCCTGTGTCGCCTGAGATGTCGGGACGCCGACGTACCGTCGCCCGGCGCGAACCAGCTTGGCGAGCTCCTCGACAAAGAGGCGCGCGGTAGTGCCCGACCCGAGCCCTATGGTTCCGTGCTCTGGGAGCTCCCTAATCGCAGCCCGCGCGGCGTTGAGCTTCGCGTTTTCCATGGTGTCTGCCGCCTATAACAGTCGGAGCCCCCCGCGGCCACTCCGATCGCGCCCTTTACACGCCGTCCCGCGTGCTTAATTGATTCCATGCGAACTCCGAGTGGACCGCGGCTCAATTGAGACCGAGCGAGCGCGTGACGCTGGAGTTGCAACATCGAAGGCTCGCGCCCTTTCGGGGCGCAATTGACGTGGTGGCGACCGCAGCGATGCGCGTGCGCGACCCGACGTTCGGAGGTACTGACATGTTAACCGGGTGGATTGGATTCGACGACACGCTGCGAGCGCTAGATTTGCTGCAGCAGCATATGGACCGGTCTCTCGATCCGTGGGTCGGGTCAGGCAAGCGGTTCGCGCGGTCTGCCAGGCCCGTGGAGGCTGTGTGGCCGGCGACCAACGTATTCGAGACCAAGGAAGCGTTCTTGGTCAAGGCCGAGGTTCCAGGGATGGCGGAGGGGGGAATCGCGGTTTCCGTTGAAGACGACTCGCTCGTCATTCGCGGCGAGCGAAAGTCCGAGGTGCCCGAAGGATACAAGGTGCATTTGCGTGAACGGCCCTCCATCGCGTTCACGCGTAAGCTTGCCCTTCCGGCCCGCGTCGACGCGGAGGCGGTCTCCGCGACGCTCAGTCGGGGTGTGCTTACGATCACGCTCCCGAAGTCGAAAGAAGCGCTCCCGCACCAAATAGCGGTCAAGTCAGCCTGACCCCAGTCAGTGAACTCGTGGAGGATTGAATCATGAGCGATGCTATTTCCGTTTCGCACGACAATGGGGTTGCCGCGGCCCGTGCCTATTCGAGGCAAGCCGTAGCGCCGCCCGTGGACGTGTACGAGAACGCCGATGAAGTGCTTATCGTGGCGGACGTGCCAGGCGTGCCCGATGAGAACATGGACCTCAAGGTCGAGAACGATACGTTGACGCTGGAAGCTAGGCGCGGTCCGGCCAAGGAAGAACATCCGGCGCTAGCTCGAGAATTCGAAGCGTTGGATTTTTCGGCGAGCTTCCGGATTCCTGCTGGCATCGAGGCGTCTGCGGTGTCTGCCGAGAGCAAGAACGGTACCTTGACGGTGCACCTGCCCAAGGCGGCGGCGGCGAAGCCGCGTAAGATAACCGTTCATAGCGAGAGCTAGCCGGGGACCTGGCACATCGCGTAAGGAGCGTGGGGGGAGGTCGGCGGACGCAGGTGACCGACTATCTGAATGATTCCGGGGGGTCTCCTGCGTCCTGGCGACCTCGGGCCGCCGCGGCCGTCGTCGTGCGTGGCTCGTCAACAGCGCGTGGGGAAGGGGCGCTTGCAACCGGAGGGGCGAACGCTATTCTGATGGGGCTCACGAACGTTTCCACGGCAACGACGCTCTCTCGACTCATGGGACCGCGAACCGCGCTCGCAGGCGACGAAACGTGTGGAAGCGACGGATGGTGCCGTCGCGACCTGGCTACCGATTCCGCGTGTGGAAGCGACGGATGGTGCCGTCGCGACCTGGCTACCGATTCCGCGGCTGATTGGATGGCAGGGACTGGGTACGGCGCTCCCAAAGTGGAGCGGTTTGGAGCCGCGAGCGAGAGATGAGATACTCATGGGAACGCGTCTTTACGTCGGCAATTTGTCCTTCTCGTCCACGAGTGAGACCGTGCGCGAAGCTTTCGCCCAAATCGGTGAGGTAACGGATGTCCATATCGTTACCGATCGGGCATCGGGTCAGTCTCGTGGATTCGGTTTCGTGACCATGGGCTCGCCGGCGGAAGCTCAGAAGGCCATCGAGGCGATGAACGGGGCGTCACTCGACGGCCGCGCGCTGCGCGTCAACGAAGCGGAGGAGCGACCTCAGCGCAGTGGTGGTGGTGGTGGTGGTGGTGGATTTGGCGGCGGTGGCGGTCACGGTGGCGGCGACCGTCGTCGTGGCGGTGGCGGTGGCGGTGGCGGTGGCGGCGGTGACCGGCGTCAGCGCTGGTAGCCATTCGAAGCTACGCACAACGTAGCCGTCGATAGGGATGGCCTCGAAGGGGCGCTCCGGATTTCCGCGGGGCGCCCGTTGCGAGCCGGTCAGCATCTGGCGGTCTGAAGAGCAGCCGGATGGAGATGACGGCACCGGAGGCGGTGGCCTAGGGCTGCATTCCAGGATATGCGAAGGCCCTATGCGCCTCGCAATGATTGGTCTGGGACGTATGGGTTACAACATGACGCAGCGACTTCATGCGGGTGGGCACGAAGTCGTTGCGGTCGACCGCAACGTCGATGTCGCGAAAGAGCTGGCGTCGAAGGGTGCGATATTCGCGGAAGACGTGAAACAAGCGGTGGCCTTGCTGACGCTCCCGCGAGTGGTGTGGATCATGGTTCCCGTGGCTGGCACGGACGCAGTGATTGAAGAGCTGCGGACGCAGCTTTCGCCTGGCGACATCGTCATCGACGGAGGCAACTCATATTGGAAGGAGACCGTCGTGCGAGCCGAGAATCTCTCGGCCGGAGGGATTGAGTTTTGCGACGCCGGGACGAGCGGCGGAGTCTGGGGACTCCAGAATGGCTATTGCTTGATGGTCGGTGGCGCGCCCAATGTCGTGCG
The DNA here is from genome assembly GCA_049512415.1 of Polyangiaceae bacterium. Lineage (GTDB taxonomy): Bacteria > Myxococcota_A > Polyangia > Polyangiales > Polyangiaceae > Palsa-1150. The sequence continues at coordinate 54,429 of JBEKXD010000007.1, forward strand.
GCACTGCGAGCCAATCTTCAAGACCCTGGCGCCGGAAGGTGGCTACGCACACGTCGGCCCCGTCGGTGCGGGCCACTACGTCAAGATGGTGCATAACGGGATCGAATACGGTCTGATGCAAGCGTACGCGGAGGGCTTCGAGATTCTCAAGACGTCGCCATTTGGGCTGAATTTGTGGGAGATAGCAAAGATATGGTTGCAGGGCTCGGTCATCCGGTCCTGGTTGCTTGAGCTCTTGGAATCGGCGCTCCGAGCCGACGCCCACCTGGAGAGCTTACGCGGTTACGTAGACGACTCGGGCGAAGGGCGTTGGACGGCCCAGGCGGCCATTGACCAGGACGTCCCTGCTCCCGTGATTCTGCTGTCGCTCCTGGCGCGGTTCCGCTCCCGGCAGGTGGACTCGTTCGGTGCGAAGGTTGTCGCTGCGCTACGTCAACAGTTCGGCGGTCATGCCGTGAAGAAGGCCTGACCGAAGTCTGAGGAAGCGGGTCGCGAGCCGTAGCCGCTCGGAGGAAACTCACAAGTGAATGGCACTCTCCAGCGGCTGCGCGCTCTCTATGCTCAGCGACCCGTCATCCTTGCTCCGATGGAAGACGTCTCGGATGTCGTCTTCAGACGTCTGTGTCGCAAACATGGCGCAGCGATGGCGACGACGGAGTTCGTCAACGTGGAGGGGCTTCTGCGCGGTTGCCGCAACGCTCGGCGGAAGCTCGAACTCGCGTCCGACGACGAGCTCACGTCGATTCAGATCTACGGGGCGAATCCGCAGCGACTCGCCGAGGCAGCTCGATTTGTCGAGCACGCGTCGCCGCTGGCGATCGATATCAATTGCGGCTGCTGGGTCCCGAAGATCGCGCGACGGGGCGCCGGCGCAGGGTGGCTACGAGACCCCGCAGCCATGGTGGAGATGGCTCGCATGGTCGTGTCGAGCGTATCGTTGCCCGTCACCGTCAAGACCCGCTTGGGCGTCGGGTCCGAGAAGGAGATGCCGATTGTCGATCTCGTGCGAAGGCTTGAAGATGCGGGTGTCGCGGCCATCACGATCCATTGCCGCACTGCCGACATGGCCCACGGCGGCGTCGCCGACTGGTCTTGGGCTGCACGCGCTCGGGAGGTCGCGTCCATTCCCATCGTGGTCAATGGCGACGTCCGCAGCCCCGGTGACGCGCTGCGGGCGCTCGAACAGACAGGGTGCAGTGGGGTGATGGTCGGACGAAGGGCGATCGAGCATCCGTGGATCTTCGAGGAGGCACGGGCCTTGCTCGACCACGGTCTCGAGTTGGCCCCGCCGACGGCCGAACAGCGAATCTTGCTCTGTGAAGAACACTTGCGGGCGAACGTCGCAAAACGAGGTGAGCCTTTTGGAGTGCAGTGCACGCGACGCCACCTCGCCGGGTATCTCAAAGGAATGGCGGGCGCTGCCTCCCTCCGTCAGGCCCTCAATCGATGCGACGTTCTGGACGGCTGTCTCGAGATACTCGAATCCGCGCGCTTGCGTTCGGTCGCGGCTTAGGGCGCCCGACCGTCGCAGCCGCACGACCTCGGGTCGAACCTATCCCCCAGCCACTCGCCCTTCGCACGACATGGACGGATAATTCCGTTTTGAGCGGGCGAATTATTTTCTCGATTCCAATGGGGGGCGAATCGGGATACCGGTGGATGGCTCGCTCGGGAAACGCTCGATCGGGCCTGGAGGTAGTGCAGTGCTCGTCTTCCCGATGTGGGTAGCCTCAATCCTTGGGTCGACGAACATCGGTGACGCTGCCGGCGCGGTGTCACGCTCGCAATCCTACTCGGGGGGCGCCAACGGCGCAGTCGAGGCCCGCTCTACCGGAGAAAACACGGCGGCGCGGCGCCTGCGCACCGAATTGGGGCGTCGAGCGTCTTCCGATGGGAACCACGTGTGCTTGGACGGCATGGCGGAGATTGAGGGGCAGTTCTGCGTCGACCGATATGAAGGCTCGCTGGTGGAGATCCTTGCCGACGGCACGGAGCAGCCGTGGCCGTATTACCGATCGCCGACGACGGACGTCGTGACCAAGGCGGTCAGCGTGCCTGGCGTGTATCCGCAGGGGTACATCAGTGGCGTCCAGGCTAGCGCGGCGTGCGAGGCGAGCGGCAAGCGACTGTGTTCTCCGAGAGAATGGAAGAGCGCGTGCATGGGCCCGCGGAAGACCACCTTCCCGTACGGGAGCGAGCGTCAGACCGGCCGGTGCAATGACAACGGGCGCAGCAGCTTGCGGTTTTACAACCCGCAGCTCGACGACAAACCGGAGCACCGCTGGATGTGGGGCGCGGGTGGGAACATGAACGACCCGCGACTCAATCAGATGCCCGGAACGCTCACGCGTACCGGAGAACGCGCCGAGTGCACGAACGAATATGGGGTCTTCGACATGGTGGGCAATCTCCACGAATGGGTGGACGACCCGGATGGGACCTTCCAGGGCGGGTACTATCTTGATACGCACGTCAACGGAGACGGCTGCAACTATCGAACGACAGCGCACCCGTCTTCCCATCACGACTACTCCACCGGGTTTCGATGCTGTGCCGATCGGTCGAGCCAATAGCGCAGGAACCGGACTAGACGCGGGTGCCGGATTGGGTGAGGGTTGCCGGTGACGGTAGGGGTTGGACCGCCGTCTAAGCGGCTCGCGAAGGGCGACTGGGAACGGGCGCTTCGCCGACCGAGACCTTCAGGTCTCGCGGGGCCATGAAGGCGGCGTAGAGCGTCTCGATGCGGTAGGTTCCTGGCTCGATGCTAGGGAAGACCGAAGGCCGACTTGCGCTGGTCATCCTCCTGACGGCGACGCTTCCTCTCGCTAGCGCCATGCTGCTGGCCTACTCGCTGCTCGACTACGCATCCTCGGTGTGGCTGCGTCCCGAAGTCGAGCAAGAGCTGGAACGGGGCATTGAACTTTACAAGGACTTCGTTCGGATCGCCAAGGAGGGCATGAAGCACGAGGCGGACGCAATAGCTTCCGACGAGTTACTGCGGGCGTCTGCGCGGGCGCGCGATTCGGCCGCCTGCTCGCGCGCTCTCGCCGCCGGTTTCGCGCGGTCCCACGGAGAGATCGTGACATTGGCCGTCGAGGAGGCCGATGGGCTCACGATCGCCAGCCACGATCGAGGCAGGCCAATCGATGATGTGACCGAGCGCAAACTCGAGGTGCGCCTTCCCCTGGGAACGCCTGACGCGCGGCTCACTCTGGTGGCGACATTCGCATTCGCCAGGCGCTACGAAACGCAGCTCGAGCGCGCGGGCCAAATCCACGAGGCGTACGCGCAGCTCGCGAAGGAACGTGTTCGGGTCTACGCGAGCTACTTCGAAGCGTTCGCCGCGTTGCTCGGCATCACCGCGACAGTGACTGTGGTCCTTGGATTCGTCCTGGCCCGTGGAGTCACCACGCGGATCAGCAGAATCGCCCAAGCGATCAACCAGGTCGCTGGGGGGAACCTCGACGTTCGTGTTCCTGTCACCGGATCGGACGAGATGACGGAGCTTGCTCGAGTGTTCAACCGCATGCTCACCGATATGCAGCAGTCGCGCGCGCGCATCGAATACCTTCAACGCCTCGGCGCCTGGCAGGACATGGCGCGAAGGCTCGCCCACGAGATCAAGAACCCCCTCACGCCGATTCAGCTCGCCGTACAGGAGTGCCACCGGCAGTACTCCGGCAGTGACACACGATTTCGCTGCCTTCTCGACACGACGCTGGAAATCGTGGAGGAGGAGGTGGGAACGCTCAGGCGCCTCGTAGGGAATTTCTCGAATTTTGCCCGACTCCCGCCCGTCGAGCTTCACGAGGCGAATCTGCGCGATTTCATGCGAGAGTGCAGCGAACAGCTGGGGCACCTCGGCGCCGAAGCTGCCGACGAGGCGCTCGATGAAGCGCTCGTTGGCGCGGAGGGAGAAGGGACGCAGGTGGTCTGGGAGATCCCGGACGCCCCGATGCCGGTGGCTCTCGACAGGCAGCTTATGCGCCGGGTCATGGTGAACCTCGTTCGAAATGCGGTCCAGGCCGTGCGGGATGCCGCGAGCCTGGGGCAGGGCCGACGCGGGAGGGTGATAGCGCGCGCGGAACTCGCGCCCGATGCGGTCGTCATCGCCGTCGAAGACGATGGCCTCGGCGTACCAGAAGACCTCCGCGAGCGTGTATTCGAGCCGTACTTCACGACCAAGGAAGACGGAACGGGCCTGGGCCTCGCTATCGTCAAGAAGATTGTCGTCGAGCACAACGGCGACATCATGGTTCGGCGGTCGACTCGTCTCGGAGGCGCCGAGTTCGTCATCACCCTCCCTCTGCCCCATTCGCTTGCGAGCAACGCTGTTGCGGCACGGTCGAACAAGAGCCTGGACGATCCCCCGTCGCGCCGAACTGGGGCAATGTCGTAGGCATCGTGCTAAGTCGAACGAAAACAATGCCCGAGGAAAGTGAGTCCCGGCGTTCATTCGTGGGGTCGGTGTGGCTTGTCGCCGCGGCAATCCTCGGGTTCTTTCTTTTCTTGGGACCCGGTCGGTCGCGCGCGTCGGGGATGGTCGGTCATCCGGCGCCTGACTTCGATTTGCCGCTCGTCGCCAATGCTCGAGCGGCCGACTCGGCTGCGACCACTCTGTCTCTGCGGTCTCTGCGCGGCCATCCCGTCGTGCTCGACTTTTGGGCGACGTGGTGCCCACCATGCCGCGCAGAGGTGCCGATTCTCGAAGCCGCCTCTCCCGGGTGGCGAGAGCAGGGGATCGTCTTAGTGGGCATCGACACGGACACGCCGGACCAGGGTGACCCGCGCTCTTTCGCTGCTTCCCACGGTCTGAGTTACGCCATTGCTCACGACGCGAGCGGACGCGTTGCTCGAGCCTTCGGGGTCGACATCCTGCCGACCTTGGTCGTCCTATCTGCCGAGGGGCGTGTGGTCGCGGTGCGAACGGGAGCCATCGATGAAGGCGAGCTCGGGGAATTGGTTCGCAAGGCGCTCTGAATTCGATGGGGGTCGCATCCGACACGACGTGCCGCACTCGATGACGCGTCGAACGTCGTCACGGAAGATGACGAGGGGCTTCCATCGGGACGGAGCCGAGCAAGCCTCATCATCGTGAGTCGACGTCCACGCCAACGGCCTGCGGCAAGACTTCGGCCGTCATGGCCTCCTCCGCTCTGCCCGCACGGTTCCGGGCGACGCGCGACGATTATGGCGGATCTGCGACGCTTCTGTAACGTTGACTCCGCGCGTCAGTGTATCCTTGTCGAGTCACGAAGGGCGCGAGGCGTGCGCTCACTGGCTCATACGCTACCGGAGAACGACTTTGGACCCGACATCCGAAAACCATGCGCCCGCTGCCGCGGCAACAGACCGAACACGCAGGCTCATCAAGCGGTACTCTAATCGCAAGCTCTACGACACAAAGGACAGCCGTTACGTAACGCTGCTCCAGATCGCCGAGATGGTGCGCGCAGGCGAGGAAGTCCAGATCATCGACAACAACACCAAGGACGACCTAACCGAGGTGACTCTCGCCCAGATTATCTACGAGGAACAGAAGGCTAGGTCGCGGAGCGTGCCGCTCCAGACCCTCAAAGATCTCATCGTCGCTCGGACGGAACGAGTCCTCGCCGACCTGCGCGAGGGGCCGATTGGGCGACTCATCCCGGGCTCGAACAGACCTCCGGAGGAGAAGACCGACGTGGCGGCCAAAGACGGGAAACCAACGCTCGTGGATCAAGCCAAAGAAAAAATTGAGGAAGTGTCGCACCAGCTCGATGAGCGCATTGCCGCCATCCTCGCGAGCTTTCGTCCCTTGCAGCAGCTCCAGCAGGAGGTGCGGCGATTGAACGAGCGGATCGACGAGATCGAACGCCAGCTCAAGGGCGGACCGCCGCCTCAGGTCTGAACTGCTGTTCACCACCACAGGCAGCGCCCCGAGGCGAGAGCTACGATGGCGCATCACGCGCGGAATACGGCGGCGCTACGTAGGTTGTTCAGAGCGAGCCCGTTCGAGGTTCACCCCCCGATGACTACAACAACTGTGTCCTTACCCAAGAACGACGCCTTCGCCGAGGAAGCCCTCGGTCACCTCGATGCGATGTACGGCGTTGCCTGCAAGCTCACGCGCAACCCGACGGAGGCCGAGGACCTGGTTCAGGACGCGCTGGTCAAGGCCATGCGTGCGCGGGACCAGTTTCACGCCGGCACCAACCTGAAAGCTTGGTTGTTCCGGATCCTGACCAATACGTTCATCAACAAGTATCGACGCGGCGGTCTGGAGCGGTCCGTTCTTGAGGGCCCCGATTCCGACCCGTTGGCCGACGGTTGGGTCAGCGCAAATACGATGCGGCAGCTTCGAGATCCGGAGGCCCTCGCGCTCATGCCCATCGTCGAGCAAGAAATTCGTGAGGCGCTCGATGCGTTGCCGGCGGACTTCCGTTTGGCCGTAGTACTGTGCGACGTGGAGGAGTTCTCATACGAAGAGATCTCGCAAATCATGGGGTGCCCGATCGGTACCGTCATGAGCCGCTTGCACAGAGGACGAAAACTGCTCCAGCGTGCCCTTTATAACCACGCGATCGCGCTCGGGATCGTGAAAGGGGAAGAGCGGCTCGGCGGGGGCGACAAGTCTGCTGCACGTCACGGGACCCCGGCGAGCCTGGACGAGTATCGAGCTAGAAAGCGGGGTGCCGCTTGACGACACACGGCTGCCGCGAGCATGCGCGGATGCTCGACTCCTACCTCGACGGTGAGCTCGACGCCGCGAAGACGCTGGAGCTTGAGGACCACGTGGCCGACTGCGAATCGTGCCGCGAGGAAATTGGTCTGCTCCGCGCGATCCGTGGCTCGCTAAAACGAGTGGTCAAGGCGTCGGCGCCAAGTGCGTCGCGCGGTCGGATTGCCGACGCCCTCGCGGGGGAGCGGGCTCGAGCCGGCGTCCAAAGCGATCTGATTGATGATGTCTCCGCCCCCGGCTCCAAAGGCTCGTGGCGAAGCATGGTTCCTCTTGCGACTGCGGCAGCGCTCGCACTGGTGTGGGGCGCGGCTGCGCGCGGAGTGCCCTCTGGAGCAACGGGGCGGGAGGTCCACGCGGGGTTCGGCGATGACTTGCTCAAGGAGTTGGTATTGGAGCACACGCAACCACTGCCTCCAGAAGCGACCGATCTGAAGACCATACGAAACCTCGAGCGGTATGTGGGGGTTCCGGTGCACGCGGGTGGTTTCGAGCGAGCAGGAGCGCATTTGGTCGGAGGACGGATCGTCCCGCTGCACGCGCAAAGAGCCGCAATCCTTCAGTATGTGATGGACGATGCGCGGCGGGTGAGCGTTCTCGTCTACGACGCGGAGAAGATTCAGATCGGGGCCGAAGAGCTCGCGCCCCGGGCGGTCGGCAACGCAGAGGTCCGCGTTGGCCGTCAAAAGGGGTATTCGGTCGCGGCTACGGAGCGCGCGGGCGAGGGGTATCTCTTGGTGAGCGACCTTGATCCTGACAGGAGCGCTCAGCTCGCTGCGATGGCTTACGACGATCACTGAGGCGCCCGTCGATTGCCCGTAGCCGTCCGGTCGCGGCCCCCCCCGCTTTTTCCCGCGCACGGCGTGCCGGTCGCCTCTACCACAGGAGGTTGGAGGGCCCAGGGCTATGGTCTGTGGACGTGAGCCCGTTGGGCTGCCCGTCCGGCGAGCCGCATAGGTCCGATTCACGCTGGGCGTGTTCCGGGCGGCGAGAGTCGGGTAAGACATATCGGCATGCGTTTCGTCTACATCATGGACCCGGTGGAACGCGTGCTGCCCGGTCAGGATACGACCTTCGCGTTTCTGCGCTCCGCGCAGCGACGCGGGCACACAGCCCTGCACTCCGAGCTGCGCGACATCGCGGTCCAAGACGGTGACGTTTGGGCGCGTGTACGCCCCGTCACGGTTAGTGACGTCGACCCTCACATGTCGCTGGGGGCCACCGAGGACATCAAGCTCTCCACTGTCGACTGCGTGTTGGTGCGCAAGGACCCGCCGTTCGATGCGCACTACCTCTATGTGACGCTGATGCTCGAACCACTTCGCGGCCGGATGCTCGTCATCAATGACCCGCGGGGTCTACGCGACGCGAACGAGAAACTATACGCGCTTCATTTCGTTCGCCACATGCCTCGCACGTTGGTCGCGTCCGACAGACGGAGGATCCACCGATTTCTATCGGCCATAGGCGCCGGGGTGATCAAGCCGCTCGACGGCGCAGGGGGAAGCGGCGTGCTTGTAATAGCTCCCGGCGACCGCAACGCACGGTCCATCGTGGATACGCTCACGGCGGACGGAACGCGACCGGCCATGGTCCAGGAGTACTTACCGGAGGTGCGATCGGGCGACAAGCGAGTGCTGGTCCTCGCCGGTCGAATCCTTGGGGCGATCAACCGCGTGCCGCGCGAGGACGACGTTCGCTCCAACATTCATGTCGGCGGACGCGTCGATTCGTGTGAGGTCACTCCGCAGGAGCGAGCCATCGTTGCCGACATGGCGCCGAGGTTGGAAGCCGATGGTCTCGTGTTCGTAGGACTCGACTTCATCGGGGGTCGACTGACGGAAGTCAACGTGACGTCGCCGACGGGGATCCAGGAGCTAAGCTCCCATCTCGGTCGCGACGTGGCCGATGAGGTCATCGACTGGATCGAAAGTCATGTTCTCGACCGCGACGTGACCCACGCCAGCATGGCCCCTTATTGAGCGTGTTGCAGGCGCCATGCCCGTCACTGTCATCGTTGGCCCGGGGGGCGAGGAAGCCACCAGACTCACGTTCGACGGCACGCAGCGTATCGTGTTCGGGCGCGGCGCGAGCTGCGACGTGCGCTTGCCCGACACGAGTGTGAGTCACCGCCACGCCTATCTGTGTGCCGACGGAGGGGTATTCTTGCTGTTCGACGAGGGAAGCACGAACGGTACCCACGTCGGCGGTGTGGCGATTGGGTCACGCACATCCCGTGTCGTGCGGTCCGGGGACATTGTGCGAATGGGCAGGGTGACCGTCCAGCTCCGTATGGACGGCACCCCGGTGACACGGGATGCAGGGACGTCGACGCGTGATATGGCCCTTTTCTTCGTATCGCGTGCGCTAGAAGCGGCTGGCAAGGACATCGGAATTGGCGTTCGTGTCGTCGAAGGGCGAGACCAAGGGTCTGTGATGCACCTGAAGGAAGAGGGTTGGGAGTACCTCGTCGGTCGCGGAGCAGAGTGCGATCTCGTCCTCCAGGATGCGGACGCCTCGCGGCAGCACGTCGGCGTGCGGAGAAACGGGCAGAACGTGTGCGTGAAGGACCTTCATTCAAAGAACGGGACTTGGATGGGAAGCGTGCGACTCGACGGCGAGCAAGACATCGAGTGGCAGAGCCCGATCATGCTTCGAGTGGGGCGCACGGTCTTGGCTCTCGAGCGGCCCGTGCACGACGCACTCGCGCTGCTGGAAGCGGCGCCCGACGAGCCTCTGCACGCCCTCGATGACGTCGGTTCCGAGACTTCCCAACCACCCATTGGAGACGGTCCCCCGGGCGAGCGGGCGCCGGACGTAACCTCCCTGGCGAGTGAAACGGTTGCGGCGGCTCCCATTGCGGTAATTCCAGGCGCGGCATCGCCGGCACGCGCACCGGCGGCGCGGCCGGGACGTTGGTCCCTGTTCGACATCCTCGTCGTCCTCGCTTCGCTCACCGTCCTCGCACTCAGCCTGCTCGGGCTAGTCTGGTTGCTCCGAAGCTGATGTGATCCCGGGGGTCAACCACGGTCGGGCCCAACACGTGGTGCGTTGGGGACGCTGGCCACCGTCCCCGCGTTCGGGTCGTGGACCGGAGCTCTGGCCGCGGGGAGCCCTGAGCGCGCCATGACGCCCGGGGGGTAGGACCGGGGAAGCCCATCCAGCGGTACCGCTGCAAGCAATTGCTCGAATTCAGCAGCGCTTTTCGGCCGTTCGTTGATTCGCTTCTTAAGGCACTTCATGACCGCGGCGTCGAGGGCCTCGGGAATCGGCAGGTCGGCGCGACGGGCGCGCATCGGTATCGGAATTTGCCGCTGATGAAGATCGAGAAGGTCGCGACGGTGCGCCGCAATGATGGGCAGAGCCCCTGTCAAGGCCTCGTACATGAGAACGCCTAGCGCATAAAGGTCAGTGCGAGGTTCGACTTGAGCTCCGATGCACTGTTCCGGAGCCATGTATTCAGGCGTCCCCAGGGTGTATCCAGCCTGGGTGAGCGACTCGGCCGTCGCGAGCTTGCTCATCCCGAAGTCCAGCACTCTGGCTGAGCCGTCGTCGCATAGAAATACATTACCGGGCTTGAGGTCCCGGTGAATGACGCCCTTCTTGTGTGCTGCGTGCAGCGCGCGGCAAACTCCGATGAACACGGGTACGGCGAGCCCAGGAGCCAAGAGACCATCGCGAGTGAGTTTGTCGGCCAGCGAGCGCCCGATCAGCCGCTCCATGACGACGTAGATACTGCCATCCGGCATTTGGTCGAGGTCAAGGACGCGGACGATATTGGGGTGCTCGACGTGGACCTGTATGTAGGCCTCACGGCGGAGGCGCGCGATCTCGCTCCCGTCCCTGGCCGCAGCGCCGCGAAGAATCTTCACCGCCACTTCATGGCCGAGCGAGACGTGTTCCGCGGCGTAGACGACACCGATTCCTCCGGAGCCGATCTTGCGCGCAATGCGATACTTTCCACCCAGCACCATGCCAGTCAGATCGCCAGGAGTCGCCCCGATTTCTCCCTTGAGCTCGAGTCCGCGCTCCAGGGCGGCGATGCGGTTTCGTTCGAAAACGCGCGCGCATTTATCGTCGCGCGCCCTGTCCCAAAGCGTGCCAGTGATGGCCCCAAGGAGAGCTCCCAGCAGCGCGGCGAGCACGCCGGCAAGGACACCGCCTGCAACCGCGACGACAATCCCGCACGCAGTTGCCGCGCATGCAGCGAATGAGATCGTACCCCGCCGCGAAGAGGGCATCGTCCAGCGAATGTCGTAGACGCAGCAGTTGGCGCCGCGAGCGAGGCACGTCTCGTGTGTGATCTCCGCATCGGCGAGCCCCCAGATACGCGGCAAGCTAGCAAGGTCCCCGTAACGCGCATCGCAGAGCAGGGTATCTCCCTCGCGATCCATACGTTCCGGACTGTCATCCGCGCCATCGGGACGGACGCGGTAGGTCATCCGAATCGCGCCGATGCCGGTCCTCTTGCTGTGCGTTTCGAAGTGCTCGTCGATGTCCCACGTACCGATGCGGGTCGTCTCCCCCGCGTTCTCCGCAAGATAGCGATATCCATCAAGCGGATTCGCGCTCGTCCGCAGCATTCGGACAAGTACGCCGAGTGCTTCCGGGTGGGTAGCCCAGTCGCCTCGGTGACGAAGGGCATCACGGCCCAGAAGTCCGGCCGTCGCTCGAAGCGCCCGCCGTGCCGCAAGCTGACTCACCCAACCGGTCTCGTTGTCCACAGCAGACGGCTCGATGCCCGCGCCCGACAGAAGTTGACGGACCGCAGTATCACCGCACTCGGTCCGAATCCGAAGAACGTAGGTTTTCAACACCGAGGCGCGCAGCTCCTCCTTGCCCCCCTGCCGGACGGCCCCCCGGGAGATCGGCGGGATGCTTGTCGGCATCACGGTTATTTCTATCCCGTCGGGCCTGTCCAGAAAAGGCGCGCGTCTCGGAGGCTTCGCGACGGTCGTCTAGAAGGCTACATCCACGGCGGTTCCCGCATATCCATCGGGGCGGACGACAATCGAGCTCGGCGGAGTAGTCGTCTCGGCATGCGACCCTTCGAGGATGCGCCATAGGATACCGGTGACTAAGATCGCGACCCCCGCTGGCAGCGCCACCGCCGCCGCCTGTTCGAGCGTTCGGCCCCGATTTCCCTCGGCAGCCACATCAAAGGCACAGTGAACCCGAGTGCTGCACGCGGACGATGCGCTCGACACGTCGGTAGCGCCGATCGCTTCCAGCACACTGCCAGCGATGGCAACTGAACCGCCCAGTCCGCTCAGTATCCATGGCGCGATGCTGGCGCCAGAAGTCTGCTTTGCTGGCTGTTGCGCCGGACGACTCGAAGGCGACCGAGGAGCTACCTCGATATGAGGTGGCGGTGGGGTGGCGGTCCGCGCTTTCTCTGCCTCGGCGTCGCGTTCGAGTTGCTCGCGGAGGTTCTTGATGCGTCGTTCCACGACGTCGCGGTCGGGTGCCGTTGACGCTCTCTGCAGGTAAAGCTGCAGCGCTTCCACGGCGGCAGCCTTGTCCCCCTTTCGCTCGTATGCGCTTGCGAGGGCTCGCAGGATGCCGTGAACGCTGCAGTCAATGGAGTATGAGTCCTGGAAGTAGCGGATCGCCTTCTCATAATTCGACTCGTCCAGATACTCCTTGCCGCTAAGGAAGACTGTGTGCGCGCGGGCGGCTTCGGATCTCGACACTGAGGTCGGGTCACAGGCCTGCGAGTACTGGGTCGTGGTCTGCGCAAGAACGTCGAGGGAGATTGTCAGTCCGGCAACGATGACAGCGGCGAACGGTGAGCGCATTTCAGACCCTCATCATGCTGGCGGCGTTCGACGCTAACACACCGAGACGGCCTGGATCATAGGTGAATCAGCGCCCCGTACCGCTACGTCGTCGGCGTGAAGTCAGGGGACGAAAGGCACGTTGGCGGTGCTCCCTCCGACTCACGTACCTCGCGCGTGGCCCACTTGCCTATGTCAGGGGACTTGGCCAATGGCGTTCGATGGCAAGTCGTCGCCGGCCAAGGGCGCGTGCGGCAGATGCTCCCCGCGGTCCTTACGCTGCTGCATCTCGTACTTGCTCGGGCATTTCGCGAGTACGTTGGTTGCTTCGAAGACGCCGTCCCTCTGCAATTCCCCCTCCACGGTGACCGACAGATCCAAGCTCTGCACGTCGCGGAATGTATCAGGTACCACACACCCTGCGTAGCGAACCGGCAACTCGACGCCATGTCTCTGAAGCGAAAATCGGTACGCGCACGGCGAATCTCGCTTCTCCAGCGTGCCGTGCACCAGGTCGCCCTCGACCCGCACGGGACGACCGACGAAGCGCGCGCGCTGCACCATGAGGTCATCGACCGCCTTGGAGTAGATGGCTCTGTCTTTCATTCCAGTCAGAACAAGGACAGCGATGCCGATGGCGCCCGCAGCTAAGAACGCGGCGGCGGCCGTCCTGACCCACGACCGAGACTCGCTCGCTCGGCCGTTCGCGAGGACGACGCTCACGTCATCGTGCCATTTGTGTGACGACGCTGCGGCGGCATCGACTCGAGCGCGAGATGACTTAGGCACAGGCATCGTATGCAGATCGTAGTCTCCGCTGCCAGACCGTCAATCGACCGCGAGAACAGGTGAGCAAGCGACGAAGGATCAACCGCGGGTGGTCCAGCGGGTCGCCTCGTAGACGAGCGTCACAGCTCCCTTTTGAACACAACTACTTGATGCTCGAGGTGTACAATCCACCGCCAGAAGCTTTGGCGGCAGTGACGTTGGACCAAAGAGCGCTAGAGCGCGAGTCGTGTCGATCTTTCCACCTCCCGACAGACAGATGATTGACCCTCTTTCGCTGCCCGTGCTCGTCCTCAATCGACACCTCAGCCCCGTTCAGGTGACCACGGTCAAGCGCGCCGTCGTTTTGCTTTATGGCGGGTGTGCTCTTGCGCTGGACGAGGTCGGTGACACGTACGATTTCGACCTCTGGCGCGACCTGCCCGTTCGCGCTGACGACGACGAGCTTCCCATCGTGGGCGGAGGGCTCCGCGTTCCGCGTGTAGTCCATCTTCTCAGGTACGATCGGATTCCCCGCACTACCGTCCGGCTTACGCGCCGCAACCTGATGTTTCGTGACGCTCACCAGTGCCAGTACTGCGGCAGGCGTCCACCGCTTAGGGACCTAAACATTGACCACGTGATTCCGCGGTCGCGCGGCGGCGTTGACTCGTGGGAGAACCTGGTGACCGCGTGTCGGGCCTGCAACCTTCAAAAGGGCTGGAAGACGCCTGAGGAGGCAAATATGCACCTGGCGCGCAGGCCGGTGCGCCCCAAGTGGACCGTGACTGCTCAACTGCTCCTCGGCAGTCGATGGCGGTTTAAGGAGTGGGAGCCGTTCTTGCGGACAGCAAGCTGAAGGGGCAGGGCTCCCGGGCCATGGCTCCGATTCCTAAGAGCAAGAACGGTCTGCTTGAGGAAACCACGTCCGAAAGCGGTCGGCTCCGGGCTGGCGGAAGTTGCTCGCATACCAAAGCCTTAGCTCGTGAACTCGTGCGCTCGATCGGCGGCGCCTTCTCGCCGTCACTCGTCCGGACGCGCTCAACAAAAGACAAGGCGCCCCATTCGCTGGGGCGCCTTGACCATTCGCGTGCCGATACTAGGCGGCGTCTGCCATCACGACGCGTTGATGCAAGTGAACGTTATTCTTCGCCATCATCACCGCCGTGGTGGCTTGCTGCCGGAACTCCGCCCAACATGGAGGGGACATTGGCTGCCGGGGCTGCTTTCGCGCCCCCCTTCCCTCTCGGAGCGGCCACTCGGCCTTTGGCCACTGCGCGAGCAGCCGCCTTCTTTGCCGGCTTCCTCGCGGCCACTCGCTTGGCCGTCTTTTTGGCAACCTTACGCTTGGCCGGCTTTTTGACGGTTTTTGCCGCCTTCTTCGTCGTCTTCGTCTTCTTTGTGCTCTTGATGGTGCTCTTGGTGCTTTTTTTTGCCTTCTTTGCACCCTTCTTCGCGGCCATGGCAGTCCCTCCTGTTGAGGTAGTCTGAGTGACGTATATGGTCACGTACGTCAGTTGTCAACCTGAATCAACGTCGACGCAGCTTCGCGGGGTCTTCTGAGTGTTCCCGGCGCGCGTAGTCTTGACCCTGTCGGGGGCGATCGATACCGTCGTCCGTTGTGGCTGGACCGTTCGAGGAATGATGGGTGGTCCCTTTAGATCTCGAGCGGACTTGGTCCCTCAAGCGAGGGAAGTGCTTCTCCTTTGCGTGAGTCCCACAGCGTTCAATTTCGGTCCCCCTCTCAGAGAGGTCCATAATGCCCAAGATGAATGTGCGCGTCCTCCCGTTTCTCACCGCGTCTGTAGCGTGCCTTGTCATGGCTGGCTGCGGGCACAGTGAAGACGAGTGGCAGCAAGCCCAGCGCGATATCTCGACATTGCGAGCTACTCTTGACGCTACGAAGGCGCAGGATCAAAAGAAGTTTGACGAGGCACAGAAACAGATTGACGAGCTCAAGGACGAGCTCAAGGCAGCCGGCGTGGGCAAGGCGAACTCAGAAAAGGAGGCCGCA
This sequence comes from Polyangiaceae bacterium, assembly GCA_049512415.1. Taxonomy (GTDB): domain Bacteria; phylum Myxococcota_A; class Polyangia; order Polyangiales; family Polyangiaceae; genus Palsa-1150. The sequence continues at coordinate 69,703 of JBEKXD010000007.1, forward strand.
CAGCTTCGCGACGCAATGTCTCAATTCAAGGCCAGTGCACAGCAGCTCGAGCAGATGAAGGCTCGCTTCCAAATGCTCAAGGAGAGACTGGAGAAGCTGACAAGCGTGGGCCTCAAAGTTGTCGTCCGGAACAATCGGATGGTCATTCAGCTTCCCGGAGACATTCTCTTCGATTCAGGTCGGGACACTCTGAAGCCCGAGGGGAAGAGGATTCTAAAGCAAGTGGCTGACGTCATTAAGGGCGATGCCACGCTCAGCGGCAGGAATTTCCAGGTCGCGGGATATACCGATAAGGAGCCATACAGCGGTGCGTACTTCGACAATTGGGGTCTGAGCGTGATGCGCGCACGGCAGGTCGTCAGTTTTCTTGTCGCGCCCATCAAGGCTGACAATCCGAAGGATCCAAAGGCAATTCCTTCGGGTGGCGGACTGGACCCGTCCCATTGGGGTGCGGCTGGCTACGGAGCCAACGATCCCATCGCGGGCACGCTCGCCGAGCAGACGCGCGACGAGGAGCAGAAAAACCGCCGCGTCGAAGTCGTTCTGCAGCCCAACGTCGAGGAAATGCTAAACTTGAAGGACCTCTGATTTCACTTTGACCCAACGGCCGCATTTTGGACTGATTGGCATTGCCGCCGGCAACCTCCGCGGCATGCTCCGGTGAACGAAACCGCGACCTGTTGTTTCGACAGCGGGTCGCGGACATGGAAAGCCTTGGACCATGCGTGTCGCGACAGTCGACATCGGCACAAACACGGTGCTGCTCCTTGTCGCCGAGCGAGCGCCCAAGGGCGGATTGCGCGCGGTAGAAGAGCATGCGACGATCACACGTCTTGGCGAGGGTGTCGATCGCACTCGGCAACTGTCAGCGGTCGCCCTCGATCGCACACGCAAGTGCCTCGAGGCATACGCGCGCGTTGCCGAGCGTCTTGGAGCAGAGCGGATCGCGGTCGTGGGCACCAGCGCGATGCGCGACGCGGCTCGCGCCGACGTGGTGTTGTCAATGGTTCGGAGTCTCTTCGGAGTTGAGGCGCGAGTCATTCAAGGACACGAAGAAGCGAGGCTCGCGTTCCGAGGAGCGTTGAGCGGTCTGGCGTATGGGGAGAATGAGAGCGCCGCGATTTTCGACGTGGGCGGGGGTAGCACCGAAGTCGTCATCGGGCGGCTCGCGCCCGATGGCCTGCAATTGGACTTTGCAGAGAGCTTCGACGTCGGAAGTGTCCGTCTAAGCGAACGGTACGTAACCAACGACCCACCCACTGAGGGAGACAGGCTCAAGGTCGTCCGAGCAGCGCAAAACGCGTTCGAAAGTGTTCCCCCGCTTCCTGCGACAACGGCGATACCAATCGGCATCGCTGGGACGGTCACTACGTTAGCCGCCGTGTCGCTCGCGCTCGTTCCCTTCGATGGAAGCGTCGTTCACGGCCACGTTATGGAAACCGAGGAAGTGCGACGCGTCGTCGAAGACTTAGCTTCCGTTTCCCTTGACGACAGAAAGCGACGCCCCGGGCTCAATCCGATGCGGGCGGATGTCATTGTCGCCGGGGGGTATGTCGTGCTTGCACTCCTACAGCATTGGAAGGCTCGCCGCCTTCGCGTCTCGGATCGGGGAGTCCGTTGGGGGCTCGCCGAGGAGTTGTGCGGGTGAGGGGTTGCAGCGAAAACAGCCGTCGTCGGCGGGCTGACGGACTGCAGTCCTCCATCTAGCCCGCATGGTGCCGAGAGACGAGATGGCTGCTTCGGCGAAGGTCGGTTGACAGGTGCGCTCCAAGGAACTACAGTGCGCATGGCTATTTTCCTGGCCATCGATCGGAAGTGCTCTGGGTCCCTAGCGGCTCGGGAATCTACCTTGGCCTCCCATTCGTCTCCGCGACCCATGCGCTTCCGCTCCGCGCAGGGAGGTGATTCGCCACCGCTGCGGAGGCGTGGAACTCCTACTATTGCCCTCACCTCTCGCCTGTTTTCGTGGGCCCCATCCGGCGCACCATTCACGAGGAGACACTATGCACGCTGCCATCGACGTCAAGTTCAACGTGGGCGACAAGGCCGTTTATCCCGCTCAAGGGGTCGCGGAGGTCATCCGCATCGAAGAGAAAGACATCGCTGGCAGCCGGCAGAAATTCTACGTGCTGCGCATTCTCGATACGGACCGCAAGATCTTGGTGCCAGTGGCCAACGCCGGCGCGGTAGGGCTACGCCAGGTGATAAGTGAGCTCGAAATCAGCGAGATTTTCGATATTTTGCGCGAGCGCACTATCGCGTTCGACAATCAAACTTGGAACCGGCGCTATCGCGCGTTCATGGACAAGATCAAGACGGGGTCCATCTACGACGTTGCAGAAGTCTTGCGTGACTTGTACCGCTTGAAGATCGACAAGCAGCTTAGCTTTGGCGAGCGCCGAATGCTTGATACAGCGCGGACGCTCATCGTCAAGGAGATCGCCATCGCTCGCAGTCAAACGGAGGACACGGTCGTGTCCGAGATCGAGGCGATATTCGCCGCCAACTGATGGCGCGACCAGCGCAGTCGCTAACGAGGGCCCAGGGCCTTGCCTGTTACGTTGGGCGGGTTGGGCGCGCCATGGACCAGCTATCGCGAAGATGTTCGCGATGAACTGAAGAGGCGGACGAAGCGCTCCCTCAACGCGCTATACCGTTCGCACGACCCTCAATCCACGCCCCCGACCGTGCCGAGAGGATTCATCGGGCGTCTGACGCGCTTCATCGCGACGGCGATTCTCAGCTTCCATCGGAAGGAAGATGCAGGCCTTTACGCGAGGACTCTGCAGTTTTTGCTGTGTCATTCTGAGCCGTCTTGCGCATGGCGGCATCGCGACTAAGATGAAAACCTCGAGGCGCTAACGAGATAGGGCGATGGCCTCGACTGTGCAGAGGGCTTTTGGGGTACATGAGTCGCTTGCGCTTTCATGTCTTGGTCGGCTTGGTCGGGGGCTCCGTCCTCGCCGCGTTCGCGTGTTCGCTGAGCCCGCAACCGATTCCTCCCGACAACGGAAGCACCGAAATCCCAGGGCAGGAGGATGCAGCTACTCGAGGGGGTGGAAGTTCGTCCGGCAGTTCGTCGAGCGGCGCCATGAACCCGAGCAGTTCGTCGGGCGTCGTCACGATCAGTTCTTCGGGCGCTGGGAGCTCGTCTGGGTGTTGCGGTTCCTATGACGGGGGCTTCGGCGGCGACGCAGGTGCCCCGGACGGTAGCACAGCGGGATCGTCGAGCTCCTCTTCGGGCGGCGCGAGCGGCGGCTCCTCGAGCGGTTTGGGATCTTCGTCGAGCGGCGCCGCATCGTCGAGTAGCTCGTCGTCGGGGAGTAGTTCGTCGAGTGGCGTAGGATCGTCTTCGGGCGGGTCAAGGTTTGACGGTGGATCCGTGGACGCCTCAATGGGAGATGGTGGTGACGGAGGCCCTCCCCCGGAGGGCGACTCGGGCACCGACGCCGAGGAGGACGCAGGAAGGCAGGACGCTGCGCTGTCCGACGCCGGAGAGAGAGACGCCGAGCGCACGGGAGATGCCGAACGGCACGGAGATGCGGAGCTGCAGGACGCGGCAACGGTTCCCACAGATGAGGGGGCGCCGGACAGCGATACTGATTGTGCGTGCAGAGTTGGGGACGACGCAACGCCGGTGGAGGATTGAGTCCTGGCTCAGCCCCAATGTGTGAGCCAGGCTCGCGTCCCTCTGCCGGTCGGGTCTCCACGTTGCCTGCAATGGTAATCCGCTTTTGGCCGTCACGGAGACGCCGGGTCGCGCTCGTCACTCGATACGTTGGACAGGAGGGCGTTCGCGACGCGGAGCCTCCGAGACAGATCGCGCGCGATGTTGAGGACGATGAGGACGTACGATCGAAGGTCCCGCCTGTACAGACTATCCAGATCCTCGCTCGAGACCTTCATCAACACCGAAGGTGCGAGGACGCGAACCGTCGCCGACCGAGCTTGCATATCGATCATGGACATCTCGCCAAAGCAGTCGCCACTGCCCAGTATCGCGACCCGCGCGTTCCGTCCCTGGCGCCCCTTCTTCACGATCTCGACTTCCCCTTCAATAATCACGAACATCTCTCTCGCGGCGACATCGCCCTCCGCGAAAACGGTAGCACCGGTCTCCGCTCTCAACGCCTTGCGGGTGCGCGTGAAGTGCTCCAGCACCTCGTCGGCAAGACCACCAAACAGCCCAATCTCGCGGAGCCGCGAGACCTCGATGCGTTCCTCGGTCGAGGTCATGATGGCGCCAGTATACGCTTCCGCGCGCGGCGCCAAGCCAATCCCTCTTCGATTGAGGTCGTTCGTCGAGCACGCCATCAGGGAAGGTGCCCCTTATGGCTAGCTGTGGCCGCCGCAACAACCAGTTCTGAAGCGACCGGGCTTGACGTAACGCCGTCGGTCCGTCACGACTTCCCGTGTGAACGCTAGCTCCCACACCAGAATCCACGAACACATCCTTGTCGCCCCATCAATCCTGTCGGCGGCCTTCGGTCGCCTCGCGGAAGAGGTTCACGCGGTGGCTGCCGCCGGCGCCGACTGGGTTCACGTCGACGTCATGGACGGCCACTTCGTTCCGAACATCACCATAGGCCCGACCGTCGTCAAAGCCGTCCGCGAGGCAACGACGCTCCCACTCGACGTCCATCTGATGGTGTCGGACCCCGACAAATACCTGGACGACTTTGCTGCTGCTGGGGCTGATATCCTTAGCGTTCATGTCGAGGCTACGCCCCACGTACATCGCACGATTCAGCATATCCATCACCTTGGCAAGCGAGCGGGTGTAGTCGTCAATCCGTCGACGAGTGAAGAAGCGCTTCGGTACGTGCTCGGGTCGGTCGACGTCGTGCTGGTCATGAGCGTCAACCCCGGGTTTGGCGGCCAAGCGTTCATCGTAGATGTCTTGCCCAAAGTCCGGACTCTGCGCAGCATGATCGACCGCTTGGGGCGTGCTGTGGACCTCGAGATCGATGGAGGAATCGCGCCCGGAACAGCCGGTCCAGCCGCTGCGGCGGGGGCCCGAGTCCTCGTCGCTGGCAATGCAGTCTTCTCACGCCCCGACTACAAGGCGGCTATCGATGGGCTGAGGCGCGAGGCGTCGCACGCCATCGTGGGTGAACCATGACGAGAGGCGCGCGCGCCCTCGGCACGATTGCAATTCTGATAGCAGCCTGCGCTGGGGATAGGATAAGTTCGAAGGCCTCGTCCAAGGCGCCGCCGCGGGCGTCCGCGGCAAGTCGTGATCCGGACGTGGGTACGACCGTAGCAATTTCGTCGGACGGTCCCGGCGGCGAAGCGCACTCAATTGCTTCGGCCGCCAGCGCGCAAATTCAACGAATGCTTCCGCGCGTCGAGCGCTTGCGGGGGCTTCACGCCAATCACGCGGTCCCCGGTGTGGCTGTCGATCGCCCGACATTGATGGCACGCGTTCGTCAACATGTCGCGCTCGATTTGCCCCCAGCAGCCATTCGAAACGAGGGAAGGGAGCTTGAACTTTTGGGATTCCTCCCGATCGGCTTCGCATACGAGGCTGCGGAGTACCAACTCCTCGAGGACCAGCTTGCTGGCTACTACGAACCGGCCGACCATACGATGTATCTGGCATCCGACCTTGGCGGGCCGGACGCCGACGCCACCCTTGCCCACGAGCTTGTCCACGCACTCCAGGATCAGAACTGGCGTCTCGACAGACTTTCGCGATATCGCCCAGGGGAGAGTGATCTTGCGGAAGCCATCAGCGCGCTGGCGGAAGGAGACGCCACGAGTGCGATGCTCGACTACGTCATCGAGTCGAGCGCCCCGGGGTCCGGCAAGCGTGCGCCGGACCTGCCCGACGAAGTCTGCACGGAACAATTTCGTCTGGGCCTCGCGAGAGGAAGAGCTTCCTCGCTTCCCTCTGTGATGACCTCCTCGCTCATTGCGCCGTATGAGTATGGCACGGTATTTGTTAACGCTCTACGACGGTCGGGAGGCTGGGAAGCCGTAAATCAAGCCTGGCGCGATCTCCCGACGACGACCGAACAGATTCTTCACATGGACAAGTGGCTGTCGCGCGAGCCTGCAATCCAGGTAAGGGCCCCACCATTTGCGTCGCTAGGCGACGACTGGCGCGTGGCCGATGAGGATACGGAGGGCGAACTCGGCACACGGATCGCGTTCGAGCAGTGGATCGGACAGAAAGCAGCGGAGGAGTGCAGCGCGCATTGGGGTGGCGATCGCGGCATATTGATCGAGCGCGGGGACCGCATGGCCTTCGCGTGGCGGCTAAAATACGACGCGGGAACACGGCCACACGAGCATTCCGCGCGAGCCTTCTCAGTCCTAACTGCCGGTCTTACTAAGAAGCTGGGCCCCGTGACCATGCAAGCGAACGCCTTTGTCTGCTACGAACGGTCGAAACGCGGACCTCTTGCGCTCGCCATGGACGGCCCGGACCTCGTGCTCGTTGCCGGGCCGACCGGAGCGCCCTCGCGGGACGGGGGAACCGACGACGCTACGTGCGTGCTCGCGCGCACGTGGATCCACGAGATTGAAGTTGCCCACTGACTAGGAGCCCAATTTTCCCGAGACGCCGAACGGGCTCTCGGCGCTGCCCCGCCACACTTGACGCGGCGCCGGGATTGCGGCACGTCACATCTCATGACGCTCGTCGGCGGATTTCTCTTGCTCCTCATCGCGAGCGTGTGTGGGAGCCTCGGGTCCCGCATCGCCGGCTACTCGCACATCGGCTGCCTCAGTTCAATCGTGCTCGGATTCGTTGGCGCATGGCTGGGGACGTGGTTTGCGGCGCAATTGCACCTGCCGACTCTGTACACTCTGCACCTGCACGGGGAGTCGTTCCCCGTCGTCTGGTCGGTCATCGGAGCGGCAATGTTCGCGGCACTCATGAGCGCTTTGACCGGGCGGAGGCGCGACGGTTTCTAGGCAACGCAATGAACACAGGTATCCGGTACGGCCGGTGTCCGGTGCCGGGGCACCTGGCTGTCGAACTGCGCGTGCGCAGTGTCTTGTCCAAGGCCGACGAGCCGCGTTCGAGCGTATACGGGCGCTCTCATCGCGCTGACCTTCGTGTATGCGATACGCGGCTACTGCGACGAGCGGAAATATCGCTCCGCCGTCCGCGGCACGACGGGTCTCATAGACATCTCCGCGCCAGCTAAGTTTGAAGCGATAGCATGGCTAATGCGCGCACTGACGCGATGGGGCCGTCAAGCGTCGTGGATCATCCCCGACGCCCCTCGGCCCAAGCCCTCGGCGCGGCCCTAACGCGATGCATTAGATAGTCGTGTCGGCCACGGATGGTCACATTGAGAGTCGCGGAAGCGAAATGAGTATGCGCGCGAAACCCTCCTGAAGACCGGAGTTCACCAGCGAGCTCCCAAGAGTGCACGGGGCGGGAATTGAACCCGCATGCCTTGCGGCGGCGGAACCTAAATCCGCTGCGTCTGCCAGTTTCGCCACCCGTGCGGTGCGTGGGTGGGCATCCTAGCACCACTCGGGCCCGGGCTTTCATCGCAGTGCGTGCTTGTCGTGAGCACCGCGGTCAGCACCGTCGTCTTATGGAAACGGCGGCAGTCTGTGTGTGACGTGGTGAGGGACGCGACGCACAGTCGAGCGGAGAACATCTCTCGATCCCGCCAAGCTACACGCTGAGAGTCTGCCCAACCGGTGGAGCTATGACACGCTGTTGCCGCAAGTCGAACGTTCACACGAATCGACGCCGGTCACACCGACATGCGATAGGTCTTCTTGGGACTGATCGCATCGTCGCCCGAACGCTCCGTTCGGTAGCCGCGACTCAAATCATTGTGGATGGTCGATTGTTATGCCCAAAGCCCTCTTCGCTGCTATACGGTGGCTATGTCGAACTCCCTTCGTTCCAAATTGTCCGATCTCGCCGACTCGTTCGCCAACTCCGTTCTCGATGCGATTCGCAGCGCTTCTCTCGAGGAGCTCATCGCGGATGGCAGCAGAGAACCAGCCCGCCCCCGGCCCGCTCCGACTCCGAAGGCAGCGCCGAGACCGACGCGCTCTTCATCGTCGGGACGACTGCCTCGCCGGTCCGCCGAGGATATCGCTCAGATACTCGACCAAGTGGTCTCGCTGGTCAGAAGTCACAAGGAGGGTCTGCGCGCGGAACAGATCCGCTCGGAGCTCGGAATGCAGGCGAAGGAGATGCCTCGCGTTCTCAAGGAAGGTCTCGTAAAGAGGAAGCTCCGGAGCAAGGGGCAGAAGCGCGCTACCACGTACTTCGCTGCATAGGCCCCGCTTCCGACCTGCGCGAAGCATTCGCGGTTTTGTAGACCTACCAGTCTACGTGCTTTTGCACCGGCGAGACTCTGGCCTCGCGAGCGCAGAGCCCCCGCAGGGGTTGACGCGCTCCGTGTGTAAGCTCGCCGTTGCGTGCGGGTTGAGTCGAGGTGGCGATTCCGATTGATAGGGAGAGCGGCTAAACCGCCGCGTCCCAGGGGCGGTGGCCTTCCCATGCTCGGACTGCGGCCAACCCCGCCCAATCTCACAGCACCTCGCGGAAAGGTGTCCGGGTAGGAGCGATGCGTACGCCCCTATTGCGACCAGAGGTATCCGTCTTGGCTGCCTTCATGAATTTCGCACCAGACGGGTCTCGTGTGCTATTGAGCCGCGCATGCCTGGTAACCTCCATTCTCAGCTACGTTCCCTCGCCGACTCCTTTGTAACTGAAGTGCTCGATGCGATTCGCAGTGCGTCCCTCGACGAGCTGCTCTCGGACACCGGTCGCTCCTCCGCGTCCCCTCCTCCGCGCCGTGTTCCCGTCGCGCGTCCGGCGGCCCCTAAAGCCGTGCGCCGCTCTTCGTCCGGGGGTCGACTCCCGCGCCGATCGCCTGACGACATAGCGGCGGCCCTCGAGCAGGTCGTCAGCACGGTCAAAGCCCACAAGGATGGGTTGCGCGCGGAAGAAATTCGCTCGGCTCTCGGCATGCAGGCTAAGGAGATGCCGCGAATTCTTAAGGAAGGCCTCATGAAGCGGCGACTGCGCTCCAAAGGCCAGAAGCGCGCCACGACGTATTTCGCGGCCTAGTCCTTGGGCCCTGCGCCTGTGTCGTTGGACGACAGCCCAGCGCCAACGCGCGGCAAGCAGAACCACGTACTAGGCTGTTTGGACGCGGCAACGCATGCCCTGCTGGCGTGCTGTCGGGTATCAGCCCATGAATCGACATCCGGTGGCTGGTTCCGACCTTCATAGGGTTGGCCGTGGTGTAGAGCGGCGGCTAGCGCTCTGCGCGGCAGTTTGTGACGCCGACTAGCGATCAGATGACAGTCCCTCGGTCCGGCCGGCGGCACCGGGCAGGTCGGTGGCCGCTCCAACGCACAAGAGCGCTCTTCCCGACTGGCGCTCCGTCTGGACCGTGGAACAGCCCAGCATGCCTCGCCGCCCGTCAGTCCCCGAAGCTCGTCCCCACTGCCCGAGCGGCGACGAGCAACGGGTCGTTCGTGGGGACCTTGCGCTGCTTTCCGGCGACTGATGCGATCGGGACGTGGTCCAGTCTGCCGTCGCGCAAGACGACGAGCTGATCGAAAGTGCCCGCGACCAGAAGGGAAACCGCGAAGTGGCCAAATTGTGTCGCCAGTACCCGGTCGGCGGGCGTGGGCGACCCTCCGCGTTGAGTGTGGCCCAAGACGGTGGCCCGGCAGTCAACCTTCGACATCGCTTCAATGTCGACCACAAGCTTGTTTGCGACACCCCCGAGCCGGATTGGGTCTGGGCTGGTTTCAATGCGACGCTGTACGACAACCTCCCCGTCTCTGGACCTGGCACCCTCCGATACACAGACAATGGAGAACCGCTTCCCGGCTCGCTGGCGCGCGGTCAGAACGTCGCATACCTTTTGGAGATCGTAAGGGATTTCTGGAATGAGAATCACGTCGCAACCTGAAGCGACCCCGGCGTGAAGCGCGAGCCACCCAGCATTACGGCCCATGACTTCCACGACCATCACCCGGTGATGGCTCATTCCCGTCGTGTGGATCTTGTCCAGGCACTCGGCTGCGGTCGTAACGGCGGTATCGAATCCGAAGGTCCGATCGCATCCCTCGAGATCATTGTCTATCGTCTTAGGAACGCCGACGCAGGGGATGCCTGCCTCGACAAGGTGAGCGGCTCCTGTCATCGTTCCATCGCCCCCGATGCACACCAGGGCGTCGAGCGCATTAGCCCGCAGGTGATCGATCACCCGGTCGGTGACGTCGATCCATTGTGTCTGACCATTTCGCTCGATGGCAAAATGCTCGGGGTTGGCCTGGTTGCTCGTGCCTAGGATCGTTCCTCCCTGCGTCAAGATATTGGAGACGTCGTTCCAGGTGAGCGGCCTCATTCGATTTTGAATCAGTCCGAGGAACCCGTCCTCGATTCCGTAGACCTCCAGTCGATGGACCTTCATGGCGGTCTTGGTTACCGCCCGGATGACCGCATTCAGGCCCGGACAGTCGCCACCGCCAGTCAGAACTCCAATACGCTGCAGTGTCGATGACATGGGGCTATTCTACTCACACGAGCTCGGCTGGCCACCTTCCTTCATGGCGATCCATTGGGGGTTCTCCATGGTATGGACGGTTCCGCAATGAGTCGGGCAGTTGCGTCGGGCGTACGCGGTCTCCTGTTTGATCTGGACGGCACTCTAGTCGACAGCATGCCGTGGCATCTGCGGTCGTGGGCTGCCCTGTTGGCGCGGCATGGTGTGACCGTAGATCCTCACCAATTTCTGCTGGAGACCGCGGGAACGAGGGCCGACATGATTCTTCGGGAGCGCCTCGGTGCGAACCTCTCCGACAGCGATGTCGCGCGACTGGCTGGCGAAAAGGAAGCGTTATATCGGTCCCTCTACGGGCCGCACGTTTCCTTGCTTCCAGGGGCGGCCGAGTTCCTAAGAAAGGCGCGAGGGCGCGGATTCGGTACAGCTCTTGCTACTGCTGCGCCGGCAGAGAATGTGCAATTCATCCTCGAACGCACGGAGCTGGGAACGACGTTCGACGCGGTGGTCACTGCGGACGACGGCTTTCCCGGCAAGCCAGCCCCCGACATCTTCCTCGCGGCGGCGATTCGCCTAGACACGCTTCCCGGTCAGTCGCTTGTGTTCGAGGACGCGCTCAACGGCGTCGAGGCCGCTCGAAGCGCAGGAATGCGGGTCGTCGTTCTCTCGACATCCCTTGCGCCTCAAGAGATTCCGCGCGGACAGGACATTCTGGCGGTCGCGGCGGACTACAGGACGCTGGACCTGGATGCACTCACGTTGACGTCCGACCTCTAGAGCATCGTTGCACATGGAACGACTTCGGCTGCGGGTGCTCGAGGGGAGCGCCGGCTCCCCTCGAATGAGACCCGTGTCTAGGAGCGTGTCAAATGTGTCCCCCGTTCGATGCGCTACCGGTGCGTGACAGCCTGACCCCTTGCGCCACCGCTTGACCCGCGAGGAAGGCAACGGTTTCCTACCCGCCATCGCAGTTACCAGATCACCGACTTTCATGGCGTCACCCGGAGCCTCCGCGTCCATCGGTCCAGATGTCGCGCAGAGCGCTTTCGCGGTAATGGACCATTCGCCGTGCGAGATGATTTAGCTTAGCCACCGGTGGCGACGTCGATGCCGTCAGCATCATGCTAACGGACCACGCGAACCTCCTCGAGAGAGAGCCCCACACATCCAACGCAAGCACGGACCGCACCGCTGCATGCGGACGTTCCCTTCGCGACTCCAGTCCATTCTACCACTATAGGGTCCTTCTCCGAGCGTGGTCGTCGGGCAGGCCGGCGTGAATCGCACCGGTGGACGCAACCCACCCACGGATGACCGTGCCCATCCCCTTGGATCGTCGACCCATACCCACGGATGAGCGCACCCATACCAGGGGATGACTGCACCCATCCCCTTGGATCGTGGACCTATACCAGTGGATGAACGCACCCATCCCCTTGGATCGTGGACCCATACCAGGGGATGACTGCACCCATCCCCTTGGATCGTGGACCCATACCAGGGGATGATTGCACCCATCCCCTTGGATCGTGGACCCATACCAGGGGATGACTGCACGCATCCCCTTGGATTATGGGCTCGAACGCATGCGCCACAACTGCGGCGCCCTACCGACCAAGGCGACGGCCGACAACGGGTACCAGTCGGAGGCCAACATGGCCTATTGCGAGGCGCAGGGGGTCGACGCCTACCTTGCGATACGCAAGTCCGAAAACCTCGGCGCTCTGGGCCAATTGCCGATGACCCGTGCGCAAGAGGCTCGCTGGAGGATGCATCAAAAGCCGACCACACCCGAAGGACGGGCGATCTGCCGCAGCCCCCCTTCCCCAGCCTCACTTCGAGGGACAAACACTCGCCGTTAAGGCGAACGAGCTTCCGCCGCGTGCTCGCGTCGGGTCTTCGAGATATGCAACCCGCCAACACCAATAGGGAAAGGACTCGACGAGCGTGGACTGGCGCGGACCGGTCCAAAGCCTCTGGGGCGACGAAGATCGTCTGAAGAGTCGTTTGGCATCTGTACCGGGACGTTGGTGGGTTGTGGCTGTCGTGCTGGAATGGTGGAGCGTCCCGCTCGATGCTGCTGAGGACTGGCGACAACGCACGGCGGAGCTGAAGGAGGCCACAGAGTGGAAGGGCTGGAAGCCGCTTGGGTACGACGTTGCGGATAGGTTCGCAACGTCAGGTATGGTCTGGTTTCGTCCGGGAGAGGACCCGGAAGCACTGCGAATCGAGTGGGGACCTCACCTCAGCAAGCGGCACCTCTTTTCGGAGCGTGAGTCGGCTGCGCGATTCCAGGACTTCAGCAACAAGCGCGCTCCTGAACACGCCCCTTATTTCGTATACAGGCTGTTCCGCAGCGGTCACCGCGCTGACGAGTGAAATCGCTCTTCGTGATAGGCGGGTGCCATGACTGATCCGGGCGATGGGTGGGAGAAGCCTGTTTCGTCGCGACCCAACGAGCCACGGCCGTTACACGAGCTGACTGTTCCAGAGTCAGACGTTGGCGGTCGCGCTCGGCAAGCCGGATGCGGTTGCCTCGTGGTCCAGGTCGTCTTCCTCGGGCTTTGGTGGCTGCTCGGCCCCGGTCGGTGACTGCTCACGCGTCCACTCTCCTCGACCCTTCACGCCGAGCCGAAGAGTTCCTCGACGCGGGTAGCGACCACTGCCGCGTCCAGCCAGCGTTCGAGCGTGTCGATGTCCGAGCAACCGAGGATGCGCTCGCGCTGCTCCGCCGACACCGCGATCCGCCGGCGCTCCAGGACGCGTAGCACCGACTGCGCCTTGCCCTCGGCCTTGCCCTCGGCCTTGCCCTCGGCCTTGCCCTTAGCCTCGCCCTCGGCCTTGCCCTTGGCCTCGCCCTGCGCGAAGTATTGTCTTTGTCTTTCGCTGAAGAATTGTAGGCCTTGGGGCAGCATCTCGAAGCTCCTTCTCGCGGCATCGCCCAGTGAGGACTCGATCAAGGCAAAGCATAGCATCCGAAACGGCTCCGGAAGACTCGCCGCTCCCGCTACGGCGGCCGTGGCCACGGCCACGGCCGTCGGCACGTCCTCGTCCCGACCGTGCGCCATCACCGACAGTACGGCGAGATGCGGATCGCGGGCGGCGGCCTCGGCATCGGTGACCACGGGAATCCCTTCGGGACCCACTACGAGCGGCCTCCACAAGTTGCCTGCACCGAGGTCGACAGCGTGGGCCGCCCAGCGCGCCGTGTCCGAATCGGGCGTGACCACCAGCACCACGAAGGGGCAGCCGTGCTTGGCGCGGGCGCTGACCGCGTACATCGGCCAGACGAACCGCTTGTCCCCATCCTCGCTCAGCTGCGCCTCGAGAATCACGCCGAAAACCGGATTCCCATCGCCGAACAGGACCACCGCGTCGGCGCGGTACTCGGTGGGAAGGAGGTCGTTGAGAGAAGCTTCTGCGAGACGCGCTTCGGTGAACGGTGGGACCGCGACGTTCAGGAGCTCACGCAGAAGATCGGCCGCTAGCTCCGGCTTCTCGCGCACCAGCGCGATGATCCCTTCGTGAAGCAGCGATGGCATCAGTAGAATGGTAGCGTCGTCGGACTCGCCTTGTCACTTCGACGCCGGGGCTTCCCGGATTCTCGAATCGAACGCCGCCACCACGATTCAAGCAGCGTCGGCCGACGGCCGCCAAGTCTTCATCTTCAACCCCAATGGCCGACACCTTCAAACCATCGACGCCCTCACCAACGCGACCCTCTACCAATTCGCTTACGACGCGTCCGGCCGCCTTGCCACGGTGACCGGTGTGCACGGGGATATCACGACCATCAATCACGACCCCAACGGCCCACCGGCATCGTCAGTCCCTTCAATCAGACCACCACGTTGACGACGGATGCCAATGGCTATCTCGCGACCGTGACCGACCCGGCCAATCAAACGACCCAGTTCACCTACAGCACCGACGGGCTGATGGAGTCGATGACCGACGCGCGCGGGTACCTGCTTAGCACCGTCACCTACCCGCAGGGAGCCGTCACGCGGACCTACAGTCCGACCACCGGTCAGCTCCTCACCCTCGCGGCGCCGTCGGGCGAGACCCTGACCTACCGCTACGACGGCTTCTTGCGCACGGGGCTGACCTGGAGCGGACTGGTCTCGGGCACGGTGAAGTTTGGGTTCGATTCGGACTTCCGTCTGGTCTCGACCGCCGTCAATGGCCAGTCCGTCGCGCTCGGCTACGACGCCGATAGCCTTCTCACGAGCGCCGGCTCGCTGACGCTCTCGCGCAATCCGCAGAACGGGCTGCTCGAGGGCACCACGCTCGGCGCGGTCGTCGACACGTATGGTTACGACGGCAACGGGCGGCTCGCGAGCTATTCGGCCAGTTACGCGAGCACGCTGCTCTACTCCGACACGCACGACGAAAGAAGAAGCTCGTCGACCGCGAGAGCATCTTGCGTGTCGCCGAACCTCTCGCTCGCTTCGACTGACCCATCCCCTCCGGTGGCGCGGCTCGACCCGCCGCGCCGCCGCGAGGGGCATCTCCTGAGTCCCCCGGCCAATACCCTACGATGGTCCATCACCCCAGGCGCTTGCGTCGCGCCAACACCACGGCCATTCATTAGTCGGCGGGCATCGACATCATCCAGCCGGCGCGCGCACAGCTGGTATGCCTCTGCCACAACGTCTTGAAGCCGAAGCGCGACGCCATACGGCCTCCTAGGGCAGTCCTGTGCGGCCGTAGCGTGCGAGCTGTAGGCGGAATGGATCGGCGCCGATTGTGCCGATGAGCTCTTCGACATACCCGGGCGCGCAGACCCGCTGCAGTTCGCGTCGGGCTACGGTCAGCCGCTGCGCGGCGCCAATCTCGGTGCCATTCGGCCGCGCGGTCCGAAATCCATCGAGGCCGGATACGATTCGTCGCCATAGCGCGATGTCGCGCTCCTGCTTCACACGCAGCCGCTCCTGATACCAGTCGCTTCGTAGCACATTCGCGTGGTCGAACAGGGACCGCACGTCCGGATGTTGCAGGTCGTGACCCTGATACAACCCATGGACCATGATGTGAAGCAGCGCCTTCAGCGGCGGGCAAGCTGCCTCGACGCTGCGATCGTCGAAGTAGTTTTGCGCAACGCGCTTCTGGGACTCGACGATCGCGTCGACGCCTGCCGCAAAAGCCGCAAGGTCTTGCCTCTCGGGGCGCAACATCTCCTCGGGAAATACCTTATCGGGGGTCTCGAAGATGCGACCGAGAAAGCGCTCGGTGAAATGGGAAGTAATCCGGTAGCCGAGCCGACTTGCCTTGACCGTACGACCCTCGAACACGAAGTCGTCGAGTTTCTCGAGAAACCCCCCAGCTTTCAAATACTCCGGGTCCTTTTCGTGGGGGAAGAGTCGGCACCAGATCTCCGGCACGAGAAGGCTAATGTCATGGTCGACGCGAAACTGATGCCCGATGGTTCCGGCCGACGTCGTGTAGCCTGCGTATCCGGTCAGAATCGCGCATAGGAGTGCGTTGTTCATGTCCACCACGGGCCAAAGCATGTTGAACGGCCCCTTTGTGAGTGCCCCTTCGCTCCCGAAACCTGTCGTGGAAGGCGACTTGCCCGTCAGGCTACAGAGGAAGTCCATGAAGAGCTCGGGCAGCTCCTGATAATGAATGGGGCCATAGACTGCGAGGGGTGGCAGTCCGATCTTGTCGTCGGGGGGGCTTCCACGGCGACCGGCCAAGACCGCGTCTACGGGAAAGTGTACGGCGGAGTTCGACGGAACTTCTCGGAACAAGCGCTGGCTGATCTCGGCCAGGTAGGGCTCCCTCGGATGGACGACGTCCGGGCGCCTCTGCAAATAGCGCGGATTCTTGGAGGGCTTTCCGTCGACCATCCTCGGATGCGCGGACGAGACGACGTACTCGCCATCCCCGTGCGCTGCGAAACCCGAGAGCAGGTCACGCATCGGCGGAGTGTACTCATCGAACTCGACCACCCTGTCTACCAGACCGCGCACCTGCTCCCGCGTAAGCGGCTCGAAGTTTGAGAGAAAGACTCCCGGCGCGGAAATATCGCTCTCGGCCTGCTTATCGAACCCGCGATGGATTGCTTCATCTGGACGCTGGAACAGCAGCGTCTCGCAGTTTTTCACCAGCTTGACGCTGCTCTGCGCAGGCGCCTGAGGCACGTCGGGGAGTTGCGAGCGCGGGAGCACGACCGAAGCCGTAATGTCATCCTCGACCTGCACCTTGTCGGCCGGGTGGAAATCCCTTCGGAGCTTGAAGATGCGCCAATTCCCATCCCCGTCGAAGCCCACGCGCAGGTAGTTGCCCACGAGCTTGCGGTTATCGAACTTCAGCTCGTGACCGAGAAAGCCATCGATGCGGTCGACAGTGAAATGTTCCCGCCACGCGTCACCCCACTCGGGTCGGTAGTAGCGTTTCACGGTGAAAACGAGCTGCCGAATCGTTTGCGGCAGGGCGCGCAGCCAGTCGTTGTATTCGTCGGTGAAGTCGGCGGAGGGAGTCAGCAGTTGAATGACGGAGCCCAGGGATCGCTCCTGGCTCAGGATGGGACGAGACGCACGCGGGTAGGGCTGCTGGCGATAGGCCGTCGAGAAGTCCCGCTGCAAGATTGTAGCGACTTCATCCATGTCGGCCTTGTAGTCGCGCACGAAGACCGGCCCCTGGAGGACGACGTCCGCTATGGACTTCGATATCTCGGATTTGCCACCACCGGATACCGTTGAGGGCTTGTGACAGAGCGTGCAATGGGGGCTCGTCCCCACCAAGCGCCAGCTCGTTCCGCCGATCTGCTTGGCGAGACGCACACGAAATCCGGACGGAAGCACGTAGACGTCTCCCGCCCGTAGCGTAAGGCCCTGGTCCTCTCCCTGGGCCCCGACCCAGCGAACACGCCCTTCAGGGACGCTGAACACGGCATTGTGCGGGACGTAGAAAACCTCCGGAAATCTGAGGTCCACCGCATACCCGCCCGGTTCGCGGCGGACGCGGTCCCCCACACGCGCTACTCCGTCCTCGAATGCAATCTGTTTGACGGACTGGGTCCGCTCGGCGAAAAACTCCTGCCCCAGAACGTATGCGGGGAATGCAATTGCCCCTCCAGCGTGCTCTTCCTCGCATAGACCATAGAGGTTCGCCGCGAAGCTTATCTGGGTCTTGACCTCCTTCTTGCAGTAGCCGTAGTAGCTTTCCGCTATGATCGTGACTGCCGTCCCGCTCTCGTCGCGGCAGGTCACCTTGAACGCCTTGCCCCCGTTGTAAAGTTCGTCTTCGTTGCGCCAGCACATCCCGTCACGGCGCTGTCGCTCGGTGGCGTTGTCGAAGTGCGGAAGCGAGAGTTCACGCTTCGTGACCGTGCCCGCGAGGTGTGGGGCGAGAATCACGCACCCGGTATGGCCGGTCCAATGAAGCGCATCCAACCCGGCGTCGTTCTCCGGCAGATAGGGATCGCCTCCGTTACCGAAGATTCCCTCGACGAAGTCGAGATTGCTTACGAGGCTGCCAGGCGCAAAAAACCGGATCTCCATGCGTTTGTCAGGGTCTCTCGCGGTGGCGGGGCAGACGATCGGGCGCAGCAGCAACGAGACGAAGACATGGACCGCTTCCGGTTGGTCCGCGGTGAACGGCAAGGTGAGGACGTCGGGGGGCGGCTGGAACGCACGCGCGAGCAGCGCCGCAAAGGCAGCCTTGGGTGTCTCCGCTTTGTCCGCCGGGACGGGGAGGCCCCCTTCGACGATATGAAAAAGGCCCTGCGTCGTGCGTCGGTCTGACTTGGGATTGTGCAAGACGCCCTGCGCTGTTCGATACGATTGCAGGTACGGCGAGGCGAAATAGTTGCCAGTGGGCGGCAGCGACATAGCGCGAGCGAGCCCCGGTCGGTCGAGCACGAACGTCGGGCGCGGAAGCCGCGCGGCGCCGCCGGGACATGCGTCAGCTAGGTACGTGTTGAGAAACTGCTGAATCCGAGCGTCTGCTGGAGCCAGCACGCCTTCGAGCAGGCGGTCCTTCTCGTAGTAGTTTCGCAGCAGTGGCCGTACAATTTCGAGAAACCCGCGATCGCTCGTGCTCACGCTGGTTGGCTGCCCAAGCGCGGCGAGCTTGAGATTGATGTACCGGACGAGCTCTTCATTGAGACGGATATTGGCGCTGTTCATGTTCGCTCACGCGTGTGGTGCACTTTACTACACGCATAGCGCCATCGGAGTCGCCTGGCCCCCCCCAACGGCACAAGTGCCGTGCATTACGCGACCGGCAGCTTCCGCTTCCTGAGCTCGGCAATCTGTTCCTTGGTCTTCTTCTCGCCTCGCTGGACGACCTGGCCTTTGGCGCCTGAAGGCACTCGGTGATGCGCGTGGAGAACGGCCGAACCCGTGGCGCACTCTTCGACGCACACACCACAGTAGACGCACGCAAAAGGATCGGACTGCAACACGCACGTCTTGAGATCGACGGTCAGGCACCGGGCGGGACACGCCCGTGCGCACGCCCCGCAGAACGTGCAGGCGTCCATGTCGAAGGTCAGCTCTCCGCGATAGGCGGGTAAGTCCCCTCGCGGGGACGCCGGGTACGGACGGGTCGCCGCCTTCGTGAAGAAGTTTCCAATAATCGTTCCGAGCATGGTCAGCATGGTCAGATCGGACCTCGTCAGCGTTCCGTGCAACTAATGCATGGGTCGATAGACAGCACAATTACGGGAACATTGGCGAGCTCTGCACCAGGCAGCATCGCAAGCATCGGAGGGACGTTGGCGAACGTTGGAGTTCGAATTCGCACGCGGTCGAGGTTCTTCTTGCCGCTGGCCTTGATGTAGTATAAGCACTCGCCGCGCGGCTGCTCAATCCGGGAGACCACTTCTCCAGTCGGCGACCCCTTCACCGGGACCGCCAAATCACCGACTGGCAGCTTCTCCATCGCGATACGAACGAGGTGAGCGGATTGTCTCACTTCACGATAGCGAACTTTGCAACGTGCCCACGCGTCGCCCGCCGTCTCGACGACGGGCTCGAAATCGAGCTCCCTGAAAGCTGCGTACTTAAGGAGACGCATATCGAGTGGCAGTCCGCTCGCTCGTGCGACGGGGCCTGCTGCTCCCAAGTGATGCGCTTGCTCCCGGGTGAGAACGCCCACGCCGACTGTGCGATGCCGTACAGTGACGTCTTCGAGCAACGGCTTCTCGAGCTCGCGTACCATTCGGTCGACGTCCGCGACCTCCTTGAGGACCCAACGCTGCTGCTCGTCGGACAAGTCCGTGCGAACCCCGCCGACGACGTTGACGGAGACGATGATCCGATTGCCCGCGGTCGCTTCGTTGATGTCGAGAATCTTCTCCCGAATCTTCCAAAGCTGCATGAACAAGCTCTCGAAGCCGAAAGCATCCGCGTGCAGTCCCAGCCACAGAAGATGGCTATGCATGCGGTGAAGCTCGGACCAGATCGTGCGCAGGTACCGGGCGCGGTCCGGCACCTCAAGCCCCATCAGTTCCTCCAGTCCCTGACAGTAGCACATTGCATGGATCATCGAGCAGATCCCGCACGTGCGCTCGACCACCTGGACCATCTGATGAAAGTCGCGGATTTCCGCGAGCTTCTCGAGTCCGCGGTGAACGTAACCGAGCGTCGGAATCGCCTCCTTGACGATCTCATCTTCGATGACGAGCTTGAGCTGAACCGGCTCCGGGAACACCGGGTGTTGGGGGCCGAAAGGAACGACGGTGCGGGCCATGGGCTACGAGCTCCGCGCGGGGGGTATCTTGACGCTACTCATGAACGGAACCTCCGTGACATCGCCGTCCAGGAGGAGCGTTCGGTGGTAGTCAAGGACTAGCCCGTCGAACGTCAGTCCAAACTGGTCCTGGATCTCGTTCTCGACCAAGAGTGCAGCGAAGAACACCCCCGAGATGCTCGGCACCGTAGCGCCCTTAGCGACCGTGAGACGGCTGTGCTCGAGCACTAGATCACGGCCAAAATGGTAGAGCACGTCAACCGATCGCTCATCGCGCTCCACGGCCGTCATGGCCACCAGACGCAGGCCGCGATCCTTCACCAGCTGGGCATGGGCCACGACGCCCTCCAGTGAGAGGACCGGAACGTCAACCAGTCTTTCGCTGCCGTGGCTCATGAGACTTCCTCGGAGGTTGATGTCACGCCGTCTCCGGCAGCTTCCGCGCCGGCCGCCGCTCGTGCGCTCGCCGTGTCTCCTGTCGCGAGCTTTTCGAGAGCCAGCACCAGTCCATCGATGATTGCCTCTGGCTTCGCGGGGCAACCGGGAACGTATACGTCGACCGGGATGACCTTGTCCGCTCCGCCGACAACGTTGTAGGCGTCCCGGAATATGCCACCCGTCAATCCGCAGGCTCCGATTGCGACGACGATCTTGGGGTCGGGAATTTGCTCCCAGAGCGTGCGCAGCGCGTGCTTATTGCGGTGATTCACGGTGCCGGTCACGAGCAGGACGTCGGCATGCTTGGGATTGCCCACGTTGATGCCGCCGAAGCGCTCGATGTCGTAGACGGGCGTCAAGCACGCGAGTGTCTCGATGTCGCAACCGTTGCAACTTCCACAATCGAAGTGCACGACCCAGGGCGATTTCACACGAGCGAACTTGATGAGTCTGTCCAACATGGGAGCGCCTGTCTCTCTGGTCTGTCAGCGAGCGTAGAGCCACGCAATGTTCGCGGCGCTGAAGACGAGCCCAGCCGTAAACGCGTATCGAAACATCCAACGCCAGGTCACGCGCGCCGTCACGTTGTCCACGACGATCTCGACGGCGTACGTCGAAGCCACAAGCGCCATTGCAATCCACGCGGACGGCGCCCAGAAGAGCGCGCAGATGCCGAGCACGAGCGCTGTCTCGTACCAATGTGCGATCTCGGTCAGCGCCAGAAACGGCCCGGAATACTCGGTGAGAACCCCCTTCACGATCTCCTGGTGTCCGTGGTGCGAGGTCGAGAAATCGAAGGGGGACTTGCGAAGCTTTATCGTCAGAGCAAATCCGAGAACGATGTAGAGCAGAGGAAGCTCGAGGAGGAGCGGCCTCGGATACGCCCTGATCGCGGATAGCCCAAATGTCCCTGTAGCCAAATACATGCCGACGAAGACAAGGATGAGCAGTGGCTCGTAGGCGAGCACTTGAATGAGCTCGCGCTGGGCCCCGATCTGACTGAACGGTGACGGAGCGCTCATCGCCCCGACGACCAGGAAGACCGATCCGGTCGCCTGCACGAAGAACACGAGCAAAAGGTCCGCCCCGAGGCAGAACAGAACGACCGCCGCCGCTGCCGACAGACAGTAAGTCCAGGCGGCGAAGATCTGGACGCGGTTGCTGACGGTTGTCTCCTTCCCGAGGAGCTTGAGAACGTCGTAAAACGGTTGAACCAGCGGCGGTCCGCGACGCGACTGGAGGCGCGCGGTCACGCGGCGGTCGATTCCCGTGAGCAACCCGACGCCGATGGGGGCGGCGACCAGCCCCACCCCCGCGACGAGCAGTGCGAACGCGATGCGGAGTGTGACACCGTTCATCGGACCGCTCCCACCGCCGCCACGGCCAGGAGCACGAAAGCAACCGCATTGACCCAAGTCGTGAGTCTGCCTTCGCCGAAGACCGACGACAGATAGTAGTTGCTCGCGACAACGCGCACTTTCTCGTTCATCGGACCGACGAACGTAGTGGCCTGCAGATCGCCCGGTACCCCACTCATGTATGGGGCACTAAAGCGTATCCTGGTGGCGCAGCGGCTCATGACGAACGTCAACCCGATGCCAGCAGCAATCACTACGTAGAAGGGAATGAATGCCAAGGCCCCACTCCCGCGACCGACCGACATGCCGAGGTCCTCGAGATGGGAAGTCGCGGCGTACATGGGGCGGGTAACACGGTCGAGGATCAAAGGAAGAGTCGCCGGGAGCACGAGCGCGCCGGCCGCGAGCGAATAGAGCGCCACCTTCGACAGAGTGGCCTGAGTTTCAGCCGTGGGTCGACTCGACATCGCGGGCGTACTGAGAAGCATCCCCGCCCAGCGCGTGTAGACGAGGACGCTGAGCGCGCTGCCCAAAGCCAGCAAGACGACGACAACGGGTACGCCGGAGGCGGATTCGATGGCGATCCACTTCGACATGAGCACGCCGAACGGCGGCGCCATCATGGAAACGATACCTATGACGGCCACTGCCGTCGTGCGCGGCATACGCGCGTAGAGTCCCCACATGTCCTCGATGTCCCGGCTCCCGATCCGCTGCTCGATGCTGCCGACCGTCAAGAAGAGAAGCCCCTTGGAGATGGCGTGAAACACGATCAGAAGCAGGCCCGCAGTCAGCGAGAGCGCGGTGGATAGGCCGGCGCACGCGATGATGAGCCCCAAGTTGCTGATGGTAGAGTACGCGAGGATTTTCTTGCCGTTGCTCTGGCCGACCGCGAGAGCCGCTGTGACGCAGAAGGTGAAGGCTCCGTACATCGCGATGCCCGTCCCCAGAGATGTGCCGGCAAACGCGGGGGCCAACCGCAGCACGACGTACACGCCGGCCTTGACCATCGTGCTCGAATGGAGAAGAGCGGATACGGGAGTCGGCGCAACCATGGCTCCGAGCAGCCAGGACTGCATCGGTACCTGAGCAGCCTTCGTGAAGCCGGCGAAGCAAAGGGCCGCGACGGGCACCAAGAGCGCTCCGCCTGCCCCGTGCGAAAGGACTTTTTGCAGGTCCAGCGTCCGCTCGACTCCGTACGTGCCGAAGATGCCCGCTACGAATGCGACCCCGCCCAGGCTGTTCATCCATAGAGCGCGGTGTGCGCTCCTCCGTGCCTCCTTCGTGCCATCATGCCCGATGAGCATGAAGGAGCAAAACGTCGTGACTTCGAAGAAAAAATACAAATAGAGTAAGTTATTCGACAACACCAAGCCGTTCATGGCGCCGAGAAACAGGGTCATGAAGAAGAAGAACCTAGGTTGCCGCGTGTGCGGGAGGTGGAGGTGCTGTTCGTGCTCATCCATGTAGGGGAGCGCGAACGCGATCACGAGGGATCCGACGATAGAGACTACGAGGACCATCACGAGCGCAAGATTGTCGATCGCGAAGGCGGGGACTTCCGCGGAGTGGTCGAGCATCGTCGCCTCGAACCATGCGAGCGGGCCCGCCTGAAGGACTACCAGGAGTCCAACGATCGCCGACCGCAGAGCGATGGCGTACGCGAACATGATCCCGAGCAACGCGAAGTCGGCGACCGTCACGACCGTATCGAGAGACACGCCTCCCAACGGCGCGACCGAGACGGCACCACCGGATCCGACGACCAGCAATCCAATGGACCCCGCGGCGAGACCCGCGCCCGTGGCGAGCACAACCGCGGTCCGTGCGCTTCGTCCGGGAAGTACCGCGCACCCGAGCGCGGCAAGCACCGGAAACGCAACGACCAGGAGCACGAGAAGGGATGTCATCGGCATGGCCGGCGGGGCACATGCCATGCCATTTGTACTAAATGCAACAAAGACTTGTCGCGCGCCGATCGCCATTCCGAGCGGGTGCACTGACTGCACGGGGCCTGCAAGGGTTGCGTGAATTCGGGGCCTGATATCGATACGGGCTTACTTGTTTGGCGGCGTGATCGTGTGCCGTGTAAGAGACCCCCCGTGCACGAGTATTCGTTGGTCTTGTCACTCATCGAGCAGGTCAAACAAGAGGCGGAGAAGCATCGCGCGCGCGCCGTGCATCGCGTGCGTATCAAGGTTGGCGAGCTCGCCGGCGTGGAACCGGAGCTCTTGACCTATGCGTTCGAAATCGCGAGGCAGGGGTCCGTGTGCGAGAAGGCCGAGCTCGACGTCGTCCGCGTCGCTGTCGAGTGGGTGTGTACGGCCTGTGCAAGGCCCATCGCTCGCGGCAAGGCGCTCCAATGCGAGGATTGCGGACAGCCGGGGACGTTGCGCGCCGGCGGTGACATTATGTTCGATAGCATGGAGCTGGAGGTCGACGATGTGTGAATCTTGCGGGTGCGGGGACCCTGAAGTTCTGCCCGTTGAAGTTCGCGCGAGTGTGCTGTCTCACAACGACCACGAGGCGGCGCACAATCGCGAACACTTTCAGTCTGCAGGCATCGTCGCCATCAACCTGATGGGATCGCCCGGCTCGGGAAAGACTGCGCTGCTCGAGGCGACCGTCCGGGCGCTGCGAGGTCGACTGCGTCTGGCTGCCGTCAGCGGGGATCTCGCTACGGACCACGACGGCGCGCGATTGCGCAACGCTGGAATTCCGTCGCTATCCATCACCACTGGAACGGCTTGCCACCTCGACGCTCGACTCGTCCACGATGCGCTCCACAAGCTCGACGCGGGTCCGGTCGACCTCTTATTCATCGAGAACGTGGGAAATCTAGTTTGCCCCGCGATTTACGATCTCGGTCAAGCCGCCAATGTGGTCGCGCTGTCGGTCACCGAGGGCGAAGACAAGCCTCTCAAATATCCTGTCATGTTCCGCAAGGCTGACCTTGTCGTCGTGACAAAAGCCGACCTCGTCCCACATCTCCCCGGTTTTCGGCGGGACGTTCTTGACGACGCCATCCTCCGCACGATGCCGGTGCCTCGCGTGCTCACCGTGTCCGCGGCGACGGGCGAAGGCATCGAGGTGTGGCTCGCGTGGCTCGATCAGTTGCGCGCGAGCCGGGCGGCAGAAGCCCCAACTCGATAGCTACTTGGAGGCCTTGGCAGGCTTCTTGGCCGGTTTCTTGGCGGTGTCGGTCTTGGCTGGCGCCTCGCACATTTGAATGTCGAGGTCGCCATTGAGCATGTAATCGCCGCTCGTGAGATCGAGCTTCAGCTTCCCGGGGGTGCTAGTGTCCGCTGCAGTCTTTACGACCGTCGCCGTGCCGGTCGGCTTGAAGGTGGACGAGTATTCCTTCTTGCCATCCGGACTCGCGCGAAAGAAACCGATCTCGCCGGCCGACTTCTTGGCGCCGCGCTTGAGCGAGCCGAGATCCGACTTGTACGCATCCTTGTACGTGATGAGTAACGTGATCGAGGCGTCGGGCGTACCCGAGCAGTCCGTGTTCTCTTCCAGGCTCACGACGATCCGTCCATCGGCCTTGGGCTTGCCGGTGACATGGGCGATGGTCGGCGAGAAGCTGCGTCCGTCCAACGAGCCCGTGGCCGCGGGCGCGGGATGAGCGGGCGGTGCGGAGGGCGCCTCCGACGATGCCGAAGCAGCCGGGGCGGGCGCGCCCGCATCCGGGGAGGACGCGGACCCGGAAGAATCATCCGACGGTTTCGCCGCGGGATTGCTTCCCTCGACCGTCGAGTTGTCAGACGCGGATTGAGCCGGCTTGCTTCCGCCTCCACACGCGATCGCACCCAAAACAAGCGACGATATGACGATTGAACGCATGAGAGCCTCTTTTCGCGGCGCAAACTACCCAAGACTTCAAGACGCGTCCACCTCGCTTATGGCTCCCACCCGTTCTGGCAGTTCAGCCCCCGTCCACTGGACAAGCTCGGGAGGCGGCGCCACGGCGTAGGTAAGGTGTCCCGCACCCGCGCCGCAGCGGGGCCCGGCGCGGCCGGCGAGAAACGCCGACGCGACCTCGGCAAAAGAGCTAGCAGCCCGAACGAAAAGAGACTAAGAGCCCCGATTCGGCCCACTGGTCCGAGCTCAATCTACTGATGAAGGAGCCATTGACGATGTCGACCCCCAAGAAGCGCGCTCTCGCGGCTGTATCGTTTGCTGCGACCTTCCTCCTCCCCGTTCTCGCGTTCGCCCAGACCGACCAGGGCAGTGCGAACGTGTTCGAGGTTCGGGCGTGGTCCGCCGTAGGGGCCGCTCTCGCGATCGGGCTTGCGGCTCTAGGGGGCGCTCTCGGACAGGGCCGCGCCGTGGCTGCCGCCCTCGAGGGAATCTCCCGCAATCCGGGTGCATCCGCGCGCATTCAGACGCCAATGATCCTCGGCCTGGCGCTCATCGAGTCGCTTGTGCTCCTCGCCTTCGTCATCGCGTTCTTTCTCCAAGGCTTCGCTCGCGGCTGAGACTGGGCGTCCCTTTAGCGGACTCGAACGATGGTCCCCGCGTCCGCGGGCGTGGGTGCCGCTGCCGTCCAAGGCGCGGGAAGCCTGGGGCTCGTGAATGCGAATAGCCAGCTTGCGTCGGCCACCGAAAGGTTGACGCACCCGTGGCTGCGGGCGTGGCCAAAGTCCGAGTGCCAATAGGTTCCGTGAAGGGCGATCGTGCGGTCGAAGAATTGGACGTAGGGGACGTCCTCGAGCGAATAGTTCGCGTCGGCGTCGTCGCGTTCGGCATGCCCCATGTCGGATGTGAGAAGTTTGATCCAGACTCGATGAACCCCAGCGGGAGTCAGCGTGGTCTCGTCCGGGCCGCGTCCCGTCGAGACGAGGGTCGCATAGACCGGGGCGCTTCCTTCGTACGCCACGAGGGTCTGCGAGGCTCGGTCGACATCGATCCATCGTTCGCGCGGGCCGACAACCTCGTTTGGAGGGGCCGAGAGCCCCGGGCGCGTCAGGTCGCTCTTGCGGATCCACACGCCCTCGTCGACGGAAACCATGTCGCCCTGCTCCTCGCGCACCTGGACGACTTCGAAGCGTGACTTAACCCCGAGTGGCGTGGCGCGCTTGCCCTTGGGCGGGCCGGCCGGCGTGGGCCACACGGTGGCACCGTTGGCGACGACCCAGGCGAGACTCGGAAGTCGACCGTCGAGCGGCTCCCCGCGAAAGGCAGAAACGCGGGCGGCGGCGAGGTCCGACGTGGCGATCCAGAGCCCTTTGGTGGTCCGAGCCCACTGGGCTCCACCGAGGGTGGCGTGATCGGTCACGGCGACGCCCCATCCCACCTCGAGCTGACGATCAGGAGCCCCCTGCTCGATGGCATCTCGACTTTCGTAGGCATTGGCGTCCGAGTTCGTTACGAAAAAGTAGGGCGGTAGCGGGTGCGCGGAAGCGTCGTCCACGGTCGGAGGCGCAGCCGACATGCTGGCGCTATCCGAGCACGTCCAAGCGATGGGGCCGACAAGCCACCACGGGCCGGAGCATCCAGAGGCCCGCTGCTGGCCATACAGAGGAAGCAACGATCCACGAGCCGTGACGCCGCGACGCGGTCCGCTCCGGCTTGGTTCGGCGGACAGCACCATGTCGCCCATCGCCCCATCCTCCCCAGGCTTAGGGGCGACGGACCGCACCCATTGCGGAATCGGCGCCAGCCCGTCTTGGGACCACGGCGGGTCCAGTCCTTCTGCGCGGCCGCTCCCGGCAAACGCGACGACGGTGGCCACGACGGCCAGGGCGTTCGGTGACCTCCAGATGTTCATGGTTGTCGAACCTGCGGCAGTCGAAGCTTGAAGGTAGCCCCGCGTGTCGAAGACTGCACGGTTATGGTTCCCGCGTGCTCCTCGACGATCTTCTTCACGATGGCGAGCCCGAGCCCCGTCCCACCCTGCTTGCCGCTGGTCACAAATGACTGGAACAGTCGGTGCTCGATCCCCTTGGGGATGCCGGGCCCGGTGTCCGAGAAACTCATGACGAGCGCTCCGTCGTCCTTGTCACGCGTCACCTTGATGACGAACTTGCCGCCCTGGTCCCCCATGGCCTCGGCGGCGTTGCGCGCGAGGTTGTGCACCGCGCGCAGGATCTTGCCCTCGTCGAATCGGGCGGTGCCGCGCTCCTGAACGTCGACGACGAGTTCGACGCCGCGGCGCGCGAGTTCCGGCTCGAGTTGCTGGCGAACGTCCTCGAAAAACTTTTGGAGGTAGACCCTCCGAACAAGGACGGTTTTCTCGCCGCGTGCGAACTCGAGCACCTCGCGCTGCATCACAGCCACGTGGTCGAACTGTTTCAAGATGAGGTCCGCGTACGCGTTGCGCTCGGCGCGCTTGGTCGACGTTCTCATCATCTGAACGTATCCATGGATGACCGACAGAGGCGTCTTGAGGTCGTGCATCACGCTCGAAAGCAGGCGCCCGATCGTCGAAAGGCGCTCCTGGCGTTCTCGGGCCTCGCGGGCGAGCTGGAGCTGGATGGCCGTCGAGGCGTTTGCCGCGATGAGTTCGAGTAGCGCGCGGTCTTCGGCGCTGAACGCGCGACCGGCGCGCTTGTTGTAGATCGCCACGGCGCCGATCGGTGCAGCGTGCTCGCCCTCGAGGGGAACCGCCAGAGCGGTCCTTGCCGAAACGCAACCGATCTGCCGGTCGAAGATCGCGTCGCGCCGCGTGTCGTTCTGGGCATCCTCGCTCATCAGCACCTTTCCGGTGCGAAGCGTCCAGCCGATCAGCCCCTTGTCCTCAGGGTACGCGATGCGCCGCATCTGGCGGGCCCGCTCATCGATGAGGTAGAGCGCTCCGCTGCCCGACTCGGGATCGCGCAGGGCCACGGACCCCATCTTGGCTTCGCAGGCCCTCATCGCCTCGCCGAGCATGGCGATGAACTGCTCCTCGAGCGACGTCGCACGGGCCATCGCGTGCTCGAGGTCGAAGAGCAGCTTGAGGTCGCGGATCCGGTGCTCGAGTTGCTCAGTCGTGTCGAGCAGCTGAATGTTCTTCTGCGTGACCGACATGAAGAGACGGGAGTTGTCGATGCTCACGGCGGCTTGTGTCACGAGCGCCGCAAGGATGTCCGCGTCGTCATCCGTGAAGCGCCCAGCGTGCTTGTTTAGCGCCTGCACTACGCCCATCGTCTTGCCCAGATGGTTCTTCATGGGCACCGCGAGGACCGATCGTGTTCGGTATCCGGTCACCAAGTCCCACTCGGGACTAAATCGCGGATCTCTATATGCGTCAGCCACGTGCAGCGCCTTGCCCGTGCGCGCGACATACCCGGCGATGCCCTGACCCGCTTGTAGCCGGATCGACCGGACGTCCGTCCCGAGCGCGATGCGCGACACCAGGTCTCCCGTGGCCTCGTCGAGCAGGTACAGTGTCGAGCGGTCTGTTTCGAGGACGTCCGTGATCTTGGCGAGGATCAGATCGAGGAGGCGGTCGAGATCGAGGGTCGTTCCCAGGGCAACGCCGACGTCACGCAGTGCCTTGCTCACCCGGATTTCGCGCGCAAGAGCTGCCTCGAGCATCGCCAGGCGGCGGTCGGGCGCTCTCGTGGGATCCCGGATAGCAGTCACCCCGGCAGTGTATCAGGGGCGCCGGCGGGGTTGGCAGAGACAAGTTCGCGGCATCGGGCAAGCGCAGAAAGACCATTGCCGTGCCCCCCAGTCTTTTGCAGCCAGCGTGCTTTTCGCGTAGCGTCCGCCTCCCGATGCTTCGCACACTCGTGGTCACCCCGACGTATAACGAAAAAGACAACCTCGCGAGGTTTGCCGAGTCACTGAGGGCCGCTATGCCAGAGGCGGACCTGGCGATCGTCGACGACGGATCGCCCGATGGTACGGGGCAGATCGCAGACGCGATCGCGGCGAGAGACAGCCACGTCAATGTCATCCACCGCGCGCGCAAGCTCGGTCTGGGGACCGCATATGTGGAAGCGTTCAAGCGTGGGCTGGACGAAGGTTTCGAGCGCTTCTTCCAAATGGATGCGGATTTTTCGCATGATGTGAGGTACCTGCCCGATATGGTGCGAGCGCTCGACGACGGATACGATCTCGTCATCGGCTCGCGGAACGTGCCTGGCGGAGGGGTCGAAGGCTGGGGTCCCGGGCGACATTTCATCTCCAAGGGGGGCAGTCTGTACTCTCGCGCCATCCTGGGCATTCCGATTAAGGATCTGACGGCGGGATTCAAAGCGTTCACGGCCAGCGCCCTGAGGTCGATTGGACTCGATACCGTGCGGTCGAACGGGTACTCGTTCCAGATCGAAACGACGTATCGGGCCGCCCGCAAGGGGCTGCGTATCAAAGAAGTGCCCATCGTCTTCGTCGACCGCGCTGCCGGGCACTCGAAGATGAGCTATAGAATATTCGCGGAGGCGGTGGGGCTAGTGTGGAAGCTCCGATTCGACGCCCTGCGGGGAGCCCTGTAGACGGGAGACCGAAAGCGCGGTCATCGTTTGGTCGCCGCGATGACGATATGCGGATAGGGCAGCACGTCGGGCACCCGCAGCACCCGCACGCGGAACCCCAATTCGCTTATGAGGTCAGCCCATTCGCGGTGGTGTCGATACGCCAGCGGTTCGCTCCAACCGACCATCAGTCTGTCGAGGACTTCGGTGAACGCGCGACCGAAGCGTGAATCGGTGGTGATGTCCTTGACGATGAGCATGCCGCCCGGCAAAAGCAGGTCCCGAAGGCGTGCGAGCACTGAACCTTGATCCGCGTGCGGCAGATGATGCATCACGTCTAGGACGTAGACCGCGTCGAAGCGGCCTGCGAGAGGAGCATTTCTGACGTCGCCGACGATGAAGCGATGGTCACTCAGACCGAGCTTGGCGGACACTTTTCGCGCAATGCCGACGCGGCGGGCGTTGGGGTCGATCCCGACGATGCGCCGACCGGGATGGGTCTGACCGAAGTACGCTGCGAAGAGGCCGAAGCCGCAGCCGACGTCCAGGATACGGCCTTCGGCGGGTAGCCGCAGGTCGAGGACGCTGAGGAGCATGGGCCGGAGGATGGCGAAGCGAACGAGCGAGTACGCCCGCTCGACAGGCGGCAGCGCAAAGACGATCCGCGCGATCGCACCGCCACCGTAGATCTCCGCTGCCTCCGGCGTCCGATTGGTCGCCGAGTCTCGAGCCCTTTCGGTTGCCGGGATCGCCATTTCACCCACCTGAGCCTGCGCCTTGGATCTGACCCCGTCCATGAGAATTGAGGCGCGGCTACTGCTCGCTGCACGCGGCGCGGACCTTGGGAGACACGCGAACCGGGTCCAGCGTCGCGTTCTGGGTGTTGGATTTCCAAGCTGCACAAGAGGCCGCCGCAGCGGCGTTGGCGTCGACGGCCACGTACGCCTCGACGAGCGCGCGCTGTACCGTGGCAAGCTGCGGTCGCGTCAGACCTCCACGGCCCAGCAAGCGATTCCCGTCGGCAATGGCCTCAGCGTACCGTCCATATCGGACATCGGCCAAAAGAGCGGGGAGTTCGGCGTCCGCGCTGCGCTGGTGTTCGAGCGTCATCCTGTCGCTCGCCCCGTCGCGCTCCGCGGAGGCTCGTGCCTCCGCGCGCCCAGCGTCCGTCAGGTGCAGCCCGGACATCGGGACGAGCACCACCTGCCCGCGAGGGACCCCCATCCCACGCCGTCCGTTGTAGCGATTGAGAACCCACCCCAGCAGCGGATCACCCCAAAAACGCCCAGCGATCGCGTCGATGCTCTCGTTGTCCCCGGCGATGTAGGTGAAAACGGCAGGGATCTCGATCTCCTGCCCTTCCACGGGGGGCACCCACGGGTAGCCTCGGTTCGCGGACGCCAGAAGCTCGGCGCGCGCCGGATCGTTCGTTCCGAGCCACGTGCCCGCCAGGTCGGTCCACGTTTCGCCTCGCGCCACCGTGTGGTGCAGCGGGGCGGGAACTACCAGATGCATCCCCGGCGAAATCGTCGTGCCGCCTTGCACATCGAGGGCGTTGGCTCCGACAAGCACGTTCTCGCGCGACGCATCGCCATAAACGCGCTCAGCGATGTGCGCCAGCGTCTCGCCAGGCCGCACTACGTGGACGAACGCGTGGCCATCGCGCGCGAGCGCCACAAGCAGGAGAGCGAGTACGTACGTGCATCGGTGGGACATTTATCGATCGTGCGTTGCGACGGCGGCCACCGCCCCCGCGTCCTGGTCCGAGGGAGAATCGCGCACCGCCATGACCACATCAAGGGTGCGGATCTCGCCAGGTGCGATGGAGACCGTCCGCTTCTCGACCGTCGCGCTTGGGTGGGTGAGCGTGACGTAGTGCGTGCCAGGCTCCAGCGGGATACGCCGAGCGAAGGGTGTCACGTCGAGGCGCTCGCCGTCCACCCACACCTCAGCCCACGGCGTGGCCAGCACGCGGAGAAACCCGGGGCTATGGGGGACGAGCGCCAGCGGGCGATCGCCGGACGCTTGGTTGTCGTGTCGCGCCCGAGTCTGGAGAAACCCGCCTCCTACTACCGATACGACTCCAAGCATTGCCAACCCCGCGGCGGCTCGTCGCACCGGAGCGCGCTCGCTCGGCGCAGAGGGTGCCGGCTCGAGAGTTTGGGTCTGCGTTGCGAACCCGGCGTCTGCCAACGCACGCACGACGAGACCGTCTCCGCGCAGTCCGGAGCGCGGCGCGAGCAGACGCTCGAGCTGCTCAGCCAGTTCCACAGCAGATTGCAATCGGTTTGCCGGAAGCTTCTCGATGGCTCGCATAATCACGAGCTCGAGACCGCGTGGAACTTCCGGCGCGCGACGGTGAAGCGGGATGGGCGGATCGCGACGTATGCGTTGAGCGAACGGACGCTCGTCGCTGCGATCGAAAGGCCGAGCGCCGCAAATCGCCTGATAAAGGACAACGCCCAACGAGAAAATATCGCTTCGGGCGTCCACTGCCTCGCCAAGGATTTGCTCGGGTGACATGTACGCTGGCGTGCGAAACGTCGATGGATCGCGGCGTCCAACCCTGAGCGCGTTCGCCGCTGCGTCCTGCGGGTCCACGGCCTTCTGCGCGAGGCCGAAGGCGACGAGCTTGACCTCGCCGCGGCGGCCCAGAAGGACGCTGGAAGGCTTGATGTCGCGGTGAACGAGGCCGCATTCGTGCACGTAGGCGAGCCCGCGTGCCGCCGCCGACCCGATTGCGGCGACGGAGTCCGGGAGGATTCGCCCCTTCCTCTGCAGAAGCGCAGAAAGCGACAGGCCGTCGACGTACTCGAGGACCGCGAACATCCGGTCCGCGCTTTTCTCGAAGCGAAAAAGTGCTCGAACGTTCGGATGGCACAGACCGGCGAGAACGCGAGCCTCGTGTTCCAGCTCTGCGGCAAGCGGTGACGAGGGCGAGGCAGTCGGCAGTAGGATCTTGACAGCGACCGTACGCCCGGTGGATTCCTCGACGGCTCGATACACCGACGAGACGGATCCTGTACCGAGCTCTTCGACGAATCGGAAGCCGTCGACGTGCGGGAGCTCGGTCACAAGTCAGCTCCCACCCCGTGGTTCGCGGCCCCTGCTGTCTTCTCCGCCCGCCGCGCGGGGGAAGGGGGGCGGCGCAGAGGGCACAGAGGGGGCGCGGGGGTGCGCTGGAACCATCGACGCAATCACGGTAGGCGCCCTAGCGAACGATGAGTGATTTTCCTGTCATTTCATTGGGCTGAGGCAGTCCTAGCAATTCGAGCATGGTCGGGGCCACGTCGCAGATCCGGCCTCCACTCCGTAGCTTTGCAGAGCTGTCCGCGTCGTTGACGTAGATGAATGGTACCGGATTGAGCGTGTGAGCCGTGTGCGGCTTACCCGAAGCGGGGTCCTTCATGAGCTCGCAGTTTCCGTGGTCTGCGGTGACCAATAGCGCTCCGCCGACGGCCCGCGCGGCCGCCACGATGCGGCCGACACCTGCGTCGACCGCCTCGACGGCCACGATGGCAGCATCGAGCACGCCCGTGTGTCCCACCATGTCCGGATTGGCGAAGTTGACAAGAACGAAGTCGTACCGACCGCTGCGAATCGCTTCCTCGGTGGCTTCCGCCACCGCGGCCGCGTTCATTTGTGGCTTCTTGTCGTAGGTCGGCACGTCCTTCGGGGACGGAAGCATCTTGCGGTCCTCGCCTTCGAAAGGTTGCTCTCGCCCACCGTTGAAGAAATACGTCACGTGCGCGTACTTCTCGGTCTCCGCGCACCGGAATTGTTTGAGCCCGGCGCGCGCGATGATCTCCGGGAAGATGTTCGCGTGCGTCTCCTGCGTGAATGCGATCGGTAGCCCCAGCGTCGCGTCGTACGTCGTCATGCAGACGTAGCGGCCGAAGAAGGGGGCCTTGTTGCCTGGACGCGCGAACGCGTCGAACGCCGGCACCGCGAGCGCCCGAGTGAGCTCGCGTGCGCGGTCGGGCCGGAAGTTGAAGTGGAGCCCAACGTCGCCGGGCTGAACTCCGGCGTAGGCCCCGACGACGAACGGCTCGACGAACTCGTCCGTTTTTCCAGCTGCGTAGCTCCGCTCGACGCCCGCGATGGCGGTGGGGGCTGTCGGGGCTTTGCCCTCGGCGATCGCCCGGAAACTGCGCTCGATGCGCTCCCAGCGGTTGTCGCGGTCCATGCCCCAGTACCGTCCAGAGACGGTCGCGATGGTTCCAACGCCGCCGGACAGCGTGCGCTCCACTTCTGCGATGTAGGAGGGGGCGGTCCCTGGTTGAACATCGCGGCCGTCGAGAAAGGCGTGGAGCACGACGGAGACGCCCGCCGCCTTTGCGACTCCGATCAGGGCGGTGAGGTGCTGGAGCGATGAGTGGACGCCTCCGTCGCTGACCAGTCCGAGCAGGTGAACGCGCCCGTGGTCGGCCTTTGCCTTGGCCACGAGGCCTCCAATCACCGGGTGCGTCGCAAGCGTGCCGTCGTGCACCGCGTTGTCGATGCGCGATATGTCCATCAGGGCAACGCGCCCGGCTCCGAAGTTCAGGTGACCGACCTCGCTGTTGCCCATCTGGCCGGGTGGCAGCCCCACATCGGGACCGCTCGTGCCTATCAACGCGTTCGGAAATGCGGCCCGGATCGCAGTGATATTAGGCGTTCGGGCGAGCCGGACGGCATTGTCAGCCGTCTCAGCGCGTTCACCGAAGCCGTCCATGATGATGAGCACGATCGGGCGGGGTCGATTGGCGGTAAGTGACATCGTGCGCGCACCATAGCATCGGGGGCTGCCGCCAGCCCCAACCCGGAATCGCGAAGGCGCAGACCGACTGCTCCGAGTCGCACCGAGCGAATCGCGGGGTGCCACGAGCGTGGCAGCGTGGGTCGGGCCTCGAGTGTGATAAGGACCGGTCGCGATGCCCTGGGTTGAGGCCACGTTGCGCGGTCAGTCCGTACTGGCCAGAGCTCGCGCAGACGGAACTCTCGATTCGGTCGGTGGCAGGGTTGAGATCCGATATGGTAAGAGCGGCGGTCGCGCCTATCGAGCCGGAGTAGGCAATCTCGTCGTCGAGCCCGGGGCGACGGTCCTTGCCGACGACGCGTGCGCTCCCGCATCGCCAGCCGGCGCGATCTCAGGCGGGCGCACGAGGGCGGGGGCGGCACCCGTTTCCCCGAGGGAGCCGGGCGCGTGGCGCGCCTACACCGACGGCGCGTGTTCGGGCAATCCGGGACCGGCTGGCTCCGGGGTTGTGCTCGTGTCGCCGGATGGGAAGATCCGCGAGGGTTTCGAGTCGCTCGGTCAGGCCACGAACAATGTCGCGGAGCTGACCGCGATTCTTCGAGCCCTCGAGTGGATTCCCGACTCTGCGGTGGCGATCGTCGTCTACACCGACAGCCAGTACGCCATTGGCGTATTGCAAAAGGGCTGGAAGGCCAAGGCCAACCAAGACCTCGTCGCCACGGCAAAGCGCGCCGTGGCCGAGCGCAACGCCCGGCTCGTGTATGTTCCCGGCCACGAGGGCGTGCCGCTCAACGAACGAGCCGACGAACTCGCCCGCGAGGCGGTGCGGACAGGAGGCAAGCAAGTGCCCCAGTGAATCCGCCCCGCGGACCCGGAGGGGTTCACGCCGACGGGCCGAAACGAGCCACTACGTAATAACGCCTGGGCCCGAACCGGACCGACGTGGCCTCCGCGACAGCGGCGTCGTCCAATGGATGGACGTGGAAAGCGCCTAGATAGGCCCGGAACACTCGGGACAAACCGTCGGGCAGCCCGTCGAGATCCGCGAAGTCGACCACGACAACCTCCCCCGCCGGGGCGAGCGCCGCGCGCGTATGGGCCAACGCCTTCTGCTGTCCCTCGACCATAGACAAACAGTACGAGAAGAGGATCCTGTCGGGGGCTCCCGAAAGGAGGCTGGCGAGCGGCGCATCCTCCGCGAACCCCTGTTCGAGCCGAGCATAGGGACACCGCTTGCGCGCGTGTTCCAGCATCGCATCGGAGGCCTCGACCCCTCCGAGCTCCGCGTCAGGACGCAGCCGGCGCAATCGCGCGAGGTTGCGCCCGGTGCCGGGACCGATCTCGATCAGTCGTTTCCAACGTCGGTCGGCCGCGATCTCGCGCAGAGCCTCGTCGCGGCCGAACAGGTAGTACTTTCGCGTCGCGTCGTAGAAGTAGCGGGAAATGCCGTAATAGCGGTTGAGGAATGCTCGTTGCTCTCCGCGCGCGTCGCTCAATGCGCCACCTGATAAAAGCTCACGCGGCGAAACTGGCGCGTTCGGTCGAGCTCTGTCGCCAGATCGCTGGCTTCGGTCATCGGAACGAAGTGGCGCTCGAGGCCATGACGCTCAGGCATCGAGTCGGTCTCCACCGAGCGGTGCAGGAGCACGGCCCCGTCCTGGCTCGTTCGAAGGATCTGGTCGAGAAGCTTGCGCTGAATGTCGTTCGACATCCAGTCCGGTGCGTCGAGCAGCGTGTAATGGGTCCACGTATTCGGTCCAGCATCGGCGAGAACATCGAAGATGTTGCGGTGATGGAACCTGACGTCGGTGTCCGCTCCGATCGACGATGCGTGGTGGTCGCGTCGCATGAACGGCGGAACCGCGTCCTGCCGAGCGTGGTTATATTCTCCGGCCACCGCGGACCACGCAAACCAGTTTCTCTCCAGATCGGTCTGGGCCACGCGGCCGAGGTGCATCAGGAGGTAGTCGATGACGTCGTCCATGCCTTCGGCGCGCAGCATCCGATCGCGCTGGGACGCGTTGACTCCGATGGCGAGCAAGTGCAGGGGAGAACGGAGAGCCGCCGACACCCAGCCTTTGCGAAGGATGGGCCCAAAGGTTGCCGCAACGAGACGCGGCCGGTCAGCCATGGGAGCCGCGATGAGCTTGCGCAGCCAGCTGACATCCACGTGAGTCAGGCGGCGCATGGCGCCAAACAGCCGCGCCGTCAGGCCGCGCCGATGGAACGAGTGCTTGAAGATGCGGCTGTTTAGGAGCCAGTGCCGGCGAATCCAACCAGGGAGCCTCGGCGTCAATCGCGTGACGAGCTCCGAGGGCCGCGCGTGCGACCCATGACCCCAGAGCGTGTAGAATTCGTCGTAGCTCGTGAGGTCCCTTGCCGAGGCAGCCTTCAGCGCCGTGATGGCGAGGTGCCGGGCGTTGATGTCGACCGCATCGATGCGACGAGGTTGACGGCTCAGATGATTGGCGATGCCGCATCCCGCGCCGGAGATTCCGAGGATGCGCGACTCAGGCCCGACACCGAGAAACCGCTCGTCTACCTCCGTGTCCTCGAACAGCATGTTGTAGACGAAGAGATGCTTGAAGAGTTGCTGATAGGCCTTGTCGGCGAAATGCATTGGCTGAGCACTGCATGCTAGCCATGTGACATCCATGTGACAATGCTGGACCGCATGCGCAACGCTTGTAAGTCGGACGGTCGCTGGCGTTGCAAGGTCGACACGAATTGGTAGCGAGGTTCGATCACCTGCCTGCCCGAACCGGCGCTACCATGCGCCGCCCGCGGGAAACA
Organism: Polyangiaceae bacterium; assembly: GCA_049512415.1. Taxonomy (GTDB): domain Bacteria; phylum Myxococcota_A; class Polyangia; order Polyangiales; family Polyangiaceae; genus Palsa-1150. The sequence continues at coordinate 107,642 of JBEKXD010000007.1, forward strand.
TGGGGCGCTGTCGCTCGCCGACCCTTGTCGGCGGGGGATGGCTGCCCAGACTCTCGTTGCACTGGATCTGGACGCTGCCCGCGTTGTCGGGCGACCGCCCAACCCCCCTCGCACTGATTTTCGGTCACCCCGTCAGGAGACTCCCATGACATACCGCCTCTGGATCGCAGTCGCAGCGACGGCGATCGCAGGCTTGATGCTCGCCTGCTCCGATGACTTCACGCCCAAGGTCTCGGATGCGGGCGACGACGGTGCCGCCCCGGAGAGCGGCGCGCCAGACGTTCAGGCCGACGTCGCGGTCGACGCCGGCCCGGTCCTGCTGACGGCAGTTCGGATCGCCCACTGGTCGCCGGATTCGCCGCCCCTCGACGTGTGCATGACGACCCATGGCACCTCGTTCGCTGGAACGCCGATGGTGGAGACACTCGTGGGCGGGCTGGACGCCGGGGATGGAGGTCCGGTCGGTCTCGCGTACACCGAGGTCAGCGCGTACGTCGACGTGCCCGTCGGGCAGTACGACATACGCCTCGTCGCCGCGGGCTCCCCGGATTGCAGCTCGGGCCTGGTGCCAGACTTTGCGAACCTCCCTCAGCTCTACTTCGACTCGTTCTACACGCTCGCTCTCGTCGGCGACCTCGCACCCGACGCGGGCGCCCCTTCGCTCCGGGCGGTCGTGTTCGGGGACGACACGACGTCGCCGCCTTCGAGCGATCCGACCGCGCCCTTCATTGGCATCCGCTTCGTCAACGCGGCGCCGGATGTTTCTTCGGCCGAGATCGGGTCCTACGACCAGGGTACGAGCACTCCTGTCTACGCAGCGTTTCTGTCCGGCGTGACGTTCGGCACCGCGAGCATCGGCGCTGGCGCGGTCGATCGGAACGGATACGCGAGTGTGGAACCCATGGGTGTCGGCCAGGATCTCGCCATCCGCTCCAGCGATGACTATGCGGGCTACCGCCAAGTGGTGACGACTGTCCTCGAGTCCGTGGCCGGCGGCGTCCCAGTAACGATAGCGCTCGTGGCGACGCCGCCTCAGGCAGCCGCCGACGCTGGCGCCGACGCGGGAATCGTCGCGGACGGTAGCGTCGCCACGGACGCCGGCGCCGCTGTGGAGTACGCCCCGGTAGGCTCGCTCGTGGTCTGCGTCGACAACGCCATCGCGATGCTCGACGACACGACGCCGAGCCCCTTCGCGTGTTGCACCTTATGCGGCCCAAGCGCGGCGCCGTGCAGTTTCTCCTGGTGTGACGGGACGCCATAGCCCCGGCGCTTTGCACGTCGGCGACGGAACCCGCGACACGAGAACGAAACCGCAATTGTTCGCCGCGGCTACAAACCTCCGCTATGCTCGCCTACGTAGCACGCGGTGCGGAGGCAAGAACAGCAGGAAATAGGCGAGGAGGCTTGGGTCCTATGCGTTTCGACTTGACCGACGGGGAAGCGCGTCTCGTGCGCGGGCAGATCGTGCGGCATCTTGTGGAACTCGAAGACGAGTTCGTGCGTGCCGACCACGGCAGACTCAAGGAAATGATCGGAAACGAGATCGTCGTACTGCGGGGGGTCTACGATCGCCTGGCGCGAGTTCTCGACAGCAAGGCCACCAATACGACGCCGTCGCAGGGCACGGCGTAGCCCTCAGTAACCCGAACGCGCAATAGAGCGTCGCTGGCTAGTTCGTCAGTCCTCCGTGAGATCGACTCTGTCGTCTTGCGCTGCGCGTGCGGCAGGAGGCGGGTTCGTCTCGCGCTCGAGGAAGCGGAATATTGTCCGCGGGTCGACGCCCAAGTCTCGCGCGGTCTGCGTGCGGTTTCCGCTGTTGCGCTCGAGCGCCTCGAGAACGTACTTGCGCTGAAACTCTTCCTTCGCCTTCTCGAGCGGTACGATGGAGCTTTCGGAGTCCTTCTCGAAATCGAGGTCTCCCTGCGACAGGAGCGAGCTTTCGCAGAGCACGAGGGCCTTCTTGATGCGATTTTCGAGCTGCCGAATATTGCCCGGCCATGGGTACTTCTTGATGCCCGCGAGCGCTTGTGGCGTGAAACCGTGGACAGTGGAATGGAGCTCTTCAGCGTACTTGGATAAGAGCGCTTTTGCCAAGATGAGTACGTCGTCGCCTCGCTCCCGCAAGGGCGGCAAGTACAGGTTGACGACGTTCAGGCGATAATAGAGGTCTTCGCGGAAGCGCCCCGCTTCGATCTCGTGTTCGAGAACCCTGTTGGTCGCCGCGACAACCCGGATGTCGACCTTCTCCGGTCTACTGTCTCCGACGCGATAGACGACGCGCTCCTGCAGTGCGCGCAGGAGCTTGACCTGCAAGTTCTGTGGGAGTTCACCGATCTCATCGAGGAATAGAGTTCCGCGGTTTGCCACCTGGAACTTACCGGGGCGCGAGGCCACCGCGCCGGTGAATGCGCCACGAACGTGTCCAAAGAGCTCGCTCTCGATGAGGGCTTCCGGAATGGCCCCGCAGTTGATGACGACGAAGGGGCCGGTCGCTCGGCTGCTTCGCCGATGGATCTCGTGCGCAATGAGTTCCTTGCCGGTTCCAGTCTCGCCCGTGATGAGAACTGAGATGTCCGTCGTCGCGACCTTCTGGAGCTTTCGAAACACCTCCAGCATCGACGGACACGACCCGATAATCTCGCCGAACCTCTTGTCCTTGAGCTCGGAGACGAGCTTTTCCTTATCGGCCCGCAGGGCGTTGAGCAGGAGCGCGTTCTGCAAAATGAGGCTGGCTTGCCCGGCGAAGATCGAGAGTACGTCGAGCTGATGCCGGTCGAAGAGGCCCTTGACACGGTCATTTCCGACGTAGAGCACGCCCTGGACTTGTCCCTGCGACACGAGCGGCGCGCACATCACGCTCGACAGTCTCAGGGCGAGGACGCTCTCGCTCGAGTTGAATTCCGCGTCGGTGAGTGCGTCGCTCACGATGAGAGGGCGTCCGCTCTCGAGTACCTTGCGAACGATGCTGTCGCTGATCGACCCCTTCGGTTCGGCGATCGTCTCGCGCCGATCGCTCCGAGCCGCCCGGATGACGGGTCCGCTCGGGTCGAGCGCGCCCTTCGGCCCCGGGGAGGATGGCTCGACGGCCGGTCCGTCGGAAGAGTAGGCGTCGTCGTGAAGAAGGATGAGCCCCTTCTCGGCGCCGGTGACCTCGATCACCGCGTCGAGCATCGCCTCGAGCAACTGGTCGATCTGCGTCATCGTCATCAGCTTCTCGCTGAACTCGTAGAGCTTGTGGAGGCCGGCGAGCTGCTGGCCCGTCACTTGGACCTCGCTCGGACCGGCGACGCCGCAATGCCCCTCAGGGCTCGGCGCACTGACGCCGGCCGCCAGCGTGACCCGATCCGGTTCGTCGAACATGCCGAAGGCGAGGTCGACCTCGCCCAATGTAATCCGGTCGCCGTGAACGAGGCGGGCGCGTCGTTTTTTCTTCCCGTTGAGGAGGATCTCGGCCTGCTTGTCCGCCTCTTCCAGGTTGAAGTCCCGCCCGTCGAACAGGATCTGGGCGTGCGTCTCAGCCAGCTCGCTGCTCGGGATGGCCACGTCGTTGCCGAGGGCGCGTCCGACGGTCGTCACGGGCTTGTACAGCACGAATGTGCGAGGCGCACCTTGGGGGGGAAACCACTTCAGGATCGGCATCTCGGGGAGCCTGTTGCGCCTCGATCGGCGAGGGTCAAGCGTACCTCAATACGACGCCCAATTGACTGCCAAGGTCAAGCTCTGGCATAAATGCGCCTGTCCTCGGCGTCGCTTGTGACCGGAGGAGGAGAAAAGAAAAATGAAGAACATTGCACTTGTCGCGCTTGCGGCGGGAATCATCGTCGCGGCCTGCGGTGGTGGCAGTCCGGATGCGGCGTCGCCGTCCAATCCGGCGCCGTCGGCGTCCGCACCGGCCGATTCGGCTTCTGCTGCCCCTGCGGCCAGCAGCAGCGCTGCAGCGAAGTGAACGTTCGCGCGAAGCGCGAACGCCGAATCTAGTGACATGAACGGGGCTCCAAAGGGGCCCCGTTCGCTTTTAATGCGCTGGGGGTCAGAACTGGCCGAACGCGGTGAGCTGCGCGCCCCCATGCTCGGACGGTCCGAAGCCGATCTGAAAAGGTGGCGTCCACGAAGCCGTGGACGGTCCGTCCGTCATGTTTGCGGTCAGCGCTGCGGCGATCCCAAGGCCAGCCAATCCACCCACCGCGTTCGCGACGAGTCCGTGCCGGGGATCGCCGCCTCCGATGTAGAACGCGTAGACGGGCGTCGTGACGGCGGTTCCAATGAGTTCGCCTAGCCACATGTACTTGAGCGTTTGCGACGACGGGACGTACGCGGACGACAGAACGCCAGTCGCCAGGATCCCAGCATTATATCCCACGAAACCCCCGACCGCTGCCCCGCTCGCCCCGTTATTCCAATCCCCACCGACCACCCCTGCCCCGAACAGGACCCCAGCGAGAGTTCCCCAGCCGGCGCCGCTCGCTACGAAGGTCAAGCTGCGAGGGTCGGGCCGGAACCATTCTCCAAAGGCGTAGCCGCCGATGGCCCCGCCTGTGGCGCCGACGAACGTCAGCGTGGCCCACGTCGGAAACGTCCACGAGTTGGGTCCGCCGTTGCCCGTGAGCTGCCATTGGAGGCCCGAGATAGCCACCCCCTCGACGCCCCCGAGCAGCATGCCGGTCGCAACCGACGAAGGAACCCCGCGATCGAACTCGTCGTATTGGTCCCAAAGGTAAATGCCGATGGGGAGTGCGGCTCCGAGCAGGAGCGGCGGAAGCAGCGCAAACGCAGGGTCATTCGCCTTGGCGAGCGCATCAATCCAGACGCCCGAGCCGACCCCATACGCGATGCCCGTCCCATAGAGATAGAGCATCTCGCCGTCGCTGCGGTGTCGATTGACGGGCGGCGTCGGCCGAAGTGCGGGTGCTCCCGGGTAGGGTGGGGGAGCGGGGGGCGGCGGCTGGGCGTATCCGGGCGCGGGCGCGTAAGGCTGCGGCGGAGGTTGCTGAGCGTAGGGTGGGTACCCGGGAGTTGGGGGTGGTGGCGCCACTGGCTGCTGGGCGTAGGGCGGGTAGGGTTGGGGCGCCGGCTGCGGGGCATACATGGGCGGTCCAGGCTGCTGAGCGTATGGGGGTTGGACGGGCGCCGGGTAAGGCGTAGCAGGCGGCGGCGGCGCGTATTGCGCCCGCACCGGGGAAGAGGAGGCCGTCATGAGACCCAAGGTCGCGAGCGGTAACGCCAAACGGTGCATCGTGTGCATAGAGTCTCCCGTTCAAGGTCGAAGCGTCGCACGCGCGACTGCGCGTGGATCGAACTCGGGGCCTGGTGCGCGTGAGGTGAGATCGTGCATCGCGCGCGACACCGGCTTTCCCTCGTAGAGCACTTGGTAAACTTCGCGCGTGATGGGCATGTCGACCCCGAGGCGCCCCGCCAGAGCGAACGCGCTTTTCGCAGTGCCCACCCCCTCGGCGACATGACCGAGGCTCTCGAGCACGCTCGCGAGGTCGCGGCCTCGGCCGAGCTCGTAACCGACGGTGCGGTTGCGAGAAAGCTCGCTCGTACACGTGAGGACGAGGTCTCCGACGCCAGCGAGGCCCGCCAGGGTCAGTGATGACCCGCCGCGGGCCGACGCAAGGCGAACGATCTCGGCCAGGCCTCGGGTGATTAGGGCCGCCCTCGCGTTGTACCCGAGCCCGATCCCGTCGACGCCACCAGCCGCGATCGCGATCACATTCTTCAGGGCTCCGCCGCACTCCACACCCGCTACGTCCTCGCTGCCGTACGTGCGCAGGTAGTCGGTGCGAAGACGGCGCATGACCCGGCTCCGCACCGACGCGTCGCGAGCGGCGACGACCACAGCCGTCGGCAGGCGCTCGGCGAGCTCCTTCGCAAAGCTCGGGCCGGATAGAGAAGCGATGCGGTGGCGTACCGTGTCGGGGAGCTCGGTGGCCAAGAGTTCGTCCATGAACAGCAGAGACTCGCTCTCGATCCCCTTGGTTGCGTTCACGATGCAAGCGTCCGGATGCAGGTGCGATGCCGAGCCTCGGGCGACTTCGCGGACAGCCTGGCTTGGGACGGCAAAGACCACGACCGTCGCTCCTGAGAGCGAGCGCGCCAAGTCTGTATCGCACGACAAATTCGACGGGAGCAGGACACCCGAGAGGTATCGGGCGTTCTCTCTCGTCGTGTTGACGGCGTTGCACAGCTCGCGGTTCCGCGACCAGAGCACCACCGGCTCATCGTGGCTTTCGGCAAGTGTCTTGGCGAGCGCCGTGCCCCAAGCACCCGCGCCTAGCACCGCAACCTTCGGGGACATTCCCTCTAGCGTACCACCGCTCGGGGCCCCGTCGTGCGCCACCTCGGGTATGCTTGGCCCCCATGATCCGCGAGCGCACGTTCCTCGCCTCCATCCTGACCGGCGCCTCGCGCCAGACGGACCCGTGGCGTCCGTGCTTGGCGTTGGGCGCGCTCGCTGTCTTCACGGTCGGCGCTGCGTCGTGCTCGCCCAACAGCGTGTGCAAGCTCGCAGGACCGATCAACGACCCGTCGAACCGCACCTTGCGCCGAAGCATCATGAGCTTTGGGCTCGGCGAGTTCTGCCAGCAGATGGTCGTCCGCAACGCGCCGCTCAAGCTCGCCCCCGACGCGTCGGTGGTCGGGCGTTTCTACCCGCAGCACTGCATTCAGCAGGTGCTCGACAACGGCGACCTCTGGGTCCACTTGGACGGCATCGGCTATGCGTTCATCAATCCGGCGAGGCGTGTCGGCTTCGCGTCCGGGGCCACCATCCAATACAACCAGGACTTCAAGTGCGCTGAGGATAACTCGATCTACGCGTATTTCGATACGCGCTCAGTTGCCCAGTCCGCGTTCGATCTTCGCTCGATCGAGCAACCGGTCGCGAACTTGGTGCAAGGGTGGATCAAGCCCTTCGCCGACAGCTTCGGTCAGCAGATGGTGTCCGGCAAGGTCGCGCAGGGGTTTACCGTGATCCAAGGCGATGACGGCAGCGTCGACTTCGACCTTGGCCATCTCCCTCTCGCCACCCGCCCGGTTCACCCGATGCAGCTCCACGGGAACAACCGCCAGCTCTGGGAAAGTCAACGGACCGAGGTTCACGTCGGCGAGCGAGACTACGTGGGGCCGATTGTCGTGCCGGACAGCAATCGTGCTATCTACCTCACGATGCAGCTCGATGGGCAGTCCGCCGTGGGCGTGCTGCTCGTTACGAAGGCCGAGGGGGACGCGTCGCTCGACGGGTACGTTCGCGGCGTGCCCGCCGCCGTCGTCACGAATACTCCTCGATTTTCCGACCAAGTGGTCTATGCAGCGAGCTACCAACGCGCCGTACCCGTGCCAGCCGGTATGTACTATCTCGTGATCGACAACACGACGCCGCCCGGGAGCAACAGGCCCGCCCTCCCGCTCGGGCTGATCGACGGCGCTGCGGTGGTAAGCTATGCGATTCAGATCGGTGACGCCCCTTGAAGAAGGAAGAGCCCGTTCGTGAGAACGGTCGTACGGAGGGTCTCTCGCGCGAAACGAGCGACCCGGACGACGGGTCTAGGAGGTCGATGTATTTCGGCCTAGCCCGAGCGAGGCCGGTGGCGAGTCGCGCGGAGCGTGCTTCCCGTACGCGAGCACGCTCCACGCCGGGATCGCGAAAGGATCGGCCGAAAGACAGCGACCTCCTACGGGCGGTCGCTTCGAGAAGCGCGGGGAGGGTGCTTTGGGCGATGGGACGCTTCAGATGAAGGAATCATCGTACAAGTCGGGCTTCGAGGCGCCGTTCTCGGTGCGCTCTCGCCTGGCGCGGGGCCTTTATTGGCTCCTTTGGTTTGCCCTCGCGCCGCTCGTCCTGGCAGCCCTCGCGATCTGGCTACTCAGTCCGGTGAGCAGCGCCGAAACTGTGGGGCCCTTCGGATGGATTCCGTCGGTCGTTCGCTCGCAGCCCGTGCCGGTCGGCATCGCCCTTTTCACCCTGTTTGACGTCTTCTTGTGGTCTTTTCGGCACCGGTTGCCGCTCGCCAATCACGCCCACGCCTTAGGGCGGCCGGACCTGCCGAGCACCTTGCGGTCGGCGTACGAGCGCGCGCGATCCCTCATCTACGAAACGGAAGCGACTCTCTCGAAACATCGCAAGGCGATTGAGAAAGAGCTAGGTCCGCAGACGATAGCCGGTCTGCGGGCGAGTCTCGACGCCCTCGGGGTTTCGATGAACCGAACGTCGTTCGACGCCTCTGAGTTCTCCGAGACGCTGGAGCGCGCCGAGCGCGAGGTCGAAGTGCGCCTCGGGCGCTGGCGAAAGAGCGAAGCGCGCGAGTACGTCGAAGCGATTGTGATGGCCGTGGCCGTGGCCTTTGCATTGCGCACGTTCGTCATCGAGGCGTTCAAGATTCCGAGCGGTTCGATGATCCCGTCGCTCATGGTCGGCGACCATATTTTCGTCAACAAGTTCAGTTACGGTCCGGGCATTCCCTACACGGCCTCGCGTCTTTGGACGAACATGCCGCCCCGCCGAGGCGACGTAATCGTGTTCGCATTTCCGGAACACCCCGAGCAAGACTTCATCAAGCGTGTCGTAGCCATCCCCGGCGACGTCCTAGAAGCGAAGAAGGGACACCCCGTCATCAATGGGTGGACACTCCCGAGTTGTCTTGTCGGACCGTGGAATTATGTCGAGTCCGATGGGATGGCCATTGCGCACGATGGCGATCTCTACGTCGAATTTCTAGGCGCGGAATCGTTTCTCACGTTCTACGACCGCGCGACCGCGGTCAACATTCCAGAGTATCAGGGGCCGTTCGTCGCGAAGCCGGGCGAGGTTTGGGTCATGGGGGACAATCGCAACAACAGTCACGATTCGCGAATGTGGTTCGCCGGACAGGGCGGAGGCGTACCCTTCGCCAACATTCGCGGACGCGCTCTCTTCGTCTGGCTGAGCGTGAGCGATGCGGGAATCGACTTGTCGCGCGAGGGAGTGCCGGTCATGGGGCCTCCTCGGTTGCCGCCGACTGCGATCAAGCTGGCTCCCGCACTCGCGGCGTGCATGAAGCAGCGTCCGGCGGTGACGACGCCACCCGACGTACCGACGCGGTAGAAGGCCGGTGTCTTTCGGCCGATCCCTGCGCGATCCCGGTGGCGAGCGTGCTCGCCTACGGGAAGTAGGCTCGCGACTCGCCGCCGGCCTCGCTTGGGCTAGGAAGAAACAAGTCAGGCAGCGGCGCGGATGGCACCCCAACCCTAGCCCGTTTCATGCTGCAGGGTGGGCCCTTGCGCCCAACTCCCGACTCCGGGCGACTCGCTGCCGGCCTCGCTTGGGCTCGGCCTAAATGCGCCGTCGACTCCGCGCGACGAGGCCCTGGGCTTGTTCGACTCCTCAGAACCATGGATAACTATCGCTTCATGAGTATTCTCGATCACGTCGGCATAAACGTATCGGACTATGCACGCTCCAAGGCCTTCTACGAGCGAGCTCTCGCCCCGCTCGGCATCTCGATCGCCATGGAATATGGGCAGGGGGGCGGTTTCGGGAGGGACGGAAAGCCCGCGTTGTGGATTAGTAAGGGGCCTTCGGCCTTCCAGAAGCCCGAGCACCTCTCGACCATCACCCCCATTCATGTGGCCTTCGTGGCGCGGAGTCGCGCGGAAGTGGACGCCTTCTACCGGGAGGCGTTGGCGGCTGGGGGTCGCGACAACGGAGCTCCCGGAGTTCGTGCGGACTATCACCCGAACTACTACGGCGCATTTGTCCTGGACCCGGACGGTCACAACGTCGAGGCGGTCATTCACACTCCTTGAGAACGAGGGCCCGCCAAGCGCATTTCCCACCGGAAGGCAGGGCGACGCGGCCTGACGCGAGGCTACCGCGAGCCTATGCTCGAGGCAGGACGTCATGACCCCAGGTCCTCGCGTGCGCCGCGATGGCGCTGGAAGGGTGACGGCGCGCCTCCACCTCGTGTGCTCCCCCGCGCTACGGGACCCGTTCGCCGTGCGCCCCCGGCGAGCCAACGCAGTATAACGTCTAGAAGCCCCATGCTCCTCGAGGACCTCCTGCTCGCCGTCGCGGTCGGCGCCGTGCTCGTAGCCATCGGGCTCCCGATTGTTCGACTCCTCAAGGCCGCTCCGTGGCGTCGAGAGGACCCGCTCGCGGCGGCGCAGGAGCGACTTAGGATAGCCAAGATCGAGGCCGAGATCGCGAAGGTCAATCGCGAGGCCGAGAGCATCTATGAGAGACTCTACGAAGAGGCCATGACGGGCGATCGGAGCGGGGGAGGCGGCGGTCGGCGCATCGCTGCGGACGAGAGGCAAGACGGGGCGCTCGACGAAGAACCTCAAGGCACGGGAAAGGGACAACGAAATGGCCAGGGATGACTCGAGGCTGCTGGTTCGGCTCGCGCTGAGGGTCGTGGGTGGGCTCTTCGTGCTCGGCGTCGTCGTGTGGGTGTTGTCGGGGACCATCGTCACCGTCCAGGCCGACGAGATCGTCATCAAGCAGGACCTGCTGGGCGGTCAGCTCCACGTCTGGGACACGCCCGGGCCCCACGCCGTCTTTTGGGGCACGGTGACGCGCTACAAGCGCTCGGCCCAGCTCTGGTTTTCCTCCAAGGAAGACGAGGGCAAGAAGACCGACGAAAGCATCAAGGTCCGCTTCAACGACGGCGGTCACGGCAACATTTCCGGTTCGCTCCGCTACACGCTGCCGACCGACCCGGGCAAGATGATCACGCTGCACCAGACGTACCATTCGATGGACGCCATCGACCACGAGCTCGTTCGCCAGGTCGTAAACAAGGGCGTCTACATGAGCGGACCCCTGATGAGTAGCCGCGAGAGCTACGCGGAGAAGCGGGCGGACCTCATCAACTACATCACCGACCAGATCCAGTTCGGCGTGTACCGTACGGAGCACGAGCAGATCCGGACGATCGACCCGCTCACGGGGCAAGAGAAGGTCGTCGACACCGTGCGGCCCAGGCACAACGACCACTTCCCGAACGGGATCGAGCGCGAGGAAGAGAGTCCAATCCAGAAGTTTGGAATGAGCGCGTCGAACATCACCATCAACGCGATTGACTACGATCCGGTCGTCGAGGCTCAGATAAAGCAGCAACAAGAAGCGATCATGGCGGTCCAGCAAGCCATCGTGAACGCGAGGAAGTCCGAGCAGGACACGTTGACCGTCGAGCAACAGGGTAAAGCCGCCGCGGCGAAGGCGAAGTGGGACCAGGAAGTCGAGAAGGCGACCGCGGTTACTGCGGCCGAGAAGGACAAGGCGGTGGCCGTGACGCAAGCCGAGAAGGACAAGGAAGTAGCGGCCTTGGCGCTGGAGACAGCCCGCTTGAACGCGCAGCAGATCGTGACCACGGCCAAGGCCGACGCGGACGCCAAGAAACTGGCCGTCCAGGCCAACAACAACTTTCAGGATCGCATCGACGCCTACGTCAAAGTCATGCAGGCGTGGGCCACGGCGTATGGCAATCAGCGGCAGACGCCGGACATCCAGCTCGGTGGGGCGGGTGCGGGCGGCACGGCTTCCGCTATGGAGATTCTGGCGGTCAAGGCCGCACGCGATTTGCAAGTCCAAGCCAAGCCGTGAGCCGAGGGGGGCGACGTAGGCGCTGAGGCGCGGTAGTTCGGGACCGCGAATCTCCGGTGGACATCGTGGGTTGCGATGCTGCGGCGGCCGTTGAGGGTCGCGTTGGAGGGTCGCGTTGGAGGGTCGCGTTCGAGGGCGTCGCTGCCTCGTCTGGGTAGACGTGTACCTCGTTGGCGTCTTCGTCTCTCGGTTCGAGGTGGACGAATACCTCCTCGGGGTTGACGCGTAGATCGCCCAGGTGGATGGCATTTGTCGCCGAGGAGCGGGCTTCCCTCGCTGAGGTGGACACGTCCCGCGTCGAATAGGACGTCTAGCTCGCTCGGGGGTCTGGCCCCTGCGCCTAGGTGGACGCGCACCCGGGCGAGGTGGACGCGCACCCGGGCGACATGGATGCGTACGATGGCGAGGTGAACGGTGTTCGCCGACGTGCGAAGGCTAATCGCAGCGGTTCCGTCGGACATCGCAGGCCTGCGAACGCGATCCCTGCGCGAGCAAACGCACTCGGCACGCGTGCAAGGGCGAAGGCCCCAAAGGGAAGCTCCGCCCGGTCAAACGGCGCCCTCGCGTCGATGCGCGCCGCTGCGATAAAACGAAATCTCGTGCGGCGCGGGACGCAGGAGGTCGCCGATGAACCCCGAGGTGGACGCGTTTGTGAAGCAGCAAGGCAAGTGGCGCGCGGAGTTCGAGAAGCTCCGCGAGATCCTTCTCGACAGCGGGCTGACCGAAGAGCTGAAGTGGGGCCACCCTTGCTATGCGCTCGACGGAAAGAACGTCGCACTCATCCATGGCTTCAAGGAGTATTGCGCCATCCTGTTTCATAAGGGCGCACTGCTCAAGGACCCCAAAGGCGTTCTCATTCAACAGACCAAGAACGTGCAGGCCGCCCGGCAGATCCGCTTCACGAGCGTCCAAGAGGTGACCAAGCTCGAGAAGACCGTGAAGGCCTACCTATGCGAGGCGATCGAGATCCAGCGCGCTGGGCTGAAGGTGTCGTTCAAGAAGACCGAGGACCTCGATGTGCCCGCTGAATTCGAATCCAAACTCGCCTCGAATGCCACGTTGCGGGCGGCCTTCGCCGCGCTAACGCCGGGTCGACAGCGAGCGTACATATTCCATTTCTCGCAGCCAAAGCTCGCTACGACGCGGGCCGCCAGGGTCGAAAAGCACATCCCGAGGATCCTCGAGGGTCTCGGATTGGACGACTAGCGGACACGCACGCCGCGAATGTGCGTGCCCAGCTCCGCGTTGCTCGTCTTCGCGTCCGCGTCGCCCGCCGCTCTCCGCAGTTTTTGTCCCGCGCAATCGGGAACCTCCGGAGGCGGCGAATCGACCGGCGGACCTTCGATGACGACCACAGCTCCGGCGTAGAGATTCGAACTCCAATAAGCGGAACCAAAATCCGCTGTCCTGCCATTAGACGACGCCGGAGAACGCGCTCGAGCGCGCTCGCCGCCCAAGGCTTACGGATCTCGCGCCCAAACGCAACCTCCGGCTGAGAGGTCGCCGAACCGACCCACGCCGGCGGCGCCACGCCCCCCCTCCGACCGTTTCCCCAGGGCGGCCCCCCTCTGTCAAGGTACGATGAACTGGAGCGGACATGGCTGAAGACCCCTCCGCCGCTTCCGGTCGCGACGAGGAGGCTCGCCTGCTCGAGCGACTCATCGCCCGCGACGAGCGGGCCTTTTTCTCGCTGGTGCGCTCCTACGAGAGGCGCGTGTTCGCGCTGGTCTTGCGCATGCTGGGCAATCGAGCCGAGGCGGAAGACGTCGCCCAGGAAGTCTTCGTCCAAGTGTTTCGAAGCGTCGCTCTCTTCCGAGGGGATTCGAAGCTCTCGACGTGGATCTTTCGCATCGCCGTCAATCTCTGCAAGAATCGGAACAAGTACCTACGGGTCCGGCACGCGGACACACAGCAGCCGCTCGGCACCGACGACGGCAGTGCGCTCGGACCCAACAGTGGGCCCTACGCCGGGCAGTTCGCCAGGCCCGACGAGATGATGGCAGGCCGGCAAGTGGAGGCGATCGTACAGCGAGCGATCCTGGAGCTTGACCCGAGCTTCCGTGAATGCCTCCTGCTCCGCGACGTCGAGGACATGAGCTACGAGGAGATCGCCAGCGTCACCGGTCTGCCAGAGGGCACGGTCAAGAGCCGAATCCATCGCGCCAGGGCACAGCTAAGGGGCATCGTCGAGGAAGCACTCGGAGAGAAAATCGAATGACCGAGCCCCGCCAAACCCACGACGAGAGCGAAGACGCGGCCATGCGCTCGCTCATAAAGCGGGCCCTCGAGACCGAACACATCGCCACGCCGGACATCCTGCGTGGCGTCCAGCGACGTCTCGCCAAGCGCTCGCGGAAAATCCTCCGGCACGAGGGTTGGAGCACTAGCGCTGCGCGCGTGACCTACGTTCTCGTCGTGCTCTTTACCCTGCTTGCCGTAGGCTTCACCTACATCGCGCTCACCCGATTGTGAGGCCATCGGACGTGCGGCCGCCGGTATCCTCGACCTCGCGGCTCGGGTAACCGGTCACCCCAGGTCAATAGGGGTTGTCGTCCGCCGCCTTCGTGGACTTCTTCGGTGCTGCGGGCGCCTTTGGCTTCGACGTGGCCGCCTTGCTCTCGGGCTCGGCCGCAGCCGCTGGAGGGGGACTCGGCCTGTCGTTCGCCGTGGCAGTCGGTGCGGCGGCAGTCGGTGCGGCGGCAGTCGGTGCGGCGGCAGTCGGTGCGGCGGAGGTCGGTGCGGCGGCAGTCGGTGCGGCGGCAGTCGGTGCGGCGGCCCCTGAAGCCGCCGGACTCACCGCCTCGGCACTCAGACCGACGGCGTTCACAGGCACGGCGCTCGAAGCAGCGCCCTCGGCGGCTGGCGGCTTCGGACGCTGTCGAGCGGCGACGGGCACTACCGCCCGCGGCGCGGCTCCCGCGGCCGGACGGGGGGCTGATGGGGCCGCCGATGCCGAGGGCGGCGAAGAAGGCGCGGTCGGAACGGCCACCGCGACCGGCATCGACGACGGAATGGACTCGACCGCCTTGGGCGGCGGAGGGGCGGCTGTAACGACGGGCGAGGGGACAGCGGGAGGCGGTTGAACCGCTGCGGCCGGCTGGTGATGTCGTCGAATGACCGCCACACCGGCTCCCGCCGCTACGAGAGCCGCGGTCACGGCGAGGAGAGCGCCCACCGGCAGGCCACGACGAGACGGCGACCGCTGTGGGGCGGGTTGCGCGGAGCCTGGCGTCGATGCGGCGTGCGCCTTCGGGAGATCCCTCCGGTCGGACTTCGGCGCTTCCCTCGCCTGAGCCTTCGGAGCCTCGACATGCGGTTTGTCCGCCGCGATCGGCGAGGGCGCGACCGCTTCCCGCGGCCCAGCGACCGCCGCAATCGGCGCGATCTTCGTCTCCGCCTGCGACCCCCTCTCATCCGTGTCGGCCGATGACTCGCCCCGGCGAGCAAAGAGCGGATTGGACCCGACCTCCGCCAGAGAACCTCCAGCCTCGCGCAGCGCCTCTTCCAGTAACTCTGCGGCCTGCTTCATGAGGGTCGGTTCCGTGACCGCAGTCGTCTCCTCGGCGAAGTCGGATCTAGGAAACATCGGCGCCGCCGGTCGTTCCGACGCGCCCGCCGACAAGGTACCGGACGGTGAGCCCGCTGGAGTGCTCGGGCGCGGCGGAACGGACGAGCGGACCGAAGAGCCGACTCCAGCAGCCGGCGCCCCAACTCCGATCATCGTGGGCTTGCGCGTGGGTACGGCCATCGCCCCATGGGGCGGCGGGGGAGGTGGACGTCCCCGGTGGGTTTGACTGGACGGGGCCGGCGGAGCCGCGCTGGGCGCTTCTCCGGACTCGGTCTCGAATGCCGTGCCGGCGTCCGCTTTGGTGCTGACGAGCCTGTCGATGACGGCCTTGGATGGCTCGTCGAGCTTGATGAACTTGACGCCCATTCCGGAGGGCGAGTCTCCCACGGCCGCCCCGGCATCGCGCTTCCACACCACGCGGCCCACGCCCGAGATGACCGCTTGGTCGTTGACCAAGCGAATCTCGAACTTCAGAAGCGTCCCGGGCGGGAACGGGTTTGCGGCCTTGATGAAGATGCCGCCGCGACTGACGTCGTGCGCGTGATTCTCGATGAACTCTTCGAGCGTGGCACTTCGGTAGCGCACATTCAAGCTGACGATCTTGACGCGGCGTTCTTTGCGGGTCTCTTGGGTCATCTCGCGCCCTCTCCCTATCCCACGCAGTGCCGTGGCCTGGTGCTTGCGCAGGCACCATCGCATTCGATCCCGACGGCGTGGCGAAACGCGAGCATCTTAACTCGCGCGACCGCCACAAGGCCATTAACCTTCGTCGAGCCTACGGTCGCTTATCACGTCTGGCTTTGGACGGACCGCCCAACGGATAGTCGATCGTGTCAGCCAAGCGCGCGCGCCGACTGCGGACGGCCTTGTGTAGGCCCTCCACCGCGGCGCCTCGCGCGTCATAGAGTCGGCGCGCCGGACGCTTCATTTTGGGGTTGCTCAACAGGGCGTGCGTCAGCCACGGAAAGACCGCTGTGACGTCCGAGTGCACGTAGATGCTGCCCGTGGCCACGCTCTCGGCGGACACCTTGCCCCACGTGTGGCCTTCGCCCGCCGGACAGGAACTCAGGGCCCCATTGTCGACCGGATCGACGCAGAACTGCACGTCGATGTCGAACCCGTGCGTTGGCACGCCGAGAATCTGGTCGAGCAGCGGCTCTCCCTGAAGCGTGTAGTTTTTCGGAACTCCGCCTCCCAGGATCCAGATCGCCATCGGCTTGCGCAGACGTGAGAAGCAGTAATGCTGCGTCGCCGCCATCTCGAAAACGTCCTCGCAGACGTCGACCTCGAATCGGAACTCCTCTCCGAGCAGATGTCGGAGCTTGACGACGTTGAGGAAAATCGAGCCGTCTTGCACGGCGCCGACGAAGATGGGCACGCCGTGGCGCCACGCAGTCGACAGAAGCGAAGGATCTCGGACTCCCAGCGCTTCCTCGAGCTTCGCGAACTGTTCCCCAAGCTTGGCATGGAGCTCAGGCGTCGTCATGCGGCTCTGGAAGGCGGGGCCTCGAAGCATCGCCGAAAAAAGCTTATCGGTCTCTAGCAAGGCGTCTTCCTGGAACCCCAGGTCGTAGATGCGGATGATCCGCGCAAGGCGGTACTCGAGGTCCCCCCCCGTCGGGTCAATCTCGCGAATGCGATGGCCGATGACCCGGTGCGCGTCGTGATAGAGGTTCGCGCCGGTCGTGGTGATGCAGTCGACGAGCCCGCGCTCAATCAAGGGAATGATGCATGACTGGTGCAGCCCGGCCGGGGTCATCGCGCCGCTCATCGTGAGGAACACGGCGCTGTCTCGCTCGATGCTCGCTCGCATCAGCTCGTATGCCGTACGCTCCTGCCTTCCGACGTAGGCGGGAAACCCGTGGGTCAGAAGGTCGTGGGGGGATTCGCGGCCCGTGATCGCTCGCGGTTCGACGTGTGGGGCTCTGTCGAAGGCGCGACGCAGAATTCCACCCGCGGCTGTCTTCTTTGAGGAGGCCATCACCAGCGGCCATAAACACGCGGCTCGTGCCGTTCGTCAAGCGGCGGCTTGCAGCGAGCCCACAAAGGGTGCATTCCATGGCGGCGATGACGACGTTTCCGCCGCTCGGCGTTGCGGTCACCGAGCCCCCGATGTCGCCGCTTCCGGCGACCTTCGAAGAGCTCGCGCTCCTGCCTGACGATCTCATCAATGTTGCCGTGGGTGCTGCGCTCATCGCGCGTGACGCCCATCCTTCTCTGGAACTCGGCGGGCTCATCGCCCGATTCGACGAAATGGCGGCGCCTTTGGTCGGCGCAGGCCTCGCCCGGCTCTCGGGGGTCGCCCAGGCGGATGCAGTCGCTCGGCACATGTTCGGGTTCTTGGGCTTTCGCGGCAACGAGAACGACTACTACGACCCTCGAAATAGCCTCATTCCGGACGTCATCGAGCGTCGTCTCGGGATTCCCATCACGTTGGCCCTCGTCTATTGCGAAATTGCCCGCCGCGCGGGAGTTGTGGCGCGCGGCGTGGGATTCCCCGGACATTTTCTCGTGCGAGTCGACGCGGGCGGACACGAAGACACGCCCGTGGCGGTCGATCCATTTTTCGGCGGTCGGCGTCTCGACGCTGAGGCGCTCCAGCGGCTTCTCGAACGGGCCGCTCCGTCGAAGGTATTCTCGAGGGGGGAGCACCTCGTCCCCGTGGGCGCGCGAGCGATGCTCGTGCGAATGCTCATCAACCTCAAGTGGGTTTACGCAACGCGCGGCGACTTCGCGCGTGCCCTGCTCGCACTCGATCGTATCATCTGCCTTACGCCCGATTCGGTGGCCGCGCTCCGCGAACGCGGGACGCTCGCGGCGCGCCTCGGCGCTGTCGAGGCGGCGCGAGCTGACTTTTCGAGGCTTCTCGAACTAGCCCCCGATGCGTCCGACGCCGGCGCTATTCGATCGCAGCTCGAGGATCTCAGGTCGAAGGTCGGGCGTCTCAACTGAGAGCCGTTCGTGATCTCGCGAGACTCTCGGACTCCCAAATGGAGGGTGAGGTCCTGCACGGCAAGCCGCCGGGGGGTCACCGGCGCACCCCCCGGCTGGCAAGTCTGTTCGCGGTGGCACCGCTGTGTCTCGTCTCCGCACCCGTGCGGGCCCAGGTGCGCTCCGACGTCGGCGCTTGCGCTTCCAGCGGCTTCAGGGTTCGCTCCGACACGCCAGATCCGGTGGCTGCAACCGCCGGCGGGGCCATCTACGGACATGTCGCGCTCGTGCCGCTCGTACGCGCGGGCGGGTATGCGGGTCTCGAGCAAGCGCTGCCAAACGGCGCTGAGCGACGCCAGTACTACACGGTGGGGCTCGATGCGAAGGTGGCGTCGCCTTGGACGCGCGCACCATGGCGCGCCTGGGCGTTCCTGGGAGTCGGGGCCGCATACGTCGTTGCCACGAGGCACGCAGCCACAACGGGGGCCTCTCCGACGGGACCGGGACCTTCGCAGTCGTCTCAAGTCGACGGGGCTCTCTTGGAGCTCCCCGTCGGCGTCGGGGCCGGCCTAAGATTTCACTCCGCTTGGGAAATCGATGTTGTCCTGTCCTTGCGCCCAGCTCTCGCGAACCTTGGCCCCGTGACCCGGCCGAGCGCACAACGGGACCCGCAGCCGTTCGCTGGACATGAGGTCCTCGCCGTTTCGCTAGCCGTCGGAGTAAGCTTTTGCAGGTAGCGTGTCCGCCACTGCGGCTGCACGCTCGGGCTGGGCGATGAGCGAACCCACTGGCCGCAGCGGCACCCCATTGAAGGCGGACGGCCCTCCGAAGGGGCCTGACGAGCCGCGCAGCATCGACCGGCCCAGCCAACGACCGGGTGGGGCTGAGTCGCTTGTGGGCACCCGACTCGTCGGGAGGTATCTCATCGAGCGCCTCCTCGGCAACGGCGGCATGGGCGATGTGTACCTCGCCGAGCACCTGACCATTCGGAAGAAGGTGGCCATCAAGGTGCTCCATCCCGAGATGAGCCGGATGAAGGAAGTCGTGGCGCGATTCGAGCGGGAAGCTCTCGCTGCCGCGCACATCGAACACCCCAATGTCGCTGCCGCATCCGACTTCGGGAAGCTCGACGACGGCTCGTTCTTCCTGGTGCTCGAGTACATCGAAGGCCAGAGCCTGCGGCAGGCCATCGGGGGGGGGCCTCTGGAGCTCACGCGCGCCCTGCACGTCGCCCGGCAGATCGCCAGCGCCCTCGCGAGGGCGCACAGCCTTGGAATCGTCCACCGAGACCTCAAGCCCGAAAATGTCATGCTCGTCACTCGCGACGGAGATCCGAACTTCGTCAAAGTGCTCGACTTCGGAATTGCCAAGGTTCCTGTCGGCGAGATCCTGGGCGAAGCCATAGGGACCGGCCAGGCGCTGACCCAGCTCGGAATGGTGTACGGCACGCCCGAGTACATGGCGCCTGAGCAAGCGCTCGGACAGGCGGTCGATGCCCGGGCCGACCTCTATGCGCTAGGCGTCATCCTCTTCGAGATGCTCGCCGGGACGCGCCCCTTCGACGACGAGAGCAAGGTCGCGATCCTGGGCATGCACGTCACGGCGCCCGTTCCCTCGCTGAAGGAGCGAGCGCCGGAGGCGGGAGTCACGAGCGCTCTCGACGAAATCGTGGCGCGTCTCATGGCCAAAGAGGTTCGCGCTCGATTTGCCGATGCGAAAGAGCTCATCGACGCGCTCGACGTCGAGGAGTCACGCCTCGCGCTCGGCGCGCGTGCGACCACACCCGCGCCCGCTTCGTCCATGGCGTTTTCGACCACGTCGGCGGGTGGACCGCTCGCAGGACTCACGCCCGCGCCTCTGCCTCTCACACCCGCAGCGGAGCCGCGGCCGCTCGCGCTCCCGTCTCGCGGAAGCCGAGTCCTCTCGCTCATCCCGGTTTCCGCGCGCCCGCGCGTGTTGACGATCGGCGCCGTCGCGGCCGCCATTCTCGTTCTCGTCACTGCCGCGCTCGAGATGACGGCCCACAGCCCGATCGCACCCTCGTCCGCACCGCTCGACGCAGGCCCCGCTGCCTTACCCTCCGCGGCTGCGAGAACCGAGGCGGCCATCGGAGCCGCCGCGTCCAAGATCGAAAAGGGCGACTTTGCCACGGCCATCGAGGAGCTTGGGGTCATCGAAAAGACGGATCCGAATCGAGCGAGCGTCCACATGCTGCTCGAGCGCGCCTATACGGGGACGCGAAACCCGCGCGAGGCGACGCGGGAGGCGGGACTGTGGCTGGCCGCGGACGGCAGCGCGGCGGGCGACCTGAAGCTCGAAGAGGACGTACGAAATGCGGCCCTTCTAAAGGACGCTCAGGACGACGCGTTTGCGCTCCTCGAATCGAAGATGGGCGCCGTGGGGGTGGACATCCTCTACGATATCGCGTTCGGAACGTCGGGGCGCCTTTACCCGCAGGCTGCTGCGCGCGCGCGCAGGTCCATCGAGGACCCCGCGGTGCGATCGCGCGCCAGTCTACGACTGGCGCTCGTCTTCGACTTTCGAGAATCCAAGGGCTGCGACCAAAAGCACGCGCTACTCGACCGCGCTCGCACCCAGGGCGACTCTCGCCTGATGCCCTTGCTCCAGCCGCTCGAATCCAAGCGGGGATGCGGCTTCCTCGCCCGTTCGGACTGCTATCCGTGCATGCGCCACGACACGATGCTCGCCGACGCCATCGCCGCCATCAGCGCCCGAGCCCCCGCAAGCCCGTAGGCTCGCAGGTTACAACCCGAATCGTTCTCGATTCGCCCGAAGATATTCGACGTAGACTTCCGCTTCTTCCCGCGGCGCCACGAGACCCTGCGCGACGTCCTCCTCGAGCGCCCGCTTGATCTCTCCTATCCGCCGGGACGGCGGAAGGCCGAATGCGTGCATGACGGCGTCCCCGATGCCGCTCGGCAGGGGCGGCAACCGGGCGTCCTCGGCAGCGAGCTGGGCGATACGTCGCTGAAGCTCTTCGATCTGGTCGAGCCCATGCCGCTTTTTCTCGGGCCGCTTCGTGGTGATGTCAGCGCGCCCGAGACAGAGCACATCCTCGAGGTGCTCGCCGAGTTCTCGGGCGAAACGCCGCACAGCGCTGTCGGTCCAGTCGGGGGAGTACTGGTTGGCGCGCAGGTGGTGCAGGATGAGAAACCGCACTGTCGTTCGAAGTGAGGGCTCGGCTGCAAAGAGTCCCGATCGCCGATCGATCTTGTCGAACATGCGCGTGCCGACCTCGGCATGCCCGAGAAAGTGCACTTTGCCGTCAGGCGTGATCGTGCGCGTCTTGGTCTTTCCGATGTCATGGAACAGGGCAGCCCACCTGAGCTCAAGGCGTGGCACGGACTGGCGAACCACCTGCTTAGTGTGCCGCCAGACGTCCTTGTGTCGCCACTCGCCATCGCCAAATCCGACCATGGCGTGCACTTCTGGAAGGAGGGCACCGAGAGCCCCATTCTCGAGGAGCTGGTCGAGACCGAGCTCGGGGTCGTCGCTCAGGATGATGCGATCCAGGGTCGTGCGCACCACGACGGGATCGAGGCTTAGCGCCGCTTTGTAGTCTTCGGGTCGCGCGGGCGGCAGGCTCTGGTCGAGCGACCGTCCCTCGGCCACGGCTGCCGCCGCTTGAAGGGCGTCCATCGCCCGGTCGGCCAACCCGCTCGTCAACTCGGTGGGGCACTTCGGCTCGACCATCGGGCGTGCGCTCTTAGCACGCGCCTGGCCGTGGAGCGAAAGGGCACCAGCGGTTGCCCGGTCAGGACGCGTCGAACCTGAATTCAGTGGTCTTGCCGGAAAGAGAATCGAAGCGGCTGGCGCTCTCGATCAGAGTTTCGATGACCGCGAACGGATTTTGGGCACCCGGAGGGTGGAGCCGCCAGATCACAAACAGGTCCTTGGCGGCCACGTCGAGGAACTCTTGCAGCATGGCCGGGTCCTCGATCACCGCGGCCCTCCCACGCAGCGTGATCACGACGTCGAGAGTCGGACGTTGAATCTGCCAAGCCACCTCCGGATGGTGGCGGATCTGATCCACCTTGGACGTCCCGACTTCGCAGACGGCGCACAGGTGCGTGGGAAGCGTCTTCAGGCGCCGAGGGGTCATCCAGCGAAGACAGGGCCGTCCAGCTTCATCCACTGTCGCGAGCAAGGCCGTCTTCGAATCTTCGAGAATCCTATCGATTTCGACGAGCAGTTCCTTCGGCGTCATGATTCTCCGCGCTGGATAGGCAGCCGCCCGACATTACGGCAGGTTGAACCGGTTCGCCAGGCGCGGTCGCGAACGATCGGGGACAGTACCGCCGACCCAACGGCCTCAACACTGGACGCGCACGACCAGTATCGGTCGAGTACAGTGTGCGCGCGCGCTCGGCACGCGAAGGAGGAACTGATGCCGTCGACCTACGAAACGTTCTGGGACCATGCGGCGTTTGCAGTCGTGGGACATTCGGCCACGAAGCCGTTCCCCGCGCTCACCTACGGGGGCCTGAAGAAAATCGGAAAGAAGGTCTTCGCCATCGACTCGAGTTCGAACGTGGCCGCTGGGGACAAGGCGTATCCGGACTTCGGCTCCCTTCCGGAGCACGTCGACGCGGCGGTGATCGAGGTCCCGCGCGATCTGACGGAATCGTGGGTACGCAAGGCCGCGGACGCGGGCATCCAGAACGTGTGGCTCCACATGAACTCGGACACGGCTCAGGCCGTCGCCCTCGCAAAAGAGCGCAGCATCGACCTTCGAACGGGGACGTGCGCGGTCATGTACGTGACCCAGGGGTTCACGTATCATTCCATCCACGGCTGGGTGCAGAAGCTTCGTGGAGCGTATTAGCTATAGCTAGAGGCGGCGTCGGAGTCTCCTGCCCGTAGGCGAGAGGCTAAGGCGCGGAAGGCCGGCGTATTTCGGTCAAACCCAAGCGACGCCGGCGGCGAGTCGCGCGGAGCGTACTTCCGTAGGCGAGCACGCTCGCCACCGGGATCGCAAAGGGATCGGCCGAAATACACCGGCCTTCAACCGTGGGCTCGGTGCGCGTCGGCGCGTGGCGCGCGAAGCTCGGCACGAGAGCGCCGCAGCGCTGCCGCTATGCCTTCCTCGATGGAAGGATGAAAGAACGGCATCTCGAGCATCTGGTCGATGGTCAGCGCCTGCTGGTGGGCCCACGCAAGCAGGTGACCGAGATTCTCGGCGCGCGGCCCCACGATCTCGGCGCCGAGCAGCCGTCCCGAGTGCCCGTCGGCGTAGACCCTCGCGATTCCGCGATTCTTGTGGATCACTCGACTCCGGCCCTGTTCCTCGAACAACACTTCGCTCGTCACCACCCCGGGACCGCGCTCCGACACCCCTGCGAACGATTCGCCCGCCACCGCAATCTGAGGGTCGGTGAACACGATCTGCAAGCGGGAGCGCCGAGGCCTCGGCCGAACGTTGGGATAGCAGGCCGCGTTGGTCCCCGCGATGAGACCCTCGTCCGTCTCCTCGTGAAATACGGACCCCTCCGGGCGAACGCCACCTGCGAGAAAGACGTTGCTGCTCCCGACGCGCATCGTGCCTCGGTCCGCGATGATCACCCCGCCTTCCTCCACGCGCACGCCTCCACGGACCAGGTCCAAGTCGGACAGATTGGGTCGGCGGCCCACAGCGACGAGCGCGTAGTCAAAGGTCTCGACCCGTGGGTGGCCATCGGGGTCTTCCGACTCCACAAGAACGCGCTCTCCAGCCAATCGCACACTTCGCACATTCGCTTCGAGCTCGATCGGCACATCCGCTCCGAGAACGCGAGCCGCCATATCGCACACCTTTGGGTCCGTGAGCGGTCCCAGTCCACCTCCCCTCCCGAAGACGCGGACGCGAACGCCGAGTCGACCGAGCGCTTGGCCGAATTCGAGCCCGACCACACCGGCGCCGAAGATCGCGACGGAATCGGGTAGGTCCGTCCACGTGAGGACATCGTCGTGAACGACGACGCGCTCCTGCACGTCCGCCAGGGCGGCAGGAATGACAGGATGGGCCCCTGTGGCCACGACGACGGCGCGCGCACGCACCAGGGTCCCGGCAACGTCCAAAACGCCGGGAGCGATGAAGCGCGCGGCCCCGACGATCTTATGATCGGCCCCAACCGAGTCCTCGCCGAACGGAACGGCCTCCACGAGCCGGTCGAACTCCTGGCGAACGCCGTTCATGACCGCCCGCCCGTCGACGACGACCGTCGTCTTCAAGCCGAACGCTCGGGCCGCGCGCGCGTCGTGCGCCGCGTCTGCCGCGGCAATGAGCAGTTTGCTCGCCAGCGACCCGTTCGGCAGTCTCGGGGTGGACTGGATGAGCAGGGTTCGCGGACAGATCTCCACGGCGGCGCGATACGCCGCCAGCGCCGCCGCTCCCCCGCCGACGACCGCGACATCCACTGAGCAATCTTGCCCTGCCGTCATTCCAAGTGGCCCTACCGTCCTTGAATCGAGAGCCGTCCGCGCAGCGCGACCTATCCGGCGCCACGAGCCCAGCGTAGGTATTGGCACGCAACGGCGGCGTCACCAAGGGCGGCGTGACCCGCGATCCAAAAGTGAGCAGGACCCCTCCCCACCCGTGCGCAGGACCGCACACGACGTGTCTCATTCGGCGCTCTGCGCGCAGAGTACTTCGCGAATCGCGCTGAGACTGCGCGCGGGGCGTGCCCTATACGTCGAAGATCTTGCCCGGATTGAACATGCAGTTGGGGTCAAGCGCTCGCTTGACCGCTCGCATCATGGACAACTCGGCCTCGGACCGGGACCACCGGAGCCACGGCTTTTTGAGCAGACCGACGCCATGCTCGGCGCTCACACTCCCGCCATGCGCGCGAACCAAATCGAACAAGTCTCGATTCGCTTCTTCCGTTCTTGTAAGAAACTCGGTTTGAGTCATGCTGTCGGGCTTCATGACGTTGACGTGGATATTGCCATCTCCGACGTGCCCGAAAAGGCATATCTCCCAACCTGTATACCGATTCGCGAACACGTGACCGAGCGCGCAGCCGAACGGCTCCAGAGCGGCCACGGGCAGCGCGACGTCGTTCTTGTACGGGAATCCGGTTGCCGAGAGCGACTCGCTGATGGACTCGCGCAACGCCCAGAGGTCGCGAGCCTCGCCTCCGTGTTGGGCCAGCACCCCGTCGCGCACGAGCTGTCGTTCGAACAGGGAGGACACCCACGTCTCGAGTGGTTCGCGGGCGGCGTCCTCGAACTCCACGAGCACGTAGTACGCCGCAGGGGAGGCGAGCGGCGAACGCAGCTTGCGGTGAGCGACGACCCGGGCGAGGCACGCGTCGGTGAACATCTCATACGCAGAGATGACGAATTTCGAAGCGCGCGTCTCGCGGAAGAGCCGAATCACGCTAGCGAGATCGTCGACCCCGAAGAGGATCACGTCGAGCTTGCGCGGAATCGGAGCGAGTTTCAGCGTCGCGGCGGTGATGATTCCGAGTGTCCCCTCGCTCCCGATGAACAGTTGGCGCAGGTCGAGGCCGGTGTTGTTCTTCTCGAGCGCGCCGTTGAGTTCGAGCACGTCCCCGCTCGCGACCACTACTTGGAGCCCCAGCACCCACTGACGCGTGAGGCCCCAACGGATCACTTTGACGCCGCCTGCGTTCGTCGAGATGTTTCCACCGATCGTGCTGGACCCCTTCGCTGCGAAGTCGATGGGCCACGTCAGACCGTGGGGTCGCCCGTGTTCGTGCACCGCCTCCGTGATCGCCCCGGCGTCGACGCGCACCGTGCCGCCGACCGCATCGACGGGCCCGAGCGAGCGCATGCGGGACAGCGAGACCACAACCTCCCCTCCATAGGCCAGAGCGCCGCCGGCGAGCCCGGTGCGCCCGCCCGACGGCACGATGGCTACGGAGTGGGCCGCGCAGATCCCCACGAATCGCGCGACTTCTTCCGTCGTCCGCGGCAGCGCGACCGCGGACGGTGCGGGAGCGACGACCCGCGTCCAGTCGCGACCGTATTCCTCAAGATCGCTCGGATCGCGCGTCAAGAAATCCGGCGGGAACTGAGCGGCTACCGTGTCGAAGAAGGCAGGCGAGACAGTACGCATGGTAGCGAGACGCCTACCGGAACCATCACGTCGTCACAAGGGGCGATCGGTGCCGTACGCTTGGAGTCTAACCGCTGGCCGCGATCGCCATCCGGCTCCGGTCGAGCCACGCTACGACACCCTCCGCCACGCGGCGCCCTTCTGCGATCGCCCACACGACGAGAGATTGCCCGCGAGCCACGTCCCCCGCAGCGAAGATGCCCTCGGCGCTCGTGGCTCCCAGTGCCCCTGTCCGCACGTTTCCGCGGTCATTGAGCTCGACCCCGAGCTGCTCGAGAATGCCCCCTCGCTCCGGCCCGGTGAATCCCATCGCGAGCAACACGAGTTCGGCCGGCAGCGAAAACTCAGTGCCCGCCACGG
Source organism: Polyangiaceae bacterium (assembly GCA_049512415.1). Classification (GTDB taxonomy): domain Bacteria; phylum Myxococcota_A; class Polyangia; order Polyangiales; family Polyangiaceae; genus Palsa-1150. The sequence goes on from JBEKXD010000007.1 coordinate 134,165, forward strand.
GCTGCATCTTGCGACCTTCGAACACCACCCGCACCGCTTCGAGCTCGGTGACCCGACCGGAGACGCCACGGAATGCACGCGTCGAAACAGCCCAATCGCGGTCAGCGCCCTCGTTCTGAGAACTCGAAGTGCGCATGACTTGAGGCCATTCGGGCCACGGATTGTTCGGCATCCGCGCGAGAGGCGGCTTCGGCATCAGCTCGATCTGGGTGACGGACGCGGCACCCTGCCGCACCGACGTTCCGACGCAGTCCGAGCCCGTGTCACCGCCGCCGATGACGACCACCCGTTTGCCACTCGCGAAAATTGCCTGGGTCGCGTCGAGCGAGTCCCCGGCGACACGCCTATTTTGCTGGGTCAGGAAGTCCATCGCAAAGTGAATGCCCAGGAGGTCACGACCGGGTAAGGGCAAATCTCGCGGAGCGCGGGCTCCCATCGCCAGAACGACAGCGTCGAACTCGCGGCGGAGTTCGTCTCCGCGCACGTCAACCCCAACCGAGACGCCCGGCCGGAATTCGACCCCCTCCACCTGCATTTGCGCCATTCGCAGGTCGAGAGCCAACTTCCAGAGCTTGAAGTCCGGAATGCCGTACCGTAAGAGTCCTCCGATTCGGTCGTCGCGCTCGAACACGACGACGGCATGCCCGGCGCGGGCGAGCTGCTGAGCGCACGCCAAGCCAGCGGGACCGGAGCCCACCACGGCCACGCGTTGGCCGGTTCGGTGTTTTGCCACGCGGGGGCGCAGCGCCTCCCCGGACTGCATGCCGTGATCGGCAATCGTCCGCTCGATCGTCTTGATCGTTACGTTTTCCTCACGAATGTTGAGAACGCACGACGCTTCGCATGGAGCCGGGCAGACACGTCCGGTGACCTCGGGGAAATTATTTGTCTCGAGAAGGCGGTGCGTCGCCTGACCGAGCTTGCCCCTATACACGAGGTCATTCCACTCCGGGATGAGATTGCCAAGCGGACAGCCGCTGTGACAAAAGGGAATTCCGCACTCCATGCAGCGCGAGGCCTGCGCCCGCACCTGCTCGTCGTTAGCGGCCACTGTGAGCTCGCTCCAATCGCGAACACGCTCGTCGACCGGACGCTCCGCCTCTTTGACCCGCGCCACCTTGAGAAAGCCCTTCGGATCGCCCATCGCCTAGCTACCCGTCTTCCGCAGTTCAAGAACACGCCGCCACTCTTTCGGCATCACCTTGACGAAGTGACGCTTGGCCCAACCGGTGAGCACTGCCCGCCCGCGCACGCTGCGCGTATGGGCGATATGCTCTTCGATAAGCCCCCGGACGAGCTCTTCATCTTCCGTCGTCAACGGGTCGAGATCGACCATCGTCTTGCTGCAAAGCCCCCCGAGGACGCGGTCATCGTCCAGGACGTACGCTACCCCTCCGCTCATTCCCGCCGCGAAGTTCCTGCCCGTTGCGCCTAGAACGACCACGGTCCCGCCCGTCATGTATTCACAGCCGTGATCGCCAACTCCCTCGACGACCGCAATCGCGCCGCTGTTGCGCACCGCGAAACGTTCGCCCGCGCGACCGGCAAAGAAAGCTTTTCCACTCGTGGCTCCGTAGAGGCACGTATTTCCGATGATGACGTTTTCGTGGGCTTTGAAGCGCGAGCGTGCCGGTGGCCGCAGCGCCAGCACGCCTCCCGACAATCCCTTGCCCACGTAGTCGTTCGCGTCCCCTTCGAGCACGAGCAGCATCCCGCGACATGCAAAGGCGCCAAAGCTTTGCCCGGCGGTCCCGGTCGCTTCGATGACCACCGTTGCGTCGTTGAGTCCATCCGCGCCGTACTTGCGCGCGAGCTCCCCGGACAGTCTCGCGCCGAACGCTCGGTCGGAGTTCGCGAGCGTGACCTGCATCGTCGTCGGTTCGCCGTACTTGAGCGACAGGCGGGCGCCCTCGAGCAAGGCATCGTCCGTTGGCGTGGGGGCACACCATTGGTCGGAGGCCTTGTCGTTGGCAGCCGCGGCGATGACGGCGGCCGCCGCTTCCGACAGGGTCGACCCCGGCGGCCTCAGGAGCGCCGTGAAATCCAACAGACGCGCCTTCGGATGGTCAATCGTCCGAGGAGCGATTCGCTCCACGTGACCGATCATCTCGTCGACGGTTCGATAGCCAAGCCGCGCCATGATGGCGCGCACCTCCTCCGCCACGAAGAAGAAGAAGTTTACGACGTGCTCGGGAGTCCCCTGAAAGCGCGCTCGAAGAACAGGATCCTGCGTCGCGATACCCACGGGACACGTGTTCGAATGGCACTTGCGCATCATGATGCAGCCAGAGGCCACGAGCGGAGCGGTCGCAAAGCCGCACTCGTCGGCGCCCAGAAGAAACGCAAAAGCCACATCACGCCCTGTCTTCATCTGGCCGTCGGCGTGGAGTTTGACTCGGCCCCGCAGTCCGTTGAGTACGAGGACCTGCTGCGTCTCCGACAGGCCGAGCTCCCAAGGGGTTCCAGCGTGCTGAATCGACGAGAGGGGGGAAGCGCCCGTTCCGCCGTCGTAGCCCGCGATCTGAATGATGTCGGCATGCGCCTTGGCAACGCCCGCAGCGATCGTTCCGACCCCGGACTCGCTGACGAGCTTCACACTGACGCGCGCCTGCGGATTCACCGCTTTGAGATCGTAGATGAGCTGGGCCAGGTCCTCGATCGAATAGATGTCATGGTGAGGAGGGGGTGAGATGAGGGTGACCCCGGGAACCGAGTGGCGTACTCGAGCGATCTGTTCATCTACTTTGTGACCCGGGAGCTGTCCCCCTTCACCGGGCTTGGCGCCCTGGGCGATCTTGATCTGAAGCTCGTCGGCGTTGACGAGATAGTGTGCGGTGACGCCGAAACGGGCGCTCGCTACCTGCTTTATCGCACTGCGCTTCGAGTCGCCGTTCGGCAGCGGCGCGAACCGGGCAGAATCCTCGCCGCCCTCGCCGCTGTTCGACTTTCCGCCGATGCGATTCATGGCGACAGCGAGGTTCTCGTGGGCTTCGCGGCTGATGCTGCCGTAGCTCATCGCGCCGGTAGTGAAGCGGCGAACGATCCTGGCGGCGGGTTCGACCTCCTCGATCGCAACGGCGGAGGGCGACTCGACGAAGTCCCAGCACCCTCGCAGGGTGAACGGGTCACTGCCCTGGTCGTTGATGGCGCGAGCCCACTCCTCGTAGGAGCTAGCATCCTCGGTGCGCACCGCCTTCTGAAGCGCTGCCACGGCACGCGGACTGAGAAGATGCCGCTCTCCCCCGACGCGCCAGGCATACACACCACCGACGCCCAGCGCGTCCTCATCCGAGGAGCCCTCCTCGCCAGTCCACTCGAAACCCTGCCTGTGGCGCGCGAGCGCTTCGTTGGCAATCTCGGGAAGGCCGACACCTCCGACGCGGGAGGCCGTCCCCGGAAACCACTTGTCGATTGCAGCCCGTCCGACGCCGATCGCCTCGTAGATCTCGGCCCCCTGGTAGCTCGAGAGGCACGATATTCCCATCTTGCTCATCACCTTGAGCAATCCCTTGCCCACCGCATAAACGTAGTTGTCGACTCGCTTGCTCACTGGCACGTCGAGGTCGAGCGCCTGAATCGCCGCCAAGGCAACGTAGGGATTGACCGCGCCGGCGCCGTACCCGATGAGGAGGGCGAAATCCGCAACTTCGCGAGCCTCTCCGGTCTCGACGACGAGGCCGCACCGCATGCGGCGACCGGTGCGAGCCAACGCATGGTGCACCGCGCTCGTCGCGAGCAGGCTCGGGATGGGCGCGCGCGCCGCGTCCGCGGATCGGTCCGATAGGACGATCACGCTGGCCCCGTCGTCGACAGCCCGCTCGGCCAGGTCGCACAGTTCGCCGAGAGCGGATTCGAGGGCAGCGCCCGGGTCGGCAGCATGGGCATCGAAGACGATCGGAAGTACGCAGGCACTGAAATCGTCCAGCCCTTGGACCAGCTTCGCGAGCTCGTCGTTCGTCATCACGGGCTGTTGGAGCTCGACGAGACGACACTGGCGCGGCGTTTCCTCGAGCAGGTTGCCCTCCCCTCCGACACAACTGACGAGCGTCATCACGAGCCGCTCACGGATCGGGTCGATCGGCGGATTGGTGACCTGCGCGAATTGCTGCTTGAAATACCGAAAGAGGACGCGCGGCTCCGAGCTTAGTACGGCCAAAGGCGCGTCGTTGCCCATGCTTCCGATCGGCTCCTCGCCCGTCGCCGCCATGGCTGCGAGAATGACCTTCAGGTCTTCCCGCGAGTAACCGAAGGCCCGCAAAAGAGTCTGCCTGTCTTCATCCGAAAGCAAGGCAGGGGCCGGCGCCGGCGGCAGGGCCGAGAGCTCGATCTTGTTGTCCTCCAGCCACTGCTCGTAGGGCTGGTGAGAGGCGATGTCCTTCTTCAGCTCCTCGTCGCCGATCACGCGGCCACGCGCGACGTCCACGAGGAGCATGCGCCCAGGCTGAAGCCGGCCCTTCTCGACGACGTCCGCCGGGTCGAAATCGATCACTCCGAACTCGCTGGCCGCGCAGACGAAGCCGCTCTCCGTGATGACGTATTTCATCGGCCGCAGGCCGTTGCGATCGAGGGTGGCGCCGATGTAATTGCCATCTGTGAAGAGAATCGCTGCGGGGCCGTCCCATGGCTCGACCAGCGATGCGTGGTACTCGTAGAAGGCGCGCCGCGCGGCCGGCATGTCCGCGTTTCCCTCCCAGGCCTCCGGGATGAGCATCATCATCACGTGGGGAATGCTGCGGCCGCCCGCGATGAGAAAGTCGATCACGTCGTCGATCGACGCCGAGTCGCTCCCCCCGGGTCGGATGATCGGTTTGAAGTCGGCCAGATGCTCGCCGAACGCCTCGCTCGCCAAGAGCGGCTCCCGGGCGGCCATCCAGGTCTGGTTGCCGCGCAGGGTGTTGATCTCCCCATTGTGAGCGATGCGGCGATAGGGGTGCGCGCGTTCCCAGGTCGGGAACGTGTTAGTACTGAAGCGGGAGTGTACGAGCACGATGCGGCTCCGGACCTCCTCTTCGCGCAGATCCAGGTAGAACGCGTCGAGCTTCTCAGGCTGGGCGAGGCACTTGTAGACGACAGTCCTAGCGGACACGCTCGAGGGATAGAAATCCCGAAGACCCGCCTCGGTGGCCAATCGCTCTGCGCGCTTGCGGATCATGAACAGCGTGCGCTCGAACACGGACACGGGGCTGATCCGGCCGATGAACATCTGTCGCAAGACGGGCATCTCGGCGCGACCCAGGGGGCCCAGTGCGCTCTCGTCGACCGGAATGTCACGCCAGCCGATCACCTTCTGGTTGTGATGACGCGCGGCGTCTTCGACGATGCGCATTTCGGCCGCGCGCTTCGCCGGGTCCCTCGACAAGAAGCACTGAGCGACCCCATAGTCCCCCTCGTTTGGTAGCTCGATTCCGGATCGCCCCAATACCCGCTCGTAGTGTGCGTGGGGAATTGAGAGCAAAATGCCCGCGCCGTCGCTCGTACACGGGTCACAGCCCGCTGCCCCGCGATGGGCCAGGCGGCGAAGGACCTCGACGCCCATAGAAACGACTTGGTGGCTGGCGGGACGACGGAGGTCTGCGACGAAACCAAGTCCGCACGCGTCATGCTCGAGGGACGGGTCGTACAGCCCGCACGGAGGCGGCAGTGGCATAATGGGGGAGATTATGGCGCCCGAGGCGCTTCGGCGCTAGCGGATTCGTGCCCCCGCACACCAACCGAACGGCCAGAAGCGTAATCTTTCCGATATGTTTCGTCCCAAGCTGTCCAGCTCGGCATCCTCCCCCGGTTCCCAGTCCATAACGGCCCGCCGACGACGGTGGAAAACGCCGGCATACCTCGTTGTCGCAGTTGGCTTGATTGTTGCCGGTCGACTCGCGTACCGATCGGAGTCGCCGCTATCGACTGTTGACGCAGGCCCGACGCCCATCCTCAGCGCCTCCGAAGCTGAAAGGGCTCCGGCACAGGTTCCCGTGCGCATCCTGCGCCCGCCACGGTCGAGCGCCGAGTTCGGAATCCTGACCAGCCGTATGGCGGAAGAGATTCGGGCGTGGACCGACCATCGCGAGCGCCTCGCCGAGTCCATAGCGGGTCGCCTGTGCGGTGACGCGGATGCGTGCGAGGCCGTGAGGAACGCGCTCCGAGACGAGCACACGACCAGCCTTCAGGTTATGGCGGCCTCGGACTGGAACCTGGGCCGCCTGGACGTGGACGCGAGCGGGGCCGGGCTCACGCCAGGCGAGAGACGGGGACTGCTTCGACGGACCCAGGTGGTCGCCGTCAGCACATCGGCAGCGACCTCCGATCGGCAGCTGGCACTTCGGACCGCGATCGCAGGAGCAGCAGCGCTCGCTGAACAGTTCGATGGATGGGTGCACGATCCCCTCCTCCTCCGGATCGAGAGGGCGAAGGACTTCGCTGCCCACGCCGTCGTGGTTCCTTTGGGGGCGCCGACCTTTCGGCGCGATCGGGTCGAGGTTCTCTACGAGCCAAAGACCGAGGGCGTCGTCCGCGTGCTCACGGCTGGATTGTCGCGCTGGGGCGCTCCGGACGTGGAGGCGGCGAACGTTCCGGTCGGCGCCCGTGCGCGGGTTGCCGAGCTGGTGTTGGCGGTTGCCGAGGAGATCGCGAACGGGGATGCGTCTGGGACGGTGCGGCTCGGACCGGACGACCTCGTCCGCGCAGCTGGAGTGGATCGATCTTCCATCGAGCCGGAGGCTTCCCCTCTAGCCATCCCTCTCCTTGGCGTCCATCCTGAGTCCGGCGACCCGAATGACTTCATGGTGAGGATCGTTCCGCCCGACGGCGAGGGCCCGATGGGCTACTTGCAACTCGCCGAACACTTTTTTGGTCGAGTTCTAGGCGTTTCAACCGAGACGGCCACGGTCAACGAAGCCCGACGAGACGACGCTCGAAGGGACCTCGACGAGGCGTTGGCCCGTTGGCAATCCATTCGAGCGAACGGCGGCGCTGTGCTCGTGCGCCTCCCCTTCGCGATACCTGGCGACGCGGGCTCCGAAGCGATGTGGGTGGAAGTCAAAGCGTTCGACCGCGGGACCGTGACGGGGACGCTCGTCGATGAGCCGCTCGCCGCCGTGTCGGTCGAAGAGGGCGCGATGGTTTCGAGGCGGCGCGACGAGGTCGAGGCCGTGGAAGTTCGGGCCGAGCGGTGAGGGCCGAAGGCAAAAAGCCCGACGGACTCCTAGAGAACGAGCGTCCCGGTCCGAATCAGGTAGGCCAGACGCCCTCTTTGATCGCTGTTTAGGAGCGCGTGGATTCGTGACAGCGCCTTGGTCACCGCCTCGCGCAAGCGTTCGGCCGTCGCGACGCGCAAGTCCGCCGCCTCTTTGGCTTGGGTGTCGTCGAACGTCTCGCCGCTGACGGCGTCGGCAAACGCGGACAGGGTCCGCCTCCGGTCGACTTCGCCTTGCGCACGCTCGGTCTTCAGCTCGTCCAGAATGCGTGCCAGCTCGCTCACTTGACGTTCGTTGAGCTCCAGCTTGTACGCCAAGAAACGGAGCGGTCTTCGCACACCGAAGCCGTCCCCACCACCGAATCCGTCCGCTCCAGGTGGGCCCTCTCCGTGAGCCCACGTACCGTGCCGCCCTCCGTGTCCTCCACAGTGCGAGTCACCCGCGTGCCCGCACCCGCTGGTACGCGCTCGCCACCACGAAACCATGGCTGGATGCATTGTCAATTTCCTTCTCGCCGAGGCCCTGAGCACCCGGCGGGTCAATGTCCGTGGGCGTCATGCCTCACGGAGCTTTCGGCACGAAGTTAACGGTTACGACCGAGTCGTCAACTGAGCCGCGAGGCGATTGCGCGCGTCGTCCGAACGACGTCGTCGGTCCGGCGCGATCCGCTTGGCGGCCCCCTCGAGCTGCCCCCCCGAGACGTAATGGGCGATAGCTCGGGCGTGCGGCGCCGATGACCCGCCTGCAACACCTCAGACGCAACCCCAGACCAAAAAACGCCCGCGCAGAGGGGCCGGGGGGGCAGCCTCACTCCACGCGGGCGCTGTGTGTAAATGCAGTTACCATGCCACCCATCGGGTGGCGGCAGGCCATCGTTTTTCTGAGCGCTCGCCGTGCCGCTCGTTCAACTTTGAAACGAGCCGTTGTCGAGTCTGCACGAACGCAGGTGGGCGGGCGGACGCAGATCAAGGCGAAGAGCGCCAACACCGCAAGCTCTGCGAGGTGCCTGCCGACAAGACTCCTACGTTGATTGCGCGTTGCATTATGCGACCCTCGGGCCGTCGACTAACCCCTGAGTTGGATGCGCTGTCGGGACGGGTTTCCAGCGATCCGAGCAAGGCTTCGATACAGACACCGCTACGCGCGACACGCAGGCGCGCCAGTGGGGAGAAGAGCTGCGACGCGTGGGGTCCCACGCCCACGCTGACGGACCCTGGATAGGGCGTCTCGACGACCCAGCCCGAGTCCTCGAGGCCACAAACGTCCACCGCAAGCCCCCCCAGCCGCGTTGGGGCGAGCTGTTCAGGCTCGCCCACTTCCCAAGTATCCAACGTGACCGGGACGACCCAGAGCGTAGACAGCCGGGTGGCTCCGTCGATCTGGCCTTCGACCACGAGACCTATCGCGTCGCCGTCCGACCGCTTTGCGAGTCGCGCGGGGATGCGTGGGCTGAGCACCGAGCGGGGAATGCGGGTGAGTTCACGCATCACTGCTTCTTCAATGCTCCAGACGACCGTCGCCGAGAGTTGTCCCGAACCTTGCGCGGTTGCGAAAATCCAGCGCCGCCCGACCCGAAGGGCGTCCTCGAAGGCGCCCAGAGGGCGGCGATCGGAGCGGACCACTCCGAGCGGTGGCTGGTCGGCCTCCAGCGAGAAGACCTGAGTGTTGCCGTCGTCCGCTCGGCTCTGTCTGATAAGCAAGGCTTGCGCCGGCGTCGCGGACGGGACGAGGACCCACGTCCAAAGGCCACGAACCCCGTCGGCACCGAGCGCACGCCGTGCCGCGTCCGCGTCATGCCACGGAGCTATGGATGGGCTCGATTCCTTCCGGTCGGACGCGCCGCCCCACGGCGATGTCCACTCCACGACCCAACGCCACGCCTCGCGCTCCCGGTCGGTGGATTCCCTCCAGGTTCGCACTCGGCCCACGGTCGTGTTGCGCGGGAGCTTGCGTCCGTCGCCGAGAACGTCGACGGCCACCTCCACGCGCTCGGAACCCCAAGCCGCGCGACCGACCGGCGACTGGGACCCCGCCGGAAATCCTCCCTCGCACCTGAGATGGAGATTCGGGGCCGCTCGGAAGGCACCGAGCCCAGTCGTCGGGGGCTCCGTATCGACGACCGAGTCGACCGGCCCTCCCCATCCCACTCGGATCCATCCATCGAGAACGCAGCCGATCGGGCCGCACGCTCTTTCAGAACCAACTCCCAAGGGTTCTGGGAGTTCGAGGCGCCTCCACGTCATCCCTCCGTCCGTGGTCTCGAATCCACCGCGCGAGGCCGTCCAGCCCAAGCCCCAGCGACCGGATACGATGGGCGCGCCGGAGTCGCGCACGAACTCGCCGACGCGAAGCTTGCCGTCGACAACAATCTCCACCCCCAAGGCGGACTGCGCCAGATCCACCCACCCCGCGATCACCCCCTGCCGACGTTCCTGAAAGCCGTCCAGCCACAGTCCGGATCGGAGCGCATCAGCGACCCCTTCCGGAAGCGAGGGAATCGAAACGGGAACCTCGCGGGTGCGGCCGGCCTCCAAGATGAGGAGGCGAAGGGCGGAGAGCTCGCCGCGACGTGGCGGCTCCACGACAACCAGTCGTCCATCCGACAGCACAACGATGCGCCCGGTGTCCCCCGGAGCTCGGACCTCTTGCCACCGACCGTCCGAGCGCATGATGCACCACGTTCGCCTGAGTTCGTCATCCGGTAGCGAGGATCGGGCCGCACACGCTCCTCCGACCGCCAGCGCCCCGTTGCCGAATGCCAGCACTTGACGTGGCTCGGAAAATGACCTGAGCTCGACCATGGTGCGGCTCGGGCGGTCCCACCGGTACACGGCTGTCCACCCGCGCGGCAGCCCGCACACGAATCCGAACGCGTCCGGGCCCTGTTCGGAGCTCGCCAGCGAAATGCCTCTGCAACGCGACGGACCGCGCGCATAGGCCCCGGGCAAGCTCGTCTCCAAAGAGCCGTCGGAGAGGTTGACGACGAACACGCTGCCGTCGCGTGCGACGAGAGCCGAGCCGTCCGACAAGTTCCACCCATCGGCGACAGCGGCTGCGAGCGGTTCCGCGCCCAGCGGCGCTCGCTGGGCCTGGGCGGGAGTCGGAATGCGCTCCGCGACGTCGGGGGGCTGCGCATTCTCGAGCGGCGCCGCCTGACCATCGGAACCGACTTCCCACCACGACCCGTCGGACGCCCCGACGGCAATCGAGCCCGCGACGTCGGCCAGGCGAATGGGATTCGCTGGAAGGGACACCGAGTGCCATGTGGCTCCAGCGTCCAAAGTCACGACCACACCCCGAAGGTCGGCGATCGCCGCCGCCCGCCACGCATCCAGCGCGACCACTTGGGTCACGGCGGGCGACGCCGGAATGGGCCCCGGATCCACGAGCGTTCCCGCGCGCGGGTCGACCGCGGCGAGCCACCCGCTCTGCCACGCATACACGCGGTCCAGTCCGACGAACAGCTTCACCGCGTCGTCACGCGTTGCGACGATCGGCTTGAGGGGGCCGAGCCACTCATCGGCCTTCCAGAGTCGCTTTCTCACTGCAAACAGAAACCCGCCGCCCATCCGCTCGGGAACGGTCGCGACGTCGGTCGGCCCATTAGGCAGAAGTTCGGTCGCCGAGCGGATGGCTCCGTCGGAGCGAACGATCACCCGCACTCCCGCAACGATCCCGCGACTCGACCCGTCCGGTTCGCTCCCCCAGGCTCGAACCGACTCGAGTGTGGCGGGCGCGAGCCGAGGACCGACGAAGGGTGCGTCGGTGTGTACAGCCAGAGCCCCTGGCGCCTGCGAGGACTCGGGGGCGCGGACGGCAGGGCGGCAGGACGACGAGCACCCCAGCGCGATGGGCAGCGCCAAAACCAGCCCTTTCCCGCGAGGCCAGCAAGCCACGGGCGACACGTTAGCTCGCCGCGACTACTTGGGGGGAGCGTGAACGCCGAGCTGCTTCGCGATGCGGAATCCCATTTCCAGCGCTTGCCGGTAGTTTAGCCGCGGATCGCAAGCACTCGCGTAGTTCTTGTCGAGGTCCTCGACCGTGATTCCCGCGGCACCTCCGATGCACTCGGTGACGTCGTCCCCCGTCAACTCGAAGTGCACTCCCCCTAGAACCGAGCCACACGCCGCATGAACCTCAAACGTGGTCTCGACCTCCACTAGGATGTCGTCGAAATCGCGCGTCTTCTGTCCGGACGGAGCCACCCGCGTATTGCCGTGCATTGGGTCGCACATCCACAGGGCGTCCCGGCCAGACTCCTTGACAGCGCGAACGAGCCCAGGAAGTTTGGATGCGACCGTGGACGCGCCCATCCGCGTGACGAGCGCGACTTTTCCAAGCTCTCGACCTGGATTCAGCGTGTCGAGTAGCCCAACGACCTCATCGGCGGAGACGCTCGGCCCCACCTTGATGGCTATAGGGTTCACGATACCGCGGAAGAACTCCACGTGGGCTCCGTCGAGCGCGCGAGTCCGTTCCCCGATCCAGGGAAAGTGCGTAGTCAGGTCGTAGAAGCCGTCGCGTCTAGGGACTCGGCGGGTCTGAGCGGACTCGTAGTAAAGGTTGAGCCCTTCGTGACTCGTGAAGAACTCGACGCGCTTGAGCTCCGCGATCTCGCCCTCCCCAATCGCCTCCATGAAACGAAAAGCCTCGGCCAGCTGCTGTGAGGCCCGCTCGTACTCGTGGCGCAGCGAATCCGGGGTCGTCGCACCCCGCATGAAGGAAAGGTCCCAGTTCTCAGGGTGATGCACGTCCGCAAAGCCGCCGACCGACAGCGAACGAATGAAGTTGAGAGTCATCGCGGCGTGGCTGTAGGCGACGATCAGATTCTCGGGATCCGGTCGTCGACCGTCCTCCGTGAAATCAGCGCGATTTACCATGTCGCCGAAGTAGCTCGGCCGATGGACACCGTCGCGGGCCTCGAGCGGCTTGCTCCGCGGCTTTGCGTACTGGCCAGCGAAGCGTCCCACACGCACGACCGGTCGCTTGCTCGCTTGGACCATCACAAGCGACATCTGCAGCAAGATCTTGAGCTTGTTCGTGATGACCGAAGATCGGCAATCCGCCAGCGTCTCCGCGCAGTCACCGCCCTGAACGACGAAGCGGCGACCTTGCTGGGCGTCGCCAAGCAGTCTTTTTAGGCGCTCGATTTCCCAGGACGTTACAAGCGGCGGCAGGTCTCTGAGCCGCGCGCAGACGACATTGAGTCGCTCGCGGTCGCCGTAGGCTATGGCTTGTGCGTCGACTTTCGAGCGCCACGAATCCGGAGACCATGAAATGCCACTGCTCACCGTGTGCAGATGTAGCATGGCAACCGTAAATCAGTTCGCGCCCTGTCCGTACGTTACGAGCAATCGTCCCCGATCGATGCCCAGCCGGGTCGGCGGTCCCACGACAGCGACCCGGTAGTGGAAAACCTGAACGCGTGAACCAGTGTCACCTCACTGCCACAGGCACCTCTTGACCCTGCGAGACGGGAAAGGTATTCGACGTCCACCAGCAAAGGTCGTCGCACCGTGGGAGGAAGCAGGCGTCGGTTTCACACGCGGCCTCATGTGAACGGGCGCGACCTAAGGAAGACCGAATGGGTAGTCGACAACTGACTTGGCGCCAAATCTGTAGAAGCAGCGAGTTTCGGGGGCATTGGGTCGCTCTGGACGCCTGCACCTACGATCCGAAGACTTCCCTGCCCCTCGAAGGCACCGTGGTCGACTCCGACGAGGATCTGGTGGCTCTCTGTAGCCGAATGCAGGCGAGCGACAGCAAGCATTGCGCAATCCTCTTCTGCGACGAGCGCTCTCAGCCGCATGAGGTCAAGTCGCCATCCGTCCGCTCGGTTTCGAGCCCTCCGCCGCGAGCCTTCCACTGAGAGTTCCACGCCGAAGGCAAGCGCGAATGCAACGGGGGAGATCGAGGCGGGCGCGGAAGTGCCCCCCCTCATCTATGACGCGACCCCCGCTCGAAGCGTGCCACCAGGGTCCGCGTCGTCACTTCACGACCGGCCGCAGGACCGTCCGCCCATCCTTGACAACAACCTCGAAGTCGACAGTCCGCCCGAACTGCTGGCGCAACTTCGCGCCCGATTCGCGCACGGTGCGAGCCACAGAGTCGAACGTGATGTGGGCCGTCGACTCTCGTTGCTTTCGTCGACTCTCGACGAGTTGTGCGTAGATCTCCCGCAAGCGCTGTTCGGTCAGGTCGGGCGGGCCCCCAGGACGACGTGACGGGGAGGCCGGGACCTGCGCGGAGCGCGCGTCGGCAAGCGCATCCGTCCTCGAGGAGGATGAATCCGTGCGCGCGCGCGGAGCTATCGATGGTGCGGAGGGTTGCTTTGCCGGCCGCTGGGACAGCCCCACACCCGATGTTGGGGGCGGGACAGCCACCACCGGCCGAACGGTCGGCGTCGCCTGGAGCGGCGCTCGCACGACAGCCGGAGGAATGGGGGGAGCAGATACTGTGGGGCGCGCCGGGTGGATGGCCCGTGCGGGGGACGCGGCGGACGGGCTGAGCGGACGGACTGGCGCGGGCGCGAACTCGGCGGCGAGATCGCTGTCCAACACCTCGAGGCTCGCGGCCAGCCGCCCCACCGCAGCGTCCGAGGGCAGCTCGATATCGAACAGCACATCCGACTCCGGCGGCGGCGGGTTCGATCGCCTGGCGAAACGCTGCTCCGCTCTCACCACGTGCCGTTTGAACGTCCCCCGCTCGATTTCCCGGCAAACGCGCTGCCAGTGCGTCTGCAACGTATTGTAGCGTTGCAGGACCATCTGGAATCGAAATCGTTGAGCCGTGTTGCGGATCTGTTCCTTGCGAAGAACGTAGATTCGCCGTTCGACTTCCTTGTGCGGTACGGAAGGTTCTAGCTTCTCAATCCCCATGAAGTACTGATCGTATAGCGCCCGGAGTCGATCGACTGCGACCTCGAGTTCGCCAACCTGCTTTTCGAGCTCCGCTGGATCCACGAGCCGTCCCCGTCACGGTAGCGGCGTCACCACCACGTTATCGAAGCAGACCTTTACGTCCCAGTCATTGAATCCGAAGTGGTCATGCCCAACCCCCGCGAGGGGGGCTTGGTCTTGGTACGTGAGCATTTCGATACCGTCGACCCACCACTTGACCGCATGGCCGTCGGTGCGCTCCAGCTTGAAGTGGTATCGCTGACCGGCCACGACGGGCTTTTCCTTCGGATCCTCGGACGTTGGCACGACCTTGATCTCCTGCCGGTCGGCCCCGTGCTCGTTGATGCGCGCAAGGACATGGTAGTGATTGTGCCAACCTCCGAATATCGCGATGTAACTCGTCGCATTCGTATACGAGAGGCCGGTCGCGGCCGAGCGTCCGTCGCCCCAAAACTCGGCCTTGATGTCGCCATCTTGGGCTTGGCTTACCGCATCGAACTCAATTCGGGCGTTGACGGGAATCGTCTTCTTGAGCCATAGGCCATGGTTTTTTGCATTTTCGGCGCACACGCGACCCGACTCGATGTGCCAGATATTCGGAGCCGACGCGACCCAGTCCGGGCCTACGTCGCCCCCCGCCGCGCTCCCGTCTCCTCCGCCGGTGGCCGGACGCTCGAAATCGTCGCGAAAGGCGGATCGCAGTAGCTCTCCGAGGGCGGACGGGGGAGTCACGGGAGTCGTCGCGGCTCCGGGTGAGGAGGGCGCGCGGCTGACGGGTCCCGAGTCCGGGGCGCCAGCCGATCCAGACGGCACGCATCCGACGAAAGCCAAACCGACCCACCAACCAAACCTTCTATGCCGCATGGCGGGATCCGATCTACCACAGCGCTCGGTAGGCGCTCTAGGTTGTGACGCAACCGCACCGCGCGCCAGATGCGCTCGCAGCGTTTTTCCTGTAGACGAAGGCGAAGCGCATGCACCCGATCCTGTTTCGCATCCCGCTTCCCCACACGCCCCTCCGACTTTGGTGGTTGCTGGCCGTCGTCGCGGTGCTGGCGCTCTTGTCCGCCGGGTGGTCGGCCTTTCGACGGGACCGCAGTTCGGTCGTGACGGCCGGGTTCGTCGCGCTTGCGGCCGCCGGGGCAGGATGGAAATTTCACTCCTTCGTCTTCGAGGGAACGAGCCTGCCCATTTACTCGTACGGCGTAATGCTCGGACTCTCACTCGTCATCGGCTGGTACCTCACGCTGTCGCTCGCAGCGAAGGACGGACTTCCCAAAGAGACGATGGCCAACTGCTATGTCGTGACCGCTCTCTCTGCGCTCGCGGGTGCGCGTATTCTCTACCTTGCGACCAATCCCGAGGATCTCAAGTCCATCTGGGACGTATTCGCATTGCGCAACGGCGGCCTCGTCGCGTACGGCGGGTTTCTGGGCGGCTGGATTGGGAGCTGGGCGTATCTGGCGCCCAAGGGTATCCGCTTGCTCGCGTGGGCCGACGACGCCGTACCGAGCCTCGCCTCCGGTCTCTTCGTCACCCGCATCGGCTGTTATCTCTTCGGCTGCGACTTCGGCAAGCGCCTGCCCGACGGGGCTCCGGCCTGGCTCAAGACCGCCGGAACGTTCCCCCACTGGGACGTGGGGACGGTCGCCAACAGCGACGGCAGTCCTGCGTTCGTTCGTCACCTCGATGTCTACCGGGGGACCGCGCTCGAAGCCCAACTGGAGCGCATGAATACGAGCTTCCCGGTTCACCCGACGCAGCTTTACGAATCGCTCGTGGGTCTGCTTCTGCTCTTCGTTCTGATTTGGCAGCGCAAGAAAATACGGTTTCGCGGGCAACTCTTCTTCCTTTTCACGTTTGCCTACGGGTTCTTGCGATTCCTATTGGAGCTTTGGCGGGACGACGTGGAGCGCGGAAGCTACGGCCCGATGCTCGACATCCACGTGTATGTCCCGCTTTGCCTCGTTCTCATGGCTTTGGGGTTCGTCTTCGGAATCTCGCTCGGGATCCGGAATAAGCAGGTCCGGATCGCAGCGTGCGCTGCCGCATTCGTTCCGGCCGTCGTGACCTTTCTCGCGCTCCGACCGGCCTCGTTCGGTGAAACCCAGCCTTACCAGCTATCCACCAGCCAGGGCGTCGGCTTCCTGAGCGCCCTGGCCGTCAGCTACTTCTACGCACACTTCTGGTCGCAGGCGATCAAGGCACCCAAACTCGCGATGAGCGTCGGTGACCCCGTCGCCATCGCGGCCCTCGAGGGCGATGGGTCGCGGGACAAGGGCGCGGCAGAGGGATCGAGTCCCGGTGCGGCACCCTCCGATCCTCTGTCCGAGCCGGGTACGGACGAAGCGCCCGCCACGGGCGAGGCGGCAGCCGACACGGATTCGAAATCGCCGGAAGGCTGACCCTCGGGTGCTCTACCGCCTGGGAACTCGGCGCGACACTGTCCGGTTGGCTGGAGAGGTGGCGCGCGTCCTTGTCGCGGGAGATCTCCTCGTCCTTTCGGGGGATCTCGGAGCCGGAAAGACGTTCTTCGTTCGCGCGGTTGCGCGCGCCCTAGGCGTTCGGGAAGCCGTGACCAGCCCGACGTTCACACTGGTGAACGAATACGTCCTCCCCTCGGGAGGCGTTTTCGCACACGCGGACGTCTATCGATTGCTTGGATCGAACCCCGCAACGCTCTGGAGGGAGGTGACTCAACTGGGGCTCCGCGAGCGCCGAACCCAGGGCGCGCTTGTGGCCGCCGAATGGGGGGACGACGCCGTCGGACCGCTGGGAGGAGCTCTGTCTCTGCGAATCGAGCTCGCGATCCACGGGACGAGCGCGCGCACCGCATCGATCTCCGGGCCCCGCGCGAGCGGCTTCGGGCGTTGACCCATGCCTAGCGCAGGGCAACCGCAAGGACGTCGCTCGCCTCGGGGCAGAAGACTAGCGCAGCGCTCGGTGGGCGAAGTGCTGGCGCTGGGCGTCGTCGCGGGACTCATCGCCTTTGTGTTTGCACACGGCATCGCGCCTCATTCGGCCGGGCGGGCCGCCTCACGGCCGATGACCGAGTTTGTCACATCGACCGCCGTCTACGATCTGCGTTTCGCCTCAGGCCAACTCTCCGCCCGGAGTCGCGACGGTCTGGTTGTGCGAGACGTCGACCTCGCGATCGTGGTCGACGGGACAGTCACGCCTCTTTCCTTCGCGCGCGACGACATGAAAAGGTCCGACGGAGAGCTGCGCGCGAGTGTCCGAGTCGTCCAAGGGGGCTCGGAGCTCGCGACGACACTGGCCATGCGCGTCGACGCGTCCAATGCGGCCATCTCGCTCGCGCTCGAGAACACGTCGGAAACGGTGAGCCCGGACCATACGATTGCCCTTCGGGTGGAAATCCCAAGCGAGGGACAGATCGTGTTCGCGTCCGGACTCGGATCGATCGCGGACCGAGCCACGGTTACCAGTCCCTCGCTCGTGGTCGGCATGGAACCCCACCCGTTAGGCGTGACATCACCCACGGGGCCCATCACAATTGACGTAGCGCTCGACGACTTGAGCCCTCAGGGCGAACCCAAGCGGGTGTCCGTGACGAGCGCGGCAGGCCGTTCGAGCGCGAGCGGGCGCATCTGCGCGCTCGACGTGGTCCTTGCGGCATCGAGTATGACCGTGTGGCGGTCTATAGCTGACCTCTTGGGTCAGCGCACCGGAACGGTGAGTGGACGTGTCACGGGGACCAACGCGCCCGCGACCGTCGTCGGTCTGGACACCCAGGGCAGCCCCCAGGTGCGAGCTGCCGTATCTCGCCAGGGCACCTTCAGCCTCGAAGTCCCAGAGACGGTCGTAGGGTGGTATGCGGCGATCGACCCGGGACGCGCGAGCAGCATCGCGTCGTTCACTCCCGGAACGCCGGGCGAGTTGACGCTCGACGTGGGCCCGGGCGGCGACCTGCACGTCGCGATCGTGGACGCCGACACGCGGTCGCCTCTGACGGCGCGGCTATTGGTCCGCGGGATGGATGGGTCGGTCGACCCCAACTTCGGGCCGGACTATCGCGCTTCGGGCGCTGGACCGGTCATCGACGCTCTGCGCGGCGACATCCTGACTCCGCTGCCCATGGGACGATACCGCGTCGCCGCCACCAAGGGCATCGAGTGGAGCATCGACGCAAAGGTGGTCGACATCGTTGCCGGGCGCCTCACCGACATCGAACTCGCCCCACGCCACGTCGTTCCCACGCCCGGAGTTTATGGCTGCGACTTGCACGTCCATGCCCGGCCTAGCTTCGACACCCCCGTCACGATGGAAGACCGGGTCGTGTCCCTGGTCGCGGCCGGCATCGACTTCGCCGTCCCGACCGAACACAATCTCGTCGGAGACTACACTCCGGCACTCGAAACCCTCGACCTGAAAGGGGAATTCGCGAGCGTCCCCGGGGTCGAGGTGACCACGTACAGCAAGGGTTTTGGACACTTCGGGGTTTTCCCGTTTACGCCCGGTGACCCCGTTCCTCCGTTCAAACATACAACGATCAACGCAGTATTTCGTGCCGTTCGAACGGGCGATCCGAGTCGCTATTTTCAGCTCAATCACCCACGCCTTCCCAAAGGGATTGGATACTTTAACATCATCGCCTTCGACCCGCACGCGCAGCGCGCCCAGATCCACGGACGCGTCGACTTCGATGGAATCGAGGTCTATAACGGGTACGATTCCGAACGCCCCGATCGAGTCGACCAGGTGCTTCGTGACTACTGGGCACTCCTGAACTTCGGTTGGCGACCTACCGCGACCGGAAGCAGCGATTCTCACCGGATCCAGTTCCATTGGGCAGGGTATCCTCGAACCATGGTGGCGGTGCCGGGCGGTCCCGACGACGCGCCGCCCGATCCCGCGGCGCTCGTGGCCAACGTCAAGAACGGCCATGCCACGGTGACCGTGGGTCCCGTCATCGAGTTCGACATCGACGGTGTCCCTCCCGGCGGTGAAGTCCTCTCGCGTGCAGACCCCCTGCGCGGCCACCTGCGCGTGCGCGCAGCTCCCTGGATCGACGTCACGGACGTTGAGGTCGTCGTCGGCGGTCGCGTCGCTCAGACCTTCGACGTGACCTCGCGGCCGACGGAACTCGGACCCGAGCCGGGTACGCTCGGGGAGGCCCAGGCGCGCACCATCCGTTTCGATGCCGCGGTCGACGTGTCGGTCGGACCGGACAACGGCTGGGTCATGGTCATTGCGCGTGGACGCCGCCGCATGGACGACGTGCTGCCGTTCATGCCGGTCCTTCCGTTCGCGTTCACGAATCCCGTATACATCACCCGCCATCCGGAGCCTACGCCGCCGTTTCCAGGAGCTTCCCGAGCCTCGGCGCAACCCGGACCCCATGCGCCGGAAGCTCCGTGATCAACTCCTCAGACGCGCCTCGCGAGGCGGCCCTCGCCGCAGAACGTCGAAGCTGGTATTTTGCGCGCGCCGTGTCCGACAAGGCCGTAAGGTGCGCGATTTCGGGCCGTGAGGGTAGATGCCCGTGAATGGCGCGTTCGGTCGCTATCGATTGCTCGAGCGCCTTGGACAAGGCGGCATGGCCGAGGTCTTCAAGGCGAAGAGTTTCGGAGTCGAGGGATTCGAAAAAGTTCTCGTCATAAAGCGGATTCTCCCCGAGCTCGCCCGCCGTCCAGACTTCGTGAGCATGTTCATCCACGAAGCCAAGCTCGCCGTCCGCCTGTCTCACGCCAACATCGTCCAAGTGTTCGACCTCGGAATGGCCCCCGGAGGCGAGGTCGACGGCGCAGCCCAGGCAGACTCGTATTACATCGCCATGGAATACGTGCACGGGCTCGACCTCTCGTCCATGCTCGCCCGCTGCCGCCGCGAGCACCTCGCGCTGCCCCTCCAGATGGGTGTGTATATCGCTTCGGAGATCGCCAAAGGCTTGGACCACGCCCATCGGCGCCGTGACGAACAAATGCGTCCGCTCGGCATCGTCCACCGCGATGTCTCTCCGCAGAACGTCCTTCTTTCTTTCGAGGGCGAGGTCAAGGTGACCGATTTCGGCATCGCCAAGGCGCGCCACGCGATTGAATCGACGGCCGACGAAACGCAGAGCCAAAGGCTGCGAGGAAAATTCGCCTACATGAGCCCGGAGCAGGCGCGCGGCGACGCGGTCGATGCTTCGAGCGATCTCTTCTCTCTCGGAACCATTCTTTACGAGTGCCTCGCAGGTATCAATCCGTTCGCCGCACCGACCTCGCTTGAAACGGTTCAACGTGTCGAGGCATGCGAGTGTCCGCCGATCGAGCTGCTGCGAGCGGACATGCCGCCGGAGCTCGTCGCCATCGTCCGAACCGCGATGGCCAGGGTTCCCACGGATCGATACTCCGACGCGGGGCGCATGTACGAACACCTGCTGGCGATTCTCTACGCCCAGGGGAGCCGATACGGCGCGCACGATCTCGCTCAGTTTCTAGGACGCCTGCGCGACCGAGTCGAAGGGACCGAATCGAGCATGCCGCCGAGACCGCTGCTCGAAACAGACTCGGCGATGGCGGCCGTAGAGCCTACGCCCGTCGAGGGTCCGCCGAGCCGCCACCCGTCGGGCGCTCCTCCGCCCGCCGAGGTCAACGCCATTGCGATTGAGCGCACGGCAGACATGGGCGAACGTCGCGACGTCACCGCTCTCGTTCTGGATTTGCCGGACGACGCGGCCGCGCCCATCGTCGACCAGACCGTGAGAACGATCGAACGGTGGGGCGGGCGAGTCTTGCGCCGGGCGACAGGTCAGGTGTCGGCGCTTTTCGGCCTCGGCGATCCGGACGGCCGAGACACCGAGATGGCCACTCGATGCGCACTAGTGGTGCTTCGCAACCTCGAGTCCTCCACCGCGACGGCCGGCGGACTGCACACCGGTCGCGTCTCTGTCTCCCCCGACGGGCAACCTGTCGACAACGATCGCCTCGACGCCCTCTTCGACGTCGCTCGCAAGCTGTCGCGCGTTCGGGACGGTCGTGTCGCGATGAGCGCGCTCGCTATGCGTCAGGTAAAGACTCTGTTCGAATTCGACTCCCCGGGGGACGCGGACCGACCGGGGTCGAACGTGGCCCACGTCATCGTCAACAATGTCCGTGGTCCCGCAGAGGCCTTCGGCCGCTTCGTCGGCCGCAGGGACGAGCTGCGACGCGTCGGCGAGCTCATGGTGCGAGTGACCAAGCGCCACTCGCAAGTGCTCACGATCCGGGGAGACCACGGCGTAGGAAAGACGCGATTGCTCTACGAAGTCGAGCGGCGGCTTCTGCGCGGCGAATACAGCATCGGCTTCCACATCGCCACGTGCCCTCCGCAGGGGGCGGAGTTCCCCCTCCTCGGAATCGTATGCATGTTGCAGGTCTTGTGCGGCACCGCCGAGGGGGACACTCAGGACCGCATCCTCGCGCTGCAACCGCGCCTGCGAGCTCTCGGCCTCCCGGGCGACGAGGTGAACGCCGTCCTGGTAGCGCTTGGCGCGAGCGTCGTGCCGAGCGACGCAGATGCCAAGGCTCTGCTCAAGCAAGCCTTCGTGCGGGTGGTCCAGAGCCTCTGCGACGATCGTCCCCACTGCTTCGCGTGGGATGTTGCACACGCGATGGACGAGGAGAGCTACCGCGTGCTCGCGCTCGTCCTCGAGCGATCCGCTCAAACGCGTGTCCTCCTCATCTTTGCGGCGCGCCCGGGGTTCTCCCATCCCCTCGAAACGTGCGAGGGACACGCATCGCTGGAGCTGGGCGATCTGAATTCTTCCGACGTCGAGCGCCTCGTCACATCCCGGCTCGCCGTCGACCTGGTCCCCGACGAGCTGATGCGCTTCATTCGCGCACGTGCGGGTGGGCATCCGCTGTTCATCGAAGAACTCCTCAAGGCGCTGGTGGACGCGGACGCTATCTCGGTCGTGGACCGGCATGTCGTCGCGATGACGCTGGTCGGACAGGACCTCGCGCTTCCAAAGACCTTGCGAGGGCTCGTGGGCTCTCGCGTAGCGCGGCTTGCGCGCGCGGACCGCACGACACTTCAGGCGGCGGCTGTGCTCGGCGACAGCGTGGACGTCAACGCGTTGTCCGAGATGATCGGGCAGCCCATGCCTGCGCTCGAGCAGTCGATCGCAGCGTTGGCGGACCGCGGGTTCATCGCACACGTGAGCGCGCGCGATCTTCGATTCACGTCGCCCATCATCCCCGAAGTCGTCGTAGACGCTCTGACCCCGGACGCAGCCCGCGAGATGCACACCGCCGCTGGGCGCGCGCTGGAGGCGACCCTCGGCCCACGCGCCGGCGAGCAAGCCGGGCGCATCGCTGCCCATCTGTACGAGGCGGGCGAGCGCGATCGCGCCGCTGCGTACTTTGCCAAGGCCGCCGAGCACCACCTGGCGACGAGCCGCCTCGAGGCCGCAGCGAACGACTACACGAGGGCCATCGGGATCGCCGAATCGGAGCGCCCACCGGGCGAGCTGGCAGGATGGCTCGACGGGCTGGCTTCGGCGATGCGCCTCGTGCGCACTGCGCCGGACGCGGCCCACCTGTGCGGTCGAGTCATCGAACGGGAGGACAAGACTGGGGACCCGCGCTCCCGCGTTCGGGCTCGCGTGGCCGCGGGGCACGTGCTGGCCGCCGTGCACCTCATGGAGGCGAGCCGTCAGCGCCTGATCGAAGCGGAGTCCATCGCGGCGGGCGACGAAGAGCTCTCGAGGCTCGTTCTCATTGCGGAAGCGGAGCTTGCGACCCGCCAGGGCGACAACAAGCGCGCCCTAGTACTGCTCGCTCAGCTCCATACGATGGCGCACGCCACGAGCGACGCCCAGGAACAACACCGGATCGCCCTCCAGCTCGCGCTTGCCCTCGCCGGGCTCGGGGATCGAGCCACGGCGCTGGCCAACCTAGAGGAGGCCACGGCCGTTCTCGGAGCCGATCGAACGGCCCAGATGGAGCGAGCGCGGGTGCGCGCACTCGTCGACTACTACACGCGCGACTTCCAGTCGGCGGCCACGCACTTCAACCAGGCGGTCGACATGGGACGGGAGCTCGGCGTGATGCATGTCGTGCTGGTGAATCTGTGCCACCTGGGGGAGGTCCTGATCCGGCTCGGAGACTTTCCGCGGGCCTACGGAGCCATCCGGCAATCGCTCGCACTTTGCGAAGAGCGCGGCGACGAACGCTTCGCCAATCGCAATGCCATGCTCCTGGCGCACCTGGACGGACTCAAAGACGACGGCGACAGCGTGGAGCGAATTAGGAGCGGCGTCGAATATGCGAAAATGAAAGGCTTCACCAACGACGTCATTCGCGGAAAGCTTCTTGTCGCCCACGGGTTAGCCCGCCGCCATCGAATCGCCGACGCTCGCGAAGAGTACGAGGCCACGCGCGCCATGGCCGTCGAGGCTGGTCAACGGCTTGTGGCCGACGACTGCGAGGCGGCGCTCGTCGCCCTGACCGTCGACACGCACCACGAAGGGGCGCCAGCCAGCCCTGAGCCTCCGTAGGCGACAGGGTCGCCCAGAAGGCCGGTGTCTTTCGGTCGAGTTCGACATGGGCGCAAGGGCCCCCCCTGCAGCATGAAACGGGCTAGGGTTGGGGTGCCATCCGCGCCGCTGCCTGACTTGTTACTTCCTAGCCCGAGCGAGGCCGGAGGCGAGTCGCGCGGAGCGTACTTCCCGTTACTTCCCGTACGCGAGCACGCTCGCCACCGGGATCGCGAAGGGATCGGCCGAAAGACACCGGCCTTCTGGGGACTTGCCGAGCGTCGAGGTCCCCCCAATAAACAAGCGGGTCAATCCTGGAGGTGCCCGTGACAACGACAAATGTGGGCCGTTTCGTTTGGTACGAACTCATGACCGCGGACCCGAGCGCGGCGGTTGCGTTCTACACCGACGTGGTCGGCTGGAAGACCGAGCCCTTCGGCGGCAGTCACTATCTGATGTGGGTCGGAAGCCAAGGCCCGCTTGGCGGCGTCATGGCGCTGGACGCGGAGGCCAAGAAAATGGGGGCCCAGCCCCAATGGACCTCGCACGTCGAAGTGACCGACGTCGACAAGGCCGTTGCCTCCGTGCGCAAGCTGGGTGGTCGCGTGCACGTCGAGCCCGCGGACATCCCCACCGTCGGACGCTTTGCCGTCATCGCCGATCCACAGGGAGCGTCCATTTGCGTGTTCAAGGGCGACAAACCCATGGCGATCCACGACGCCTCCAAGTCCGGAGAAATTTGCTGGGCCGAACTCATGACCACCGACCACCAAGCGGCGCTCGGGTTCTACGGCGAACTGTTCGGCTGGAAGAAGATAGGCGAACACGACATGGGGGCCATGGGTGTGTATGTGATGTTCGGAGTCGGTACGGCTCCCCTCGGGGGCATGTTTACGAAGGCCAAGGACGATTCCGCGCGTCCCCAGTGGAGGTACTACATCGAGACCCCCGACTTGAGTGCCGCGCTCGCTCGTGCGAAGGCCAAGGGCGCCGAGGTGCTAAGGGGGCCTATGGAAGTTCCTGGCGGCGCCCACGTCGCTCAACTTCGGGACCCGCAAGGGGTCGCGATTGCCCTCCACCAGCTCAAGCCCGCTAAGGGGTGAGCGCCAGACTGGCGCTACGTCAGTCCTTGGCGTCTCCGCGCGCGAAAATCGATGCCACGTAGTTCAGCACGTCCGTGGCGCTCACCTCGTTGTATCCGAAGTTCTTGATGAGCCGCGCCTTGATGATGTCGATCTTTTCCTGCGTATCCTTGTCGACCACCGCGCTCACGAGCGTCTTGAGCTTGATGCTGTCCTTCTGATCCTCGAATAGCTTGAGCTCGAGCGCACGCCGCAGCCGGTCGTTCGTGTTCCACTCGAATCGCTTGCCGTCGACGGCGAGGGCCCCGATAAAATTCATGATCTCGCGACGGAAATCCTCTTTGCGATTCTCGGGTACCTCGATCTTTTCTTCGATCGAGCGCATCAGTCTCTCGTCGGGCTCCTCGTCCTGGCCCGTGTACCGGTTCTTGACCCGTTCCTTGAGCGTGAAAGCCTTGATGTTGTCGATGTAGTTGGCGGCAAGTTTGCTTATCGCGTCCTCATCGGCGCTGATCGCCCGCTGCACCTCGTTCTTGACAATCTCCTCGTACTCACGCTTCACCATCCCGACGATCTCGGTGTACCGCTTGCGCTGCTCCTCGCCGGTGATGAGCGAGTGGTGCCGGAGCCCTTTTTCGAGCTCGTTCAGGACCATGAACGGGTTGATGGTGCCCTCGCCCGCGTCGTTGACGAGGGCATTGGAAATCTTGTCCTGAACGTAGCGCGGGCTGATCCCCTCCATTCCCTCCCGCTTGCTCTCCTTGCGCAGCTCTTTGACGGTGTCCTGCGTGTAGCCCGGCAACACCTTGCCGTCGTAGAGCTTCATTTTCTGCACGAGCGACAGGTTGTGCTTCTTCGGGTCCTCGAGGCGCGTCAGCGCGGCCCACATCGCGGCCACATCCAACGTGTGAGGTGCGATGTGCTTGCCCTTGATCTTCACGGAGTTGAAGTCCTTCTGGTAGATGCGGATCTCCTCCGAGAGCTTCGTGATGTAGGGGATGTCGATTTTGATCGTCCGATCACGCAAGGCTTCCATGAACTCGTTGTTCAAGAGCTTCTTGTATTCGGCCTCGTTCGTGTGACCGATAATCACCTCATCAATGTCCGTCTGCGCGAACTTCTTGGGCTTGATCTTGTGCTCCTGGGTCGCCCCCAGCAGATCGTACAGGAACGCCACGTCGAGCTTGAGGATCTCGATAAACTCAAGAATTCCACGATTGGCGATGTTGAACTCGCCGTCGAAGTTGAACGCTCGCGGATCGGAGTCGGACCCGTACTCGGCAATCTTGCGGTAATTGATGTCGCCGGTCAGTTCGGTCGAGTCCTGATTTTTCTCGTCCTTCGGCTGGAAGGTGCCAATGCCCACGCGGTCCTTCTCGCTGAGCACGAGGCGCCGTGCGCGGATATGGCTACCGACCACCTTGGCCCAGTCCCCTTCGTAGCGCTGCATGAGGGCTTGGAAAATGAATCGACTCGCCGGATCGAGATCGCCCTCGACACGGACCTTGAATTGGTCGTTCGAGAGGCCAAGCTCGTCGGTCACCCGCTGGCGCCACTCGGGCGGGATGAGTCGCAGCGGCTCCTCGTTCATTGGGCTCGGGAACCTGTCCTGGTCGCTGCTGGCGATCCCTGTGCCCGAGAGCCCGACCCAGTCGAACGTGTAAAGAGCCCCGTCCGGCGAGCGCGAGTACTGCTCCGCGCCTTGCTTCAACAGCCGCGCGATGGTGCTCTTCGACGAGCCCACGGGGCCGTGCAAGAGAATGACGCGCTTTTCGGGACCGTAACCTTCGGCGGCGGCCTTGAGTACGTGCACGAGCCGCATGAGCGGAATGTCGAGGCCGAAGATGGCGTTCGCCCCAGCGTTCTGCTCATCCTTGAAGAAGTTGTAACGAACGAGCTTCTTCTTATTGTCGATGTACTCCTCGGTCCCGTAGCTCACGATCATGTCGTAAATCCGTTGGTACGCGTTTCGCGTAACCTGCGGCTTGGACCGGACGATCCCCAAATAATCCTCGAATCCGCCTTCCCAGTGAAGCTCGCGATATTGCTGGAAATCCTGCAACGCCGCGATGCGATCGGTCATGGTGGAGAAGCGGTTTTCGGCCATGGCAGTCCCTTTTCTTGTGGCTTGCGCGGTCGACCGCGCACGAAGAGCCGACAATCACCATATCATGGCGTGGCCGCGCGAAAGTGCGTGAGTGCCCCAGGCACCGCGACAAATCGCCTCAGACAGCGGCTCGCATCGCCGTTCCTGCTCCGCGCCCCGTGTCGGGCCGTGAGCCTCAATGTCCGCCGACGCGGGCGGCATCGGACGCGATCGCCGGTTACCAACCCCATCGGGACCCTCAGTCGCCCGCGCGCGACTTTGTCACGCTTGCTGGCTCGAGCGCTCGGCGCGGCACTTGCACTTAATCTGGTACGGTCGCAGGCTGACGTTGGAAGGTCCGGGCGGCGTGCCCGTCGCGGGAAGCGCACTCCCGGGAGAGTCCGATGGAAATAGGGCGGTCACTGGCATTCGGGTTTCTGGCTATCGCATGGGCCAGCTCTTGCTTGGTGGCCTGCACCGAGGAAGACGAGATGCCTGCTGTGAGGCATCCGATTGGGGCGACGACCGCTCCCGCCCCCGCGCAGGCCACGGAAAGGTCCAACGAAGCCTCCGAAGCCTCCGAGGAGGAGGCGGCCGCACCAGACGACCAGGCCGAGAGCGACCAGCCGGTGGGGGGCGACCCAGAGGACACCGACCCGTCCTCACTGACCGAGTTCCATTCAACACTGGACCCGTACGGTACGTGGACGGAGGATCCCACCTACGGAACCGTTTGGACTCCCTCTCGTGATGCCGTGGGCTCGGACTTCACGCCGTATGTCTCCGGGGGCCACTGGCTCTATGACGATGACGACTACCTCTGGGCGAGCGACTACCCGTGGGGCTGGGCCCCGTTTCACTATGGCCGCTGGGTGTACGGACCCAGTTTGGGCTGGGGATGGATTCCGGGCCGCACGTACGCCGGGGCTTGGGTTTCCTGGCGTTACGGAGTGGGCGGGAGCGGCTATGTTGGCTGGGCTCCGCTGGCGCCGACGTGGTGTTGGCGTGGAGGGGTAGCGGTCGGAGTCGGATTCGTCCCCGTCGCACCGTATGCCTTCGTGCCGACGGCCCACCTGTTCGCACCCGTCCTCGGCGCTCATCTGGTCACAGGACCGCAAGTCAGGTCGGTCGCCATGAGCACCCGACCCTGGACCGCCCCTACGACAGCTGGCGGGGGGCGCGTCCTTGCGCACCCGACGGTGGGCGGTCCACCGCCGTCCGTTTTGCACATTTCGACTCGGCAGATGGCCGGCGCTGCGCTTCACGACCCCGGTATTGCGCGCGCGCGCGCGTTCGCCCAATCGCGTGGGAGCGGTGCCCCTTTGGGAGGCACCACGGGGGCGCGAACGGCCCGGTCGATGACCAGTCGTTCTGGACGCCCGGCGTCCCGCCCTGCCGATGTGGGTGCTTCCCATTTCGGCGGGCGACTGGGCGCGGGCTTTGTGGGCAGTCCGCCGTTGGCGCCGGCCTATGGAGGGACTCCGCGACCGTACTTCGGAGATAGGGCGTCGGTAGGCTCGATGGGCGCGGCGGCACGCGGCGGCACGTCTATGGAGGGGTCGCACGTGGCGCCCTCAGGCGGTGGGTTTGGCTCTCCCGCAGGACATGGGGCAGTATCCCCGCCGGTTCGCTCCACACCCAGCTTTCAGGGCGGCGGCGGTGGCGGATTCCACGGCGGAGGGGGTGGAGGGTATCATGGCGGCGGCGGCGGGTTTCACGGTGGGGGTGGCGGGGGTGGACATGGCGGTGGTCGGCGCTAGGCAGGTGAACGGCGAGAGAGGAGGTCGGCCATGTTTTCCAAACGTTTAGGGATGGCAGTTCTAAAACTGGCCATTTTCGGTACGATGATCCTGTCGTGCACGTCGGAATCGACGCCAGCCGAAGAGACGAGCGGTGCGGGAAGTGCCTGGGGTCCGACACCCGAGGGCGGCGCAACTTCGGCGGTTCCCATCCTCGTCGACGTGGACGCAAACCAGGTGATGAACGCGACTGCCGGAACCGGGGTCGGAGTGTTCATCGAGTACAAGACCGGGGGCCACTGGTACGTGTGGTGGACCTGCGACACGTCCCTGACGGGATACTCCTGCAACTATGACATCAAGGCGACTGCCGTGAGCGGGACGATTGCGAACGCGGTCAGCCAAGGCCCTGATGTGCCGGCCATCTCTCTTGACGGCTCGAACACCATCCAGCTCGCGACGACGACTACGCTAGGCGTAGACGGAGTCACCTTCGACACGGCTCCGGGTGCCATCATCTCGCTCGACGCGACACTGGGTGGTGCAGAGGATGGATCCTACTGGTTTTTCGTCCAGGACGGCCAGGTCAACGGAGGATACCAGGGGCCCCTGTCCGATCCGCTCCTGCTCGAGCCGGCGCCAGGAGGCGCATAGAGCCGACGTGCGGCTTCGCGCCGTGGTGGGCTTCGGTGCGAACCTCGGAAGCCGCCTGGAGACTCTCCGCTCGGCCGCTCGCGCCCTCGCCTCGGTCACTCGAGTCGAGCGGACATCGCACATCTACGTGACCGCGCCCGTCGGCCCTCCCCAGCCGGATTTCTTGAACGCCGCGGCGCTCGTCACATCCGAGAGGACACCGCTCGACTTGCTCGGTACGCTCCTGGCGATCGAAGCTGACCTCGGTCGCGTCCGCACGACGCGCTGGGGACCTCGAATCATCGACCTCGACCTACTCTGGTGCGACGGCGCCATGGAGCGGAGCGCCCGGCTTACGGTCCCCCACGCCCGCCTCCGTGAACGAGCGTTCGCCGTCGTGCCGTTGATGGAAGTATGCCCCGACGCGTGCGATCCGTTCACTGGAGCCCCCTATCGCGTCCCGCCAGGCCAAATCGTGATGACCGCCGACGTGCTGTAGAAGGCCGGCGTCTTTCGGCCGATCCCTTCGCGATCGCGGTGGCGAGCGTGCTCGCGCACAGAAGTACGCTCCGCGCGGCTCGCCGCTGGCCTCGCTCGAGTTCGACCGAAATACTGCGCGGCGACGCTTATTGCGGCGGGATTGGCGTAAAGGCGGGCGGTCTCAACGCCATATTCGACCAGGAAGAAGCCAACGAAGACCTTGAGGCTAGCCCCCGACCTTTTGGCCGGTTGCTGCGCTACTCCTGCGGTTCGTTGGAACCTGGAATCTGCTTGATCTCTTTGCGCGCATGCTTCCACGCTCGCTGGACCACCCAGGAAAGCGACCGCTGCAAGCGGCCCGCCTCTTTCTGGATTTCGTCGAGCATCGTCTCCGGGAAATAGAGGCTCTGCTTGCGCTTGTCGCTCTTCGAGATTTCCAGACTGCCCCGATCCTCGTTCTCAGCCATGGCTAGAGCGAAGCTTGACACGGACGCGGTCTTTGCGCGAGCGACATTTTTTGGCGTTCGCGCGCGCCCCTTTTGAACCGAGCTCTTGACGGACCTCATCGCGCTGCTTGGCCGCGAGCCGGTGACCCGAAGGACTGCTAGGGTACGATCTGAAGCGAGCACCCAGTCGTCGTCGACATCCAGTAGATGACGGACAGGCACACGAGCAGCGTACAGGCCCCCAGGGCGATAAGCCTAGGTCCCGTCCATCTCGCGTCTTGGGTAGCGTATCGCGCGGCTTCGACGTCTTCTCCGGTCGACATCGGGGTGGAATGACAGTAGGGGCTTACGGTCTCGCCTACAAGCTCTGAGTCCGCCGAACCTCGGTGGCTCGACGCATCATGCTTGCGGAGGCGAAACGCTCCGGCTAGGCCAGATTGGAGCCATGCTCGATCTCTGTGCCGCCGCAAAGTCTTCCCTGACCGTGGGCGAACGCTCTTACACGATTTTTCGCTTGGCGCCTGTGTATTCGGCCTTTCCAGGATCGGAGCGGCTTCCGAATTCGCTCAAGATTCTTCTCGAGAACGTATTGCGTGTGGCGAGCGCTGACCCCGCGCGCCGCCAAGACGTAGAGGCCGTGGCTTCGATTGACCTCGCTGCTCCGGCCAGTCGTGAAATAGCCTTCTCGCCGGCGCGGGTGTTGCTTCAGGATTTCACCGGGGTCCCCGCGCTTGCGGACCTCGCGGCCATGCGCGATGCGATGACGGCGCTGGGCGGAGATCCCCTGCGGATCGAGCCCCTTCAGCCGGTCGATCTCGTGGTCGACCACTCCGTACAAGTCGACCGCTTCGGCACCAGCGACGCGCTACGGATCAACGCGCAACTGGAGCTCCATCGGAACAAGGAGCGGTATCGGTTTCTCAAGTGGGGACAGGGTGCGTTTCGAACATTTCGTGTCGTGCCGCCGGACACAGGCATCGTCCATCAGGTGAATCTCGAGCACCTCGGGCGTGTCGTCATGACGAGCGACGACGGCAAGAGCGCGTATCCGGACACCCTCGTCGGAACCGACTCGCACACGACGATGATCAACGGGCTGGGCGTCCTCGGCTGGGGCGTCGGCGGCATCGAGGCCGAGGCCGCAATGCTCGGGCAGCCGGTCAGCATGCTCGTGCCGCAAGTCGTGGGCTTCAAGCTCGTCGGCCGTTTGCGCGAAGGTGCGACGGCGACGGACCTCGTGCTCACCGTCACGGAGCTCCTGAGAAAACACGGAGTTGTCGGTAAGTTCGTCGAGTTTTTTGGGGAAGGTGTCTCCGCCCTCACGCTGGCTGACCGCGCCACGCTCGCGAACATGGCGCCCGAGTACGGCGCCACATGCGGACTCTTCCCAGTCGACGACGAAACGCTTCGCTACTTGCGCGCGACAGGGCGAAGCGCTGACCACGTGCGACTCGTCGAGGCCTACTTTAAGGAGCAAGGCTTGTTCGGCGTTCCCGGCGCTCCCGACGCCCGCTTTTCGGAGGTCGTTACGCTCGACCTTGCGGATGTCGAGCCGTGCGTGGCGGGACCGCGGCGCCCTCAGGACCGCGTGCGTCTGACCGATGTCCAGGGGAGCTTTCGATCTGCGCTCGCGACCTTTGGGGTTGGCTCGCCGGCTTCCAAGTCCGTGCGTGCGACCTTGGAGGGGGAAGACGTCGACCTGAGCCACGGCGCCGTTGTGATCGCAGCCATCACGAGCTGCACCAATACGTCGAACCCCGGCGTACTCATCGCGGCTGGACTGCTGGCGAAGAAGGCCGTGGAGAAGGGCCTGTCGAGCAAACCGTGGGTCAAAACCAGCCTCGCGCCCGGATCGCAGGTGGTGACCGAATACCTCGGCAAGGCCGGACTCACGCCGTTTCTCGAGAAGCTCGGGTTTCATACGGTCGGCTACGGTTGCACGACGTGCATCGGCAACAGCGGGCCGCTGCCCGTGGGCGTGTCGAACGCGATCGAGAGGGGCTCACTCGTCGTCGCATCCGTGCTTAGCGGCAATCGCAACTTCGAAGGCCGCGTTCATGCTGAGGTCCGGGCCAACTATCTCGCGTCGCCGCCGCTCGTCGTAGCCTACGCGCTGGCTGGAACCGTCGACTACGATCCAGCGAACGACCCCCTCGGAAAGGCCGCGGACGGCACCTCGATCTACCTAAAAGATATTTGGCCGACGAGCGAAGAGATCCAAGGTGTGCTCCAGGCGAACGTTGACCCTTCGATGTTCGACAGAGTCTACGCGCGAGTGTTCGAAGGCGACGCCTCGTGGCGCAACCTGCCCGCCGCGACCGGCGAATCGTACGCATGGGATCCTGACTCGACGTACGTCAAGAGGCCTCCGTTCTTCGATGGCATGTCGCGCGAGCCACCCGCCGTCACGGACATCGTAGACGCCCGCGTTCTCGCTATGCTCGGCGACAGCATCACGACGGACCACATCTCGCCTGCGGGCGCGATCAAGAAGACAAGCCCCGCGGCGGCGTATCTCGCCGCGCATGGAGTGATTCCCGAGGACTTCAACTCGTACGGAGCGCGCCGCGGCAACCACGACGTCATGGTTCGAGGGACGTTCGCCAACGTCCGCCTGAGGAATCTTCTCGCGCCGGGCACCGAGGGCGGCGTTACGCGCTACCTCGGTACGCGCGGGGCGGCGCCCGCGGCCGACCCGGTCATGACCATCTTCGACGCAGCCGTTCGGTACGCGGCCGACGGCGTTGCACTCTTGGTGCTCGCCGGCAAGGAGTACGGTTCTGGTTCCTCGCGAGATTGGGCTGCCAAAGGGCCGAAGCTGCTCGGGGTTCGCGCGGTGCTCGCCGAGAGCTTCGAGCGTATTCATCGCTCCAATCTTGTCGGGATGGGAATCCTGCCGCTTCAATTCGCGCGCGGGGAGAGTGCGTCGGTCCTCGAATTGACCGGCGAAGAGGCGTATACGATTCGAGACATCGCCACGGCGATCGTCCACCGCAAGGTGTCCGTCGTCGCCGCCCGGCCCGACGGCAGCGAGATTGAGTTCGTCACCATTGTCCGCGTCGATACGCCGGAGGAGCGGGCATACTATCGACACGGTGGGATCCTGCCCTACGTGTTACGGCAGCTGATCGCGAAGCCGGGTCAATGAGGACCTAGTCCCGGAGGAAGTTTGCGCATAGCACTTCTCTACCCACCGCCCTGGAAAATCCCGTCGCCGGGCGCAGAGCCCGATAGGGGTGGCGATGGGCCGCCAGCCGAGTACTGCGAAGGCGACCTCGACGGGGACTTTTTCCAGACGCCCTACGGCTTGTTCACCTTGGGCGCGCAGGCCCGTCGAGCCGGCCATCAGGTGAAGGTGCTGAACCTGTCAGCCTATGCGTGGGAGCGAACCGAGGAGGTCGTGGCCGCGCTGGACGCCGATCTCTTCGGCATGTCGTGCTGGACGGCCAATCGACGCGGCGTGGCACTCGTCGCTCGGACCATCAAGCGTTTCCATCCGTTCGCTCACGTCGTCGTGGGAGGGCCCCACGCCACGCCGCTTGCGCGCGAGATGCTGGCGCACCATCCGGCCATCGACACCGTTTGCGTCGGTGAAAGCGAGGTCACGTTCCTCGAACTGATCGACCGGCTCGCTCGCGGGGCACCGACCTCGGGGATCGCCGGGACCGCCTTTCGGGGGACCCGTGGCGTCGAGCTAGGTCCCTTGCGAGCCGCCGTGACTGACCTCGACGCGCTCGCCTCTCCGCACGACACCTTCGATACGCACATCGTCATGACTTCGCGCGGGTGCCCTTGGCAGTGCACGTTTTGCGGCGCCGAGACGAGCTGGGGACGCGGATATCGCGGGCAGTCGGTGCCGTATGTGCTTGGTGCGATCGAGCGCGCCCTCGCGCGCCTTCCAGTCAAAATGATACAGATCAAGGACGACACGTTCACGACCCACGGCAAGCGCGTCGTGGCCCTGTGTCAGGGGATTCGCGATAGGGGCCTTCGCTTTGTATGGAGCTGCGACACTCGAGTCGATGTTCTAAGCGACGAACTGCTGCGCGAGATGCGTCTCGCGGGTTGCGAGCGCCTCAGCCTCGGAGTCGAGTCGGGTTCTCAGCGCGTTCTCGATGCGATGGACAAGAAGATCACCCCGGCCGAGATCGTCGCGTCGACCGAGCTCGCCAAGAAGTGGGGGATCAAGGTCCGCTACTACATGATGATCGGAAGTCGCGGAGAGACACGAGAAACCTTCCTGGAGACTCTCGCGTTTCTCGAACGGGCCAAACCTCATCAATACATATTCGCGTGTCTATCGGTCTATCCTGGAACTCGCGACTTTGCTGCCGCGGTCAAGGCGGGCTGGCTCGACGCCGAGTTCTACTTCGAACGCGACTTCCAGGAACTCAAGACGACGTTCGACGCGTCGGATGCGGACACGGAATTTTTTCGGACATGGTTTAGGGAGAACAAGGGCCTGCACGATGCCTTCCGCCCGGCCGCCTCGGAGTGCGAGGCCGTGCTCGCGCGCCTGGGGCCCCACGCCCCCGCACACATGGATGTGGCGGCGGCGTGCTTGCGCGAGGGCCGATTGGCCGACGCCGAAGCGCACGCGTGCCAAGCGCTGGACAGGGACTATGCGCTCCCAGGCCTCGCTCACAACCTGCTCGCATGCGTGGCTTCGGAGCGCGGCGACGTGGCCGGGATGAAGCGTCACTTTGCCGAAGCGCTCGAACACGACCCGCAGCACTGGGTACTCCAGCGCAACGTTCTTGCCGCGAATGCGTGGTGGAACGCGGGAGGACCGCAGACTGGGGATTCTCCAGACCTCACCGCCGACCACGAGTTTCAGCTCCTCGAACGCCCGGTGCAACCGTCGCTCCCCGGTCCCCTCCCGCCAGACTTCGCGCAGTGGCGTGAGGCCGACCGCTCCGTGGGGTGACGAGGAGCGCTCGCGCATCCGAGCGGTGCGCGCTGTGATATCGATGCGCCCCGCACATGCGACGCGTCGCCACCCTCTGCGTCTACTACTTCATGGCGTTCGCGGTCGGCGGTGCGTACCTGCCGTACTTCCCGCGGTGGCTCGAGGCGCGTGGAATGCTCGGCACGCGGCTGGGGATGATCTCGGCCGCGGGGCCTGCGACCGGCATGGTTGCGCCGCTCGTGATCGGCGTGCTCGCAGACAGGATGGGCCTGCGCGGAGGCCTCCTTCAGGTGGCCTGGGCGGGCGCGCTCGCCACCTTGGCCGCTCTTACGGCTCTAGCCTATCTCCACGTCCCGCTCGGATTCGTCACGCTGTTCGCGGCGGCGCTCCTGCTCGCCCTCTTCCGCTCGCCGACCACGCTCGTGGCCGACGTACTCGCGCTCGAACACACCGCCGCGGGAACGGCGTCCTACGGTCGAGTGCGTTTGTGGGGTTCGATCGGATTCATGACCACTGCGGTCGTCGTTCCATACGTCATGGATCCGGCCGATTCACTCCAGTTCCCGCTGGGTCTGACGGCCATCACACTGAGCGCCCTGGTCGCAGCTCTCGCCCTGCCCAGTCGCGCGGGTTTGCCCGCCCGGACGGCGCCGGAGGCCTGGCGCTCGCTATGGATCGACGCGGACGTTCGGCTGTTCTGTCTCACAGCGTTTCTGTACCAGTGCGGCCACGTAGCCTATGACCTCTGCTTCACGCTTCACCTGCTTGCTCTCGGCGCCCCCCGCACGACCGTAGGCCTCGCATGGGCTATCGGTACTGGGTCCGAGGTCATTTTGATGGCGGCGGGAGCTCGGATTTTCGCGGTGCAGTCCCCCGCGTCCATCCTCGCATGGGGGCTCGCTGGGGCGAGCGCGCGCTGGGTGTTGGTCGCGGCGATCCGGTCCCCGAGCATCCTTCTGGCATTGCAGCCTCTTCACGCCATTTCGTTCGCCGTCGTCTGGCTTGCCTTGGTCCGGTTCGCGTCTCGTCGATTCCCCGCGCAGCTGCTAGGCACCGCGCAAGGCACGCTCTCGACGTCGATGGGCGCGGGCTCGGTTCTCGGCATGGTGCTCTGGGGTGCGGTCTTTAGCGCACTCGGGGGAGCTGCGGTCTTTGCGGGTGCTGCTTGCTTCTGCGGATGTGCGACCCTCTGCGCCCTTTCCCTCCGTCGCGGAGAATTCGCCCCGCCCACTCGCCTGAACGCCGAAAGCATAGACGGATCGGGGACGGCAGGCCCAAACAGTCACTGTGGCAGCCAGACCTCGTGAAGGCGATTCTACTCGGACTGCAAGGAAGGCACGCCCGGGATCTGACTTGTCGTGTTCTGGGGGGCTCCACGTCCGTGGGTTTCCCGCGTTGCGATCTTGCTCGGCCAGATCGCTACGAGTAGTCTCGCGCGCCAAACCGGCTTTACACGTCGCAATTCGCTCCTTCGGAGGACCGCTCATGAGGTTTTTTACGTCGCCGTTCGGACCCGCTCTCGCCCTTGCCGTCGTTGCGTTGACCGCCTGTGGTGGCAGCGCTCCTCCGGCCGCCACGGCCTCCGCCGTACCAGGTGCCGCTGCGGCTCCCGGTGCCGCTCCGGCCGCCGCGGGCACCCCCGCTCCGCCACCCGGTCCCACCTCGGTTTCCGACAAGGAATGCCCCCAGGACTACTGGATCGACGACATGGAGTCGGGCGCGCCGAATCAAATCATCGTTCAAGGCGGTCGCCGCGGATACTGGTACACGTTCCTCGATTCGCAGGGCTCGACCATTACGCCCCCCGCGAAGACGAAGTTCATCATGTCGTCAGGCGGCCACAACAACTCGGCGTTCGCCGCGCGCGCGATGGGCAAGATCTCGGCGACGGGCGACCCAGTCTATGCCGGCTTGGGCTTCAGCCTCACGAACCCCAAAGGCCCCTACGACGCCACAGCCTATACCGGCGTGAGCTTCTGGGCAAAGGTCGGCGCGGGGACTTCGAAGACGGTTCGCCTCAAGGTCCCCGACGTGAACACCGATCCGGACGGTCACGTGTGCACCGAGTGCTTCAACGACTTCGGCGCGGATCTGACGCTGACCAATGACTGGGCAAAGTACACGATTCCGTTTGCCAAGATGTCGCAGATGGAAGGCTGGGGCGCTCCGCTCAAGCCGAGCATCGACAAGTCGAAGCTCTTCGGCATGCAGTGGCAGTTCAACAACCCGGGCCAGAGCTTCGACATCTGGATTGACGACGTCTCGTTCACCGGCTGTCCGTGATCGGTTAACGATGTGGGCCACCCGCGCGAGCACGGGTGGCCCTTGTTTCGCGTGCCGTGGGTCCGGGCGCCCACTACCTCACGGCTCGAGCTCGAGACGCACGGGGTATATCGCGGTCGCGGGTCCCGCCGGGCATGCGCCCGAGTGAATGGGCTCGTAGCTCGCGTTGACAGTCCCGACACATTCGGCGAACGCAGCGCTTACGTCAGGATCGACGTCTTCGTCACGGGTGGCGCTGACGGTCACGCGGCCCTCTTCCGGCTTCGCGGTGAACACGAGGTCGACGAACGAGGGAGCGCGTTGTCTCGAGGCGCAGGCGCACACCCGTTCGCGCGTCGGATCCAGTCCAGGCGCCAGAGCGCGGGCGAGGGCGCTCGACTCGTCGAGCGGCTGTCTCTGCACGTCGTTGGCGCACGTGACGACGATACGCCCGTCGCCGCCTATGATGCCGAGGGTCCAAGGCTTCTCACAGGCGGCTGGCGCCCCCCCGACGAGCGGTCGCGGCGACGAGGGGGGCGAGGCACGCGCACTGGAGCCACCGCAACTCGCGCAGGCGGCGAGAAGAAGTGTCCGCGAGAGACGGTAACGCAGGTGCACGAGGAGGACAGTACTCCGTAGACGAGCGGCGTGCGCTCGCTCTTATTTCCGAGCCGGCCCCGACCTCGTCCATGCAAACGAACCAGCCGCGCCCCTGGAGCTTCATTCGAATCAGCGAGGCGGAGGCCCGGAGGGACGGCACGACAGCCCCTCGCCGCGCCCGTTCTCGCATGTCCCGTCCATCGTGTGACCGTCGAAAGTCACGGTACAGGCATCCCCTTCCTTCTTATCGCGGCAGGCCTCGAGGGCCGCCCTCGGAACGGGAGGCGGGTGGTTCGGGCGACACGATAGACGGGTGTCGGACGGGAACATATTGCATGTTCCGTCGACCGTTTCGCCGTGCATGGACATCGTGCACGCGTCGCCAGCGGCCTTGGAGTCGCACGCGGCGTACGCCTCCGGAGGTGGGCCGTGCGGATGCTGCGCCCGTGCCAGCGTCGGCGCGAACGTGGCCGTGGCGGCGAGGAACGGCAAGGTGGCCCTGGCGAAGTTTATCGGTTGAAATCTTCGTTGGTTGTTCATGGTGGAAGCCTCCTTCGGCTCGAATCCATCATGAAGTTCGCCCGTGAAGGAACTCTCCCGGGAATGTGTGGATTCGTTAAGTGTGCGCCGCGTGCCGGCTGGGCAACTCGATGCGAGCCGTCGTTCCCTCTCCGACTACGCTCTTGACGGTCAGCGTTCCGCCGTGGGCCGCGAGGATGCGTCGGGCCAGCGCGAGCCCCAGGCCGAGTCCCCCGGAACCTCGATTTCGGCTCCGATCGGCGCGGAAGAAGGGTTCGAACAGGCGAGCGATATCGGCCGCCTCGATCCCGATGCCTCGGTCACGGACCTCGACGACGACAGCGTCCTCGCGTCGCCAGGCCGCCAGCTCGACAGGCCGGGCCGGATCCTCGGTGTACTTGTGGGCATTGTCGAGGAGGTTGTCGATGGCTCGGTGCATGAGCGCGGTGTCGACCTCGAGACGAGGCAAATCGGGGCCCACGTCGACCACCAAGGGGCGGCCGGGGTAGAGCGAGCGAAACCGACTCTCCGACTTGTGGAGCAGCGCCGCGAAGTCGACCTCGGAGGTGTGAATCGGAGGCAAAGCGTTCGACCCGCTTGCGTGGATCGACAGCCGTGCGGCGCTCAGGACGTCGCCGACGAGACGCTCTAGCTCGGCCAGGTCCTCCGCGATTTCTGCGAGCGACTCGTGCACCGTCACAGCGTCGCCTTCGGCCGCGAGGTCGGTGGCGATGCGAATGCGCTGGAGCGGCGTGCGCA
The DNA here is from genome assembly GCA_049512415.1 of Polyangiaceae bacterium. Classification (GTDB taxonomy): domain Bacteria; phylum Myxococcota_A; class Polyangia; order Polyangiales; family Polyangiaceae; genus Palsa-1150. The sequence goes on from JBEKXD010000007.1 coordinate 173,226, forward strand.
GTTCGTGCGAGATATTGGCGAGCAGCTCCCTCTCGGCGCGAAGGGCGTCCGTCACGCGGTCCGCCATCTGATTGAAGGCCGCCGCGACCTCGCCGAGTTCGTCGCGGCGAGCGAAGTCCGCGCGCGCGCCGATGTTCCCGGAGCCGAACGCCTGTGCTGCTGCGGAGAGACGCGCCAGCGGTCGGGCGAGCGAGCGAGCTGTCAGCCAGGCCGACACTCCCGCCACTAGCAGGATCAGGACGACGACCGTACCGATGCCAGCCAAGAGAGAGGGCGGCCGGGCCGCGGCCACGAGGTGCCAGACACGGCCATCCCGGAGCGCAACAGGGACGCTCATGACAACACCGTGGGGCGGATGCGGTCCCGCGGCCCACGGAGGCGGCGGACCGGGCATACTTTCGGGCGGAGGGGGCGGCGTCGCTGCGGGGCCAGGGGTGCCTGCCACGAGGCGATGTCGTTCGTCGTATACGGCGAGCGACGTGTGCAGGAGCTTCTCGGCGCTTGCCAGCGCTATGGCTACGGTTCGCGCGTCGTCGGGCGACTCGGCGATCGATTCGGCGACGACCGAGAGTGTCTCCACGGAAGGACCGACGGGGCGACCCTCCCGAGCGGCGACGACGATGCCGATGGCGACGAGGACGAACTGTGCGAGCCCGATGAGGTAGATGCGGACGACCAAGCGCGAGCGGAGCCAGTCAAAACTTCGCTTCGCGCCCGTGGCGAGGTTACTCACAGTCGTCCACCACCATGTAGCCGGCACCGCGGACCGTCTTTAGGACCGCGGGATTGCGGGGGTCGTCACCGAGCTTCTGCCGCAGATGGGAAACGTGGACGTCGATCGACCGGTCGAACGCTTCGTCCGGGCTCCCGCGCACCAGCTCGACGAGGCTCTCGCGACTCATCACGCGGCCTGCTCGCTCGGCGAGCGCATGGAGGAGCATAAACTCGTAGGTCGTGAGCGCGAGGTCTTCTCCGCGCCAGCACGCGCGCATCGCCGTGGCGTCGATGGTGAGCGCTCCGACCTTGAGCTTGGGCGATGTGGGCCCAATTTTGCCCTGTGCGCGCCGCGCGTGCGCGCGAATTCGAGCGAGCAGTTCGCGCGAGGAGAACGGCTTCACGATGTAATCGTCCGCGCCGCCTTCGAGACCCACGACACGGTCGGCCTCCTCGCCGCACGCGGTCACCATGAGGATCGGCGCACTCGTCTTCGTCCGAAGCCGCCGACACACCTCGAGCCCATCGATACCCGGGAGCATGACGTCGAGGAGAATCACATCGGGCCCGAGTCGCGCGACCTCGGCGATCCCCGTCGGGCCGTCTGGGGCGAGCGAGACGGCGACGCCGTGCGACTCGAGGTACCTCGCCAGAAGCCGCGCGATGCGGGCGTCGTCTTCGATATAGACGACGGACAGGGCTTTGGCCGGGGAGTCCGAGTCCATGCGCAAGGATACTGCGCCCGAGCGCGGACGGGGAGGGGCGCAAACATAGGAACATGAAGGGAATTGACGCGGAACCGCGTTGCGACCGCGATCACGATCGCCTCGACTTCTCCCGGGATCGCTTTCGCTGCCCCACGCACGACTTTCGGAGACCTCGCGACCCCGAACACGACCCCTCGACCCCGACCCTCGACCCCCGGCATCGAATACGCCACCCCCATGATTGACCTTTACACAGCCCCCACCCCGAATGGCTTCAAAGTCTCCATCGCCCTCGAGGAGCTGGACCTCCCCTACCGGGTTCACGTCGTCGACCTTCGGGCCGGCGAGCAATTCGCCCCCGACTTCTTGCGCATCAGTCCAAACAACAAAATCCCGGCCATTGTCGACGGCGAGCTCGGCATCTTCGAGTCCGGCGCCATTCTCGTCTACCTCGCCGAGAAGGCCGGGCGCCTGCTGCCGGCTTCCGGTCCTGCTCGCTACGCCACGCTCCAGTGGCTCTTCTTCCAGGTGGGAGGCGTTGGCCCCATGCTCGGGCAGGCCCACCATTTTCGAACGTACGCCCCTGACAAGATTGCTTACGCCATCGACCGCTACACGAACGAGGCGCGGCGTCTCTTCCGGGTGGTCGACAAACGCCTGTCGGAGGCGCGATATCTCGCCGGAGACGAGTACTCCATCGCCGACATCGCGACGTTGCCCTGGATGCGACTGCACGAGAACCAGGGCGTCGACATCGCCCAATTCCCCAATGTCGCCCGATGGATCGAGGCGGTCGAACGGCGCCCGGCCGTCCAAAAAGGCCTCACCGTCCCGCCGCGCAGCGACGCCCCCATGGACGACAGGGCGCGCGAGGTCCTCTTTGGCCGAGCGCAGTACGAACGAGGGCCCGTCAGAGCTTGAATTCGAGTGACGCGTAGCTGCGATTGAGCGCCACTGTCATCGGAATCTGCGTGGCGGCGGGCCCCCAGAGTTGGCGCGGACCGGGCGAGCAAAAGATGTCCTCGTGCGCCCAGTCTTCACGGCGCGACGCAAAGTAACGGAAGGCGCGCGAGTCGCACTTCACGAGCGCCTTCTCGATCACCATTTCGTCTTTGCCGTGCCGGCGTTCCACGTTGAGCAGACCCGTGAGCGGGATCGCCACCGGCCGCCAACCCGCCTCGAGATCCCGGATACTCGCCATGTATCCCGTCTTGCCGGCCAGGAGGAGCGAACCGGCCGTGAGGCCGAGATTGAACGTGTACGCGGCATCGAACAGGGTCGGCGCTCCGCAGCGACCCTCGTAGCCGAAGAAGTGCGTGAGCGTCGCGAACGGGACGTTGGGGTCGAGTTCGGCGACACGAATGGCGACCATGTCCTTTAGCAGGCGCTCGGTCGGGATGAGCGAAACCTGCAAGTTGCCGTGAGAATCGCGATCGGCGACGAGCATCTGCTGGATGTAAATCGGAAGCGAGTGGAGCAGAGCGGCCAGATTGGAATCGATCTTTCGTGCCATGAACGCGACACGGTCGTCCGGGGTCATCGGCTGGATGTTGGTGGCGCAGAGCGCCATCTCTCGGTCGATGGCGGCGATGAGCGCGTTCATCTCGGGAATGAACTCGATGATGCCTTCGGGCACGATCACGACCCCGTGTTTCAGGCCCTTCTTTGCGCGGGCCACGACCACGCGAGCGATGCCGTCGATGATCTCCGACAGGGGCATCTTCTTCTCGGCCACTTCCTCCGAGATGAGAGCGACCGCAGGCTTTACCTGTAGCGCAACCTCGAGTGCGACGTGCGAGGCGGCACGGCCCATCAACTTGATGAAGTGCCAGTACTTCCGAGACGAGGGAGTGTCCTGGAGGATATTGCCGGCGAGCTCGGAGTAGATCCGCGTGGCGGTGTCGAAGCCGAACGAGATCGGAAGAAGGTCGCCGAATTGGAGGTCTCCGTCGATCGTCTTGGGCACACCGATCACCTGAACGCCGCTCCCGTCGTCCTTCACACCCTTGAACAGGTACTCCGCCAGGATGGCGGCATTCGTGTTCGAGTCATCGCCGCCGATCACGACGATCCCATCGAGGCTGTTGTCGACGCAGGTCTTCTTCACGGCCGCGAACTGCTCATCTTTCTTGATCTTGGTCCTGTCGGAGCCAAGAAAGTCGAACCCGCCGGTATTGAGGATCTGATGGACGGCGTCGTCGCTGATTTCGAAGAGCTTGCCCTCGATGAGGCCCTTGGGACCGGCGCGGACGCCGAAGAGCCGATTGTCAGCGCCGAGCACGGCCTTCAGTCCACAGATAACGTTGTGCCCACCGGCCGCCGGGCCGCCGGAAAAGAGGACGGCGACTCGCTTGCCCTTGGGCGCCGCCGAAAGCCTGCCGCGTCCATAAAGAACCGCATGGTTGGACGCACCGGATGTCAGGGGGAACTGGGCACTGACCGCCGGCGTGTCGCGGGTCGAGACCTTCTCTGCGCCGCCCTCGAAGGCGATCGGCGCGATTCGGGCTCCGTCTTTGAAAGCCGAGCAGACGGGAACGGCGAGCTTTCGGATGCACTCCTCGAAGAGAGAGTGATGCTTCTCGGTCTGGGTGATGAGCGATTCAATCTGCGCCACGTGACTCTCCGTAGTTCGTGTTCTTTCAGCCGTTCGGCCGGCCACACGAGGCTCTTTACCACGACAGCGCAGGATTCGCGCTTCCAGAGCACAATAGGCGCAGCGACCCTCCGACGCACTCGATCGGACCCTCCCTCCCGTTGGGACGTGCCGAGGGAAGGCTTGACCGCAGCACTGAACTGCTCGTACGAATCGTTTTCGTCCCCATTGAGTTCGACGTTCCGATCTGGGTACCAAGGCGGAGCGTTTCGAAGAAGGAGCCATCCCATGGATCGTCTGGCCGTGGCCGTCGTAGCCTCCCTACTGTCGATCGTCGCCGTAGCCTGCGGGAACAGCGATGCCACTCCGCAACCGGCCGCCCCCACGGCGGCGTATGCCGCTGCGCCACCCGGCTACCCGCCGCCCCAGGGCGCGCCGACGAGCTATCCACCCGGCTATGTGACGGCGCCTCAGTATCCGGCTCCCGCAGCCGCTCCCTACGCGCAGCCTGCGCCGGCTCCCGTGGCGCCGTACCCGACCGCCCCCGTCGCCACGTACGTGCCCCCGGGACCCGCTGCTCCGGTCGCACCAGCACCAGCGCCAGCACCCTCGGCGCCGATGGCGACCCCGGGCCTCTTGGCGTTGCCCTGTCAGAGCGACGGGATCTGTGGACTTCACCACTGCAATACCCAGTACAGCAAATGCGCGTTTCCGTGTCAGACGGGGGTTGACTGCGTGACGAACAACTGTGTGATGGGCGTGTGCATGCCGGGCGGTGGCTCGTAGAGCGGTCGGCGACCGAATGAATGACGGAAGGGAAATATGATGAACTCGACTCGAATGGTTCGTTCGCTGCTGGCAAGCGGAGCGCTCACCATGCTCCTGGCCCTCGTGCAGTGCGGTGGCGAGGGCGCGTCCGGTCCCGGTGCGGCCGCAGCTCCCGCGCCTTCGGCCCCCGCCGCGCCTCCGCCTGCCCCTCCGCCCGCCGCCGCCTCGGTGGTCACTCCGGCGCCGAGTGCGGTACCCAGTGCCCCACCGGTGGCTCAGGTGCCTGCGAATCCGGGGATGGCGGAGCAAGCCGAAGGCGACGAGCACCGCGAACATCACTTCGGTGGCGTGCCGATGCTGATCGCGCTGAGCATCAAAGATCTCGATCTCAGCGGCGAACAGCGGACTGCCGTCGAGAAGGCTCGAGCCGATTTGCTGACCAAGATGGAACCCGCGCGCGCAGCGGGGAAGGACTTGGCGAGCGTCCTGGCCGACGGAGTCGCGGCAGGTACCGTGGATCGGGCAAAGGCGGACGCGGCCGTGAACAAGCTCGTCGTCCAAGTTCAAGGGCTCCACGATGCCTCCCTTGCAGCCCTCAATCAGCTCCACTCGGCGCTCACCCCGCAGCAACGCGCTGCGCTCGTCGACGCGGTCCAGGCCCACTGGGAAAAGTGGAAGGAAGCTCACGGCCGTGACGAAGCCGACGACCATCAACATCGCCCAGGGTATCTGCTCGCCCTGGTGCGGGAGCTCGGCCTCTCGAAGGATCAGGCCGAAAAGATCAAATCCAACTTCCACGAGCGGATGAGCGCGACTCCTCAGGATCATACGCACAAGGAAGTGGCCGATCACGTCGCTGCGTTCGCAACCGCTTTCAAGGCCGACAAGTTCAATGCGAAGAGCCTCGCGTCGGCGAAGGCAGCGAACGGACACATGGCCCGTTGGGGGGCGACCCGCCGTGCGCGCTTCCTGGAGGCAGCAGCCCCGGTGCTCACGCCGGAGCAGCGGACGAAACTCGCACAAGCCATTCGCGACCGCGCCAATAATAGTGGTGGAGCCTAGCGAAGGTTCGAATTCTTGCGGGCTGGCCGTGGACGGAGGAGAGCGAGTGACACGTACACGGGCGAGCTCGATCACGCTGTCCTTGTTGGCCCTTGTACTCGGCTGCGGCGAAGGCGAAGAGGAGTTCACCGCGAAGCTGGCCTCAGATTTCACGCCCGTCCGGCATACCGTCTCGGTGCTCGGGCTCTACAAGGACGGGCTCATGTCCTCGGAAGGCTGGGGAACCGTGGCTCCCCACATGGCCCCGGCGCTCGGCAGCGGCCGGTGCGAGATCGGGTACGACGGCCTCGTGTCGTCGAACCCTCCTCTTGCGCAAGCGATCGACGAGTTCGCGCGCGCCAATGGTCCCACCGACGACCTTCTTGCTCAACTCGCGCCAGCCGCGCGGGGGGACCTCCTCCTCGTATTGACCTTCGCGGGCAAGCTTCCCCAGAAGTCATCGGCGGACGCCGGGGCATCCGGCGAGATGGCCCCGTCGACAGGTGGGACGTCTCGTGGCAATCGCGGCATGGGGGGAGGATCCATGATGCGAGGCAGGCCGCCGCCCGAGCCGCCGAAGGACACAAACGCTGTCGATATCTCCGCGTCGCTCTACTCGGTCCAGCAGCGACGGCCCGTCGCGCTCGTGGCGCTGCGATACGCCGGGACTTCTCTCGACGATGCGCTCACGAAGTTTGGCGCGAAGCTCGCCGAGACGCTGCCCGGACTGCAGTGCGCAGGCTGGAACTGGGATGTGCCCATCGATCCCGACAGGATTCGAAGCGCCATCGACAAGTGAACCTGCGGGGGAGCTCAGGCGCGACGCTTGCCCAGAAGCTCCTCCGCGATCTCCGCGAATCCCTCCCCCATGGGGCGACTTGCCACATAGCGCGGGGGAAGACTCAGGCGAGCGACCGCCGATCGCACGTTGTCCACTCCAAAGGTCGTACGAAATGCGGAAAAGCAGGGGGCGTCGTTAGAGCTGTCCCCCACGAAGGCGAAGCGGTAGGTCGCGCTGCCCTCGTCTTCGCCCAGCTCCCGCGCGCAAAAACGGACGGCGCCGCTCGCCTTGTCCTCTCCGTCGAACGTGGCGTGCAAGTGAATGCTTGAGAGGGACCAGCGTGCGCCGGCGCTCTCGATCTCGCGGATGATCGCGCGAACGCTGTCGTCGGGCAGCCGCGCTCGCTCGCCGATGTCCCACGTGTAGTCGCTCCTGCGGGCGTAGCGATCGTCGGTCGGACAAGCTTCGGGAACCACGTTTCGAACGCGGTCGGCAAGTCGCTCGAGGCGCTGCCTCCGGTCGAGACGCTCCTTGTCGTCGCATGCATCGCACACCCGGAGACCCGCCCCATCGCGCACCACGTAAAGGGCACCGTTCTCGGCGACGCATCCGGCGACTGGCCATTGGCGCGCGATGACGTCGGCCCAGCCGAACGGGCGGCCGGTCACGGCAACGAGAAGCAGTCCGGCGTCGTGCAACGTCCAAAGTGCGTCGAATGCGCCTCGGGTGAGCACTCCGTGGGTCAGCACGGTGTCGTCGAGGTCGAAGAGGAGCCCACGCAGGCGCGCCGCTTCTTCGGGGGGAAGGCTAGATACGGGTCTCACGGCGAACGAGGTCTACCGCGCATCGATGCGCGCCACGAGGCCTTTTAGGTAGAGTCCCTCGTCGAAGGCCGCGGGCACGGGGTGGTCTGGCCCCTGGAACGAGCGCTCCACGATGGTCGCCGTGACGCCCGCCCGCACGGCGCCCGTTGCGAGAGCGCGCGTCAGCGCATCCAGGTCGACCGCCGCCGAGCACGAGCTGAGGACGACGTGCCCGCCGGGGCGTGTCGCTCGGCAAGCATTCTCGGCGAGCTTCGTGTACGCGACAAGGGCTGGCCCCCGCGAAGTTCGCGTCGGAGCGAGCCGGGGCGGATCCGCAATGACGATGTCGAACTCGGCCCGACGAGAGGCGAAGACGCGCCGAACGTCGTCCCGGGCGAACTCGATTCGATCGCCGACACCATTGCGCCGCGCGCACGCCACCCCGACATCGACCGCAGCAGAGCTTTCCTCCACCGCGACGACCGCTCGCGCACCTCCCCGGGCAGCCGCCATGGCGAAGGTCCCGACGAAGGCGTACGCGTCCAGAACGAGGGATGCGCCCCTGGCGAGCTGCTCTACCCGGCCACGCAACGGCCGCTGGTCGAAATAAAATCCCGTCTTCTGTCCCAGCGCAATTGGAATTGCATACGCAAAGCCCCGCTCGCGAAACTCGAGCATATCGACGGGGCTTCCCCTGAGAACGCCTTCTGAGGCTTCGAAGCCCTCGCTGGTCGCAACGCGAGGACTCGTTCGATCGACGATCGCGCGCGGACCCACGATCGCCTCGAGAGCGTCGAGCAGCGACGCTTCGTGGCGTTTCATGCCCGCAGTACCAAACTGCACGGCCAGAACGTCGTCGAAGCGGTCCACGATGAGACCGGGCAGCCCGTCCCCCTCGGCGTTCACGAGGCGAAACCCCGATGTGTCCGCGTCGGGCAGATCCAGGGTCCGACGGGAAAGGACCGCACGTTCGATCCGGTTGTGAAAAAACGCTTTGTCGATCGGAGTAGTCGCATCGCGCACAAGGATTCGCACAGGGATCGCAGAACCCGGCGAGTAGAACCCTCGCCCGAGAAGATTGCCGCGCGGGTCCACCACGCGGACCTCGTCACCGCCCTGTGACGTGCCGTCCATGCTGTCAATTGCCTGGGCGTACACCCACGGGTGTCCAACCCACACCGGCTGCACGTGGCCCGGTTTCAAGCGAAGAGAGGTCATCGCGACAAGAGGGCAGAGTAGCCCATCGCAGGCTAGTAACGGTCATGGGCCACCGAGCGTCACCCCGGCAGCGTGAACGCCGGGCAACACGGCGTTGATTTTCGCTGCCTCTAGGCTCAAGCTACCTGGCATCCATATTGCAGCAGTATGACGGGGAACGTGGCGAACGTGGACCCTGACGCTCGCGCGTGTTTCGCTCGGCAGCCTCGGAAGGAAATGTCGCGCTATGATGAAGCAGCTCACCTTCTCGACGACGATCGCATTGGCTTTCGTAGTCCACAACGCAGCCGCCGCGGAGCCGGCGACCGGCGCCAAGGCTTCCTGTCCCCCTGGCAGCTGGTTTTGCGCTGCCCCACCCGATGAACAGGTCGCCCCGGCGGGACAGCCTGTTCGCCCGCTCCAGCCTCTTCCGCCGCCGGATAGCGACGAAGAACCAGCTGAGCCCGCCCCCGCGCAACCGCCGCCGGCTGCGCCGCGCAAGGCGCCGCGACCCCCGGCGCCGCCTGTGGTGGTCGCCCAACCCGCGGAACCGCCTCCGACCTACGAGTACGATCGCCCTCCGCCTAGCGACGTGCTCTCGCGCCGCCGGGAATGGGGTGTGAACGCTCGGCTCGAAGGGGCTTTGATAGGGAGCGGCGAGAGGGACAACGCGGGGATGTGGGGCGGTGGTTTCGGGCTTCGCTTCAAGCCTGTTCGGGCGTTCGCCCTCGAGACCGATCTCGATTTTTTGGGGGGGCGAGACTACCAAGGGTTTCAGCGTAACGAGAGCGCGTTTTCCGCCAACGCCCTCTTCTTTGCCAATCCCCAGTCGAGAACAGCCCTGTACTTTCTTGTCGGGATGGGGTGGTCCTGGGCTCACGCGGTCTGCGATTTTTGCAGCGGGGCCTCGGTGGACTATCACTACGCGTACTTCGGTGGGCAGGCCGGAATCGGGCTCGAGGCGCGACTGAGCAAGTCGTTCGCCTTCGACGTTGACTTGCGGGGCTTCGTTCGAGGGCGCATTGATAAGGGAGCGGACTCGGCGCCGGAGTTTGTGGAGGTCGATTCGAACGGCAACGAGCGCTCGACCAACGCGTCGGGGGGAGGCTTGATGACGGCCGGGATGACCCTTTACTTCTGAGGCTCCCCGCCTAAACGCTTCAACGCGCCGATAGGCGGCCGACCGCATGCGCTATCGTCCCAGTCTCATCGAGACGAGGACCGTATGCGAACCGCTTCAAAATGTGTCGGCCGAATCCTTACGGCGACGCTTCTCATCGCCTTTCCAAGCGGCTCTCTAGCCGATCCCTATCCGGTGAGCGCCGAGCACGTCGACGGCCCGGCGCGCAGCATCGCCTCCGACGACACGTCGCAGGCCATCGTCGACAATCCGGCGAATCTGTCTTGGCTGCCTGGTCCTGAGCTGCGCTGGACGTTCGTCCATTGCCCCGACGACGCAGTGAAGGTCGGTTGCGGTCACGCCTGGCAAGTCGCCGCACCGCTACCGTTTCACGTCGGAGCCGCGCTTCGATTCGACTTGGTGCAGCCCCCTTGGGGGGGACCGGACAACGTGGGTGTCGGCTACCCGTACCGAGGATACGACTTCGATTGGCTCACGTTCGCGCTGTCGGTGCCGCTCGGCGAGCGGGCCGCGTTCGGAATGTCGATCGAGCGCGCGTATTCGTCCAATAGCGCCATCGACGGCCTGTTCGGTGTGAGCGCCGCCCTGTCCTGGCGTCCGGACTCGCACCTGGCCCTGGCCGCGGTGGCTCGCGACTTCAACCGGCCGAGCACGACCCTCGTCGGTCCGCCGTTCGAGGACAACGTGCCCGTATTGGATGCGCGATATGCGCTGGGACTGGCGGTCCGCCCGACTGGGCGCCGCGACATCGAACTCGGCCTCGAGCTTCAATACTGGCAAGGAGTCAATCTCTACACTCCGCGGGGCACACTGGGTGTCGACGTGCCGGGTGTCGGACGGATCTTTGCGGGCGTCGAGGTCGCGCGCCCATTCGACGCGAGCCCTCGCGCGGTCGTCGCAAGCGCGGGCGTCGAACTCCACTACGGCAACCTGAGCGCTGGCGGCGGGGCGATGTTCGGCGGCGGGCTGGGATCGGCGAGCACCGTCGCGGAGTACGGCACGGTGGCCATCGCGGGGTACTCGGAGCCTGGATTGCCCGAATTGTCGAGCGCCGTCTGGATTCGCATCGAGGGGGTCCCTTCGACGCGGGGACACGTCGCGCTCCTGCGCACTCTCTGGGGTTTGGCCCATCGCCGCGATGTCGCAGCGGTCACTCTCGTCGTGCGGGCCGAGCCGGCGAGTTCCTTCGCGCACGCGGAAGAGCTTGCGGACGCACTGCGCATGCTGCGCGCGTACAGAAAGAAGGTGCTCTGCTCTTTCGAGGATGCGGGCGCCAAGGCGCTCTACGTGTGCGCCAACGCGGACCGCACGGTCGTGGAGCCCGCGGGGGGCGTGCGTTATTCGGGGCTCTCGTCGCAGTACATCCATGTGAAGAAGCTTCTGGACAAGGTGGGCGTCCGAGCCGACTTCGTGCGCGTTGGCCCGCACAAGACGGCGCCGGAGCAGTTCACGAGCGAACATGCAGGACCGGTGGCCGATGCCGATCACAGGGATCTGCTTGCGCAGCAGGAGGCTGTCTTCGTTCGCAATCTATCCCTGTACCGGCACATGACCGAGGAGCGCATCCGCGAGGAGACGCGCAAGGGACCGTTCGTGGCCAGCGAGGCTCGTGCGGCGGGACTCGTCGATGGATACGCCTTCGACGACGAACTCGAACATGCGACTCAAGAGCTCGTCGGACACGCAATCCCCTACGCGAAATATGCCGGCGAGACGAACGCGCCATCGGTGTTTTCGGGTGCGGGCAAAGTGGCTCTTCTCTACTTGGACGGTGAGATCGTGGACGGCCGCTCGCAGCACGTCCCCCTCCTCGACCTTCGCCTGGTCGGTTCGTACTCGATGGCCGATGCGATCGACAAGCTCCGGAGCGACCCGAGCGTGCGGGCGGTCGTCTTGCGCATCGAGAGCCCCGGCGGGTCATCGCTCGCTAGCGACGTCATGTGGCGCGCGCTCCGCATGCTTGCCGAGCGCAAGCCGCTCATCGTGTCGATGGGGTCGGTCGCCGCGAGCGGCGGGTATTACGTCGCGAGCGCGAGCCGCGATATCTACGCGCTTCCGCTCACGGTCACGGGGTCCATCGGAGTCTACTACGGCAAAGCGGATCTGAGCGGCCTCTTGGACAAGATTGGCGTCACCATGGACACGTACAGGACGACCCCGCGTGCCGACGGAGAGTCTCTCTTCAGAGGATTTACCGACGAGGAGCGAGCGGAGCTCGAGCACAAGGTGGGACAGTTCTACGACACGTTCCTCGACCGAGTGCACCAGCGTCAGGGCATGCCCAAGGAACAGATCGACGCGGTCGGGCGCGGTCGCGTTTGGACGGGTCAGCAGGCCCTTGAGCGACACCTCATCGACCACCTCGGGGGACTTCGCGAAGCGCTCGCCGCCGCGCGCTTGGCGGCGAATCTCCCTGACGACGCTCCCGTCATCGACGTGCCCGCGGAGGAGCCGACCCTCGTCGAGCGGCTGCTCGATCTGGCCGGAGCGCGCGGCACCGCCCGCCTGGGAGGCATCGAGAATCTCCCTGCGCCGCTTCGCAACCTCGCACGGTCGCTCGCCCCGCTGGTCGTGCACACGGACGGCGAGGCCCTCGCGAGGATGGAGTGGGTCGAAGACGATGGGACGAGCGGGCCATAGCGAGGGGACGGAATTCGCGAATAGGCCCTACTCTCCACCCGCATGGCACACGACTTCGACCGAGAGATAGACCGCCGGTCCTCCGACAGCATCAAGTGGACCCGGTATCCCCCCGATGTCTTGCCGCTCTGGGTCGCGGACATGGACTTCGCGTCGCCCGACGCTGTCATTCAGGCTCTCCGAGAGCGAGTCGACCACGGCGTGTTCGGCTACGGCAGGGCGCCGGAAGAACTGGCGGAGGTCTTCGCGCAACGGCTGACCGAGCTCTATCGATGGACCGTTTCTCCGCGGCACATCCTGCTGCTCCCAGGAGTCGTGCCCGCCATCCACATGGCGTGTCGGGCCTTCACGCTGCCAGGCGAGGCCGTCCTCGTACAGACCCCCGTCTACCCTCCCATCCGCTCGCTTCCCGCGCACTGCGAGCGCCCGTGCCGCGAAGTGAGCCTGGTCCGCGACCAGGACGGTCGCTTTTACGTCGACTGGGACGTTTTCGAGCGGGCGCTCGCAGACCGTGCTCGCTTGTTCGTCCTCTGCAATCCGCAGAACCCTACGGGGCGCGTCTTCTCTCGCTCCGAGCTCGAACGGTTCGCCACGGCGTGCCGTCGCGGCGGCGCCGTGATTCTGTCCGACGAGATTCACTGCGACATCGTGTTCCAGGGTCACGAGCACGTTCCCATCGCCTCGCTCGCCCCGGAGGTAGCCGACAGGACGGTCACGCTGATGTCGCCGAGCAAGACATTCAACCTGTCGGGCCTTCAATGCGCCTTCGCCGTCATCCAAAACGACGAGCTGCGCCGCCGATTCGTAGCCTCCTGGCAGGGGCTCGTTCCGCATCTCAATGCACTCGGTGCACTGGCCGCGCTCGCGGCGTACCGCCACGGTCAGGCTTGGCTCGGCGAGCTTCGCGCGTACCTCCAGGCGAACCGCGACGCCCTCTGCGGGGCGGTTCGAGAGCGGCTGCCCGGCGTGAAGCTCTCGGCTCCGGAGGGGACCTACCTGGCGTGGCTCGACTGCCGCGACACGGCCGCGGCCCACGAACCGTACCGCTTCTTTCTCGAGCGAGCCCGGGTCGCCCTCGGCGAGGGCGGAGCGTTTGGCGCGGACGCCACGGGGTTCGTACGGCTGAACTTCGGCTGTACGCGCGCGACGCTCGAGGCAGCGCTAGACCGCCTGTCCAATGCGCTCGCCGCCGCGCACCGTTAGCGGCCGACGTTCCAGATCGCATCGCACCCGTCTTCTATTCGAAACACGCGGCACCTGGGGAACACGCGTTCCTGGGCACGGGCGCGGCTTCGCAGCCTCAAGTCGAAATGAGGGGCGATCCCACGAGGCCCTGAGCGCCGCGTTCGCCTGACCGTCACAATAACGAATCATTGTCCGTCTTGACGGAATCGTGGATCGGCGACAAATAGTCATGCATGAGAGCTGGCCCTCTGTTCGCCCACTGGCTCTCGGCGCTTGCAGCGGTTCTCTTGTGCGGCGCGTGCCGGAGAGACGAGGCCCGCGTTTCCTCGACCGGCGGCGGCGCGGTGGGATCCGGCGATGTCGTGCTCCTCAACGTCTCGTACGACCCGACGCGCGAGCTCTATGAGGAGATCAACGCGAGTTTCGCGAGCAGCTACGCGGCGAAGACAGGCGTCAAGGTATCGATCAAGCAGTCGCACGGCGGGTCTGCCAAGCAGGCTCGCGCCGTGATTGACGGCCTCGAAGCCGACGTGGTGACGCTCGGTCTAGCCTACGACATCGATGCGATCGCGAGGGCTGGGCTACTGGCTCCCGACTGGGCTTCGAGGCTGCCCCACGCGTCCGTGCCGTTCACCTCGACCGTCGTGTTCCTCGTCCGCAAGGGCAACCCCAAAGCCATCGCCGACTGGGATGACCTTATCAAGCCCGGCGTGGCTGTGATCACACCCAACCCCAAGACTTCGGGCGGTGCACGGTGGAACTACCTGGCGGCATGGGGATCCGCGCAGCGCCGGGCGGACGGCGACGCAACGCGCACGAGCGAGTTCATGGGCCGGCTGTACAAGAACGTGCCCGTGCTCGACTCCGGAGCGCGGGGGGCGACCAATACCTTCGTCGAGCGCGGAATCGGCGACGTGCTCATCGCGTGGGAAGACGAGGCCCTTCTCGCGAAAAAGAGCCCCGGCGGCGATCGGTTCGAGATCGTCGTTCCGTCGTCGAGCATCGTCGCCGCCACGCCGGTGGCCGTCGTGGACAAGGTGGTCGCCAGTCATGGCACCCGTTCGGTCGCGGAAGCCTACCTCGAGTACCTATTCTCGCCCGAGGCTCAGGCCATAGCCGCCAAGCATTTCTTTCGTCCGACGCTCGAGGCGATCGCCACGCCCGGGTTTGCCAAGGTCTCCCTCTTCACCATTGAGGACGCCTTCGGCGGCTGGGATAAGGCGCAAGCGGCGCATTTCGCGGATGGTGCGGCCTTCGACCGCCTGTATCGCGCGGGCAACTGAGATGGCGTCCTCACACCGCGCCATTCCAGGCTTCCGCCTCAGTCTCGGATTCACCCTGTTCTACATCAGCGCGCTCGTGCTCATCCCGCTGGCGCTGCTCGTCGCCAAATCGCAAAGCGGCGGCTTTTCGGCATTCTGGGGCGCCGTGACGACCCCACGGGCGCTCGCCTCGCTCAAGTTCACCCTGTTCGTGTCGTTCGTAGCGGCGGCCATCAATGTCGTCTTCGGGTTCATCCTGGCCTGGGTCCTCGCGCGCATTCCGTTCCCTGGCCGGCGCTTCGTCGATGCGCTCGTGGACCTGCCGCTGGCCCTGCCGACGGCCGTCGCAGGCATCGCGCTCACGGCGATCTACGCCGACCACGGCTGGATAGGCTCGCGCCTGGCTCCGCTCGGCATCCACGTTGCGTTCCGATGGACGGGCGTCGTGATCGCACTCGTGTTCGTCGGACTGCCATTTCTCGTGCGAACGGTGCAGCCGGTCATCGCGGACCTGGACCCGGCTGTCGAGGAAGCGGCGGTGACCCTCGGGGCCTCGCCGATTCAAACGTTCGCATTTGTCATCCTTCCCACGCTTTTTCCCGCCCTTCGAGCCGGCTTCGCCGCGGCCTTCGCGCGAGCGCTCGGCGAGTACGGATCCGTCGTGTTTATCGCCGGGAACATGCCGATGAAGACTGAGATCAGCGCCTTACTCATCATGACCAAGCTCGATCAATTCGACTACGTGGGAGCCGCCAGTTTGGGCGTCGTCATGCTCGCGGCGTCGCTACTCGTCCTTTTCGTGGTGCACGCGTCGCGCACCGCGAGCGAGAGACGCCGTGCAGTCGCCTGACCTCGCGAGCCTCTTCGTTTCGACGCCGACCGCGGCAAGGCGCGACCGGTCACGCGTCATTGCCCGAGTGGCGCTGACTGCCGTCGCTCTCGGCTTCCTCGGGGTGGTGGTCGTGCTGCCCGTGCTCGCGGTCTTTGCCAAGGCGTTCGAAGACGGCGTCCTCGCCTATCTGCGTGCCGTCATCGAAGCGGACGCCCTGGCCGCCATGCGCCTCACTCTGTGGATCGCGCTGCTCGTGGTCCCGGCCAACACCGTCTTCGGGCTCGCCGCCGGATGGGCGATCGGCAAGTTCGAATTCCGAGGCAAGACGCTCCTGACGGCGCTGATCGAGGTTCCATTCGCCGTATCGCCCGTCATCTCGGGACTGATCTTCGTGCTCGCGGTCGGCCCGCACTCGGCCCTCGGCAGCAGGCTCCTCGAATCGGGAATACGCGTCATCTTCGCTTGGCCCGGGATGGCCCTTGCCACGGCGTTCGTGACGTTTGGCTACGTCGCCCGGCAGGTCATCACCGTGATGGAGACGACCGGGCGCGACAAGGAGGAGGCCGCGCTCGTTCTCGGGGCTAGCGGCTGGCAGACGTTTTGGCGGGTGAGCCTTCCGAGCATTCGCTGGGGCCTGCTCTACGGCGTCATCTTGTGCAATGCCCGGGCGATGGGCGAGTTCGGGGGCGTGTCCGTCGTATCGGGCCACGTCCGGGGGCTCACCAATACGCTGCCGCTCTATGTCGAGACGCTCTACGACGACTACCGGTTCTCGGCGTCGTTCGCGGTCGCCTCCCTGCTGGTCTTTTTGGCGGTCGTCACCCTCATCGCCAAGGTGCTGGTCGAACCAAAGATCGGGGTGCCCTCGTGACCTTCGAAGTCCGCGACATCTCCAAACGATTCGCAACCTACAAGGCGCTCGACTCGGTATCGCTGCGCATCGCGAGGGGCGAGCTCGTCGCCCTGCTCGGACCGTCCGGGTGCGGGAAGACCACGCTCCTTCGCATTCTCGCGGGGTTGGAGATGGCCGACTCCGGAACCGTTCACTTCGAGGGCGCCGACGTCACCCACACACCGGCAGCGGCGCGCGGCGTCGGGCTCGTGTTCCAGCACTATGCGCTGTTCGAAAACATGACCGTCTTCGACAACGTCGCCTTCGGACTGCGCGTGCGCGGGACGCCGAGGGCCAAGATCGGACCCCGCGTGAGGGAGCTTCTGTCGCGCGTGCGTCTCGAGGGCTATGCAGCCAGGGCCCCGTCGCAGCTCTCCGGCGGGCAGAGGCAACGAGTGGCTCTCGCCCGCGCCCTGGCTCCGGAACCGAAGGTTCTGCTGCTCGACGAACCGTTTGGAGCTCTGGATGCCGGGGTCCGGCACGAGCTTCGAGTGTGGCTCCGACACCTGCACGACGAGACGCACGTCACGACGGTCTTGGTGACGCACGACCGGGAGGATGCGTTCGAATTGGCGGATCGCGTGGCCATCATGAACGAGGGGCGCTTGGAACAGGTCGGACCGCCGGCCGATGTATTCCGCAAACCCGCCACGGAATGGGTGATGAGGTTTCTCGGGCATGTCAACGAAGTCCCGGTCCACGGGTCCGAGAACTCCGTGTTCGGGTACGCGCGTCCGCACGAACTCGACCTGTCGCGGTCGCCGTCCGACCCTCCCTCGTTCGGTGCTCGAGTGCGTCGTGTTCAGGCCGCGGGCGCTCTCGTTCGCGTCGAGCTCGAGTTCGACGGAAATCGGTCGGTCGTCGCCGAAGTCGACGAGGGGCGTTTCGAGGCGCTCGCGCTTCGCAACGGGGATTCCGTCTTCGTATCGCCGCGGCTCGTCCGCGTCTTCGATCCCCAAATATGACGACCGCGCAACCCCGTGACGCATTCGAGGCAAGCGCCGTCGGAGAGGCTAGAATGATCGAGAGGTCGGTCCATTGGCTCCCTGGTTGAAAGACAATGCTCGTTCGCCCAGCGCCGGCGAACGGTACCTTGCGGCGGGTCTCTTCGACGCAACGTCTGGGGACTTGGAGCTCGCATCGTGAGCTGCGAAGAGGCCTCGCCGCCGTTCCAGCTGACCCCGATCGTGGAGTCGCTCTGCGCGTCGAACGCGGTCCTGCTGCGGGGGGGGAGTCGAAAACTCGGGCGTCGTGCGCTTCCCTCGCGCGAGGCGCTCACCTCGATCGTCGTGCAGCTCCGGGCGGCCCTATTCCCGTGGCACTTCGGCACGCCCGACGTCTCGGAGGAGGGCCTAAAGTACTACGTGGGCCATGTCCTCGACTCGGCTCTTGCCGGCCTCGAAGAACAGGTGCGAGTCGGTCTCCTGTTCGACTGCGAACACGGCTGCGAGGGGCCGTGCCGACAGTGTGCACGACGCGCCACGGAGGTCACCCACGAGTTTGCCTTCAAGCTGCCGACGTTGCGGGGGATGCTGGAAGCCGACGCGCGCGCGGCATACGCCGGCGACCCCGCCGCGACCAGCCCGGACGAGATCGTCTTCTCGTACGCGGGGATGACGGCCATCACCTTCCACCGACTGGCGCACGAGCTCTACCTCCTCAAGGTGCCGCTCATTCCGCGAATCATTTCCGAGCGAGCCCATTCGACGACGGGCATCGACATCCACCCGGGCGCGTCGATCGGTCCGAGCTTCTTCATCGACCACGGCACGGGGGTCGTCATCGGGGAGACGTGCGTCATCGGCGCGCGCGTTCGCCTCTATCAGGGTGTCACGCTCGGCGCGAAGAGCTTTCCGGCCGATGCGGACGGGAATCTCATCAAGGGGATTGCCCGGCATCCCATCGTCGAGGACGATGTCGTCATCTACGCCGGGGCAACGGTCCTCGGTCGCATCACCATCGGCAAGGGTTCGACCATCGGCGGGAACGTGTGGCTGACGCGTAGCCTCGCTCCGGGCGCGCGAGTGAGCCAGGCGGAGTTCCGAGCGCAGATGTTCGAGGGCGGGGCGGGGATCTGAGACCACCTTAGCTCTCGGGAGCAGCCGGATTTGAAGGCAGTTCTCGCCGCGACCGCCCAAGCTTCGCGGCTGAGCGCACGCGTGTGCTCCGCCGTCCGTGTTTCGGCGCGCCACGGCGCCGAACCCCCACGTTCTCGAGCTTCTCCGGGCGGTCGTCCAGGCGGGAGACCGGGCGGGAGCATAGACTGAGGGTCTACACGCTACGCGCGCGTGGAGCGCTTTTCGTTCTACGCGCCTGCGTTTGCTCGGATCGGACGGAGGACTGCATGCAGCGATTTCGAACGCTGGGCATGGCAAGCGTGCTCACCACCCTGGCGCTGGCGACGGGCGACTGCGGCGGCGGGACCACGACAGCAGCGCCGAGCGCGGGCAGCTCGGGCGGCGCGGGCAGCTCGGGCAGTTCGGGCAGTTCGGGCAGTTCGGGCAGTTCGGGGGACACCAGCAGTTCGGGAGGCTCCGGTGGCTCCTCAGGCGGTTCCAGCAGCTCGGGGAGCCCGGGAACCTCGGACGCCGCGTTAGGCCCGTTCGGCGATGCGGGCAACCCGACCGGCTCGTGCAGCCAGGGCATTCCTCCGCAAGGTCAGCCAGCCGACACCTCCAACCCCACGTCGGTCATCGGCACGGGCACGGCGGCGAGCTGCACCTTCGCCCAGCTTCAAACGGCGGCGCAGAACGGCGGCGTCATCACGTTCGACTGCGGCGCCGCGCCCGTGACCCTCCCTGTCACGGCGACCCTCGATCTCCCGACCGACCGCAGCACCGTCATCGACGGCGGCAACCTGATCACGCTCGACGGAGGCGGCACCGTCCAGATCCTCCGATTCGACGACCCGGGCTGGATGACGAACGATAACGGAGTGACCTTGCAGCACCTCGCGCTCGTCAACGGCAAGACGACGCCCACGCAGGCCATTCCCGTCGCGCCGGCTCCGTGCTCGCAGGGCTTCGATGACGGCGAAGGCGGCGCCGTGTACGTGCGCGACGGGACCGTGCGGATCATCGACGTGGTGTTCGACAACAATCAGGCCGCGCTGCTCGGGCCCGACACGGGTGGAGGCGGGATCTACATCCTCGGCAGCAAGCCCGCCTACATCGTCGGCAGCACGTTCACGAACAACAGGGCGGCGAACGGCGGTGGCCTGGGGAGCCTGTTCGTCGAGCTCAACGTCTACAACTGCCTCTTCGAAGGCAACACGGCCACGGGCAATGGCGCGAACAACGACGACGCCAGCGAGTGCTCAGCCATCAACAATGGGCAGAACGAGGTCGGCTCCGGCGGAAACGGTGGAGGTCTCTACAACGACGGAGAGGGGACGAACTTCACGGTCTGCGGGACCCAGATCACGGACAATGCAGCGGGCACGGGCGGCTTCGGCGGCGCGATCTTCTACACCAGCAACGACTTCTCCGGGACGCTCACGATCGCCGATTCGACCCTCTCCGGCAACACCGGCGGTAGCTGGGGAGGCGCTGGAACGGGCGTCGGGGTGAACGCGAAGAGCATCGTCATCACGGCGAGTTCGACGGTGCAGGGCTACCCGTAGCGGATCTCCCTCCGTCCCCGGGGCGCCCACATCCTCGCCCTGGAGTCGACATCAGTCCGATTGCGAGCGCCGAGGCGCGCCTATGAAAGCTCTCCCCAGCGCCGCGCATCCGGGTATTCTGGCGCCATGAACCGTGGATGGCCTGTCGTTTTCGCACTCGCCTTCGTCGGATGTGTTTCGCGTTCCCAATACGACGCCAAAGTTCAGGAGGCGGACTCCGCCAAGGCTCAACTCTCCCAGCTTCAGCCGCAAATAGCGCAGCTCCAGCAGCGCGCTGCCGCGGACGAGCAGCAGATTAACGACCTCAAGAGCGCGCTCGGGATCGCCCAATCCCAGGCGATCACCGATGAGCAGAAGTCGCAGCTCGATGAGGCGAAGCGAGCGGTGCAGGAGGCTCAGGAGCGCGGCAAGCTCCTCGAGGATCTGCAGACCAAGTTCAAGAGGATGATCGACGCCGGTCACCTGAAGGTGACGACCCGCCACGGGCGCGTCGTGCTCCAGCTCCGCAACGACGTGCTTTTCGACACCGGCGAGGCGGAGGTCAAGCCCGATGGCAAGGCGGCCATCGAAGAGGTGGCCACGACCTTGCGCAGCGTTGGAGGCAAGCGCTTCCAGGTGGCCGGACACACCGACAACCAGCCCATCGTCACGAAGAAGAAGGAGCTTTATCCGACCAACTGGGAGCTGTCGGCGGCCCGTGCGATCTCTGTCGTAAAGCTCCTGGTCGCGCACGGCGTGGATCCCGGAATGCTGTCGGCGGCGGGCTACGCGGCGTTTGACCCCGTGGCTTCGAACGCGACTCCCGACGGGCAAGCGAAGAACCGGCGCATCGAGATCACGCTGGTCCCGCACGTCTCGGAGCTCCCCAAGTAGGCCGCGCGCCGCGTTGGGCGGCAGCCGGTGCCAAACGAAGGACCCATGGGAGGTCGCTACGCCGACGAGCTGAGGAGGATCACGCGTGAGCAGGGGGGCACGCCGGATTCGGACGAGCCTCCCAGCCGCGAGGGCGATGGCAGACATGGCTCGCGCCGTCGCGCGGCGTCGCTTTTCGTGGCGCTCGTCGTCGTATCGCTCGCGGGCGGAGGCTGGCTCCTCGTTCGGCAGATGCTGGCCGACGCGAAGCTCCAGGACTGCGTGATGGCCGGCCACAAGAACTGCGCCCCCTTGGAGATCAATTCGGCGGCGCGCTGACCGTCGTGTCCACGCCTAGCGGCCGTTCGTTGGGAACGACGGGGATCGGGCGCGACTCCTGCAAATACTTGAGAGCCGCCGGCAAGTCGGGATCGTTGGCGTCGGCCCGATTCAAGAACTTCTCGTAGGCCATGGCGATGCGCGGGGTAACTCTGCGGTCGGTGTGGGACAGGATCTCGTAGAGGATGCCCAGGTCCTTCCACACCGCCGGGCCCACGTCGAGCCGTCGGCATCCCGGCCACGGCGCGATCTCGAGCTTGCTGTCCCCGCCGGTCTTGGCAACGACGTCTTCGAGGAGCAGACGCGCGTATTGCGCCGGCCCGGGCGCGCCCTGTCGTTCGGTGCTGTACACGAGCGCGAGGTGCGCTCGCCCGACCTGCGTTCCGAGCACCCGCTGCCCGATGGCGTTCTCCCACGACTCCTCGGGCGCGCGAAGAGCGGGCACGACGTCGTACGAGCCGATCGCAGCACGGTCCTTTTCGACCCACTCTTCGTACGACGGGAAGTCCTTCGCGCGCACGAGCGACGAAACCAGACCGACGAAGACGAGCTTGTATCCCTTCTCCCAGCTTTGATCCCAATCGTCGAGATGTCCGATGACGATCACCGGTCGGCCGGGATTGCCGTCGAGAAGGCGCTTGATCTTCCAGCCGTAGGGCCCGTAGCCACCCTGCGGCACGTAGAGGTCGGGATGCCGACGCGCCTCGCGCTCGGTGTACCAGGGAGCTCCGAGGTAGGTCAGTCCGAAGTGGATGATGTCGGGTCGCAGGTGCTCGACCTCGTGGAGGTAGAAACTGGCGTTCGTGATCTCATCGCCCCCGGTGAGAACGATGGCGCGAGGGGGAACGGACGCCAACGCCGCGGTCACGAAATCCCTGAGCACCGTGTTGTTGCGACCGTTTCCCTGCTGCGCATGCGCCGCGACTCCGACGGCGAAGACGGCCAACCCGATCAGCGGACTGAATCGCAGCCAGGAACGGGTGCCCCGCGGCGGTCCACCGAGGAGCTTGAGGACGGCGGCGAGCCCCAGGCCGGCGGCCGTCGCCACGAGCAGATCCGACTCGATGCAAAAACGGCCAAGGATGGATAGATACAGCGGTCGCGACGTCGACAGATTGGACAGGCTGCTAAAGGTCAGACCGTAAAGGAGCAGTACGGACAAAAGGACCACGGTCATCGTGCGGGTCGAGCGACCCCTCAATCCCGTGAACCCGCCCAGCAAGGCTAGCGCGGGGCCTACCCAGAGCAGGCGAGGCCACGCATCGCCCCACATGCGCCAGAGGGTCGGAAAAAACGTTCCGCGGGTGACAAAGACCTGATCTTCGGTGGGTCGCCCCATGCTGAAGGTCCCGTAGGTCTGGCGCAGGATGTGGGCGACCAACCCATTGAACGTAGTTTCGTCGCCCCACGACACCGCGGCCTTCGAGACCGACGGAGACATCAGGTACGCGTACGGGAGCAGTCCAACGAGGCCGCAAGCAACGGCCAGTCCCACGCCCCTCGGGCCCAGACTGCCGGCCGCGATCCAGAGTGACCTCAGGGCCAGGGGCACGCCCACGAAGACGAACGAGTGGTGATTGGACATGCCCAGCCCGCACCCGAGGAGCAGCGCGCACACGTCGAAAAGGCCGCGCGTCCTCTCCGCGCGCGACCACAAGTACAGGGCCAAGGCGACGCAGAGCGCATTGAGCCCGAATACCTCCGTGCTCGTCGCGTTGGACCAGACGACGGGGCTGGTGCCGAAGAGCGCCGCCGCGGTCAGTCCGGCCGCCGCGCTGCGCGTCCACGCTTGGATGAAGGCGCACACGCAGCCGGCCGCCGCTGCCGTCGATACCGCGGATAGCAGGTTGACCCGCCAGATGGGCGTGTGTCCGAGCGGCAGCGCGCCGAATAGACGCGCGAGCAGCGCGAAGAGCGGATATCCCGACGGGTGCGGAGCGCCACCGGTGAGAGCCGCCGCTGCCAGTTCGCCGCTGTCGCCTCCTGCGACCGAGGGAGTCAGGGTCGCGACGTACAGCGACAGAAGGACACCCGAGGCGAGAAGTGGAGCGAACCGAGTCCACCGGGCAGGCGCCCCGGCCGCGTCCCAAACGAAGGGATTCGTGCTCGCGTCCTCGGCACCGATGCCCGAGGCTCTCGTCGCTGACGACCCTTGAATTCCCATCGCTCCCTCGCGTCACTTCGTCGGCGCCACCGTATAGATGTACCGCGCCTCCTCGGTACTTCCGTTGTGCACCTCGTGGACGGTGTTCGGCGGGATGTATAGCACCTCTCCGGCAGCCATCTCGACGGGAGTGCCGGCGATCCACACCGTCGCCCTGCCCTTCAAGAACAGGAGAAGCTCCTCGTGAGCTCCGGTCGAGTGACGGTGCATGTCCTCGCCCGGGTTCAGCACGACTCGGCCCGAGCGCATTCCGGCTGTCTGCGGGGGGCCCTCGAGTAGCGGCTGCTCCGCGGATCCCGGGTCGAGCGCAATCCGTTGCCACCTCGGGGGCACGGCTGCGGGCGCGCAAGCCGACGCCAGAGCCACCGTCACGACGACTCCACAAATGCGAGCTGCGGCCATGAGAGGGTCAACTCGACTTCACGTGGACGCCGTACGCGGCCGCGTCCATGAGAGCGCCGACAGCGCCGGCGTCGCTCGCTGCCAGCACGATCATCCATCCCTCGCCGTAGCAATCGTCGTTGACGAGTTCCGGACGGCTGGTAAGCGCGTCGTTCAGGCGGACGACCGTACCCGAGATGGGCGCGTAGAGATCACTGAGCGTCTTCACGCTCTCGACCGTTCCGAAGGCCTGCCCGCCGACCACCGCGTCACCGACTTTGACGTCGAACGTGACGAGGGTCACGTCCCCGAGCTGTTCCACCGCGAAGGCGGTAATGCCCACCGTGACGTCAGAGCCGCTTGCACGGGCCCACTCGTGATCCTTGGTGTAGCGCAGATTCGCCGGCTCATTCATCTCGGTCATCCTCGGGGGGCTTCGCGCGAATAAAATGGAGTCTTTACCACGACCGCCTCGACGTTCTTCCCGCGGCAGTCGACCAAAAACTGCGTCCCGGGCACGGCGAGGGCCGCCTCCAGATACCCGAGGCCGATGTTCTTGCCAACGGTCGGCGCCGGGCTCCCGCTCGTGCACACGCCCACGGTTCGACCTTCCGCGTCGCGCAGTGCGTACCCGTGTCGAGCGATTCCCCGACCCGTCATCTCGAAGCCGACGAGGCGACGCGTCGGCGGTCGTTCCCGAGCGCGAAGCAACGCCTCGCGCCCGATGAATTCGCCTTTGTCGAATTTGACCACCCAGCCGAGCCCCGCTTCGAGCGGATCGGTCGTCTCGTCGATGTCGTTGCCGTAGAGCGAAAGCCTAGCTTCCAGGCGGAGAGTGTCGCGCGCGCCCAAGCCAATCGGCTGGCATCCGTGAGGTCTTCCCGCGTCGAGCAGCGCCCGCCATAGGGTGAGGCCCTCGTCCCGACCGCAAAACAACTCGACGCCGTCCTCGCCCGTATATCCCGTGCGCGCGATCGTGCAGGCAATCCCGGCGAGGGTCCCGTTCCGGAAGTGGAACGACTTGAGCTCCGCGGCGCGCTGACCGTCCGAGCCGACGAGCGCGAGGATCTCGAACGCCCGAGGACCCTGGAGCGCGACGAGCGATCTCGTAGGGCTCTCGTCCTCGAAGGTGCATTCGCCTGCCGCCGCGCTCGCGAAGTGCGCGCTCATCTTGTCGACGTTGGACGCGTTGCAGACGACGACCCAATCCTGCCGGGAGCGCCGGTAGACGATGAGGTCGTCGAGGATGGTCCCACGCTCGCTGCATGCGCAGGTGTACAAGGCACGACCCTCGGGGAGCGCCTTGACATCGTTCGTGACGAGCCGGTCGAGGACCCGCTCCGAGCGCTCTCCGCGGAGTCGCAGCTGGCCCATGTGACCGACGTCGAAGACCCCCGCGGCTCTCCGGACCGCGCGATGCTCCACGACGATGCCCGCGTACTGCACGGGCATGTCCCATCCCGCAAACGGCACCATTCGCGCTCCGAGCGCGACATGGTCGTCATAGATCGATGTGTGACGCAGCGCGGATGGATTCATCTCGACTTGGGTGTTGTAAAAGGGGATTCGAGAGGGGGGCACGTGCAGATGAGATTGCGATCGCCCACGGCGTTCTGGATTCGTCCGACGAACGGCCACCGCTTGTGCTCTCGCGTCCACGCGGTCGGGAAAGCTGCCTTCTCCCGCGAGTAGGTGTGGGGCCACGACTCGGCCGTCACGGCCGCCGCGGTGTGGGGGGCTAGCTTGACGGGATTGTCGTCTCGAGACGCTCGACCGGATTCGATGTCCGCGATCTCCGCGCGGATGGCGATCATGGCATCGCAAAACCTGTCGAGCTCTTCCTGCGATTCGCTCTCGGTCGGCTCGACCATCAGAGTACCGGGCACCGGAAAGCTCATCGTCGGGGCGTGGAATCCGTAGTCCATCAGGCGCTTGGCGATGTCGTCGACTTCGACGCCGGAGCTTTGCTTGACCGGTCGGGTGTCGAGGATGCACTCGTGGGCAACCCGCCCACGTTTGCCACGAAAACAGACGGGGTAGTGGGCATGGAGTCGCTCGGCCACATAGTTTGCATTCAATATGGCGATCTCGCTCGCACGGCGCAGTCCCGCTGCGCCCATGAGAGAGATGTAGCTCCATGAGATGAGGAGAATGCTCGCGCTCCCCCAAGGCGCGGCACTGACCGCGCCGCTCGACGTCGGGCCATTCTCCGGCAGCGCCGGATGGCTCGGCAGAAACGGCGCGAGGTGGGCCTTGACGCCGATGGGGCCCATTCCGGGCCCGCCGCCGCCGTGCGGGATGCAGAAGGTCTTGTGGAGATTGATATGGCCCACGTCGGCGCCGAAGTCGCCCGGTCTGCAGAGTCCGACGAGCGCGTTGAGATTCGCGCCATCGAGGTACACCTGGCCGCCGCAGGCGTGCACCACCGAGGCGATGAGCTGGATGTCTTCTTCGAAGACACCGTATGTCGACGGATACGTGATCATGATCGCGGCCAGCTCGGGAGCGTGCGCCTTGGCCTTGGCCTCCAGGTCGGAGAGGTCGACGTACCCGTGCTCGTCGCACGCGACGACGACCACTCGCATTCCCGCCAACGCCGCGGACGCGGGATTGGTGCCGTGGGCGCTCGCGGGAATCAAGCACACGGTGCGGTGCCCCTCGCCGCGGCTTTCATGGTATCGCCGGATGACCAGCAGGCCCGCGAGCTCTCCCTGGGCTCCCGAGTTGGGCTGAAAGCTCATGGCGTCGTAGCCGGTGATCTCGGCGAGCATGGCCCCCAGCTGCTCGATCACGGCTTGGTAGCCGGCCGCCTGTTCGCGCGGCGCAAAGGGATGAATGCGCGCGAAGCTCGGCCACGTAATGGGCATCATCTCGGCTGTCGCGTTCAGCTTCATCGTGCACGATCCGAGCGGGATCATCCCGTCGGCGAGCGAGATGTCGCGAAGCTCCAGCGCGCGCATGTAGCGCAGCATCTTCGTCTCGGTGCGATGCGCGTGGAACACGGGGGCGGTCAGAAATGGGCTCGTCCGCCGCAGCCCGCCCAGCGCGGGCGAAGCCTCGCCCAAGAGGTCTGCGCATCGATAGCCCCCATACCCGCTGCCCTGAAACACCGTCAGGAGATCGTCGACGTCCTCCGGGCGCGTGGTTTC
>JBEKXD010000008.1:0-87864 GCA_049512415.1 Polyangiaceae bacterium
AAACACAACGGCGAGCCAGGTTGGATCACGCTCGGCCGCGGCTACGAGAAGTTGCGAACGCTCACCGAAGGATGGGCTGCGAAGCAATGCGTCGCCTGGACGGATGTGTAGAATGGTTAGACGGGAAGTACGCTCCGCGCGACTCGCCGCCGGCCTCGCTCGGGTTCGACCGAAATACACCGACCTTCTATCGGTGAGGGAGAGCGGTCCTCGCTCGGGCTCGACCGACCTACGGAGTGACGACCAGATCGAAGGTCTGCGACATTCCGGTCTGCGACGCGACCCGGACGCATACGGTCGCGCGGTTGCCCGAGACGCGGACCGATGCCGCCTTGGCCAATGTGAGGGCGAACGTGCACGCCGGTCCGTTCGCAATGCCTAGGCTCATCGTCGCATCGCCCGTGGGGACGAGCTCCACGAAGTGGGTCCCCGTGTCGAGGGCGAGAGAATACCAGTCGGAGTTGTCGGCGGAGGTCAGTGCGCCGCATGATTGCTTGGCGAGGGGGGTTGCGGTCGCCCACGTGTTTTTGAACTGCGTCTCTGTCGCGCCCGGGCAGGCGGCCAACGTACCCCTCGGCGCGCTGGCGTCGGCCTTCGCGGCTGCGTCGGCGAGCGGCGCGCCGGCACCGGCTTTCGCGGCGGCGTCGTCGAGCGGATTGCTGGCATCCGCCGACGTCCCAGCGTCGGTTTCTGGAACCCCCGCGGCGTACCCGCCGTGCGCGGTCACCTGCGCGGAGATCCATCCCGCGACGAGGTCGACCCGCGCCATCACCTCGGAGACTCCGGCGGCCGCGCCCGAGTTCACCGCCAAGAGGGTGTGCGTGCCTGATAGGAACACCGGACCGCCCGAGTCCCCCGGCTGGATGACGTCTGCTGACGAGTAGTCGAACGGGTAGAGTGGATTGGTCTGAATGGTAATGGGAGCTTCGTAGAACGACGTAGCGATCTCGTCATAGGCCGCGCTCGGGGCAACCTCACTGCCGACATTGAGTGCCTTGGCGCCCGCTGGCGAGGGTTCGGTCGCTATCGTCGGGAAGCTCGCGGACAGAGCGATGGCATCCAAAAGAAACACCAGACCCACGTCGTGGTACCTCGGGCTGACGGCGTCGGAATCGAGCACAGGCCAGTCGTACACGGTGGCGCTCGTCGACGACCGATAGGCGGTCCCGACGTACACGTCCCAACGTTGGTGTCCGGTCACGCAGTGCCCGGCGGTTAGCACGACACGCGGAGCAATCAGAGTACCGGAGCACGCGTAATACGCCGTCGCCGTAACGTCGATGTGCAAGGTCGCCGCCTCTGGATAGGCGCTCGACGTGCTACCCCCGAGGATGGGCGCTACGTCGACGGCGACTTGCTCGCCGCCCGCGTCGACAGCGCATCCGCTGAGCACCAGTCCAAGCAGCATCTCGAGGCTCACATTTCGGTGTCGTCGGTACATGATGGCCCTCCCGTTCGCCGATAGCCGCTGGGTTACTTGAACTGGAACGGTGGACGTCCCGTGACCTTGAGCAGAGTCGCGGGACATCGCGCCGCCGGGGCGGTACGGTGAGGCGTGGCATTCAGACGCCGGTGTGGGGCCGTGGGTGCTGTCGTGGCTGGTTTGGCGGTCGCGACGACCGTGCCTTCGCGGGCCGTCGACCACTTCGAACTCGAGGTCTACGACGGAACGGCCAATCGCCCGGGGGCTCCCGGCCTCGAGCTACACCTGAACGGTTGGCTGACCGGCCACCGAACGGCCACGCCCCCCGTGCGACCGCTCCACGACCAGGCCCACGCGACGCTCGAGCCCTCGTTCGGAGTCGCGCCATGGTGGGAGGTCGGAGCGTATCTGCAGATGGCCGTACGCGCAGACGACGGGGTCGTCGACTGGGCCGGCGTCAAGGCGCGGTCCAAGTTCGTCGTGCCTCCGAACTGGGACGCTCATTGGCGCCTCGGCGCCAACTTCGAGCTGGCCTATGTCCCGTCGGCCTACGAGGCGGACGGCTGGAGCGTCGAGCTGCGCCCGATCGCGGCGTGGCACGACCCGCGGTGGCTATTCGTAGCCAATCCAATCGTAGGGTTCGCTCTCGACGGCGCGGGCGGGGCCTCCTTCGAACCGGCGGTCAAGGCAGCGCGGACAATCGGACCCGTGGCTGTCGGGCTCGAGTACTACGGGGACCTCGGGCGGCTGGGAAATTTCGACCCGGTTCGGCAGCAGGAGCACTACATATTCGAGGCCCTCGATGTTCTCGATGTGGGACAATTCGAGCTCAACGCGGCGATCGGCGAAGGTCTCACGGCGGCGAGCGCCGGGATGGTGGTCAAAGCCATCGTAGGTTACGAGTGGGATTCGGTCGCCTCCCCTGCGCGGTCACCGTCCTCGCGGGAGCTCGAGGCGTGTCGTGAAGCGCGCCCCGCGTCGACCCCATGGGTCAAAGCGGCGAGCACGGGGCCTCGAATCCGGTAGAATCGAACCCGTGGGGCGAACCTTCGCAATCGGTGATATCCACGGGGACTTGTGCGCTCTCGAGTGCCTTCTTGGGCGCCTGCCCGAGGCGAAGGCCAGCGATACTTTCGTTTTCACGGGGGACTACCTCGATCGAGGCCCGGACTCCGCCGGCGTAGTCGCGCGAGTTCGCAAGCTCCAACGCGACAGCGCCGCACACGTCGTGGCTCTGCGTGGCAATCACGAAGACGCATGGCTTCGCGTGATCGAATCCGGGTGGCCAGAGTTCGTGCAGCCTCCCGGCAATGGCTGCCTCGCCGCGAAGCGCTCTTTCATGGACGAGCCGGTGCCCAATCCTGGCGATCGTCCGACGGCCGACGAGCGTGAAGCGCTGCTTCACGGTTCGTTTTTCCCGCCGGACGTCGTCAAATGGTTGCGGGGCTTGCCCTACTGGTTCGAGGACGCGCACGCCATCTACGTGCACGCGGGTTTGCCACGCGTCGGAGGCGCTTTCGCTCATCCCTCGGCCGTTCCTTCGCAGTCGATGCTCCTTTGGCTGCGCGACGAGGATTTCTTTCGCAACTACCGCGGCAAGCTCGTCGTTTTCGGCCATACCGCAACGGCGTATCTTCCTCCCGAGCTCAGCACCTACACGCCGGAGGACCCCGCCGACATCTGGGCGGGTCCCTGCTGCGTCGGGCTCGACACCGGTGCCGGCAAGGGTGGCTTCCTCACGGCCCTCGAATTGCCAGAGATGTGCGTGTACGAGTCGAGATTCTGACGCTCTGCCAGACAGAACGACGGATCGGAACCGTTCGCGCTGAATCGGGAGTGGGGCTAGATAGGGCGCGGGACATGGTAGGACACGCTCGTCCCGAAATCGTCGCGCCCGCCGGCGATGCCGCAGCGATGCGAGCCGCGATCCGTTCCGGAGCCGACGCGGTCTACTTTGGCCTCGAGTCGCACAACGCACGAGCTCGCGCGACCAACTTCTCATTGGCGACTCTCGAGGAGACCATGGGGGAGCTGCGGGCTAGCGGCGTCCGCGGGTATGTCGCGCTGAATACGCTCGTCTTCGAAGATGAGCTAGTCAGCGTCGAGAAGGCCATTGTCGCCTGCTCAAACGCGGGCGTCGATGCCGTCATCGTCCAAGACCTGGGCGTCATGCGTCTCCTTCGGGCGATCGCGCCGCGACTCCGCGTCCACGCGTCGACGCAGATGACGTGCACCGACGCGGCGGGAGTGGAGCATGCCCGGTCGCTGGGGGCCGCGCGGGTCATCGTCGCCCGGGAGCTTTCGATGACCGAGATCGCGCACGTCGTCCGGGCGGCGCGTGCCGAGATCGAGGTCTTCGTGCACGGCGCGCTCTGCATCGCGTACTCGGGTCAGTGCATGACTAGCGAGGCGATTGGAGGCAGGAGTGCCAACCGCGGTGCTTGCGCGCAGGCGTGCCGCTTGCCCTACGACCTGGTCGTCGATGGAGTCGTCCGGGACCTCGGCGAGCGCGCGTATCTCCTGTCGCCGCAGGACCTCGAGGCCAGCGCTCTCGTGCCGGAGCTATTGCGAATCGGGGTGAGCGCGCTCAAGATCGAAGGCCGGCTCAAGAGTCCGGAGTACGTCGCAGCCGTCACGACGCTCGTGCGTCGAGCGCGCGACGGGGAGGCCACGGAAGGGGACCGCCGGTCGGCTCTGCAGACGTTCTCGCGAGGGTCTGGTCCAGGGTTTTTGGGGGGAACTGACCATCAGCGCACAGTCGACGGGCGGACGTGCGACCACGTGGGTATCGAGGTGGGCACGGCGCGCGGTGCTAAGGTAGTGCGGGGAAAGACCTGGGTCGCCGTAGGTCTGGTGGAACCGCTGGCGCGCGGCGACGGGGTGCTGTTCGAGGGAAGCCGCAGAGGGCGGCAAGAATTGGGGGGTCGGATTTGGGAGATTGTCGTGGAGGGCCGCGACGTGCCCGACGCCGTGCCGGGCGACGAGGCAGAGGTCTGGTTAGGACCGAGCCGCGAGTCCAGTCCCCCAGCCGTCGCGGGCTCGAGGGTGTGGAAGACGAGCGATCCGGCCAATTCGCGAGCCATCGCGGTTCGTCTCGAGCGCGATCCGGTCACCGTACCCATCGACGTGGTGCTGCGCGGCCAAATCGGCGAGCCGTTCGTCTTGGAAGGACGTAGTCAGCGGGGCCATTTCGCGACCGTCGTCGGAGACGCCCGTGTCGAGGTGGCGCGGCAGACGGCGATCCCAGAACAGGCCATCCGGGAGAAACTCGCGCGGTTGGGGGGCACGCCCTTTTCGATGGGGGAGCTCCGCGTCGACATTCCCGCCGGCTCGATGCTTCCTATCTCGTCACTAAACCGCGCCCGCCGCGCGCTGGTCGATGCGCTGCTCGTGTCGTTGTCCCCCCCGCCGTGGTCAGGTGCCGGCGGAGGCCACGCGCTGGCAGCCATCAGCATGCCACCCGATCGCGCCCCGCCGCCCGGGGGCCTATTTGTCCTTTGCCGATCGGAAGCGCAAGCCTTTGCAGCAGCGGGCGCCGGCGCGGACGGCGTCGTGCTCGACTTCCTCGACCTGATGGGCACGGGGGCGGCTCTGCGCGAGCTGCGCGCGCGCCACGCGACGATCGGCATCGCGATCGCGCCTCCGCGGATTCGCAAGCCTGGCGAAGAAAATATCGACCGGTTTCTTCGCGACCTCGCGCCGGACGCCTTGATGGTGCGCTCGCTCGGCGCTCTCGGGGAAATGTGCGGTTCCAGCGACGGACTCGCGAGGATCGGAGACTATTCGCTCAACGCTACCAACCGACTGGCCGCGGCCGAACTGCTCTCGACCGGACTCGTCGCGTTCACGCCTGCGTTCGACCTCGATGCCGACCAGTTGCGAGCCCTCTGCGCGACCGATTTCGGCCCGTGGGCCGAAGTCGTCATCCACCACCCGATGCCCCTCTTTCACATGGAGCACTGCCTGTTCGCGGCCCTGCTTTCGTCGGGCCACGACCACCGAACCTGCGGTCGTCCTTGTGAGAGACACGTCGTAAACCTGCGCGATCGCGCCGGCATGGACCACCTCGTCGAGGCGGATATCGGGTGCCGCAATACGGTCTTTCACGCCGCTGCGCAGAGCGCGGCAAAGGTCGTGCCTGCTCTTCTCAGGAGTGGGGTGCGCCGATTCCGCATCGAGGTGGTCCGCGAGAGCTCCGAGGACGTCGCGCGACTGGTGCGCACGTATCGCGCTCTGCTCGAAGGTCGAATGTCGCCCGGTGAACTCCTTCGCGACCTGCGTGCGGGGGGCGGCTATGGAGTCGTCGCCGGAAGTTTGCGCGTTGTACCCCGATGAGCGGGCGACCCGGAGCGCCAGGACCGCTCGCGCGGGTTGCAGGTAGAACGATTCTCGAGGTCGCCAGGTGGGTCGATCGCACGGTGGACGCCGCAATTCGGCACTTGTACTTTGCCGTCCCATGACCAAGCCCAAATTGATCTACTTCGACGCTCCGACGAGCCGCGGCGAGGAATGCCGTCTGGCCCTCCATATCGCGGGTGTCGACTTCGAGGACGTTCGGCTCCAGCGGGCCGACTGGCCGGCGCTCAAGCCCACGATGCCGTTCGGTGCCGTTCCCGTGCTCGAGTGGCCGGGGCGCCCCGCGCTCGCACAGACGAATGCCATCCTCGTCTTCGTGGGCCGCGAATATGGGTTGCACCCGGCGGAGAACTTCGAGGCGGCGCGCCACGAGGCCATGATGGGCTACGTCGAGGAGCTCCGCGCGGCGGTCAGTCCCACGGTGCGCATCGCCGACGAAGCGGAGAAGAAGAAGGTCCGCGAGGGTCTCGTCGCGTCGCTGCTGCCCACGTGGGGCGCCAACGTGGAGCGCCAGATCCAGGGCGGTGCATTCTTCGGCGGCGCGAAGCTCAGCGTCGTCGACATCAAGCTCCACATGGCGGTCCGCTGGTTCGCGAGCGGGACCCTCGACTATATCCCCGCTACGGTCTTCTCCGCCTTCCCCAAACTCACGCGCATCTACGACGCGGTTCGCGACGACCCTCGCATCAAGTCTTGGTACGCCAAGACCTGACGTCGACAGGTCGCCTCCTCGCGCAGCACGGACGCCGTGGACGCACCCTCAGCCCTTGTAGGGCTTCCGTGGAGTGGAGGCAGCGCTTCAATTCCCGGACAGAGTTTTGGGCCAGTCTGTGCCAGCCGCGACGCGAATGTCGTATCTCGGGGAAGCGGCCTCCGGACCACCAGACCTCGACAGTCCAACATTTCGAGAGGGTGCGATCGCCAAGCCACCAAGGGATGGCTTCGTCTTGGCGTCTTGGCGATCTCTCGGACCGTAAATCGGCGGAGCATGCGGCTTGCACCCGCGCAGTGCAGCCTTGGCTTGCGCCGAGGGCCATCGCGTGATTGCGCTGCTGCGTTCAAGGGCGGCGCCGGGTATCGCAACTGCCAAGGAGCCTGCCATGCGAGCACTCGTCGAGCACTATCCGTTCATTCCGGAAACTTGCACGTGGGAGCTCACCCTCCAGTGCAATCTGAATTGTGGGCATTGCGGCTCTCACGCAGGCACTCCCCGTCCCAATGAGATGGGGGTGGCGACGGCCAAGCGCGTCGCGGGCGAGCTGGCGGCCATGGGATGCCGACGCCTGACGCTCTCCGGTGGCGAGCCGACGCTCTGCTCGTATTGGCCCGACGTCGCTCGCGTCGCCACGGATGGCGGCGTGAAGGTCAATATGATTACCAATGGCTTGAGGACCGACCGCAATCTCATTGCCAAAGCCAAGGATGCGGGGCTGGTCAATCTCGGCGTCAGCCTCGACGGCCTCGAGGAGCAGCACGACTCGATCCGCGGACGGCGCGGCATGTACCCGCGGGTGATGCGCCTCCTCGACGATTGCGCGGCGGAGCGGATGCCCATCGGAGTCATCACGACGGTCGGCAAGAACAACATGCACTCGCTCGAGGCGCTCCACGACATCATCGCGCCGCGCGCCTTCGTCTGGCAGGTCCAACTCGCCGAAGCGATGGGCAATCAGCTCCGGCAGACGCACCCTCAGATCGACCCCGCGGACCTGCTTCACATCGTCCCGACGCTCGCGCGCCTGATTCGAAAGAAGAAGATCGAGATCCGCACGGCGGACAACATCGGATACTTCGGCCCCTTCGAAAGCGTCCTTCGCAAGAGCCGCAAAACGCCTATCCCGTGCTGGGTCGGCTGCTACGGGGGCTGTCGCCACGTGGGCATTCAGGCGGACGGAACGGTCAAGGGCTGCCTCTCAGCAGCTCGGCGCTATCTGCCCATGGCCATCGCACCCGCCGCCATCCTGGCTCTCGCGGGGTGCGCAGGGCAGGTCACCGATGACTACGGGGCTCCGGTTTTCGAGGATGCGGCGGGCGCGGACGCCGATGCCGCGACCGACGCGCCGGCCACGCCGAGCCAAGACGCAAGTACCGACGCGGACTCTGGGCCGGTGCTCCAGGGTGTGTACGGGCTGACGGAGCCACCGGACGCGGGGCCCGACGCGGACGCGCGGCCGCCGATCGTGGAAGCGTACGGGGTCATAGAGCCGCCCGACGCGGGGCCGCGGGACGCCGGTCGAGACGCGGACGCGGGGCCGGGGGGCGAGGCTCTCTATGGGATCGCGGAGCCGCCCGACGCGGACAAGCGTTAGGGCACGCCCAAAGCGCGGTCGGCGGTTTCCTCGTTTGGGTGGACGTCTCCCTCGTCGGGGTGGAGGTAGATCGCGTCGGGGTGGAGACATCTTCCTCGTCGAGATGGACGCTTCCCCAGTGGGGGGTGGGCGTCCATCTCGCACAGGGAAGCAAGGTCGGTGTATTTCGGCCTAGCCCGAGCGAGGCCGGCGGCGAGTAGCGCGGAGCGTACTTCCTGTTACTTCCTGTACGCGAGCACGCTCGCCACCGGGATCGCGAAGGGATCGGCCGAAAGACACCGGCCTTACGGATGGGTGCACTGCGTGACGTTGATGTCGTTGCCACCCCCTCCGCCCGCGACCATGATGCCCAGGTCTGCGCCTGCGCCGCATGTGGCATTGCTGGTGAGCACCGGCGCCCCAGCATCCCCCAGGGCTGCCGCGCAGTTCGTAGTGCCGAAGACGTTGCCGGCGGCGAGCAGCGTTCCGCCGTTGGCGCGCACGTCGAGGCAGATCCCTACGCCGGTGTTGTGGCCGGCGGCACCGAGGGCCTCCTGCAGCGCGTTGTTGCCGTAGTCGGCGCCGGCGTCCGCGGTGGCCGGGCTGCCGAGGTCGATATGGGTGATGTCGTTGCTCCCTCCGAACGCCGCTTCGTTGCTGACGTTGATGCCGCTGGCTTCATTGCCGAGCGTGGCACTGTTGCGCAACTTGAGGGCGGAGCCCGGCACGATCCGGATGCCATTGCCGTCGGTATTTCCGAATGCAACGAGCCCGTTGACGCTGTTCACCGGCGCCGGCGCGGCGACCGTCCCGGCGGTCTGTGCGACCCAGAGCCCCGCGGCGTAGTTCCCGTTCGCCGTGACGGTGCCCGTTCCCGCGGTGGCGTTGATGACCGAGCCCGTCAGCGTGATGGACCCACTGCCGTCGACGAGAATCCCGTGGTTGGTGTTGCCGTCGAAGTGGGTCGGCGTCGATCCCTGCGGTACGTTGATGATGGCGTTTCCGGTCCCGGTCACGTGCAGGCCATCGTGCCGGGTGGTCGCCGTCGTGGCCGTTCCGTTGAGCGTCGAGGTCACGCCCTCGCCGATTGTGAGAATGCCTGCGAACTGAACCAGAATTCCGTCGTCCTCAAATCCGGTGACGGTGAGGTTCGAGATCTCTGTGGTGGCGGCACTGCCAGTCGTGGCGACGATGCCGTTGGTCGCCGTGTTGCCCTGGCCGCTGATGGTCAGGGCGGCGCCGGTTCCCCCATAGATGGAGGAGTTCGGCGACGACAGTGTGAAGCCGGACTTGCCGGCGGGAACGTCTACGGTGACGGCCCCACCGGACGTCGTGACGCTCACGTCATCCGGCAGAATGAGGGGGAACGTCTCCCCAGTGCTCACCGTGGAAGGTCCCAACACCGAGATCGTAGTGGGCTCAGCCGGGGCACCGACGACTTGGAGCGCACGCGTGATGGTCTTGAAGGCGCAGCCCGCCGTGCTGCCTCCGTTGCCGGTCTGGTCGCTTCCGTTGGCTGGATCGACCGCATAGACGTTGCCGGTGACGGCGGGGCAGGTCGTGCAAGTCAACGTCTTCGCGCTGCAGGTCGCCGCCGCGGCATCGAGCGCGAGTGCGCAGAACGTGTCGCCTGCGGCCCCCGGACAGCACGTCCCAGGCGTGCACGTGTTCGTCGCGCAGCACACGTCCGATGGGTTCGCGATGCAGACGGTGGGCGGATCGCCGGTGCCCGGCGTGCACGTCGGGGCTACGCACGCTCCTGTCGCGGTGTCGCAGATAAGGCTGCCGCCGTCGGCACTGGCCTTCGCGCACTGCGTGTCGGCCGTGCACTTGCCGCACACGTTCGGAGTGGTCACGCCGCAGAGAGTGCCGCTCGCGTTCGTTGCGCAATCGGCGCTTGTGCGGCACTCGCCCGGCGCGCACGCGCCTGCGAGGCAGAGGTACGGGTGCCCCGCGCTTCCGTACGCAGCTTTGCACGTCGAATCGTCCGTCACGTCCGTGCACGCGGAGCAGACCCCAGCCGTGCAGAAGTCGTTCGCGCCCGTGGAAGGATTCACGCAAGGCGCCGAGGCTGCACCGTCGCCGCAGACCGCGCCGGCGTCGTTCGCGTCGGCCGTCGCGCCGTCGTTGGCGTCGGGCGCCATGCCGTCCTGAACAGCCGCGTCCGAGGCATCGACCTTGGAGGCGGCGTCGCCGGAGTCGGACGTCGTCGAGCTGTCGCTGGCGTCCGCCGTGATCGTGGAGCCGTCGCTGCTATCGGTCGTGGTCGTGGAGCCGTCGCTGCCGTCGGTCGTGGTCGTGGAGCCGTCGCTGCCGTCGGTCGAGACCGT
The DNA here is from genome assembly GCA_049512415.1 of Polyangiaceae bacterium. Lineage (GTDB taxonomy): Bacteria > Myxococcota_A > Polyangia > Polyangiales > Polyangiaceae > Palsa-1150. The sequence goes on from JBEKXD010000008.1 coordinate 10,398, forward strand.
GCCGTCGGCCGCGTCTGCCGCTGCACCGTCGTGCACGCCTGCATCCCCGGCGTCACCCGCAGCGGCACTGTCCGCTACTCCGGTGCTCCCGTCACCGGCGTCCACCGCGGAATTGGAATCTCCGGGTGCCGCGGAATCGCCCGACGAGTCGAGGGATCCGTCGAGTCCGCTGTCGCTGCTTGCAGGCGACGTGTCGTCGGACGACCCGCCGCATCCAACGAGGAGAGCTCCGAGCAGCACCCCCGACCCAAGCCAATACCCCAAAGAGTCGAATGAACACATGGCATAACCTCCCTTAGTTTTTTCGTGTCCCTATGACGCACGAGTGCGTTTCCGGATCGCGGGAACGCGCCCGAGAACCTGCAACTCCCGATCCGGGCCGCCGAGTCACGTAGAGACCATGGAGAAGCGAGCCCCAGCGGCCAAGAAAAGGCGCTCCCGCTGTTGCGGCAGCCTACGCGCAGGCCGGGGTCCGGGACAAGCGGTCGGTGGTTCGACCCGGCGCAACCGGGCGACACGCGCCCCTCCTTGGACGCCGTGAGCGGCCTCTGCATCGCGTCCAAGGCAATGCAGACCGTCGCGCACCGAGAAGGCGCCGGTTCGCCCCTCCGGTTCCCCCTCAGCGGCACCGTGCGATGAGGCGCGCGACCCATTGCCTTCGGCCGCTGGCCGACGCAAAGGGCGATTGAGGCGCCTCCAGCAATGTCTGAAGCCGTTGGAGTCCGGCAATATCGCGAAGGACGCACGCGCACACGGCGCGCTGGCGAATGGCCTCGCGCGCGATGCGCTGCGTAGGGCCTCCCGCCGCTATCGCCCGATCGAGCCACCCGGCCGCTTCCGAATATTCCTCGTGCAGCGCGAGATTTCTGCCGACGAGGTACAGCGCGAGCGCATCCTGACTGCTCGCCGCCCAGTCCCCGAGCCGAAGTGCCCCGAGCCACGGGTCCGTCCCGCGACTCGGGTCGCCGACGAGCATGGCCCACACGGTCGAGCGCGCGGCGGCGTCCACCGCTGCGATGGCCTTTACGTCCATCGTTCTGCCGAAGTCCTCATCGAGCACTCGGTCGGCGAGGGCGCGATAGCGTTCGGCGGCCTGTTCGCTGCTGCCTCGCGTCAAGTCATTGTCTGCGAGGGTCTCGTCGGCGCGATCGCGCACGGTGCGAGGAACGGCTTCGTCCGCCGCCAGGTGTCCTAGCTCCGCTCTGCCCCGGGCGGGATCACTAAAGAAAAGGTCGATCTTGGCGGTCTCGAATCGCGCGTGCCAGTCGGATGAATCCCGCGCCAAGGCTTGCTGATACGCGTCTTGCGCCCGGTCGAAGCGACGGTCGTTGCGGCACGAATCGCCCTGCCTGTCGAGGGCGTCGACGACATGGGGACAGCGGCGGGTCCACAAGCCGGGCCGCTCGAACCGTGCATGGGCGTAGGCGCTGGCCCCGGCGGGCATGTCCAGCGTCGACAGCGCACCGCGGAACTCGGATTCGATGGCGGTCCAGGACGAACGAGTCAGGTCTTCGAGCGATGCCCCTGCGTACCAGTCGTGCATCACGGTCGGTCCCCAGCGGTCCGTGACCCACGTCACGAAGGCCCCGGCGACCGTGTAGCTCTTGGCGGCGTTGTCGCCCAGGAAACCGAGGGAGAACACGCTCCGCATGCTCGGCAGAATCCCCAGGTCCAGCATGGCGCGGGCCCACTGCGCGCCGCTCAGCTCGTCATCGTCCGGGGAGGCCGACACGGCGACGCCCTCGATTAGCCCTGGATTCGGCCACCAACCGAGAGCTCCGCCCCCGATACGGAAGGGCCCGCGGGCGAAACTGCCCGCGACCACGTGAGCTATCTCGTGGCCGAGCACGGGGTGCGGGTATCCCGCCAGCTGGACGTACACCTCGTGGCGCCATGGCTTGGCCATCGACGTATCGGCCGCACCCATGAGGCGGTGCTTCTCCGCGGAGTCGCGGAAGAAGAAGGCCACCAGCCGTCCGCCAAGGTGCGTGTGGAGGCGCTCCTCGACGGCTGCGAGTTCTTCTTCGCAATCGCGCACGAGCAGTGCGACGTGCTGCTGGGACAGCGCGTCAGGAAACACGACGTCACAGCGCGGTCCCGCGGCCCGTCCTCCGAGGGCGGCTGCGATGGTGGTTGCGGTCTGCCAGTGGCCTAGAGTGGGTCCGGCCGCGGTGACGGCGACGCTCGTCGCGAGTGCTGCGGCCCCAAGCCCGAGGCGCCAGAGAGGCTGTGTGCTCCCACGGCTGACCGCGAGGGCCAACGAACCGCGCTCATTGCGCTCGAGAGCGGATCCGACGAGCGCGACTCCCGTCAGGGCGGCCAGCGAGCCCGCTCGATAGGTCCAGAGCTCAGGTCGGACGTCGACGACCGTGTCGTAGAGGGCGCCGCTGAAGAAGCCAAAGAACGGATCGAACGCGAACACCATCGGCGAGCCGTAGAAGCGCGCGATGCTGAGGACGATCCCGGCGACGGGCCCCAGCGGAGCGCCGAGCGCGCAGACGAGGCGCCTGCGACGGAATCCTCGGGCAACTTCCCCGACGAGGGCCCCGAACGCTCCTCCCATGAGGCCTCCCATTCCCGCCGTGAGCGCGAACAGAAGCAGTCCTCCGAACAGGTCGCAGAGGCCCGCCCGCACTGCGTGAAGAAGCGTCGTGGCCATCGCCACCGAAGCAAGGAAAAGGCCGGACTCCAGGCCGCGACCGATGCACTCGATAGGCGGCGCGGCAGGCGACTCGGAAACGTCGAGAGCCGTGGCTACGGCCGCGGCGGTGGGAACGCACAGGCCGCTCGCGAAAGAGCTTTCGTATCCGGGTCCACCAAACAGCGGAATGAATCCGACGCCGACGAGCGCCGCACCAACGACGCCAGCGGCGTAGGCCTGGGGTCTCGACCTCCGCAACCGAGTCATCGAAGAGCCCGGTCATTCCACGTTATCGGAACCCGGAGCCGGATCGCCGGCTGGATCGGCGGGGGGGGCCGGCATGGGCTCGAGAACGAGCGGCAGCACTTCGTCAACGCGCCGAATCAGGTGCACTCGGAGCTCGGCCCTCACGTCCTTTGGAATGTCTTCGAGGTCCGCCTCGTTGCGAGCCGGAAGGAGCACCTCCTTGATGCCGGCGCGGTGCGCAGCGAGAAGCTTCTCTTTGATGCCCCCCACGGGCAGGACGCTCCCGCGCAACGTGATCTCCCCCGTCATGGCGACATCCTTTCGAACCGGACACCGCATGAGGAGCGAGGCCACCGCGCTAAACATCGTGACTCCCGCGCTCGGCCCATCCTTGGGAGTGGCCCCCTTGGGCACGTGCAGGTGCAGGTCGGTCGCCTTCAGGAACTCGGGATCGAGCCCCAAGCTCAGCGCTCGACTGCGAACGAACGACACGGCGGTGGCAGCGCTCTCGGTCATCACGCTCTTCAAGTTGCCTGTGACGAGAACCTGACCATGGCCAGGCATCTGCGTCGCTTCGATGAATAGGATGTCGCCACCGGCAGGGGTCCAGGCAAGACCCGTAGCGACGCCAGGAGCGCTGGTCCTCTCGGCGAGGTCCGGCAGGTGGCGGGGCGCGCCGAGGATCTTCTCGACGAGCTCCGCGTCGACCTTCAGATGCAGATCGGGCTCGCCTTCGGCCATGCGCATCACCGCGTGCCGGCACACGGATCCGATCTCGCGCTCGAGACCGCGGACGCCGGCCTCCCGCGTGTAGGCGTCGATCACGCGATCAATCCCGGGCAGCGTGAACTCCAACCGCTCGTCCGTGAGTCCGTGGGCGCTGAGCTGCTTGGGGCACAGGAATTCGGCCGCGATGTGGCTCTTCTCTGCGCGCGTGTACCCCGGGCACTCGATGACCTCCATGCGGTCGTAGAGGGCAGATGGGATCCCCTCCTCGTCATTGGCCGTGCAAAGAAACGTGACTTGGGACAAGTCGAACGGCACATCCAGGTAGTTGTCTTGGAACGTCGAGTTCTGTTCCGGATCGAGGACCTCGAGCAGTGCCGCCGCCGGATCGCCCAACATATCGACGCCTATTTTGTCGACTTCGTCGAGTACGATGACCGGATTGCGGACGCCGGCCTTTTTCATCCCGTGCACGATGCGGCCCGGCAAGGCGCCGACGTAGGTCCGCCGATGCCCCCGGATCTCGGCCTCGTCGCGAACGCCGCCGAGCGCAATCCGGTGATACCGGCGCCCCATCGCCCTCGCAATCGACCGGCCGAGCGATGTCTTCCCCACGCCGGGGGGGCCCACGAAGCAGAGGATGGGGGCCTTCTTGTGCCCGGCGAGCTTTCGAACTGCGACGTACTCGACGATGCGTTTCTTGATCTTCTCGAGGCCGTAGTGGTCCTCGTCCAGGCAGCGCCGCGTTCCTTCGACGTCGAGCATGTCCGGCGTCGTCTTGGTCCACGGCACGTCTGCGAGCCACTCGAGATACGTGCGCGTTACGTTGTATTCGGCCGACTGAGGCTGCATCCCCGAGAGGCGCCCGAGCTGCTTGCGGGCGACCTTCTGCACCTCGTCGGGCAGGCCTGCGTCGCGCAGGCGCTCTCGCAGCTCTTCGAGCTCGTCCTCGTCCCCTCCTTCGCTGAGTTCCTCCTTGATGTCGCGCATCTGCTGGCGGAGGATCTTCTCGCGCTGGTTTTTCCCCTCGTCCGCCATCATCGACCGTACCTCGGTCCTCACTCGAAGCAGCTGGAGCTGGCGAGTCACGAAGCCGAGTACCGAGCGAACTCGGGCCTTGCTGTCGAAAGTCTCGAGAACCGCCTGCTTGTCCGCCACGCTCGCCTGCTCCACTTCCAGGTTGGAGGCGATGAGATCGGCCAGGGCCCCGCTCTCGCGAACGTTGTTGAGGATCCCAGCCGTATCGCCCGGCAGGTTCGGCATCAGTTCGAGCATCCTTCGTGTGCAGTCGCGCAAACTCGTTCCGAGGGCCTCGAGCTCTGGGTCGTGGGTCGGGTCCTCGGCGATGCGCCGCACGCGGGCGCGCATGTAGGGCTCCAGCGCTACGCGCTCGGTAATCTGAAAGCGCGCGAGCCCGTGGAGGACGACGGAGTAGTTGCCGTGACCAAGGCGAAGAACCTTCACGACCCGGGCGAGAGTCCCCACGTCGTACAAGTCCTCGAAGCGCGGTTCGTCGGCCTCGGCGTCGCGTTGGCTCACGATGCCCACGATCGCGCGCGGCTGGCCCGCCAGGTCCTCTACGAGCCGGACGGTTCTCGGTCGACCGACGTTGATGGGCACGACGCTGGCCGGAAAGACGACGCTGTTACGCAGTGGAAGAATGGGGATGGCATCCATTTCGACAGCGGAACGCGATTCGCTCATTATCACATGCCTATAACGCGAAACGCGCTTCTGCGCAGACCGGCGCGCTCAGGGGAGCTACAGGGGAGGCGAAGCCCCCCCACGTTCGATTGGGCGGAGCTTCCAAGGGGGCCGCAAAGCGCCCCCCGTGTCGATCCACGCACTACAAGCCATGCTAAGGGCTGTGATGTGCGCTGCGCGGTGGTCCTCGGGTTGGCCGTATGCTCTACCGTCATGGCTGGCGCGTGCGGGCCGCAGCGCCCGGCTGCCGACCCCCAAACGGTGCTCCGAGCGTATGCCCGGGCGCTCGAAGAAGCCAGGGCGGAGGACGCCTATCGATTGCTGTCGGACGATGCACGGCGCGGGATGTCACTCGCGGCGTTTCGGCGCCTCATGCAAGACGACCCGGAGGGTGTGCGCGAGATCGGTCGATCGCTCGATCGCCCCACGACCTTGGCTGTCGTCACGGCGACGGTGACGAGTCCAGCGGGGCAGGAGCTCCGCTTGGTCCTCGAGAATGGCGCGTGGCGAGTCGACGGCTCGACGATCGACCTCTATGCCCAGGACACGCCGCGCCGCGCGGTCGCCGGTTTCATTCGGGCCATCGAACAGAAGCGCTGGGACATCATTCTTCGCTTCGTCCCCGACATCCACCGAGACGGGCTCGATGCTGCCAAATTGCGCGCCGCCTGGGAAGGGCCGGAGAAGCTCGAAGTCGAACAAGTCGTCGCGGCGCTGAAGCGTTCGCTCCCAGGTGCGGCCATCGAGGAGACTGGGGAGCGGGCTTCGCTGCCCTACGGATCGGCCATCTTGCTTCTCGTCCGAGAGCACGGCCTATGGAAGATAGAGAACTTCGACTGACTCTCCCCCGCTGCGTGGCATGTCCGTTCCCTGTCATCAGGCCAGCATGCCAAGGGCCTGTGCACCGGCGAGTAGGACTGCGCTGAGCGCGCCGGCGACCAGGTCGTCGAGCATGATGCCCCAGCCGCCGGGGAACCTCTCGAAATACCGAACGGGCCACGGCTTCACGATGTCGAAGAATCGGAACAGCACGAAACCCATTCCGACGGCACCAAGGGAGAGGTGGGCCATCGGCGTCATCGTCACGAGCATCCCTGCCACTTCGTCGATGACGACGAATTGCGGGTCTTGGGTACTGGACTCCCGCGCGACGAGCGATGCCGCCCACAGTCCCGTGACCGCGACGACGAACGCCGTCAGACCCACGCCGACACGCCCGCCGTGGATGACGAGGGCGTAGAGCGGGAGTGCGCCAACTGCGCCAGCGGTCCCAGGAGCCCTCGGCACGAGCCCGCAACCGAACCATGTCGCGATCACCCAGGCCAGTCGATTGTTCTTGCTCTTCATCGGCTCGCCTCTGGGCGTTGCGTCGAGTCGTTTGCGAGTCCTGCGCTCGCCGGCGCTCACCCCGTAGCACGTCTCCGACCTCCTTCGCGTCGGGGATTTTAGGAGGTTCTTTCAGACCTCGGAACGGAAGGTCGCTCACGGAGTCGTGCGAGCAACACGAGTGCTGCGCACGGCATCAGATTCCCTGTGGTCGTACATCATCTGAGAAACTCTCGCTCCCAGCGAATCCTCTGGCTTCTCGAGGAGCTCGGCGTAGCCCACGAGGTCAGGACCTACGATCGTGACCCGAAGACCCTGCTCGCTCCTTCAGAGCTGCGGGCGGTGCACCCACTCGGCAAGGCTCCCGTGCTCACGGACGGCGAGGTCACGATCGCCGAGTCGGGAGCGATCATCGAGTACGTGGTAGGCCGCTATGGCGACGGCCGGTTGGTCCCGCCGGCGGGTGCTCCCGAGCGGATCCGCTATACGTACTGGCTGCACTACGCTGAAGGATCGGCGATGCCTCCACTCGTCATGCAGCTCGTCTTCAACCGAGTTCGAAACGCCCCGATGCCTTTTTTCGTGAGGCCCGTGGCGCGCACCATCGTCGACCGGGTGAAGCGCGACTATCTCGATCCGCAAATTGACCGCCATCTCTCGTTCATGGAGGGCGAGCTTGGGAAATCGCCGTGGTTTGCTGGCGACGAGTTCACAGCGGCCGACATCCAGATGATGCATCCGGTCGCCTCCGCCCGTGCGCGTGCGGGCCTCTCCGAGACGACGCACCCGCACCTCTCGGATTGGCTCGATCGCGTGGAGTCCCGCCCAGCGTACAAGCGTGCCCTCCAAAGAGGTGGCCCCTTCAAAATCCTCGAAGGCTAGTGGGCGCGTTCGAGCGCGTCGAGGAGGGCTCGAGCCGAGCTTAGAGCACCGAAGCCGCATTCGACAGGTTGCCATGCTTCTCGCCAAATTCGTCGCGCCGCTCGTCATGCTCGCCGCGGCCGTATGCGAAGTGGGTGGCGACGCCATGATCCGATCGGGGTTGCGCGCTCGCGGCCTCGCGTGGTGCGTCGCCGGAGCCGTGACGCTCGCCGCGTATGGAGTCATCGTAAATCTCATCCCGATGGACTTCTCGAGGCTCCTCGGGACGTATGTCGCGTTCTTCGCAGTCGTCAGCGTGGCCTGTGGGGCCGCAGTCTTCGGCGAAACCGTTCCGGCGATGACTTGGGTGGGGCTCGGCGTCATCGTCGTCGGAGGCGCCTTGATTCAAGTCGGAGCGGTACGCTAGGACGCGGAATCACCGCGCCGCCACACCTGCCAAGGGACCTGGCCTTGAGCCACTAGTTCGTCTAGCTGCATCTTGTCCTTGAACGTGTCCATGTTTCGCCAGAAGCCGTCGTGCGGGATGGCCAGAAGCTGGCGTTTTGCCATCAAGCGCTGGAACGGCTCGACGACGAGCTCTTCCCCTGGACGGAGCTCCTCGAAGATCTGTTGGCGAAAAACGAAGAAGCCCCCATTAATCCGCACCGGCGATTGCGTGACGAGCTCGATCTTGACGGCCAAATCTTCGGCATCCGCGTGGACGATGTGGAACGTATGAGGAGCCGGGACGCTGACGAAGGATGCGACAACGCTGTCGCGCTTGGCGAAGTTGGCGATGTAGCGCTCCAGATCGAGGTCGGCCAAGCCGTCCGCGTAGTTCGCGAGGAACATGTCCTCGCCGACGAGGTGTCCACGCACCCGTCGCAGGCGCTCCCCAATGTTCGAGCTTAGTCCCGTATCGACGAACGTAATCCGCCAGTCGTCGATGTCTCTGTGAAGAAGCTCGACGGCGCGGCCGCCCTCGGAAAGCACAAAGTCATTTGTGGTGCATTCGTCGTACTTGAGGAAAAAGTTCTTGATGGCCGTCGCGCCCCATCCGAGACACAGGATGAAGTCCTTGTGTCCGTAGTGCGCATAGTACTTCATCAGGTGCCACAAGATCGGGCGCGAACCGACGTCGACGAGGGGCTTCGGAATCTGCTCGGAATAGTCCCGGAGCCGCGTGCCCATGCCTCCACAGAAAAGGACGACCTTCATCTTGCGTTCCTCTTGTGCACGGTATCGATGCGCCAAACACGGCACAACGAGTATCTGCGGAGCGTACCCCAAATGGACCACCCTAACACTCGCAAATGGACTAGCCCGACATTCAGAGCGACGCTAAGGTAACCGTCCGGTACACTACGATGAATTTCATTCGTTCGCGGGAGATGCAAGAGCGTCTGAGGAAGGTGGTTCCGGGCGGCGGACATACTTATGCGAAGGGGGCTGATCAGTTCCCCGAACAGATGCCGGGTGTCATCATGCGCGGGTCTGGTTGTCATGTGTGGGATGCCGACGGAAACGAGTTCATCGAGTACGGGATGGGTCTGCGGGCGGTGACGCTCGGGCATGCGTTCCCAGCGGTCGTCGATGCCGTGGCCAAGTCCCTGCCCATGGGGACGAATTTCACGCGCCCTTCCGCCATGGAGCTGGAGTGCGCGGAGCGATTCCTCGCGATCATCGACGGCGCCGAGATGGTGAAGTTCACCAAGGACGGCTCGACGGCCACGACCGCGGCGTTGAAGCTGGCGCGGGCGTACACAGGTCGGGACCTGGTGGCGATTTGTGCCGAGCACCCCTTTTTCTCCTACGACGACTGGTTCATCTGCACGACGACGATGGACGGCGGGATTCCTGAGCGATTTACCTCCGAGACGCTGCGGTTCCGGTACAACGACGCGGACAGTCTTCGAGCGATCTTCTCCGCTCACCCGAACCGCGTCGCGGCCGTCTTTCTCGAGGCGGCCCGCAATGTCGAGCCCGTCCCGGGATTCTTGGAGGGTGTTCGGAGCCTCTGTCGCGACCACGGTGCCGTTCTCGTTTTCGACGAGATGATCACAGGCTTTCGGTGGCATCTCGGCGGTGCCCAGAAGGCGTACGGTGTCCAGCCGGACCTGGCGACCTTCGGCAAGGCGGTGGCCAACGGATTCGCGCTGTCGGCGCTCTGTGGCAATGCGGAAATCATGCGCCTCGGGAGCCGAGAACGCGAGCAGGACAATGTCTTCTTGCTTTCGACGACTCACGGGGCCGAGTCGACGGCACTCGCCGCCGCCATCGCCACGATGGATACGTATCGGCGGGAGCCTGTGATCGAGCACCTCTATCGTCAGGGCGAGCGGCTTGCGAATGGCGTGAGGGCGGCGGTCTCTCGCCACGGACTCGAGAAATTTGTCGAATTGAGCGGAAGACCGTGCAATCTTCTGTTCGGTACTCGCGGCCCGGACGCAAAGCCATCGCAGGAGTTCCGAACGCTCCTGCTGCAGGAGACGATGCGCCGGGGCGTGCTCATGCCGTCGCTCGTGGTGAGCTACTCGCATTCGGATGACGATATTGGCAAAACGATCGATGCCATCGACGGCGCACTCGCCGTCTATGCGCGCGCGCTGAGCGATGGCGTCGGTCGGCACCTCGTGGGTCGCGCGTCGAAGACCGTGTTCGACCGGCGTTGAAGTGTCGCAACAGCTCTTCTCGTTGTGGTTCGATATCGAGATCTCACCGCGCTTCGAACACGACAGCCCAATCGTTCTGCCCCGTCCCGTTGTCTCCAGGGGTCTCGAAGTCACGCAGGCCGCGGTTGGCAAAGGGAGACTCTTCGACCGCGACGAACGCGCCACGAGTCGGGTTGTACCAGCGCACGGTGACGGGCCCGGAGAAGCTGCCCATTTGAGCCGTGAACGTTCGACGCCGCGATCCGGTGGAAGGGATGTAGGCGATCGCAAGTCGTCCGTCCGGCGTCGACGCCGCCGTCACGAAGTTGGTCGACCCCCATGAGCCATAGCCGTTCGTAATCAGAGTGTGGTTCCGGTCTGGGACGAGATCGTACCAACGCAGCGGCTCGAGCAGCTCGCGCAGATAGACCATGTCGTGAGTTCCGACCGATTCGAGCTCGGCTTGCCACCCTGCGGCGAATGGCCAGAGCGGCAGGTTGCCGACGACCTGCCCAGCTCCGCACGTCAGGTCGGCCCAATACGCTTGCCGGCGAAACTCGAAGGGGCGGGTATTGTGCTCCCCCTCGTACTGAGTCTCGATGAGAAACACAGGAAGGGCCGGCTGGCGGGACGCTTCGGCGGAGCATCGGGCGTAGCTGAGCTTGTAGGTGTACGCCGCATCCACTTGCATGAAGGGCGCGAAGGCTGGCTCGTCCAGCGAGCCGTCATCGGCAAACCCCTTGTTCCAATGGCCGGTGTGCAGCGAGTGAGGGATCGCCAGCAGCGGCCGCATGATGGCGAGACCGCAGGCTTCGCCGGAGGATCCCGGCGGTGGGATCCGATCCCCGCCGTGGACCCACACGATGTTGTCCAAGTCCGCGAAACGCCGGGCCACGTAGGCACCGTAGGCGGCGCATGCCCTGGCATCGGCTTTGGACATCTCGTCCCACCAGCCTTCGTCCATTCCCGTGTATCCCATGTACGCAGGCGCCAAGAGCACCGCAATGCCACGGTCGCGCACGGCAGCCAGTACCGAATGGGCATAGTCGAAGTACGCATTATTGGGTCTCGAGAAGTCGCCCGGTCGCAAGAACGGCGCGAGTCCAGCCGCGGTATTCGGTGCGTGCGGCGCGACGTGGGGCCAGGCCTTCCTCTCGATGAGTTCGATCAGAAGGGCGGTGATCCCCTTGGCACGGCGATTGTCCAAGTACTCGATGGCCTCGTCCCACGTCGGGGAAATAATGAGACCCCAAGGCGAGTCGCCGTGGATGAGGAAGGGTCGGCCGTCACGATCGACTAGCGTGCGGTGGCTGTCCGAAACCCGCAGCGGAAATGCGTACTTCGGCAAAGGCTCCGGATAGAACACCGGCGGCCCCGGTCGCTGCGGCTCCGATCGCCCGCGCGTGTTGCAAGCCAGGCCTGTCGTCCACACCCCGCAGATCAGGATGAAAGCAGCGACGCGGTCCGCGCGATGAGGTCGCGAATCCATGGCGACATCTACGCGAGCGCGAGCAAGTCGTGCGCGACCAGCATGTCCGCTGCAGCGCGAATTGTCGCAAATGGCAGCCGAGACCGCTCCGCGATGTCGAGCAGGGAGCGTGCTCCGTCCGATTGGTTTAGCACCCAGAGCATGGCCAACTGCAGATTGGGAATGTCGGTTCCGCCGACGGCGCGATAGAGTCCCCTGCGCCCGAGTTGAGGCTCGCCCCAGGGCACGCGGTTGACATAGCGGCTGTTGCCCTCCAAGAGCTCGACGAGGGCGCGCAAGATGCCAAGAGACTCGGACAGGCGCTCAGGCGCAACAAAACTCAGGTTGTCCCCGGACGTGTGATATTCCGGAAATTGACCGTGACGACCGCGCATGAGGGAGCCCACAGGAGCTCGAAACCCCGGCGAATTATACTGCCTTTCATCGTAGCCGTAGGGAAAGAAGTCGACGACCTGATGAGCCAGGCCCGAGTGAGCCAATACGTGCGAAGCGGCGCGGTCGATCTCGGTCGAGCCGCTCACCGTCCTCTTGTACGTGAAAGGGTGTTCGTCGCCGAGGCAAGTTAGCGTCAGCCCGTGGCGAATGCGCCCCACGCCGTCGCGGTTCCGCGCGAGCCATGCAATCGTGCCGACTGTCCCTGGCGCGTAGAGGAATCGGAACGTGTGACGTCGTCCGGAAAGAGACTCAAGGAATCGGGCAAGATATACCGACACGACAATCCCCGACAGATTGTCATCGCAGAGCGATGGGTGGCATACATGCGTCGAGATCAGTATCTCGTCGTCGGTGGCCCCGGGTAGCACCAGTTCGCCATAGGTGAGCGTTCCGGGCTCGAGGCTGGAGTCGATGCACACGTCATACTCCCCGTCGGGGAGCGCATCGAGCTGTCTCTTTGTCAGGCAGAACCCCCAGGTCTCATCGTAGTACGAAGTGCGGTAGGGGATGCGATCGGGTTGGTCCGGTAGCGTATGCAGATGCTTACGCAGTTCGGCCAGCGGAAGCCGGGCCCGGACTGGAACACTGTAGCTTACCACGTGCAAATTCGAGTTCCGGAAGTCGACCACACGGGCCCCATGCTCATTGGCAATCCATGCATCCCGAATGTTCCACTCCTTCGGAATCGTCCAGTCGAGAACGGTCGTTCCGGAGGCAATCTCGTGGATGGCGATCGGGACGTGGGTCGAAAGGATCTGTAGCGTCTGCCTGACCCCCTGGCCCGTGATGCTCCTGCAGATGGGGTAGAGCTGTTCCATGAGCGAAACCATCGCTCGCCCGTCCGCGTCAGCGCCTGACCGCGCGGCCGCGCTCAAGGCGTCATCCATCGAAGGCCTCCGGATCGAAATCGTCATAGTGGGCGTCGCGTTCTGCGATCACCTCGGGAGCGCCAGGCCAGCGGATGCCGAGGCTCGCATCGTTCCATCGGAGCCCTCGCGCTCCTTCGGGGCGGAAGAACTCGCCCATTTGATAGAAGACGTCCGTGTGGTCCTGCAAGGTCAGAAAGCCGTGCGCAAACCGCTCCGGCACGAAGAGGGCTCGGGCACTTTCCCCCGAGAGCTCGACCCCGAACCAGTGGAGAAACGTCGGGGACGTCCGTCGCAGGTCGACGATGACGTCGTAGATGGCGCCGCTGACTGCCCGCACGAGTTTCGCCTCGAAGTACGGCTCTGCCTGGAAATGCATGCCGCGCAGCGTCCGCGCGCGGGCATTTCGCGACAGGTTGCTCTGAGGAAAGCGCGTTGGCAGTCCATGGGCGGCAAACTCACGTTCGCAGAACGTCCGCGCAAAGAATCCGCGCTCGTCCGCGTGGGGTTCCAATTCGACGACGAAAGCGCCTTGGAGAGGAGTGGCCTGAAACTTCACTCGGCCAAACCTACCACGAGTTTGCGAAGGACAGTCGGAGGCCGCCCGGCGGGCTACCATCCGAGGACGCGCCGTAGTGTGGCAGCGAGTGTGGCAGCCATAAGCTTGTGTGTTCTCACGCTCGGATGATCGTCGCAGCCACGGCCGGCGCTTTCTTGTTGCTCGTCGAAAGCGAGGTATGAGAGCCGGGCGTCCCCGGCGTCCTGCTCGTGCTTCACGGCATCGTAGATTGCGGTGGCCGCCGCGGTCCGCCTTCGAACGCCGTCCGGGTTGGAGTCGCTCAACATCGGGCTCAGCGTGCAGAGGATGTAAGCTTCCGGATATCGCCTGCGGACGTCGCGAACGAACGAGGCATATGCGCGTGCGAACGCCGGACCGGGGTCGCCGAGCTCGTAGTCGTTCGTCCCGACCTCCACGACGACCGCAGTTGGCGCCGCACGCTGGAAGTCCCAGACGCTTGCCGGGTCGTCCGGGATTGTTCGGCCAAACAGAACGGGCATTGGGTCCTCGGTGCGTCCACGGTAGTCTCGAACCACGCCCTTGCCGGAGTACGCAATCACTGTCGCCTCCGCCTTTAGGGACGAGGCAGCCACGGCGGCAAAGCCGATCGATTCGTCTTCGGTCTCCGGGCTGAAGCTGCACGCGGCGTTTGCGCCGAGCACGCCGTATCCGCATGCGATCGAATCGCCGACATACTCGATCCGCCGGATCGGTCGCGAGGGCTCGACGTTGACAAGCGATCCACCGCGCGGCATGACCCCCAGATACTGAACGGCCCCGACGAGCGCCTCCGTCCTCTTCGTGAGGAGCACTCGATGGGAACCGACCGGCAAGTCCGTTGCGACGAGGTATTCGTGCGTTCCCATTAGCGTCGGAAGCGTGGTCGGGAGCCCGTCGTCGACTACGACCGTAAAGAAGTTCGATCCCCAATCTGTGAGCCGAACGTCGATTCCCGTTCCGTAGAAAGCGACCGCGAGTGCACTGCCCGGCCACGAGAACCTCGGTCCGGCCGCGTCGCGCAGGTCGAACCGGCCGATTAGGTGGACCGGAGAAGGGCCGTCGGGCGTCGGCGCCAGACCAAGAGCGAACGGGCGGTGAGCGGCCGTCGCTCGCAGGGCGCCGACGACCGACGCGAGAGCGGCGGCGGCAAGGGCCCCGCACTTCCAAAATCGTCGAAACGAGAGCCCATTGAGCCGCCGCGCCGTAGCGGCACCCACTCGGATCATCGGCGCCTCGACGAGATGGTAAAGGGTGACCGGCACCCCAATGAGGAGGACGACAAAGACAACCCACCGGGATGCCAGCGGAGCCGCGGCGAGGCGCGCGAATGCAAACCATATCAAGATGAAATGCCAGAGGTAAATCCCGTACGAATAGCGAGCCACGTAATGGCATGCTCGCGCCAGCAGGCCGCGGGGCATCTCAGAGAGTTGTGGGATGGCAAGGCCCACGGCAAGGCAGCAAAGCCAGCCGGTTGCCAGCGACTGCCGTCCGACGTACACGGCCGTCACGGCCGTCAGGGTGAGGGGCCATAGCCAATAGGCCCGCGGCGTTCTTGCTCTCGGCAGCCGGTAGCACACAACCCCGGCGAGAAAGCACGGGCCGTAAGCGGGCATCTCGCCGATCCGGTAGCGATCGCACAGCAAGCCAACAGCGCACGCCATTGCCCAAAGCCCGATCGCGCGCAGTGCAGTCGGTCGGCTCCGCACGAACATGAATACGAGCGGGAGCACCAGGTACATCTCCATTTCCAACGGGAGGCTCCAGAGCGGGGCCTCGATCGACTCGACATGCGAGAGGTTTTGGACAAGTAGAATATTGGCGACCACGTCTGGGAAACGCGTCGGGACCGAGAGGAACTGACCCCCATGCAGGTGCCCAACGGGCAGCCGCAGCAGGGCCACGATGAGGACGGTCAGGATGCTCAGAGGGAGCAAGCGAAAGCATCTCCGCACCATGAATGCGGTGAAAAGGACGTGAGCGGACGGGATCCGGCGCTGCAGACGCTCGAGCGACTGCATGAGGACGAGACACGTGTGGACGAAGAATAGGAGCACGCCCCAGTGGCCGAGCGCGCCCCACCTACCTCCGAGCGAGATTCGCGTGCCGAAAAAGAGCGCCAGGTGGAACGCGACAACGAAGGACACCGCAGCGCTTCGCAACATGTCGAGGTTGGCACTCTCGAACCACGCTCCGTCACGCGAATGCGCTGAGGCCTGTGTCGATGGGTTTGTCAGCCAACGCCTCACTTGGCCACTCCACCACGGGAGCAAGCAAAATGTCGATACGGTCGGAGTTGCAACGGTCGCACGGCTCAGGCTACGCTCGGCCCTCGTGTCATCCCAAATATGCCGGTTTTGTGGCGCGAAACTGACCGACACTGTCGTTGACCTCGGCATGTCGCCTCTGTGCGAGACCTTTCTTCCCGCTGATTCGCTCGATCGGATGGAGCCGTTCTACCCACTTCACGTCTGGGTGTGCCGCGGCTGCTTTCTCGTTCAGCTTTCCGAATATGTGCGCGCAGAGGAGATCTTCAAGGAGTACGCTTACTTCTCGTCCTACTCCTCAGCCTGGCTGAAGCACGCTGAAGACTACGTATCCATGATCTCCGATAGGCTGCGTCTCGCCAAGGACAGCTACGTGGTCGAGCTCGCGAGCAATGATGGGTACCTCCTTCAGTACTTCGTCCAGAGGGGGATTCCCTGTCTCGGTATCGAGCCTGCCGCCAACGTCGCGAAGGCCGCGGAGGCACGAGGCGTCGAGACGCGGGTCACCTTCTTCAACGAAGTCACGGCCCGTGAGCTCCGCGCTGCCGGCAGACTGGCAGACCTGGTGTTGGGCAACAATGTCCTGGCGCAGGTTCCGGACTTGAATTCGTTCGTAGCGGGGCTTCCGATCATTCTAAAGCCGACCGGGACGGTCACGTTCGAGTTTCCCCACTTGATGAGACTGTTCGATGGCAACCAGTTCGATACGATCTATCACGAGCATTTCTCGTATTTCTCGCTCCTGAGTATCGAAGCGATCTTCGCCCACCACGGACTGACGGTATTCGACGTCGAGGAGCTGTGGACCCACGGAGGATCGCTGCGCATCTACGCGAGGCACGAGGCCGACGTGGCGCGTGGGGTCTCCGAGCGCCTGCGCGCCCTTCGCGCCCGCGAGGAAGGCGCCGGGTACCGGCGGATCGAAACGTATGCTGGGTTCGAGAACCGCGTCCGAGAGACCAAGCGCCGCATCCTCGAGGTCCTCATCGGGGCCAAACGCGCAGGCAAGCGAATCGCAGGCTATGGTGCACCGGGCAAGGGCAACACGCTTCTCAACTATTGCGGCATTCGTTCGGACTTTATCGACTTCACCGTCGACCGCAATCCGTACAAGCACGGGCGCTTTCTGCCGGGGACGCACATTCCAATCTTCCCGCCGGAGCACATCGTTGAGGAGCGCCCCGACTACATCTTTATATTGCCGTGGAACCTCAAAGACGAGATCATGGCGCAGCTCGCGAACGCCCGTGACTGGGGAGCGCAGTTTATCATTCCGATTCCGGACGCGACGGTGGTCTGATGGTTCGCCTCGTGCCCGGCGGCGCGGGCCAGTCGCTGCGCGTCCTTTGCCTTGGCGCTCATAGTGATGACATCGAGATCGGTTGCGGTGCCACGATTCTGCGCATACTTGCTGAGAGACCGCGTTCGGCTGTCCATTGGGTGGTGTTCTCCGCCGTGGGTGAGCGCGACCGCGAGGCGAGGGCGAGTGCGGCGGAGTTCTTGTCCATGGCGGGGGATGTGACCGTCGATGTCCGGGCATTTCGGGAAAGCTTTTTCCCGGCGGTTTGGTCGGATATCAAGGAGTTCTTCGAGGATATCAAGAGAAGGACGTCGCCGGATGTGGTGCTTTGCCATCATCGACAGGACCTGCACCAAGATCACCGGGTCATAGCTGAACTGGCATGGAATACGTTTCGCGACCACCTAGTCTTGGAGTATGAAATCCCCAAGTACGAGGGGGATCTGGGCGCGCCGAACGTCTTCGTACCGCTTTCGCGCGAGATCGCCGACCGCAAGGTAGCCCTCCTGCTCCGGCATTTTCAGTCGCAATCAACTCGCGCGTGGTTTCGCGAAGATACATTTCACGGGCTGATGAGCCTTCGCGGCGTCGAGTGCAATGCGCCTGACGGTCGGGCCGAAGCGTTCCACGCACGAAAAATCGTCATGTGAGGCCACGAAATCTGCAAGGGATTGCCAAGGACGAGGTGAACCGTGAAAGTACTTGTGACCGGACATCGGGGCTACATCGGCGTGGAGATGATTCCGGACCTTATCAAGGCTGGGCACGAAGTCGTCGGGCTCGATACGGGACTGTTCGACGAATGTGACTTCCTCGCGCCGCCCGATGACGTACCGGGCCTCCGCGTCGACCTCCGGGACGTCACGCCAACGCATCTGACTGGCCTCGATGCGGTGATCCATCTGGCGGCGCTGTCCAATGACCCGCTCGGGGATCTCAATCCCGCGATCACGTACGACATCAACCTCCACGCATCCGTGCGCCTTGCGCGGGCCGCACGAGAAGCGGGTGTCCGCCGATTCCTATTTTCGTCGTCGTGTAGCCTGTACGGCGCCGGCGGCGATGGCACACTGGACGAGACGGCCGCCTTCTACCCGGTGACAGCGTACGGTGAATCCAAGGTGCGTGTGGAGCAGGAGTTGGCGTCGATAGCCGATGACTCGTTTTCGCCCGTGTATCTGAGGAACGCGACAGCTTATGGCTTGTCGAGGCGCCTGCGAGCGGACATCGTGGTGAACAACCTCGTCGGACATGCCCTGACGACTGGAAAGGTCCTCCTGCAGAGCGACGGCACGCCGTGGCGTCCGCTGGTTCATATCAGAGACATCAACAACGCCTTCCTGGCGGCATTGAGCGCGCCCATCGACGTAATTCACAACCAGGCGTTCAACGTCGGGCGGTCCACAGAGAATTTCCAGATTCGCCAAGTGGCAATGATTGTGGCCGAGGTGGTCCCGAACTGCGAGGTGGCGTTCGCGCCGGGGGCATCCGCCGACGCGCGCAACTACCGAGTGGACTTTCGTAAGGCGGAGACGACGTTGCCCGGCTACAATCCGCGCTGGACCCTACGCGAAGGAATCGTGGAGCTCTTCGACGGGTATAAGAGGGCTGGGCTCACGAAAGAAGTGTTCTTGGGCCCGCGGTACTATCGGCTTCGAACCGTCAAGGGGCTGCAAGAGCGGGGTGTGCTGGACGCGCAGCTTCGACGCATCCCCAAATGACCCGGAGTGGATCGTGGGGCGGATCGTCAAGGGCCCCCCAGGCTAGAATTCGGCTTTGGGGCAATTTCGGGACCGGCAATTGGGGCAATGAGAGTACGCTTCAAGCGCTCCTCCACAATGCCAGGGAGTACATTCCCAGCGCGCGGATCTCCTGCGTCTGCTACGAGCCTTCCGACACTCAGGCGAGACATGGGATCCCCGCGGATCCCATCAACTCTACCCGACGAGAGTTCGTGTCCGGGGGTGGCCTGGTTCTGCCAGTGCCGCTGCGCACCCTTCGTCGCCTTGCCATCGACCTTCGTGATTGGGGCCACGCGCTCGACGTTGCGCGACAAACGGACGCGCTCCTGATGTGTGGAACGGGCATGCTGACGGACTGTGGCGAGGGCGCATTTGGGCTGCCGTACGACCTCTTCAAGTGGTCTCTCGTGGCCAAGGTGTGCCGGTGCCAACTGGCGTTCGTAAGCGTCGGAGTGGAGCCGATTCGCCATCCTCTGGCGAGGTTCTTCATCGGCGCGGCGCTGCGCCTCGCGAACTACCGTTCGTATCGTGACCGGCAATCGGTCGAATATCTGACGCGGATTGGTTTGGCGAGGACGGGCGGACACGTATATCCAGATTTGGCGTTCAGCCTTCCGGCGCCGTTCGCGGCGCGGGCCTCTTCGCCTGGTCCCCGTCCGCTCGCCGTCGCTGTCGGCGTGTACGACTATCGGTGTCGCGGTCAGAGTGGGGCGGCCGACGCGGATGCGTACACGGGCTACGTCGAAAAGATGGGCGCCTTTGTTCACTGGTTGCTCGGAAGGGGCTGCTCCGTCCGCATCGTCATTGGCGATCTGGCGTACGATCGCCGCGTGCTCGCGGATCTGCGCTCGTGGCTACTCGTGCGGGGGATGTCGTTACAAGACGCCACGTTCGAGGACGCCCCGGCTGGTTCTGTGTCCGAAGTTCTAGAGCAACTGTCGGGTGTCGATCTGGTGGTCGCGAGCAGATTCCACAATGTGCTTCTTGCACTTCTCCTCGGTAAGCCCGTCGTATCGCTCTCGTACAACGAGAAGAACGAAGCGCTGATGGCCGAGGCGGGACTTTCAGCATACTGCCAGACGCTCGACGCCCTCGATCTAGAGCGTCTCAAACAGCAGTTCTGCGACATGGAGCGGTCGGCTGAACGTCTGCGCGAGGAGATTTCATCGAAGGTGTCCGTGCTGCGCGAACGGCTCCAGGAGCAGTACCGAACTGTGTTTGCGCTCGTTCAAGGCGACGGAGAGGCAGCGAGACCTGAACGGTGGCGCTCTGCGGTCTCCGCGCCACCTCGAAACGCCTGAACGGGGATACCGGCCAGCGCCGGACGTGGCCACGCTACCGAGGGCTTGCCACACCAGTCCTTAGGGCGGAATCTGCCGCCGCGCGCAGCTGCGACTCTCGCCGGATCAGCGTATCGGGCGCCGGAATCGTAGCGGCATCAAGAATGCGCAGCAGGCGATAGGCCCAGTCGTGCTTGAGCAGAGCATGGACCACTGAGTCTCGTCGAATTCGCTCGCAACGCTCAGGGTCGGCCTCGAGCTCATCGATGACGTCGGAGATCCTCGGTGCGTCGAACGGTACGCGAACGACCGCATCCGGCCAGTCGAACTGCGCTCCAAAATCCTCACTGTCGGGAGGCTCTCCCAGCATGATCGTGCCCGCCGCAGCACCTTCGTAAAAGCGCGCAGCGATCTCATGCGCTCCGCGCGTAAGCGAAGGTCGGTCCACCCAAGCCCGATTCGCGATAAAGTAGCGGCTGCGCTTGAGTAGGTTGGCGTGAAGCATCCGGTGCTCTCGATGGTTGTTCACACGAAACGTGAGTGCACGATTGTTTCTCGCGGAGTGAGGCAGTCGCGTTTGGAACGTGTCGTAGTAATAAAATCGATCGGTTCTCCGCGCCCACTCGAGTAAGGCGGCGTGTGTCGTCGGCGAGCGACGACCGATGCCGCACACATCGATCGATCTGGGCGGGAGGCTGGGAAACGGGCAGAAACCCAGGGCGTCCACGCCCATGGGAAGGTACGAGCATGCGCGCCGGCAGATGGCCTCAATGGGCGCCACCGACCCAGAAACGCCTATGAAGACGTGGTCGAACTTGGCGAGCAGCTCGACGAGATACACAGGTAGTTGTGTGTCCCATCCCTCGCAGATATAGCAAGCGGCGAACCGACAACGGCTGCGCCAGTTGCCCAGCGTTTGAAGAGCGAACAGCTCGTGAGGATGATTGAATACTGACAGGAACAGGTCGTAGGATCGTTGGAGTGGGGTGCGCAGCGGTACGCGGTCGAGCATGCGCGCTACGACCGGCGTGCCCAGTGCGTATCGCGCAACCTTGTAGATACGGCGGCGCCACTCGAGGTCGTCGACGTTCGACACGGTGGCGAGATCGGCTGCCATGACGTCCACGACGAGATCTTCAAATTCGTACATCGCGGTGTAACCAACGAGATCGGCTACCGCGCGCATCGAGAGCACGAGCACGCGCCCATCTCCGCCGTGAGTTACGTGGGCAAACGGCGAGGTAGAAGATGGTGAACGCACGAACAGCGGCGACATGGACGGTGTAGTCCCACGAGTTTAGCAGATGGGGTCTAAGTGCGTTCCCCGAAGTTGGCAGCCAATTCGTCCCGCTGTTCCCCTTGCGGAGGACGGTCTCCGTCTCCAGCCGGGGTCGGCTCCGCGAGGATGGGACTATGGACCCCGTCGTGTCCGCGTGCTATTGACTAGCCCGCGTCACGGGCGGCTGTTTTGCCCGAAGAACGTCGAGTGCGAGCTCTTCTCCTCGCTGCCCAAGGGAAAGCATTCGGCTGGATTCCCGATTGCAATGGAGTCGGGAGGAACGTCGCTTCTGACGACGCTGCCGGCCGACACGATCGATCCGGCACCAATGCGCACTCCCGGTTGGATGACTGCGCCGTGCGCTACCCAGACATCGTCTTCTAGGACTACGGGACCTCGCTTCATTAGGTCCGAGTCGCGGAGGGACGTCATCGACCCGAACAGGCATCGCCGTCCGATTCGCACACTCTCCGTGGACTCGATCGTGACCCCGTAGTTGAATTGGCAGTTGGCTCCGATGACGAGCTCAGCACTGGGATGGCACACGAGCTCCGAAGAAATCATCCCACCGAGGAACCTGACGCAGTCCCCGATTGAAATGCGCCCTTCCGTGACGAGGCGCACGCGGCCTGTCACCTCCAGGTGCTCGCCGATTTCCGCTCCCCGAAACATAAACCGCACTCGGATAGCCCAAGCGTGACCGCGGATTTGCCGCATGGCAGCCCGCGGCCGAACGAGCATCGAGCGGAGCAGAATGGCCGCCTCGGTGAACGCAACGGCGATATCACTCTCAGTGGGCATACATCCCTCCGTGGCCTTCGATTTTCGCGGGATTCCCCCCGACAATGGCACCGGCCCCGATGGGTCGGCCGACGACGGAACGCGCTTCGACGGTCGTCCCCTTGCCCAGGCGTGCTCCTGCCGTCAGGATCACGTGCGGTCCGAGCCGCACATCGTCCTCGACGACCACGGCTTGCGCTACTGGGCGCTCATTGCGATTGTTCAGCTGATGAAAGTGGTTGTCCATGATCCGACAGAACGCGCCGATTTGAGTACGCGATCCGATGATTACAGACCGCGTCGCTTCGATCGAGGTTCCTCCTTCCAGTACGACGTCGTTGCCAATAACGATCTCCGCACCCCGATGGTGGAGGAGCTCGATGGGCGTGCGGCTGCCGTCGAGAAGCACGCGATCCCCGACCACGACGCGCCCCTCACCGTGGATCCACACTCGACCCACGACGCGTACGTAGTCCCCAACAACCGCGCAATCGCGCAGTTTGTAGGCCGTGGCCAGCGAGGTCGCGGCATCCCGCAATATCTTGGCATAGGGAGTCAGCGCGGAGCGCGGCGGCGTCCGAGGGCGCTGGCCTCCCGGAATCCGATCCATGTCGATCATCGAGGCGATTTCCTCGAGAGTGCTCCCCGAAAGGACATGGGGCTCGAGGCGAACACCCGTGCGGATCGAGATCTTCGCGGCAGCCGCAAGTATGAGCGCCGAGTGGCCACCTGCCTCGGAGAACGTCGAGTGGAGGTCGAACGTCCTTGAGCCCATGAGCTCCTTCCACACCTCGGCCAGGAGGCGTTCGGAGTCGGAGCGCGGCGCCATAGGCTTTCCGCCGATGGGTTGCCTTACGGTTGTCCCCGCAGTCCCCACGAGCTGGCGCGGTGCCTCAGGCTTGTCAAGTTGCAACCTGAATACTGAGATCGGCGCATCTGGATTGCCGCATCCTTGCCGCATCAGCTGCTCAAAATCGTCAAGAAGTCTCGCGAGCCACTCCCTGTCGAACAGATCGGAATTCCCGCGTAGTCGAAGGCCGACCATATTTTTGGATTCGAAGACACTCATGTCCAGCTCGAATCGGTCGAAGGCGCGCGGGCTAAGCTTGTAGTCGACCGCGCATTCCTCGAACGCAAGCCGCCCAGGCGCGTACTTCTGGATATGCGTGAAGGTCGCTTGAACGAGCGGAGCTCGAGCTGGGTCGCGCGGGACCCGAAGCTCGGCGATGAGTTCCCCAAGACTCAAGGCGGCGTGCTCACGCGCGTCGAGCAGCGTCTCTTGGCTCACTCGGCAGAGGTCGCGGAAGGTCTGCCGAGCATCGAACCGGTAACGGATCGGTGCAATCGTGGCAAGATGTCCTACGCAATCCTCCATCCCCACGTCAGGCTGGCCGGCTACTGGCGTTCCTACGACCAGATCCGTGGCGCCCGAGACGCGGTAAAGCAACGCAGCAAACGCTGAAAGCAGAACGGCAAACTGACTGATCCCTTCCTCGCGCGAGAACGTCTTCGCGGCAGCTAGCGACGCGGGAGCCGCGAACCGCGCGACATGATCGACACGGAAGGTCCGAATGGGAGGGCGACGACCCGGTTGTGCGAGTTCGAGCGGCCGGGGCAGTTGCTCGAATCTCTCGCGCCAAAAGAGACGGCTCGCCTCGATTCGTGGGAGCGATTTAAGAGCCTCGATGTGCGCCACGTAGTGGTGAAAGGCGTGTTTGGGAGGGCTCGGATACGGACCGGCGCCGGCAAGGCCCTGGTATAGGCGCGCAAGATCCAGAAGCAGGATGTCGAGCGACCACCCATCGCAGACGGCTTCGTGGACGCTGAGAAGTACTATCCGCCAAGCTTCCTCGACATGCACGATGGAGGCCCGGAACAGCGGCCCCCGCTTCAAGTCGTATGGCGTTCGGGCGTCTTGCTCGATGATTCGCCGGAGTGCTTGGGCCCGATCCTGCGCAGACTGGTGAGTCAGTCGATGGACCGCTATCTCCGGTTGGGCCGACGGTTCGACGATGAACCGCTTGCCGTCCGCGCTGAAGTGACCGCGCAGCGATTCGTGGAACTCGGGCAATGCGCGTAATGCGCTTGACAGCGCAGCATCGTTCACCGTTCCTCGCAGCGACACGGTAAGCGAATGGACGTACGTGCACCGCATTTCCGGTCCGGCCAGTTCGGATAGCCACGCCTCGCGCTGCGCCGGTGTGGACGACAGCTCCTGGCGCGTCCGGTGTAGGGACGGAGAGCTCTGAGGAGCGAGCGGTGCGACGGCCACTGGCGGTGCGGGCCGGCTGGCTCTTACCGCGTCCGCTAGAAGCCTGGTCGTCGAGAGGCGTTCCGAGAGCTGCCGGAACGTTGCCTCGAAGCCCAGCCGCGCGCGTACGCCACGCGCCAGCTGGGTTAGCAGGAGAGAGTCGAGGCCGAGCGCGATGAATCGTGCGTCCTCGTCCAGGTCGTCCAGCGTGTGCCCGAGCAGCTCCTCCAGTAACGACACGACGACTGCCGTCGTGGCATCGCGGCCTGGTCGGGCGTCTCGGTCGGTTCCCGGAGAGCCACCTTCGACCTCCGTTCTCGCAGGATCACCGTTGGACGCTGCCACTGCGCTCGCCTGAGCCTGTCCTCCTTGCAGTCCAAAGGAGACCGTATTGCCCGGCTCAATCCAGAAGCGTCGGCGTTGGAACGGGTACGTGGGCAGCGCGCGTCGCCCACGCGACTCGCCTTCGTGAAAGGCAGTCCAATCCACCGAGCATCCGTTGAGCCATAGGGACCCCAGCCCCAAAAGCAGGCTGGAGCACTCGTCTTCCGCTTCTCCGCTGTCCGGCATGGACGCCACTACTCGCGCCGGGTTTGCAGGTCGATGTTGAAGCGCAAGCACTGCCGACGTGCGCCGAGGCCCGCATTCGAGCAGCACACGCGCGCTATCTTCGAGCAAGACGCGGAGCGCTTTCGAGAATTGGACTGGCGATCGCAGGTGGCGCGCCCAGTACCCCGGGTCGGTGGCCTGCGATGCCTCAATCCAGTCGCCTGTTACGGTGGATACGAACGGAATGCTGGGCGGCGAGAGGCGTACGCCTTCAACCACACGCTGGAACGGCTCTACGACCGAATCCATCATCGAGGAATGAAATGCATGGGACGTGTGCAACATTCGGCATGTGATGCCCTCGGCCGCCAGATTCTCAGCTAGGAAAGTGACCTGCGCCGTGGGTCCCGACGCAACGCAAAGCTGAGGCCCGTTGGCGGCTGCGATGTCCACCCCTGCGGGCAGCCGGGCTACCAGCACTTCCATAGGCAAGCGAACGGACAGCATCGATCCGGAGGGCAGGCCTTGCATGAGCCGACCGCGCGTGGCCACGAGTCGCAGGGCGTCCTCGAGGTCCATGACGCCGCTCAACGTGGCGGCCACGAATTCGCCGATGCTGTGCCCAATGAACGCCGACGGACGAATGCCCCAATGCTGATAGAGCAGGGCGAGTGCGTAGGAAATGACAAATAGTGCCGGCTGGGTGTATTTAGTATTGTTGAGGGACTCACGTGCCCGCTCGACATCCGACGGCCCAGGAAAAAGAAAATCACGGATATCGCAGCCCAGCTCAGGCGACAGCATTGAAGCGCAACGGTCGACCACAGCCCTGAATCGAGGTTCCGTCTCGCGAATTCGCAGGCCCATATTGACGTACTGCGAGCCCTGTCCCGGAAACATGAAGGCTACCGGAGGATCTACACTGTCGGACTCCAGCGACGCGGACCGCGGCCCCGTCGCTTGCGTCATCGCGCTCGACGCGTCTTCCGCTCCGACGACAACCACACAACGGCGAAACTCATGACGTTTGCGCCCGACATGGGTCGTGTAGGCCATGTCTGCGAGCTTGACGGGCGTGGCGCCGACGACGGCGGCAGCCAACCTTTGGGCAGTTGCATCGAGGGCAACCCGGCTACGCGCCGACAGGAGCATGAGCTGCACGACTCTCGATGGGGGCGAAGAATCCGAGGCCGCAGGCGCCTCCTGCAGAACCACGTGGGCGTTGGTCCCGCAGAAACCGAAACTGCTCACGCTCGCGCGCCGGGGACTTCCGCGCGCCTCCCAATCCATTAGCTTGCTATTGACGAAAAATGGACTCGTCGTGAAGTCAATGGCAGGATTTGGTTTCGCGTAGTGCAGCGTAGCGGGTATCTTGTGATGCCTGAGGGCTAGAACCACCTTGAGCAGTCCGGCGATACCGGCAGCCGTCGTGGCGTGCCCGAAATTGCCTTTGATTGAACCGAGGGCGCAAAAACGTCTCCGCTGTGTGAACGTCCGGAATACGCGAGTGAGCGCGTCGACTTCGATAGGATCGCCGATGGGCGTTGCCGTGCCGTGAGCTTCGACGAACGAAATGGTGTTGGGGTCAATGTCGCCGAGCCCGAGGGCGGAGGAGATCACGCGAATCTGACCATCCACGCCGGGCGCGAGATAGCTTACCTTGTGCCCGCCGTCATGGTTGACGCTTGCTCCCTTGATGATTGCGTGGATGGTGTCTCCGTCCCGGAGCGCGTCGTCCAGCCGCTTCAATACGATCGCTCCCGCACCCTCGCCGAACATGGTCCCCGTTGCGGACGCGTCAAACGGACGGCAGTGTCCATCAACGCTGAAGACGCCCCCCTCTTCGTAGCGCTGACCGCTTTTTTGCGGTGTGCGGATATCCACTCCGCCCGCCAAAGCGACATCGACCTCGCGTGAGACCAGCGCTTCGAACGCATTTTGGACCACGACGAGCGTTGTCGAACACGCAGTATGGACGCTGAGGCTCGGCCCCGTCAGATTGAGTTTGTGCGATACCCGCGGGGCGATGTGATCCTTCTCATTGGCGATCTCGGCGGCGATCTCGCCCATGATTGCGAGTTTGTCCGGGCGCGTCAGGACGTTGTAAAGATAATAGAAATTGTTTCCCATCCCAGCCCAGACTCCCACGGGGCCGCGTATCTGTTCGCCTACGTACCCTGAGTTCTCGAACGCTTCCCAGGCGACCTCCATGAATACCCGCATCTGCGGGTCCATGAGTTCGGCCTCGCTTGGACTGATTCCAAAGAAAGCGGCATCAAATTGATCGATGTCTTCCAGCACCCCGCGAGCGGATACATAATGGGGATCGCTCCTATCGCGGACAGAGACGAGCGGGTCGAGCTCGTCACGACTGAAGGTCGTGACGGTCTCACGACCGTCGCAAAGATTCTTCCAGAGTTCCTCCAGATTGCGCGCGCCCGGAAAACGCCCCGCTGCGCCAACGATGGCGACATCGAAGGAGGTCCCCGCAGAAGGACGGGATCGTCGCGCTCGGGCATGGTCGAAGGCTTCGCGGACCCGCGACGCCGCAGCTTGATTTCCGCGAAGATACAGTGCGAGGGCAGCGATCGTTGGATATTCGAAAACCGCGAGAACGGAGAGATGGACACCGAGCCGCTGGCCGATCTGGTGGGCCACCGAAAATGCGGCCAGCGATGTACCCCCGAGCTCGAAGAAACTGTCGTGCATCCCGGCGGACGGAACGCGCAATACTTCGCACCAGATCTCGAGCAGCGCGCGTTCAATGTCACTTCGCGGAACAGACGCGGTGGGAAGTGCGACACTGTTCGTCGACTCCTTCCCAGGGGAAGGCAGCGCCTTGCGGTCTACCTTACCATTCGGGGTGAGCGGAAGCGCGTCCAGGCGCCGAAACCGGGATGGAATCATGTGGCCGGGTAGGGTGGCCCCGCAGTGCTCTCGCAGGTCAGCCACCGTGGGCTCGACATCTCCGCGCCTTGCCGTGTAGTAAGCGACGAGTTCCGGATTCGCCGGATCGTCACGGCGCACGGTACAGACGACCTGGTCGATCCCACTGCAGGATGCGAGACGCGTTTCGATCTCTCCGAGCTCGATGCGAAATCCGCGAAGCTTCACCTGAAAGTCACTGCGCCCAACCACCACCAATCTTCCGTCCGGCCCGACCCGAGCCCGATCCCCCGTGTCGTACATTCGCCCCCTCCCGGCGAAGGGGTCCGGAAGGAAGCGCTTGGCGGTCAATTCCTCGTCGTGGAGGTACCCTAGGGCAACTCCGGCACCCCCAATGAACAAGCGACCCTCCACGCCGGCGGGGACCGGCCGAAGGTACATGTCGACCACGTAGACTGCTGTATTGTGTATAGGTGTGCCTACCGAGATATGAGCGGCCGTTTTCTCGATTCGGTGACATGTGGACCAGACGGTGGTCTCGGTGGGTCCGTACATGTTCCAAAGGACGCGGACGCGCGACATCAAAGCTTGTGCCAACGTCGGCAATAGAGCCTCGCCGCCACATAGAGCGGTCAGGCCGGTGTCGCCGGACCACCCGGACGCGAGAAGCATCTGCCATGTAGTCGGGGTGGCCTGCAGCAGCGTAGCCTTGCGAGCATGCAGCAAATCCGTGAGCAAGCGAGGATCTCGCGTCTCCTCCTCCGTCGCGATCGCAACCGTGGCTCCCGCACACAATGGCGCGAGCAGCTCTAGAACCGCAATATCGAAGGACAAGGTCGTGACCGCGCAGAACGTGTCGTCGGATCCAATTCCAGGCCGATCCAACATACTCAGCAGGAAGTTCGCCACCGCTCTTCTCGGGATAGCGACGCCCTTGGGCCTTCCCGTGGAGCCCGAGGTATAGATAACGTACGCAATCGACGTTGCTTCGACAGGATGAGGTGCCGGCAGAGGACCCGCTCCCACGAGGGTAACGGAATCGAGCTCGATGAGCCGCACATTTCGGTCCGCAAACAACGGGCGCAACGCGGTGGTCGTGAAGATGTGCGTCAGGCCCGAGTGGTCGACCATGAAGTGCAGGCGGTCCTTCGGGAAGGCGGGGTCCAACGGGATGTAGGCGCCGCCGGCGCGCAATACTGCCAACATAGCAACGACCATATCCACGGATCGTGGCAGGCAAATCCCCACGAGTGCTCCCGGGGCGAGCCCCGACGCTCCGAAGGCTCCCACGAGGCGTTCGACGGCCGGAAGCACTTCAGCGTATCGAAGTTCGCTTTCCGCGCACACGATGGCCGGCTTAGTGTTCCCCGCATGACAATGACGAGTAAGAAGTTCGTAGAGATCCGACTCCAAGAAGGCCGGTTCGCCGGTGCGATTCGCTTCGACGAGCAGCAACTGACGATCGCGCTCACCAACGAGCGGTAGCTCGGACAAGGCGCGGTTCGGCTGGCAAAGGGCAGCATCCAAGAACACCGCTAGTGTTCGTCCAAACGAAGCCGCCACGTCGTCAGCAATAAGGTGCTTCGAGTACGCCAGTCGAAGTCCGCTCCGGGTGAATTCCAAGAACAGATCCAGCTGTTGTGGCGGAGCTGGAAGCGGGCGTTGCGTGCACAAGCAGCCGCCTAGTGTCAGAATCAAATCGTGACTCTCGACGACCCCAATCTGGAATAGCGCATTGGCCGACGGATTACCACGGCCATGGGCTTCCTGCACGATCGCGTCAAAGGGTGTATCGGCGACCACGTCGACCGCCGCAATCTTCTCCGCCAGTGCCCGGCTAAGGACTTCGAACGTCGGGGCATTTGAGTCGAATCCAAGCGGAAGCATCGCGGTCAGACTTCCGAGTGGCCGCTCGAGTGCTCGGCCTCGCCACAGGTCGAAGGCGAGGCCTAGGGCAAGTCTTTCCTGACCACAAAACTGCGCCAAGACGTAGCCTGCGGCGGCTATCTCTAGAGCGAACGCTTGAAGTCCCCACCGACGTGCCGTGTCAGTCAGGCGAGCTAGGGTGGCGTCATCGAAAGTCGCTTCCAAAGCAGCCGCCTCGCCCCTAAGCGACTTGGGTCTCGAGTTTCTCAGTGGAAACCCGTGCAGTTGCGGTACGCCGTTCAGCATGCTGGCGATGCGGCGAGCTCCTGCCGGATCGCGATTCCGAGGCTCGGGGTCTTGTCCCGCTATGGCTGTGGAGGCGTCGATATCCGGGAGCCGGGCCGCGCCAGGGCGTAATCCGCTGTCGTAGAGAGCCGACAATTCATAACTAAGAGTGTCCGTCGACCGCTCATCCCAAATGCTCCGATGGGCTGAAAAGATAAAGGTGTGATCGTCATCGCCATGCCTGATCAGTAGTGCCTTCCACGGCAGTGAGTCTGTCGACAGCGATTCTCGCGTCGCTTCCACCGCTTCCGCCAGGGCTTCCTCGGTGGGCTCGCCGTCTGCCATGTCGAGGGGCTCG
Source organism: Polyangiaceae bacterium (assembly GCA_049512415.1). Taxonomy (GTDB): domain Bacteria; phylum Myxococcota_A; class Polyangia; order Polyangiales; family Polyangiaceae; genus Palsa-1150. The sequence continues at coordinate 40,745 of JBEKXD010000008.1, forward strand.
CGAGCCCCAGCATCATCAATGACGCGAGCGACCGCTCCGCCGGCAGCCTCGAATCGAGTGCGCAGAGCGTTGTGGCGTACCGTTAGGGCCTGGAGGGATTTGGCGAGCTGCTCCTGCAGGAGGGGGCCCCGGATGCGAAGCGCGTACGTCATCGTGTTGAGCGCCCGCTCGGGATGGATCTGTCCGGACAGGTAGAACTGAGATTCGACCGGAGATGCCGGGATGCGCTTCACTGGGAGCCTTCCTGCGATGCGAGGCCACAGCGCCACGTCATGCGAATCCTTGAAACAATTGGCGTGCGACCCCTGGGCTGCAATCCTCATCCCTACCGAGCTCTGACCTTCTGTGTCAAGAGGGAGGCCGCCGACCTCTCGGCATGCGTAAGGTGGGCGCCGCAGCCTCTCCGCGGCTCTTCCCCGGGCGGATGTGCTATTCGAATAAGGTGTTGCTCGAAATCGACACGAGCCGAGAAGAGTGGCTAGAGCTTCCGAAGCTGTTCGACGGTGGCGTCTTCGTTCGTGCGACGGGAAATCTGGCCATGTCCGTCGAATCGCAAGCGCGCGGCTCGCAGAGGGGCGTGGCGACCGTGCGCTTGCAGGAGCATGCGGCTGGGAGGCATTGCGCCGGCCAGGCACTGCGGGACGCTGGCGCCAGTGACGTTCATGTGGGCGTCGCCTCTGATCGGCGACCCATCTGGCCGCGCGGATTCGTCGGATCCATTGCCCACTCGAGGTCGATCGCCTGCGCAGCTGTCGCGCATTGCTCCCAGCGACAATCCCTCGGCATCGACGCGGAGCCTTTGTTCGACCTTAGGGCCATGGAGGACGCGGTGCCTCAGATCGTATCCAGAGACGAGTGGTGTTCGATGCCTCGATTGGACTCGACTACGTTTGCGACCATTGTCTTTTCGGCCAAGGAAAGCCTATTCAAGTGTCTCTATCCGATCGTCTGTGAGTTTTTCGACTTTCAAGACGCTTCTGTGGAACGCGTGGAACCTGACTGCGACGGGGCTGGGCGATTCCTGGTTCGATTGAGACGCCCGCTTGGACGCGAATTCCGGCCTGACCAAGTGTTTCGAGGGCGCTACGCGGTCCAGGGTGGGCACGTTCATACGGGCGTGGAAATCGCGGCACGATAGGCGGGCGCGGGGGGACACGGGCCACATCGCGCGCCGGCAGAGCGATGAACTAGACAGAACGCTCGTTGGGTTAGCGACGCTGCATCGAAGATCCTTCGCCGGGTATTTCGGCAGAGGCACCCAAGAGACGTGGCTGGGTGCTGACCTCGAGCGATGCTTGAGGCAGCAGCGGGTATGAGTCGGAACGCTCCCCAACCGCTTTGGAGAGAGAGCGACGATGGCCCCCTCCTTGCGTGGCGCCATGCACCGCGTCGATCACTTGTGGTGCGGACGACGGCGGTCGCGACGTCATCGATGCGCAGCGCGGGAGGATCACGAAGCTCATGCAGCACGACGCGCATTTTCGCTTCGAGGTCTCGAGGGTAGGGCCCAGGCGATTTCATCCAGGTGCGCTCAGGAGATGCTGCCCGCGCCCCGGCCCCGTCACCTGGAGAGCTGTTCTTGCGGAGGACCGTATTTTGCTCGGGCGATGGGTTGCCTCCATCCGCGACGTGAAGTGACCGTACGATCGCAATCGACGGCGCGCGCCGGTTTCACAATCCCCCAACGGCCTTGAGTCGTTGTACCCTGCCGGGCGCTATGACCCTTCCGATGAAATCTGCCGCAGTCTATGATCGCCGCGCGTTGGCTCGATTCGCGCTCGGTCTCCTCGCCGCTCTCGCCCTGTTCGTCCCACGCGCCTCGTTCGCGTCGGGCTTTACTCTCAAGACGCCGAGCGTGGATGAGAAGAACGGCGAATGGCACATCAAGGTGCGGATCGACCTGCCGCGGGCCCCGCCCATGATGCACACGCCAATGCGGGTGACGTTCTCGAAAGAAGCCGTGGACGAACGCGCCATCATGGCCAAGGGTGCGGAACCCGTTCATCATCGCATGGTGCTCGATGTCCCCGCGAAGCAGATCGTCTCGATGGACGTGGACTTTGCCGATGCGAGTGGCAGGGTCTTTAAGTCGACCTACTTTGACTTCGACGTCAAACGCGCGGACGGTTTCTTCGAGGCGGGCGAGTACGTCGTGTCGCTCTCCGGTCCCGATGGGGATGTGGGCGGAACCCAGCGGCTGACGCTCAAAGGCGACAACCCCCCCGTCTATCGCGGAGCCATGGACTTCTCCGACAACAAACAGACCCAGCGCGGCCCCAAGATGGAGGCCGTGAGCAGCGGTCTCGACGCCGGGCCGTCTGGCGGTGGCGACGACAACGCGCCGGCCGCGACTCAGGTCTCCGGGGCCGTAGCTCCTGTGGGCAGCGGTGGTCAGATGATTCCGGCCGAGGCGTTTAACAAGACGGCGGAAGAGGAAGGGGTCAAGGGACACCCACAGGGATGCGGCTGCCTCGTAGCCGGCCTGCCAGGATTTCCCCCGGGTGCGGGGTCTGTGTTGGCAGTCGGAATCGCCGCCGCTTTTGCTCGTCGACGCCGCAATCGGGCCTAGCCGAGTGCGTTCGTCGAAGCTGGCGTCGGGCGGTGAGGAGTGACCCCCCGCGACGCACTTGCGCAAGCGAAAGCGGGAAGACTCTTGCCCGTCTACGTGGTCACGGGCGACGAACAGCTGCTACGCGACGAGGTCGTGGCGGCGTTGCGCGCCGCGACTCTCGCTGGCGGTGTCGCAGAGTTCAACGAAGACAAGTTCAATGCAGGGGAAGCGGATGTCGACGCAGTGGTGTCGGCGGCACGAACGGTGCCGATGATGGCTCCGCGCCGCTTTGTGCTGGTCCGCGGGGCGGAGCAATGGGAGGCCGGAGATTCAGCATCGTCTCCCTTCGACCGTCTGGCCGCGTATGCGCGGTCGCCGGTGGAATCGACGTGCATGGTGGTCGTTGCAGCCAAGCTGGATGGTCGGCGCAAGTTCGCCCTGGCTGCTCGAAAAGCGGGGTACGTCGTGGCGTGCGAACCACTCGATAGCGGCGCGCTGCCGGCGTGGATCATAGAACGGTGCGGTCGTGCGGGCCATGAGATCGAGCGGAACGTGGCTGAACTCATCGCAGCTCTGGTGGGACCCCAGCTCTCGCAGATTAGTGATGCGTTGGATCGGCTTTCGCTCTACGTAGGCCCTGACGAGCCCATCGATGAGCGGGCCGTGGGTGAGTGCGTAGCGCGCATTCGCTCTGCGGACACTTGGGCGCTGGTCGAAGCCGTTCGTTCGCGTGACCTGAGTCGGGCTCTGCGGACGCTGGCCGACGCGTATGATCCGCGAGATCGAGGCATCATGCTTCTCGGAGCGCTGGCGTGGTCGATTCGCCAGCTTGCTCGCTTTCAGGCTGCACTTCATGCCGGTGCGTCCGAAGACCAGGCGGCGGAGGTCTCCGGCGTGTTTCAGCGCCCGCGTGCGGTAGCGCTCGCCGAGAGTGCCCGCAGCGTTAAGGCTACCGAAGTAGAGCGATGGATTCTCGTACTCGCGGAGACAGACCTAACGCTCAAGCGCTCTCGGAACTCGCCGGATGTCGTCCTGGCCGAGATGCTGACGAGACTCTGCCGTCCAGAAACGCGCTCGGCGCGTAGGGCATCGTAAACCATAGAGGGAGAAGTTGAAGAAGTAGTAGTGGTCGGTTTGACGTTGGCGCGCTCCGCACCTACCTTTTTAAGGAAGGGCTTTGGGGGTCATCCCCATAAGCCCATCGAACCTGGAGATCGAGATGCACGTCCCCCGAGGGGTGATACGGCCTCAAAGCGCGCGAGCGGAGTGGATGGTCGACGCCGTACTTCCGACCCGCCATGGAAAGTTCGCGATTCACGTGTTTACCGCGTCGGAGGACCCGGGGGTCGGTCGGCTCCCGCAGGACCACGTGGCGCTCGTGTTCGGAGATGTCCGCGAGCAGGAAGACGTGCTCGTGCGCGTCCATTCGGAGTGTATGACCAGCGAAGTCTTTGGCTCGCTAAAGTGCGACTGCAAAGACCAGCTCGAAGCCGCGATGGCGTCGATTGCACGTGCCGGCAAGGGGGCCGTGTTGTACTTGCGTCAGGAGGGGCGTAGTATAGGCTTGGTCAACAAGATTCGAGCGTACGCACTGCAGGACCAGGGCTACGATACCGTCGATGCGAATCGGTGCCTTGGCCTCCCCGACGATGGCCGAACGTACGGAGCGGCGCGAGACATGCTGGAGACGCTTGGTATTCGAAGCGTGCGCCTCATGACGAACAATCCGGCGAAGGTGGCCGCGCTTCGGAGTCTCGGCGTTCGGGTGCTCGGGCAGATACCCGTCGTCATACCGCCGAACCTTTACTCGGCTCAGTATCTCGAGGCCAAGCGCCTGCGCATGGCTCACGAACTACCGCCCTTGCGGCTCGCGGTCGGGGGCGACGCCGAATAGCGATGCGAGTTGCGCTAACGCACAACCTTCGAGCGAGGCATTCGGAGGAAGAGCATTCGGAGGAAGAGGGGGGACTCGACTCCCTCGAAACGATAAACGCGATCGTCCGGGCACTCGGGCGCGTCGGCCACCAGGTGGAGCCCGTCGACGTGACCGGCCCGGCATCGCTCCTCGTCACACGCCTGGAAGCATTTGCACCGGACATCGTCTTTAATCTCGCGACGGGACACCGCGGGCGTACGAGGAGGGCCTTCTACCCGGCGCTCTTCGAGGAGTTGGGCATGGCGTCGACCGGGAGCGATGCTTACGCCCTCTGCCTGACGCTTGACAAGGCTCTGTCAAGAATGCATCTCGCCAGTAGCGGAGTTCCGACCCCTCACGGGCGCCTTGTCGTACGTGGAACGCTTGGGACGAGCGACCTCGAAGGATTCGTATTCCCCGTGATCGTGAAGCCGAACTTCGAAGAGTCGGGCAAGGGTATCGAGCAGGACGGTGTCGTCGACACGCCCGTCGCCCTGGCGCGCGCGCTCGAAAGAGTTCTCGCCAATTTCCCGGATGGCGCTCTCGTGGAGGAGTACGTCCCGGGGTTCGATGTGCGAGTCGTGTGCGTGGACGGATTGCCCGAATTACCCCCGATCGAGACTCGTGTAGACCCAGGCTATCTTAGCGGGGGTTCCATTATCGACTATCGGCTGGCATGCATTGACAGTCACGCTTGTCTCCGCAAGGCGCCGGCCGACGTTCCCCCCGCAATCCGGACGCGCCTACACGACCTTTCGGAACGAGCCGTCTCAGCGCTTTCCCTGCGCGACGTCGCTGCATTCGATTTTCGCGTGGGCCTGGATGGGCAAGTGTGGTTTCTGAAGGCCACCGCGATTCCGAGCCTGGATCCCGCCGGCTCGGTCAGCGTGGCGGCTCGCGCCATCGACATAGACTTTGACACGATGGTGCTTTCGATCTTGCGCTCCGCCGCACGCCGCCACGGGCTGGCGTCTCTATTCGAGGCTGCTCGGCCCCGATCCGGCCGGTCGAAGCGTACGAGCCTGCGGGTCGGGCTCGCGTTCAACATGAAACGCATCGACTCCAACGGAGGCGACGATCGGGAGGCTGAGTATGACGCGCCTGAGACGATTCTGGCGATCAGTCGTGCGATAGAAAGTTACGGACACATCGTGGTTCCGCTTGAAGCCACGACAGATTTCCCGTGGGCGCTCAAGGCGTCGAACGTGGACCTCGTCTTCAACATCGCGGAGGGGATGACTGGTCGTAACCGCGAGGCTCAGGTGCCCAGTCTTTGCGAACTGCTGGGCGTTCCCTACACCGGAAGCGATTCGGCGGCCCTTTCCATCTGTCTCGACAAGGCGCTCGCCAAACGATTGCTGGTCGACGTCGACACTCCGGCATTTCAGGTTCTGTCGACGGGGAGAGAGAAACTCCGACCCCTTCGATTTCCTGTCATCGTGAAGCCGAACCAAGAGGGGACGAGCAAGGGCATTTCATCGAAGAGCGTGTGCGACGACGAGAGCCAACTTCGAGAACGCGCGCGCGAGCTCATCGAGAAGTACGGCCAGCCCGCTCTCGTGGAGGAGTACATCGCGGGGCGCGAGTTCACCGTCGGACTGCTCGGCGAGCACAGACCAAAGGTCTTGCCGCCTATGGAGGTCGTATTTCTCACCCAGACTGTTCGACCCGTATACGACTACGCATGCAAGCAGCATTGGCAGCAACATGTTCGTTATGAGTGTCCGGCGTCGCTCAGCAAGGAGGAGGTGCGCGCTATCGAGCGCGCCTGCCGCACGACCTTCATGACGCTCGGGTGCCGGGACGTAGCGCGCATCGACCTCCGACTGACACCGGAAGGCCGTGTCTTCGTGATCGAGGTTAATCCTCTGCCGGGGCTGACTCCCGATTACAGCGACCTTTGCCTCATCGCGAATGGGGCCCGGATCGAATACCGCACGCTCATCGGGGAGGTCCTGAGTGGCGCAATCAAACGGTGGCAGGCGAGCCAGCGAGCCACGACTGTTCCGGGTGTTGCTGCCGCCCGCGCGGCGACGAACTTGAGCGACACCGTGTCGCCAGATTTCGCTGCTCCAAACTGAGAGCGGGGGTGATCGCGCGATGGTTGCGCACGTACTCGCGACCGCAATGCTGGGCGGTCTCATGGTCACGGTCGTATGGTTGTCGGAGGCTCGCGCCGAGCCTTCCCTGGACACACGGGTGCTGCGACCGTCCGCGGATCCGCGCGCCGGCCTGGTGCTCGAGCCGATGTCCGTCGTCGGCTCATTGCAGTGGAACGTCGGCACTTGGCTGCGCTACGCGCAGTCCCCGGTCCTCGTGAGGGATCCGTCCTCCGGAGGTATCGTCTCTCGTCCAGTAGAGAATCGATTGTCGTTGGACGTCATCGCGGGGCTGGGATTGGGCGATCGGGCCGAGATCGGGATTGACCTTCCGGCGTTGCTTTGGCAGGAGGGGACTTCGTCGCTGCCGGAGGATGTCGTCGCCGGAGGCCACGTCGACCGGACTGGACTCGGGGACGTTGGTCTTCTCGGGAAACTGACGATCCTATCCAATGACCGCCAAGGGCTACGCTCTGGAGTCGGCGTTGCCGTACTCGGAGACGTGACTCTGCCGACAGGCGACCGAAATGGATTCGAAGGCGAAGGTGCGGTCACCGTGTCGGCGCGCGTTGCCGCTGAGATGGCACTGGGCGTCGGCGCCGTGCAGGCCCAGCTTGGTGTGCGAGCGAGAATTTCGGATCGCGTGTGGCCCGAGGACGGTGTTGGGGCGGTCGCCTTTGGCCAATCCGTTCCGTGGACCTTCGGATTGGTCATGCGTCCACGCGCGTGGCTACCTGCGTTCGACGCGTCTGATGTCCAGAGTTGGGAGCTCGCCTTGCACGGTGCGCTTCCAGCCGGACCCGTGGCGCCGTTCGGACTGGGAGGTCCGGGGGCATCTGAGTTGTCGCCGTTGCTTCTCGCGGTCGATGACCGCGTTGCAGTGTTGCGCTCTCGGGACGCGTACTTGCTCGCTGGGGTGGACATCGGACTGGATCACGCAGTTGGAGTGCCCGAGTTCGAGGGTGTGGTAGCCGTGGGATGGGCGCCTAGGCCGCATGACGCAGACGGAGACGGAGTCCCCGACGACGTGGATCAGTGTCCTGAGCTGCCCGAGGATCGCGACGGGATCCAGGATGAAGACGGTTGCCCGGAGGACGACGCCGATGGCGACGGAGTGCTCGACGGAAACGACGCGTGTCCTCTCACGCCCGGGCTCGCTTCCAGGGAACCGGCGCGCAATGGATGTCCGCCATTGGGGACGGAGTGAGATGGACCGGCGCCGGAGCCTGCTTCCGTTTTTTTTGGTCTTGGTCGTGACCAGTGTCCATGCCGGCGGAGCTGCTGACGACGGGACTGTGTCTCCGTCACGAGGCCTCAGCGCCCCGGACACGAGACACGCCGGGCTGGGGACTCACTTCGGGCTCGACGTCGCGGTGCAGCTCCTGCGCTCACCGGATGCGTCGGAAAGACTGCGCGGGATTGAGCGGGCCCAAGATATCGGAACGCCAGCGGCGCTCTCTTTGCTCGTTCGTGCCGTGGCCCCCCAATCGGATCCGAGAGAGCCTCGAACGCCTGTGGACGGAGCGGCGCGTACGGATCCGAGGGCCATGCTGGCCGTCGTTCGAGCGCTGGCGGACTTCGTCGATCAGGCGCCAGCTCGCGCCGCTCTCTTGTCGATCGTGGGTGCTCGGACGCCGACCTTCGCCTTGCGGGCCTACGGGGCGAGGTCCGGTGATAACGAGGCGGATGAGCGACGGGGTTTGGAGCGGATTGCGCTTGCGCGGCAAGAGGCGGCGATGGCTATTGCCCGTTCGCACTTTCCAAGCGCTCAGCGTGCGCTCCTTGCCTTGGCTCAGGCGGATGGGCCTGGGCAGGTCGCTGCCGTGGATGCACTGGCAACTGAGCCGCCATGCGAGCCGGTACTTGAGGGGGAGACATCGCTCACGCCCGCACTGATCCGGCTGCTGGGGCGTTTAGGTGATCTGCGCTCTCTGACGTCGTTAGAGGCGGCGCTTCGGACAGGTGATGCTGCGACGCGGGCCGCATCACTGTCCGTTCTGGCAGCACTCGGTGACACCCGCGCCCTCGACGCAGCCCGCGCGGCGCGTGACGACGCCGGTGGGAACTTGCGGTTGGCGTCAGCGGAGGCTCTGATCCGCCTCGGTGACGCCGAGGCTGCGCGGGCCGTCGCCGCCCTCATCGGACGTGAGGACACGGTGCTGCCGGCCCTCGAACTGGCGCGTGAGGTGCAGGGAGAGGAGATTGTGCGAGCTGCGATTGCGCGAGCCGTGGCCAGCGCGCGACCGGACGTACGGGAAGCTGCGGTCGGTGCCCTAGGGCGACAGGTGGCCGCTGCGGCAGTCGTCGGGCTGACTGCGTTGATTCAAGACGCGAGGCTGGAAGGGGTTGCGACGTGCGCGCTCGCAAGGTCCCCCAGCCCAGCTGCGATGAGCGCGATCGAGGCGATGGCCGCGCATTCCAGTTTGCAGCGTAACGCCGTCCGAGCGTACTTCGAGAGGCGATCGGTACGCGGCGAGGGCAGTGCCCGAATGGACTCCATCGTGGAGTCGCTCGCTCAGTCGAAGGACGGACGAGACCGTGCTGTCGCTGTCGAGGCACTCATTGCGTTCGGACGTCTCTCCCTCGCGCCGGTTCTTGGCGATTCGGATCCGCGAGTGCGGCTGGCTGCGGCCATCGGAATCTTGGGACGTCTCGATGCAGTCAACGCTCGCATTCTGTTGGGGCGCCGCCAGGTCGAACCTGACCCAACCGTGCGAGAAGTCCTGTCGAATGGACTGGCTCAGGTCGGATCAGACGGCCTCGTGAGCACCGCGACGGTCCTTCACATAGTGGAGGAAGGCAGAGCCGATGCGTTGCTCGGCGCACGGGTCCTCGCGCGCCGTCTAGACGACCGGGAGCTGAGGAAGCTTGCTCTGCCCTACGATTCTCCGGACGCCATCATGCGGTGGCAGTTCGCGCTCGGCCTCGGTGAGAACGCCTCGCCCGATGCGGAAGGTCAGCTTGTCGAGGCCTACCGGTTCGAAGTGGACCCACGCGTTCGGCGAGCCCTCGTTCGATCGCTTGTGTTGCGGACTGGGTTGGACCGGGCATCCGAAGTCAAGAAGGTCCTGGAGTTCGCTTCGTATCTCGATCCAGACGCGGCTGTACGTGCGCAGGCGGGACTTGGCCTGGCACTGGCCGAGCACAGAGACGAGACCGCTGGCCGAGACGTGGCGTGCTTTAGAGCCGTGGAAAGTGACGGCGCAAAGGCGCGCAAGGGCCTGACCGCGACCGTCGTTGACGCCGCTGGCCGGGCTCTGTCCATAGCCTTCGACGATGACGGCTATGCTCTCGTTCCCGGCCTTGAGACAGGAGAGGTTCTTGTACGGCTTGCGCCCGAGGTGGGCTCGTACGACGCTCACTTCCCATGAGCGATCCTCCCTCACAGTCCGGTCCTGGTATCGATGTGGACCTCAAGACGCTCACGTTTGAGGCCGCGATGAGGCGCCTCACCGACATCGTTCAGAGGTTGGAGCAGGGCGAGCTATCTCTGGAAGAGTCGCTGCGCCTGTTCGAGGAGGGGGTCAACCTCGCGCGTGTGTCCCAGTCCCGTCTGGACGCAGCGGAAAAGCGCGTCGAGCAACTCTTGGCGATCGATGAAACCGGTCGAGCGCAGACGGCTCCCTTCGAGACGGACGCGGCGGATCGGGTCTCGGATTGAGACCCGGTGCCCGTGGCGTTCTACCGCGCAATCGCTTCTCCGTAGATCCAGCCCTCGCTGGCGAAGCCGTCACCGAACCTAATGGGATACCAGCCGTCCTGAAACTGTCCGAGGCGTAGGACGGTCCCCTGCTTGAGGCGCGCGGTCACCCGGCCGGTCCGCGGACTGTCCCGGACGAGCGCAATATCCCAGCCAACTCGGGCAGAGCGCTCCGCCGTCTCGCTCTCGTCGCGCGGGGAAGGGGGGTGATCGTTCTGCGGCTCGGGGGCGGTCGCCTCGAAAGCGACCAAATAGCTAACAGTTACGCGTGGATTGACGTGAGGAATCCCCTCCAGCCCCACGCCGTCGAGCGCGCTCTTTGCACACGCCACGATGGATTCCGATGCCCCGCTCCTACGGGAGGAGACCGCAAGTGTTCCTTGCACGAAATCGGCTCGTACGACCAGGCGCAGTTTGTCCGGCTTGTCCGTCGCGGACGGGCAATCGGCGAGCTTCTGCAGGCTTTTCGCGACGAGCCGGTCCAGACCCGCAGTCTTGCCGCACTCGGCCCCACGCAACGCCTCGCCTTCCGACGTCTTGCATGCCGTGACGACCCCGCGACCGACGGACACTCGCACCACCTGCGGCGTACCCGTGGACTGGGGGGGCGGAGACACGAGCGCTGCCGGCTCTTCGCCGCCCGCCCCGTCGGGCACTCGGGCGATCGCCGTGGGTTGCAAGGCCGGCGCACCCGGCCTTGTGCCTCGCTCCGGTTCGACGCTCGCTACCGCCGTGTCGGCGGAGGGCTGGGGAAGGTGCGGCCCGACCCGAACACCGAGGAGGCGGGGCCACGTAACGCCCACTGCAAATCCCATCAGAGTGATTATGGCAATCTTGGCCCACCTCGGACGATCGTCAGCGGGTATAGGCATTTGTACGACGGGACGTTCATCCGAGGAGGACGCGAACATGACAGATTTGCTCGATACCACGGTCTCCCACCGAGGGCGAAAACCAGGCTGCGAATTTCGTCCCCCGGGACGGCACCGATGACGTCACAAATCAAAGGCTCAAGCAGCCGCGCACCGACCGGGAGGACATCCTGCATTTGTGGCTGCCCTTGATCGGCCCCGCAGGCCGGGGAGTCGCGAACTCAGGGGCGCAAGACGAGTTCGAGGAACAGGGTCCCCGCGTCATAGCTCTGGCCACCGACAAAAAAAGGCTCGTCCACGCCCGCCGTGACCTCCAGTAGCTTGAGGAACGCCTCCTGATGGGGTTCCGCTATCTCGGCACGCATCTTATAGCGCCGATCGACGCCACTGCCCTTGCTTTCGACGAGCGTGACCTTGAGCGTGCGACCGTTGATCAATCCCAGCGCAACGGGCTTTCCGTGCTCGAGCGGCAGACGCGTGTGGTCGAGCAATCGGTAGACGTTGTAACGGACGAACGGTTCGTCGCGAAGGTGCTGTCCTATCTCGCGAAGCCTGGGGTCGATGAAGGCGCTGCCATCCGTATGCTGCGCGTGAATAACACCAATTTCGATGGAGGGCGCGGGCGTGCCCGCCACTGCGAGCGGCGCCGAGACGGCGGGGCCAAGCCCCATCGCAATCATTGCGGCGAGGCATCCGCGTCGCGTCATCTGGCGTTCCGATCCTCGTCGATCCAGATAACTACACTCGAAGGGCCGGTCGACTTCGCCGCGTTGGCGGCGGCTGCGCCCATAGGAATCTCGAACACCGAGATGGCATGGGACAGGGCGTCGATATCGTTGACCTCGACTCCTCGCGGGGCGACCGCGAGTGGGCTCGCTCCCGGTCCTGGCGACGAATCCGAGGTCACCGCGCTGGATGATGCGAGCAGCGCGATTGGGATCGGCGGTACGTTGCGCAGTGAGTCCCAGCGGAAGTACAGGGCTAGAGAAGCGGCCACGGCAAGGCCCGTCGTCACCGATATGACGAGCGAACGCATCCGCTGGCGTTCCTCGCGAAGTCGTCGCGACGGAATGGTCGAGATGGTTCGTTCTCTTGCCTCGATCCGCGCCATGACCGCGTCGGTGATCGAGGGTACGGCAGACAATCGTGGCTGTAGGGCCTGGCTCGCCCACGCGCCCACGTCGAGCGCGCGAAACCTCTCGACGAATTGCCTTGCATCCTCGCTGCTTTCCAATAACTGAGTAACGCGCTCTCTTGCCTCGTCGGGAAGCTCGCCATCGGCCCACGCCATGAGCTCGATCTTGGTTTCGCGCGAAAGCCTCATCCCTCAGCTCCTGAACCACCGCGCTCGCTCGCCCGGTCCGACGGGAGAGTGCCAACCTGCTCCCTGTAGCAGTCGGCAAGGGTCCGCTGAAGTTTCTGGCGAGCGTGAAAGAGGCGGCTCATGATGGTTCCCTTGGACACTCCGGCGGCCACAGCCATCTCGTCGTAGCTCAGCCCGTCTATCTCTCGCATGACAATGACGGCGCGGTGGTAGCTCGGCAGGAGGTCGAGCGCCTCTTGGATACGGGCCGCAATCTCCCGGCGCCGGACAAAGTCGGCGGGATTGGCGCCTTCCACCCGGCTGACGAACGGCGCGTCGGCGTCATCGTCCTGTTCGGCATCGGCCGGGTCCACATCGGCTGCCGCGTACCGATGGCTAGGGCGACGAAGGAAATCGATGCCGAGATTCGTGACGATGCGGTAGAGCCACGTGAAGAACGTCGAAGTCCGATTGAAGTCGTCGAGATGCTTGTAAACGCGCACGAAGGCTTCTTGTGCCAGCTCGCGCGCGTCGTTTTCGTCGTGGACGATGGCCATCGCCAGCATGAGTGCGCGTCGCTCGTACCGGTCGACGAGCTGCCGAAACGCCGCCTTATCTCCACGCTGGGCCTGGTCGATGAGCGCACGGTCTAACTCAGCCTCCTGCGCCCGCCTTGCGCGCATCTCGTTGGACGTGTGCGGCGGCTCTCCATTCAGCGCGACCCCGCGGATGTCGTTCGAGTGCGCGAGTGGCTCCACCGGAGCGGGTGGTGCCGTGGTGCGTTCGACCGAGGATTTCAAGCTCCCTGGTGAAGTGCGAACAGTCACGGAAACCCCACACTAATCGCACTGCCGCGGAGCCGCAAAGCGAGGTAAGTCTCCGCTGGCCATGGGTTCCTCCGCTCGCCTTGTCGTCTTTGATGACGCAACGCGCATCGAGACGATCTCCGACCGGCCGTGTGTCCTCGTCGTGGGCAACTTCGATGGAGTGCACATCGGCCATCAAGCTGTTCTGCGGTCGGTTGCTTCCGAAGCTCGCGTCAGCGGGCTGGCGGCTGCCGTGCTGACGTTCACGCCGCATCCTGCCGCAGCGGTAGCGCGAGTGGCGCCGGCTCTCCTCACCACGATTGGACGCCGGGCGGCTCTGATGGATTCGGTCGGGATCGAGCGGGTTTATGTCAGAAAGTTCGACGCGGACTTTGCGGCGTGGCCGGCCGAGAGGTTTGTGCGCGATCTCGTGTGTGCCAAGTTGGGAGCACGGCGGGTTGTCGTTGGAAGTGGCTTCCGTTTCGGCGCGGGCCGCAAGGGCGACATCGGGCTCCTTGGATCGCTCGGCGAGGCCCTCGGATTTGCCACCCGTACACACGGCGTGGTCGGGGACGCTGCAGGGGCATTTTCCAGCACGAGGGTCCGGTTGGCCGTTGCGGCAGGCGAGTTGGCAGAAGCGCGTCGCCTTCTGTCCAGGCCGCACGCTCTGTCCGGCGTCGTGGTTCACGGCGAGAAGCGAGGCCGGACGATCGGATTTCCCACCGCCAATCTGGGCGGTGTCCCCGAGGCGCTTCCGCCGGACGGCGTGTACGTGTCCGTAGTGACGGAGATTGAGGGCGACGCAGCTTGTCAAGACAAGCTTGAGCGGTCGGCACGCCTTCTCGGCGGCGGTATCACTAACGTGGGCCTAAGACCTACAGTCAGCGGGACGCAGCGGACGATCGAGACCTTCCTGTTGGACCGCTCCGAAGACCTCTACGGCGCGCACCTGCGGGTGCATCTGCTTGCGCGTTTGAGGGGAGAAATGCGATTCCCTTCGCTTGTCGAGCTCAAAGCCCAGATAGCGAACGACCTTCTCGATGCGCGACGCGTCCTGTCGGCGTTTGACTCTTGCGCTGACGAGGGCTTCGTCCCATGAAGGGTGCGATGGATCGTTCTGAGCTCGAGCGGCTCGACCGCGATACCCTCGTAGAGCGCGCCACGGATCTGGGCGTGTCCCGCGCGCGCGTTCTGACAAGAGCGGAGCTGGTCGACGAGCTGATCGTTCGCGGTCCAGATGAGCCGCAGGATAAGCAGAGGGCTCGCGGATTCTTTGGCGTGGCCCGCGATCTGCTTGCCCAAGTGGTCGAGCAGGGTCTTCACCTTCCCGATGCGGCGGGGCGAATTCGCTCGTATGGCGCTCTACCGCCCGCGACACGCACCCGGGTACCCTCTGCACTGCCTACGGTTACCTTGGCTGAGATCTATGCAGCGCAGGGGCACATATCTCGCGCTGTCGACACCATCCAGAGTGTTCTCGTGCGCGAACCAGATCATGGGGCAGCACAAGAGTTCTTGCTCCGGTTGACTGCCATGGGCTCCCTGCCCGAAGGCCCACCCCGGCGTCATGCTGACAACGACGAGGCCGCGATCGTCTGGCCGAGCTCTAACGCTGATCGTACGTTGGACGATGTTGCGGCTCGTGATGCACGCTCGAATGTGTCCCCGGAAGGGTGCTCAGGCCGGGTCGTGGGAGACCTGAAACTCGAAGGCCCTCCCAGCGATCTCGACGAATGCATCGCCATTCGTGTCGATCCCCAAACGCTCTTCGTCTATTGGGCGCTAAGGCTCAGCACGATGCGCTACCTGGCGGCTCGACTTCCGTCTGGCGGGGCGGTGTTGCGCTTGGTCGTCGTCAAGCCCAGTCGCGAGGGCCCGATCACGGACCTGCGCGACAGCATAGTCACAGGCTTCATGGGCGACACGGTCGTTTGCGACTTGCCGCAGGGCGCAATCGTGCGTGCCGCGGTAGGATGGAAATCCTCGGTCGGGGACTTTCATCCCGCCGCGCATTCCCCGGCCTTGGAATCCGCGCCGAGCGATCGTTCGGAGTGGGGCATGGGGTCGGTTTTTCGCGCCGCTCCTGGGGGCCTCGTGCGAGTCTGTCCGGAGGACAGGGACGCGCCGGCGATTGTCCGGGCGCTTGCTCGAGCTCGCAGAGAGACCCTCGATCCGGGCATGGCCGCTGCCCACGCCAACATGCAGGGTGTCAGGACGACCGAGCGCTGGATCTATGCTCCGCAAGCTTGGGCAGTCCCGGCCGACTGAATTCCGAGAGGCAATCGGGGGGCGCTATTCTGGGTGCTGAGCGCAATTCAGCGTTGCTCCCTGCGACTCTGGTTGCTAGCGACTAGGAGGAGTCTCAATGCTCCGGAGTTCGCAAGCGTGTCGCAAGGACGGGAAGTGTTCGACGAGGTGCTCGACCGTGCGCGTGAACGGAGAGGTGTCGCGCTGATGGGGATATGCAACGTCACGCCGGACTCGTTTAGCGACGGCGGGCTCCACAATGCGCCAGCTTCCGCTCATGCCCGCGTGGATGAGATCGTTGCGGAGGGAGCTGACATCGTGGACGTTGGTCCTGAGTCCACCCGCCCTGGCGCGCCGCCGGTTTCGCCATGTGAGCAGCTGCGACGAGCGCTCGACGTAGTCCGGTACGCTGCCTCGATCGGGGCATGTGTTTCGATTGACACAGCCAGCCCGGAGGTCGCCGAGGCTTGTCTCGCCGCGGGCGCGAGCGTAGTGAACGACACCTCGTGCCTAGCCGACTTCAGGCTCGCTCGGGTGGCCGCGGATCGTCGGGCGGCGCTCGTCCTCATGCACAGTCGTGGGCTCCAGGCGGAAATGACCGGTTTCAGCCAGTATCCCGATGCGGCGTACGGTGACGTAGTGAACGATGTGTTGAGGGAATGGGGTGCCGCGGCCGACCGCGCGTGTTCTGCAGGGCTTCACCGGGATGCCTTGGTCATGGATCCGGGCCTTGGGTTCTCCAAGAACGCGCGACAAAGCCACGAACTCCTGTCGAAGGTTGACGTATTCGTTCGCCAGCTCGACGTCCCGATATTGATCGGTGCGAGCCGTAAGTCGTTCCTCGCACGGTCCGACCCTGACGCGAGTCCGCGCGAGCGAATCGGTGCGTCGATAGCCGCGGTGCTTCACGCCGTTCGCCAGGGGGTGTCGGTCGTGCGCGTCCACGACGTGCGCGCGACGCGTCAGGCCATCGATTGCGCGCGGCAGCTAGAGGGGGGCTGAGCGATGTTCGAAGGGTTTTTTCACCTGTTCGCGCACCGACCCATCGGCGCGATCATCACGGACGCCATCGATATCATTGTGGTGACGTATGTCGTTTACCGCGCCCTCCTCGTGCTGCGCGGTACGAGGGCGATGCAGATGGGAACCGGTATAGGTGTCATCTTCGTCGTCTACGTGATCTCCAAGTGGGCCGGATTGATCACTCTGTTCAATCTGCTCAATGCGCTCCTTTCGTCATTCATTCTCATCGTCGTGGTCGTGTTCCAAAACGACATTCGCCGCGGACTCATGCGAGTCGGGGCCCGCGCATTTTTTGGGGGCTTGTCCAGGCAGCAAGAATCGCGGGTCATCGACGAGGTTGTTGCGGCTGCGACAGACCTTGCGCGCCATCGCATCGGGGCGCTGATCGCATTCGAGCAGGACGCCAATCTGGATGAATTCGTTGTCGGACAGGGGACGGTGATCGACGCTGCACCGCAGCGGGAACTCCTCGTGAGCTTGTTCCTGCCAGATAGCTTGAACAAGCTTCACGACGGAGCGGTCATCATCCGAAATCTGCGAGTCGCCAAAGCTGGGGTATTTTTTCCGATGCCGGACACGAAAGTGCTCGACAAGTCCCTTGGCTCGCGCCATCGCGCCGCCCTTGGGATCACCGAGGAAACGGATGCCGTCGTCGTGGTCGTGAGCGAAGAAAGGGGAAGTATCAGTTTCTGCTTCAACGGCAATATCGTTACGAACCTGGACGGAACGTCGCTCCGCCAGGCTCTTCTGGGACTATTCGGCCAGCGTGGTCGTAGTCGCGCGAGAGGGCCGCAGCGCCGGGCCGTCACGGTGATGCAGACGTCGACGGGCAGCTTCCGCATATCGCAGGTCGGTGCACCGGATTCGAGAGGGCGCGCGGGCGAAACATCCCCTGTCTCGTCCAGGGGGGGGAAAGACGCGGTCTCGGCGCCGTCGTCGTCGCGGAGCGACGGCGTGTCCCGCGGCGACGGGGACAGGGAGGCGCTGCCCCGCTCGAGGCCAATGACGTCCGCCAAACCAATCGAGACGCCTGCGGCCGTATCTGCGGCAGACGTACGCACTCGTCCCCGAGAGGAATGATTGAATGGACGTCGGATATCAGCTTCGTTCCCTCGTGGCGGAGAACCTCAATCTGAAGCTCCTGTCCTTTGCGTTTGCGCTGGTCCTCTATTCCCTCGTTCACGGTTCGCAGGACGCGCAGCGGTCCCTTTTGCTCAGCGTCGTGACGCTAACACCGCACGACGACAACCGAATCCTCATGACGCCCATTCCTCCGCAGATTCACGTAACCGTCCGCGGGCCGCGCCAGACGCTTGACGATCTTCGGGCCGACGACATTGGAAGCGTCCAAATTGATCTGAGGAACGGGAAAGAGACGCGAGTGACATTCCTTCCTTCGATGGTTCCCATCCCGCCGGGCGTCAACGTAGAGCAGATCGATCCACCCGCGATCGACCTCGCGTGGGAGGACGTCGTCGTCCGCGAGGTCGAGGTCGAGGTCGGCGTTGTCGGTGCTCCGGCGCCAGGGTTCGTCCTGAAGGGCGCACCGGTCGTCGAACCGAAGGCTGTCCGAGCGCGCGGGCCGAGCAGCGAAGTAGCGGTCGTGCAGCGGGCCAGGTTGGATCCGTTTGACGTCACGGGACTGACGGAAGGAAAGTTTACGCGACAGCTCGCGCTCAATCGTCCGCTCGGTCGCGTAACCTTTGAAGTGCCGAGCGTTGCCGCGACGGTTGAAGTGGCGCGGCAGGTTGTGGAACGGTCATTCCCGCGCGTACCTGTGGCCCTCATCGGGCGCACGGGTGTCAAGGCGCAACCGGCTGAAGTGGATGTTCGCCTCGCTTGTCCGCCGGAAATCGTGCGCTCGCTCCGCCCCGAGCAGATCGTCCCGCGCGCCCAGGTCGTCGACGCGGCCGATCACGGCGCAGCCGCGCTCCCCGTGGAGCTTGCTGTGGATCAGTGCGACGTCCATATGACGCCGACGTCGGTCATTGTGCGCTGGTAATCGGGGCTGAGACCGGCCGCCGCTCGTCTTTTTCGACGCGGCCGTCGCGCAGCGTAATGACGCGCGGCATGCTAGCTGCCAATGTCTGGTTGTGCGTGACGACGACCAGAGTCGTCCCTCGGCGGCGATTGATGGCGAAGAGAAGGTCGTGAATCTGGCTGCTTGTGGTCGAATCGAGATTCCCGGTCGGCTCATCAGCCAAGAGAATCTTGGGTTCGAGAAGTAGGGCGCGCGCCAGGGCTACACGCTGCTGCTCGCCACCCGACAGCTCACCTGGTCTATGCACGGCGCGCTGAAGAAGCCCTACCTCCTCGAGAAGAGCCATCGCGCGGGTTTCGCTCTCGCGCTTCGATCTTCCCTGAACGAGGGCTGGCATCATCACGTTCTCGAGAGCGTTGAACTCGGGCAGCAGGTGGTGAAACTGAAATACGAACCCTATCGTTCGGTTGCGAAGATCAGCGAGTCGTCCACCCGCCATCGTGGTCACTTCGTCCGACGCGATCGAGATGGTCCCCTTCGTCGGAAGATCGAGCGTACCGATACAGTGGAGGAGCGTCGACTTCCCCGCGCCGGAGGGCCCTACGATGCCGAGCATTTCACCGTCGCCGATTTCTAAGTTGATCCCGCGCAACACTTCGAGAGTTCGTCCCATGTGTCGAAACGACTTGTAGACGTTCCGGATGACGACGAGCGGACCCTGCACGGTAGGCATGAGTGTAGCATCTCCTGCGGTCATGGTGTGCCCGGCTGTCTCCATCCTCATTCGTACCGCAAGCCATCGACGGGTCGCAGAGCGGCCGCCTGTTTCGCTGGAAAAATAGTGGCGATGGCGCAGATGGTCAGCGTTGCGGCAGCCACTGTGGCGTAGTCCCAAGCGCTCACATTGATTGGCAGTCGATCAATGTAATATACATCAGGATCCAGGCGAAGGCCGAACCAGGCTAGCCCGGCGCATAGCGATGCGCCTGTCGAGACCCCGATCACAGTGCCAATTCCGCCGATGATCACACCCTCAGTGATGAACGTCCGCAAAATCGCGCCATTGGTAGCGCCCAGAGCCTTGAGAATTGCGATCTCTTTCGCTTTCTCAGCCATGAGCAAGAGAAGCGTACAGACGATGCAGAAGCTGGCGACGATGACCTCGATCGAGAGGATGAGAAACGTGGCAATTCTCTCGAGTTTGAGCGCGCTGAATAGATTCTTGTTCATTTCGCGCCAATCGCGGACACGTAGGTCGCCCCGTCCAACGGCTGCGCCCACGCTCGAGGTAACCAAATCAGCATTTTCAGCGTCGCGGACCTTGATGTGGATCGCCGTGATCTCGGACGGCATCGTGAAATACGTCTGCGCTTCCGTCAGCGTCGTATAGACGTGTGTCGCGTCGTATTCGTACATGCCGCTGTAGAAGATTCCGGCGATTCTGAACTTTCGCGTTCGTGGCATGACCCCCATCGGACCGAGGTCGCCGAGGGGAGACACGAGCGTCACTTCGTCGCCGACGTACACGTGCAAGGTTTTCCCGAGCTCGCGTCCAATCACAATTCCAGGGTGGACTGGGGTCCACGTGACTGCGGATCGGACGAGCGGGTCAATGTCGTCGTCGAGAGGCAACGCATCCGGTCCCTTGTCGTACTCCTCACCAGACGGTCCGATGCCGACCGCCTCGTCTGTCGGGATGTGCTGCAAGAGCGCCGGGTCCGACAGGTATTGGAGCTTATCCGCCGCGCGTGACGGCGCCTCTATGTTCTTGCGAAGGTCGATGACCTGACCGATGGTCGCCGGGTCGATGCCGTGCACGATGACGCCCGCCAAGTTCGAGGCGCTCGTAATCATTACTTCTCCCTGAACGATGGGAGTGGCCGCGACGACACCCCTCACGGCGGTGACGCGCTCGAGCACAGATTCGTAGTCACTCCACGGCAACTGGTTCGTCGTGTC
Source organism: Polyangiaceae bacterium (assembly GCA_049512415.1). GTDB lineage: Bacteria > Myxococcota_A > Polyangia > Polyangiales > Polyangiaceae > Palsa-1150. The sequence continues at coordinate 61,201 of JBEKXD010000008.1, forward strand.
GATCACAATATGCGCGTTGTTGCCGAGTATCTTGCGTTTCAAGTCGGCGCTGAAACCGCCCATCACGCTGATAGCGCTCGACAGCGAAAACGAGGCGAGGGCTACGGCGAAAATCGAGAGCGCGCTAATGAGCGTCAGAAACCCGCTTTTCTTCGCCCGAACATGTCTTGCGGCAATGAACGCCGTGAAAGGCCCCCTCTCGAGTCGATCGAGCACCCATGGTAGGAGCGCAACCACCGACCCGACGAGGAACACGGTGCCAGTGGCGATGGCCGCCGATCGCACGATCATGTCGCGCAGGGACCACGCGGCTCCGTGCAGGCGAGGGAGTCGGGCTGTCGCGAAGGACAAGGCGGCGAACAGTGCTCCCTGAAATGCGCACAAGCTCCGGAGTACGCCCGGCAGCGTGCTCCGCCTCAAGAAATCTCGGACGGCGCTCCAAGTGAGGAAGGCGATGATCGCGGCCACGGTCGCCGCCCCGGCGATGACCGCGGGTGTCGATAGTCCTATCATCTGCTCTCCGGCCGGAGCAGGGGGAACAGGATGACGTCGCGGATTGAAACGGCCCCGGTAAGCGCCATGACCAGTCGATCGATTCCCATGCCGAAGCCAGCGGTCGGTGGCATCCCGTGTTCGAGCGCACGGATGTAGTCGTCGTCGAAGTCCATGGCTTCGTCGTCGCCCCGCGCTTTCTTGTCCAGTTGGACGCGAAATCGGGCTTCTTGGTCCTCGGGATCGTTGAGCTCGCTGAAGGCATTGCAAAGCTCGCGTCCGTGGACGAACAGCTCGAATCGATCGGTCAACTCCGGATGGTCGTCGTTGCGGCGCGCAAGCGGGGACACTTCGGCGGGGTAGTCTTTGATGAACACAGGGACCGATCGAGAACCCTCGCGGTAGTCCTCGACGAGAAATGGTTCGGCCAAGTACTCGTAGCAGGCGAAAATCCGCTCTCCGTCGTCGAGGCACTTCATCAGCGCCTTGCGAAAGAGACTCCAGTCAATGCTCTTCGAGCGGGCCGAAGCTTTCGCCCACTCGGAGATTTGTTCTCCAAAGTCCTCGCGAAGAAACCGCAGAAGGGGTTCCGTCGTCGCACCCGCGGCTTCCAGCTCCTTGTTCCACACTGGAATCTTGAGGAGCTTGGCGGCATCGACGACGGCCTCGCACATCGCGACTCGTTCGAAGCGCTCGAGAGTGAACGGACGGTTTGCCGCCCAGCCGGCGTGGGCCTGCGGCATCGCCTCAGCGAGCTTCCGGTCGATGCCGCGGAGCAGGACTTCGGTGAAGTCCATAAGGTCTTCGTACGTAGCGTATGCTTGATAGAACTCCAGCATGGTGAACTCGGGGTTGTGCCGCGTACTGATCCCCTCGTTCCGGTAGCATCGACCGATCTCGTACACGCGCTCGATTCCACCGACGACGAGTCTCTTCAGATAGAGCTCCGGTGCGATTCTCATATAGAGCTTCAACCCGAGCGCATGATGTTCCGTCGTGAACGGACGAGCCGCGGCACCGCCGACGAGTGCGTGCATTGTCGGTGTTTCGACCTCGAGGAACTCGTGCTCCTCCAGGATGGCGCGAGTCGCGCGCACGATGTGGCTCCGGGCGCGGAAAACGTCCATCACGGCAGGATTGGCCACGAGGTCGACGTAACGTTGTCGATACCTCAGTTCGACATCCGTCAGGCCGTGCCACTTCTCCGGCAGCGGTCGATAAGCCTTGGTGATGACGCGGAAGTCCTCGACGAGAATGGACAGCTCGCCGCGCTTGGAGGCGGTGAGAGCCCCTTCGACTTCGACAAAATCGCCGATGTCGACCTCGGCCAGTCGTTCGTAGTGGGCGCCGAGCCTTGCCTGGTCGAGCATGATCTGGATCTCGCCCTTGCTCGAGCGAAGTTTCGCAAAGGACAATTTCCCCGTCGAACGCAAGGCGAGGATGCGTCCACAAGTGTGGACTCGTCGTTCGCCAGCGGCGCGTGCGACCTTGTCGGGGTCGTATTTGCCGTCGGGAGTCCGCGCGCTTTCAACGCACCGTCGAACCTCAGCGAGGTCGTCGAGGGGTCCGCGTCGCGCAATGTCGTTCGCAAACGGATCGCGATGATCCTGCCGAATCGCGGCCGCCTTGCTCTTGCGCGCGTCGATGAGCGCTCGCTCGGCCGAGAGAGCCGAGAGGTTCCCGGCGTCTGCCGAGGTATGCGAGTCGTCCGACATGACGGCCTGTCACCCTTCCGCGCTGGATGGAGTCTTAGGGAGCGTCAACATCCTCGGCGACGCCTCCTTTCCGAAGGGTCCCGCCCGCAGCCGCGAGCAGATACGCCTCGATGAACGCATCGAGATCGCCATCGAGGACCGCGTCGACATTGCCGTTCTGGTGACTCGTCCGAAGGTCCTTGACGAGCCGATAAGGCTGGAGCACGTAGCTTCGAATCTGGTTGCCCCAGGCGATCTGCGACTTATTCGCTGCCTGCACGGCGGCCTGCTCCTCGCGTTTCTCGAGTTCGATCTCGTAGAGTTTGGCCTTGAGCATCTTGAGCGCCATCCGTCGGTTTTGATGTTGCGATCGCTCGGCTCGACACACGATTACAATGCCGGTGGGCAGATGCTTCATCCGGACGGCCGTCTCCACTTTGTTGACGTTCTGGCCGCCCTTGCCTCCCGCGCGCATGGTCGTCGTCTCTAGCTCCTCGTCCTTTACTTGAATGTCGATCTCGTCTTCGATGTCGGGCGTAACCTCCACAGCCGCAAATGCGGTTTGGCGTCGTGCGTTTCCATCGAACGGCGATATTCGTACGAGCCGGTGCACGCCCGTTTCACTTCGCATGTAGCCAAAAGCGTGGTCGCCCTGGACGCTGAAGCTGGCCCCGTCTATTCCGGCCTCGTCGCCTTCCTGGTAGTCGACAATTTCGGTCTTGTACCCTCGGCGCTCGCACCACCGGATGTACATCCGCAGCAACATCTGCGCCCAGTCTTTGGCGTCCGTACCGCCGGTGCCGGGGTGGATGCTGACGATCGCTCCAGCGTGATCCACGGGTCCGGACAACATGCGCTCGAGCTCCGCGCTTCGCACGCGCTGGTCGAGCACACTGACCTGGCCGGCGGCCTCGGCGATCGTGGCGTCGTCGTTCTCGGCGGCGCCGAGCTCCAAAAGAACGCTCGCATCGTCGAGGTCGCGAACGAGCTTCTCAAACGCTGCGATCCGTTGTTCCAGGGCCACCCGCTTGCGGTTAACCCCCTGTGCCTTCTTCTGATCGTCCCAAAAGCCAGGCAACACCGTTTCTGCTTCGAGCTTTTCTACCGTCGCTTTGAGCTTCGGAAGGTCAAAGATGCCCCCTTAGCACCATGAGGCGCCGCTGAAGGTCGCTCAAACGTTCACGGGACTCGCTCAGCATGTCGGCGGGAGCGAGAAGCACTAACGGTGCCTGAGGCTCGGGTCAAGCTGCGTCTTTCGCGGCTCGCTGTCGCGTTCACCGGTACGAGGCCTGTTCGTGCTGCCGCTGCGCCTGCATGGCGACGCCATCCACTGCGCCGGCCACGGCGGCGGCGGAACCCACAAGCAGGTCCCTCCGCGAGGATGCCGAACCGCGCGGCACCTCACAGACGCACGCACTCGAGTACTCGCCCATGTAAACCATGCCCGCGACCTGCATGCCTTGGCCCTTGCACTTGTCTTCGCACCCAGCACGTCCGTTTTCGACGTGCGCGCTTCCCGTGAAGCTCGTCGCACATCCTAGGGAGCCGCACAGCATCAGCGTCACACAGCCTACGATTCGCATGGTCATCTCCGTCATTGGTGTTCGTCGCGTTGCTCGTGTCGATCGGGTGGTCAGCGCTCTCGCCACGTCGTCGTCGATCCATGCTGCACCGTCGCCCGGCTGGCGTCGTAGAGCCAGAATCCGCTCCCCGCGCCGATGGCGATGCCTCCGCCGGCGAGCGCCAAGCCGAGGGCCGGCGATCCGCCGTTTGCGACGTTCTGAGCGCCCACGTTCGCGCCTACCGCGACCAGGATCACTCCGAGCGCAAGCGCCAGGGCGGGGGCGATGCGATCGGGGATTGAAGGTGTCGTGTACCTTCCCGGGGCGCGCTCGTAGACTGTGAGCCCCTCGCCGACGACGATGTCGTCTGAATCCCCGTGGTCGCCCGTCTTGGAGGCGAAGAACAGCCGATACTTGCCGAACGGCAGATCGGCCACACAAGGGGTGACACAGAGATCCCCGGCCCGGGTCGGAGCGACGGTGCGGCCAGGCGGGACGAAACTCGAGTCGGCTGCCACGGCGACGTCCATAGGACCGTCGGTCGTGGCGAGGACGACGCGACCGCTGCCCGGGGATGGGGAAGCCGAGGGCATGCTCACCAGCGGCATCTCGCGGGGCGGAGGCGTCCTCGGTTCGATCAGCCGCGGTTCTCCAGAACAGCCCAAGAGAAGTCCCGTCATCAAGAGCGCTATGCTACCTGCAGGTGTCATCCCCGCGAACCCTCTCGCGCGATTGCGACCGCGCGTTTGCGCCGAGGATCGAAGACTACGACGTATCCGGCGCGGGGGGTATCCCGATCGCGCGCTCGGTGTTCCTGGCGCGCACCGCGGCGTTATACCGCCTCCGACATCGTCATTACAACGCCGACAAAGCCATTGCCGGCCGATGGGCAAACGGGGCAGACTCCTGGGTGCGATGAATCGACGAATCAAAGGTCTCCTTCCGTTCGGGATGTTGCTCGGGGCGACCGCCACGGTCTCGTGCACGTCCACGACAACTGTGATCTGCCCGGTCGGCGAGGCAAACTGTCCCTGCCGGCCAGCCAATTCTGCGGCGGGTGTATGCAATCCGGGACTCGTGTGCCTTCCGGATGAGACCCCGCCCACGTGTGCGAACATCACCGGGGTTGAACTGAGCCAGGATGCGTCAAGCGGAGAGGAGCAGTCGACCGCCGACGAACCGTCCGCGTCTGATGACGCCACGGCGCCGGCGTCCGACGCCACGGCGCCGGCGTCCGACGACGCCACGGCCGACACGAATTCGACGGATGACTCGAGCGTCGCGGATGGTCAGGGCCAGAGCACGGAGGGTGGCGGCACGGAGGGCGGAGCTGCCGAGACTGGCGGCCCACCAGGCAATCTCGTGACAAACGGCGACTTTTCCCAGGGCATGGATTACTGGAACGTTCAGGGCGGGTCCAGCGCATCCGGGTACCCGAGCGATGCCACACCGTATCTCTGCGTGACGCTCAACAATGGCGCAAGCTACGTCGTTGGCTGGACGCCATCGCCCTCCTTTCCACTCCCAGTGGGTTCCTACGCGTTCTCGTACAAGGCATGGACGACGGGAACTGCCGTTTCGGTCGAGGCCAAGGTCGCCGACTCGATCTCTCCGTTCCAACCTGTCGACTTCGACCAGAACAATCCACAAGACAGCGTTTCGACCTCGCAGGTGTTCACGCATTCGTTCACGACGACGGCCGTAGATCCTAACGTAGGAATTGCGTTTCTCTTCGACGGGGCCAGCGCGAATGCTGGGATCAACGTGTGCTTCGATGATGTCACGCTGGTGCCGCAGTAGTCTCCCCGGCGAACGGCAAGCTCTCGGCGCCGTTCCGTGAGGTGCCCCGTCACCCGGCGCTTCGTGGCGATGCGCTTCGTGCTGGTTGCAAGCTCCTCCTGCCAATCGAGAGTCTCCGCGACGTTTCATGGGGTCGGAGCGGCGGCATCCGCGTACGAATGGTGCGAGGAACAGCCCCCCGAGGCGGCCTCGAGCGCAGTCAGGTCCTCGACCCCGGATGCTGGAGGCGGGAGACCAATCGTGCTCCACATCGGTGATTCGTTCGTCGAAGCATTCTTCGAACAGAACCTTGCACCTAGATTCCGGGCGGCCGGTGCCCGCTACGTCGTGCAGTCCGAGACGGCCACGTATACAACGACGTGGGCCAAGAGCACGCGGCTCGACGCCTGGCTGGCGCTTCATCCGTCGCTCGTCCTCATCACGCTCGGTGCGAACGAGGTCAGTCTTCCAGCGCCGGAGATGCGGGCTCGCGCCATTGAGCAGCTCGTGCAGCGAGTCTCGGCCGCAGCGGCCTCCTGTGTGTGGATCACTCCTCTCACCTGGAATGGGGACACCGGGATTCTCCAGGTGATTCACGACCATTGCAGGCCGTGCCTCTTCTTTGACAGCGATGCAGTCGTTGGCGATCTCTCTGCGAGTGAACGCCAGCCCGATCGCATTCACCCGAGTCCACGTGGCGGCGCCCGATGGGCAAGTGCTTTCTGGGACTGGTTGGCCGACCATCGCGACCCAAGCGGAGCCCCGTGGGTGTTGACGCGTTTCGAGCGTCGACTGTAATGGGGCCCGGCGTGCCGCGGTTGCGGCTACGCCCTCAGCGATGTAAAGAGAGTGCTCTCATGAAACGCCCCTTGTCTCTGTCGTGGGCGCAGGTCACGGGACCGGCGTTCGTCGTGTGGCTGGGCGCGTGCGCGAGCGCAGGGCAGTACGTCTGGATTCAAGACTTTCCTCCGCAGGCACCGGACGATAAGGACTTCGTCGTTCAAGACGGAGATGGTCTCGAAATCCGCGTCTTCGGCCAGGAGGCGATGTCTACGCACGCGCGCGTTCGCAGCGACGGTCGCATCGCGATGCCGGTTGTCGGAGATATCGTGGTCCGCGGGAAGCGCCCGAAAGACATCAAGGCGGAACTTGAGAGCCGACTTCGGGACTACGTCAATACGCCGAGCGTCACGGTCACGGTGGCCGAGTTCAGACCGTTCAACGTGACCGTCCTCGGGGAGTTCGTCCGTCCCGGGGTCTTCCCGATTGATCACTATACGCGGCTCTCAGAGATAGTGGCCGTGGCGGGAGGCCTCACGGACTACGCGTCGCGCGACCGGCTTTTCGTCGTTCGAACGACGCCGAGGGCTCTGCGCGTGCGGTTCACATTCCAGGATGTCGAGCACGGGGATCCGCGCGTGGCTGGTTTCGCGCTTCAGCCGGGCGACGTGATCGTGGCCGAGTGACGTCCGTGGCCCGGTCGACCGCCGATTGACAGATGGTGCCTCTCGTCTTCGCGGCTGAGGCGGGTACGCTCGAGTTGTCGGATCGCACGGGCGCCGACGTGCGAGCGGGCACGGGCGGCCCTACGAGTTATGATGCCCTGACGGCCGCCAATGCGCGTGTCGCCGTGATCGATCGTCGATGGAGCCTCACCGCCGGGTACAGCCCCACGGTGAGCGTGTCGGCCGTGGAAGGCACGCCAACGACACCCTACGTGGTTCAATCCGAGAATGTCGGCGTCGCCTGGCGCGCTCGGTCTCTGACACTCTCGCTGGCGGAAACGGGATCGTACGGTTGGCAGTACACGGCGAACCTCGTGCCGCAACCGGTAGCTCCTACCGCGGTGCTGCCGATCACCCGCCTTCCGTCGACCCTGGCGGTGCTCCAGATGGTCTCGCTCAGCACGACGGTGAGCGCGCAGTACGTTCCCGCGAGGCGCTGGACGCTTGGGCTGACGGCCGGGTACGCAGAGGGCGGCGGAGCGCGGGACGTCGATCGAGCCATCGCTCCCCTTACGTATGGGCTATCTGCGATGGGGTCTGCGACGTTCGCGGTGACTCGTCGCGACAGCGGTTTCCTTCGCGTATTCGGGCTTCGCTCGTGGACGATGTCGGGTCCGTGCCTCGCGACGGGAGCGACTGAGCTACCAGCCGCTGGCACGCTCGCCACATGCGCGCCGGATAGCGACGTCGGTACGGTCACCGTCGGCGACCAGCACACGTTTTCTCGGGCCTCCACGGCAATGGCAGGGATCGGGGTCGGCGTTGCGAGAGCCCGGCTCGGGCCCGACCAGCCGTACACTACTGGCTACTACCCGACCGCGTTGGTGTCGTACGTGACAGCGTTCGGACCGCGGAATGGTCGGATGTCCCTGCGGTTCGATGGTCAGATCGCCCCGCTAGTCGACACGTGGACCGGCGCTCTGGACTACAGTACAGCGGCCACTGCGACCATACGATCGACCTTTGTGTCGCGGGCCGCCGTAGCTCTTGCGCTCGGGGCCCTCCAATCGCTGGGAGACGAGGAAGAGCGTCCGACGACGACGGTCTTCGCGTCCGGTCTCGCGGAGTATCCAATCGGGAAGTACGTCTTCTTGAACGCCATGGCTACCTATTCTTGGCAGGATCAATTGGGCTCGGGGGCGACATCGTTGGTCGGCTTTTTCGTCGGCGCGACGATGCACACGCTTCCGCTCCGCTTCCAACTGTGAACGAAAGGCGTTGTCGCCGTAGGGTTGCTCCAGCCGTCGGAAGGCCGACGCCGAAAACTACGCCCTGCGCTTCCCGACCGGCCACGCCCCGGTGAGGACCGGCATTCGCGATGCGGCCGCCATGGCGGTGGAGATGACGACCATGCCCGGAGTGGCAATGCTCCCCAGATCGCCCCACATCTGATTCGTGTGAACAATCACCTCGCACACGCTCGTCATCGCAATGGTCTGGATCAAGGGCTTGGTGGCAAACGCGTAGGCGCGCGCATTCAGGAATGCCGTGACAGCAAAGACCATCCAGATCCCCGTGAACCCGAAGGCACCGGAGAACGCGAGCAACCCGAGCACGCTGTTGTGGGGGACGTAGCGGTACTCGGGGAAGATGGCATCTCCAACGGAGAATGCAGTCGATATCTCGATGTATTGCTGTCCGAAGCCAGTTCCAAATAGTGGATTGGTTTGGAGTGTGACAATGAGGCCGATATTCTCCAGGATGCGCGATTGGGTGGATGGGTTGTTGGGGTCGTTGACAGATACGAGGGAGGCGACCGGTTTGAAGATCCCGACGGGGTTCGACATGCCGATGGCCACGTAAAGCGCGACGACTGGCCCAATGCGAATAAGAACCCTGTTGATCTTGCGCCGAAGGGGGCCGATCTGAGACTGAAAGTACATGATCAGCAGCGACCCGATGAGTCCGACCCAAGCCAACCTCCGATTGTTGGTCTGAATGCACCAGAGCATCATCACGGCGACGACTCCGCCGCGCCACGACGCCCTTCGGGTGCGTTCGTGCAGAGCGTTTGCCAGGACAATCACGAAGCAGGTGACGAACAGAATGGAATCCGCATGCTCCGTCACGGTGTCCAGGGGGACGGTCAGTGAGCGCAAGATCGTGACGTAGAAGACGAACATCATGACGAAGCGAAATAGAGCCGCGTAGACGATCGTCTTACCTACCATGTAGAAGTGCTTCGGAGTTCGAAGCAGATTCATCTGCATGAGCGCCGAAATGAGCACCATCATCATAGTGTGAAGCTGAAAGCGAATCTGAAACCATGTTCCACCCTTCAATCCGCCGTAGATTCCCCACAGTGTGAGCGTTCCCATGGACACGAGAATCCACGTTGCCATGGGTTTGGCCCGCCCAGTCGAGGCGCCCGGCTGTGCCCGAGAGGCGACGAGCAGCACCAAGACGATCGCGTCAATTACGGGGATACGAATGCCAGGTATCGGATAGAGAAGAGCGGTGGTTGTGTAGGCCCACGGCGTAGACCAGTGCCCGTCGAAGGTGGTTGGACCTTCCATCGTCAACGTCAGAAATACGATGAAGCACCAAATGCGCTGCAACACGTGGTCGAATCCAACAGCAGCGTATCGACGCGTGCAACCGTCATCAAGTCGGGCGGCCCGCGGGCATCGTCCGGCGTCGTGGAAAAGTGCTCCGCGTAGGTGGCCGCTTGGCCGAACGGGGTCGCCCGCCGGCGGTGCGCGTGGAGGTCCGCGCGAGCTTACCGGTCCGCCGATCGTGGCCTAGTATGCATGGCCACAGCGTCGCGCCAATGGCCAAGTACTTGTTGATGTCTGTCCTCGTCGCGACCATCATCGTGCCCATGCGCTTTGCGAGGGTCGCAAATCCGCGTCAGGGGCTGCGGCGGGCGATCTCTGCGATGACGATCTATCTCTTTCTGTGGGTTGGCTTCTGCACGTATCTGTTCTTGAGGATGGGCGGAGGGTACTAGAATCCGGGGAGCGGGTTCTTCTTTCGCTCGTCCGGCGCCGGGGAGGGGGCCTTCGGAGTCGCTGGCGTGGCCCCCGTCGGTCCCGGAGCGGCAGTGTCCGAGTCGACAATGATGAACTGCACGCGCCTATTGCGCCCGCGGCTCGCAGCCGACGTGTTTGGAACGAGAGGCTTCTCCTGACCGTACCCACGCGCTATGAGGCGATCGGAAGCCACGCCGTGCTGCACCAGCCAGAGCCTCACGGCCTCGGCCCGCTGTTCGCTCAGCGTCTTATTGTGCTCGGGCGTGCCGCTGTTGTCCGTGTGGCCCTGTACCTCGACGTGACGCGTCGGTAGGTCGCGAATCATCGCGTCGGCAATCTCGGTGAGGAGGCCGAACGACTCGGGGAGAATGACCGCGCTATCCAGCGCGAATTGGATCTGCTGCTTGATGGTGATCTCGCGACCGCGAACCTCCACATTGGAGCGCTGGGGTTTGGGGCGGAGGAGAAGCTCGACGGTACTCTCCTGGCGAGCCCGTACGTCCACCGGAGTCACGAGAACGAGATACCCACTCGCGACTACCGTGATCTCCGCAGTGCCCGGGGAGACCCCTCCGAACGTAGCGCCACCGCTGGCGTCGCTGTTCAGACGCAGGTCCTTGCGCTGCGCGTCCGAGAGCGCCACCTGAACGCCGGCGACCGGCTGCCCCGTCAGAGCATCGCGGACGTGGGCTATGATGGATCCGACTCGCGGAAGGGCCTCGAGCGGACAGTCGACGTTGACGGTCCCCAGCGAAGCCGGAACGCTCGCTGCACAGAGCGCGGGCTTGTAACCCTCGGCCTTGATGTCGAGCGCATACTCGCCAGCGGGCACGTCGTCACCAAATTTCCCATCGGCTGCCGTCGCGAGCGGCGACATGTCGGGCCGGTCACGGTAGGTGACGATCGCGTCCGCCACGGGGTCAGGCTTGTCCTTTTCGTGCACCAGACCCGCAATCCGAGCGAGAGCTCGCTGTATCGTCTTCTCGACAATCTTGGTGCGAACGACGGGCGGACGTTCCCACGTATCGACAGACCAGCCCGCGCCCAGGTAGAGCGTCCACGGGGGCACTGGCTGGAGTTCCTCTACGAAGTCGTTCGTCCCGCCGATTCCGATATCAAAGGCCGCCAGGAGCGAAAACCCCTGACGCCACGGAAAAAACCGGCTGCCGAGCGTGAGCGTGGCGGGCACGACGGTGTCGTTCGAAAGGCAGTTGTCCGAGCTTGGGTTGTGGAGCTGGCACTCGTAGTTTTGACGATTGAACGCGGCTAGAATGCGTGTCTCGACAAAGGGGCGAACTGTGCCCTCGGCCACGAAGGCCTCGCCGCCGAGGTAGAAATCGACGTGGTCCGTTCGGTTCACCCCCAGCCCGTAACGCTCGATGCGCGTCACCGGGCTACCCCTGGCCGTCTCGGTGCCCGTGAGAACGTCGCTGGTGTTGTCCAGAGCGTACACGACGTTGGCGCTGAAGCGCAGCGGCACCGGGGACTCGAGGCCGCGCAGGTCGATCGTCGCAATCCCGCCGAAGTTCGCGCTCGTGGAGTCGCTGTCGATGCCCACCGAGCCAGTCCCGTTGATGAGCCACAGCTCCGTAAATAACCCTAGGCTCAGCACCTTGCCGACCGGGGCGCCGTACTTGATGCCGAGCGCGGTGTCGCCCAGGACCTGAAGCAACGCCGGCGTGTTGGCCGTGTCGCTGTTCGCATAGGCCGTGATGGCGGCGTATGCGTCGAAGGTTCCCGAACCGATGTTGAAAAGCGACGCCCCGAGAGAAAGCGTACCGCCCGTGTGATCGAGCGTGTCGCTCGTTAGCGGGGCTCCGTTCGGATTCGGACAGGGGAAGCTGCTCGTGCACAGAAAGGACGCTGAAAACCAGTTGCTGATGAAACCGAGCCGGAACTGCCCTGGCGCGCTCATTTGAGCGTGTTGCGTCTTCAGCAAGCCCGAGGCCCCGACGAGAGTGCTCGGTTCCCCCAGGGCGCGGTCTCGCAACGCCCAATCTGTCGGACTAGTGGCCGCCTCATCCGGAGGTTGGCCGACATCGGCAGGCGCGGACGCCAGCGCCACGTTCGCGGAGGCCTGCGCCGTGGCCGGGGCAACAGGAGCGGGCACGGAAGCAGGAGCAGGCACGGGGACAGGAGCGGACGCCGAGGCGGCAACGGGTGCCGCGGTGGGGCTCGCGACGGGCACGGTAGCCGGAGGAGGCGTAGGCGCGGCCACTGGAGCGGGCGGCGGCGCAGGAGCCGGCGGAAGTGGCGTGCCCCCAGCTGGGATGCCGGTCTGAGCGAGGGCTGAAACGCTCACGGTGGCGGCGCTCCCCGTTATGCACGCAGCGAGAAAGCAAGCACGAAGAGTTGAGCAAAGTTTCATGGCGAGTCTCTGTCCCCGGATGGTGGCCAACTTCCCCAACCGTTCTTATCATCACCCGCCGGTAGAACTCCAACACACTCTTGCGACGTCTGCCCGATTACCTCATGTCCCAACGCGGTCGGATTCTTATCGTCGACGACGAAGCCAACGCGCGAGCGGCCTTGGGAGAGATCCTGCGGGAAGAGGGGTACGCGACCGAAACCGCCGCCGACGGTTTCAAAGCACTTGGAAAAATAGAGGAATTTGCCCCCGACGTTATCCTGACAGACTTGAAGATGCCGGGGCTCGACGGCATCGCATTCATGGACAAAGCCCGTGCGGCCTCCCCACGGACGGTATTCGTGGTGATGACCGCCTTCGGCTCGATCTCGAGCGCGGTCGACGCGATGAAGCGGGGTGCGGAAAACTACTTGCTCAAGCCCCTCGATCCGGACGCCCTCGGCGCGGTCGTGGAGCGCGCGATGGAGAAAGCGCGCCTCGTGCAGGAAGCGCGGCGTCTCCGCGACCGCTTGCGCGATCGCAGCGCACTGGAGCACGTCATTTCCAACGACCCCAAGATGCGAGCGGTGCTGGACTTGGTCAGCCAAGTTGGCGCCAGCAAGGCCACGGTACTTATCACGGGCGAGAGTGGGACGGGCAAGGAGCTCATCGCCGAGGCCATCCACCTGGCGAGTGCTCGCTGCAAGGCGCCGCTCGTGCGGCTGCACTGCGCCGCCCTGACCGAATCGCTCCTCGAGAGCGAACTGTTCGGGCATGAACGCGGCGCGTTTACCGGGGCGGTCGCCCGCCGCGAGGGGCGCTTTCGCCAGGCGGATGGCGGGACGCTGTTTCTGGACGAAATTGCCGAAATCCCACCTTCGACGCAGGTCAAGCTACTTCGCTTTCTCCAGGAGCGTACGTTCGAGCGTGTCGGGGGCAACGAGACGATCCGCGTGGACGTACGGGTCATCGCGGCGACCAATCGGAATCTCGCCGTCGAAATCGGCAAGGGAAGCTTCCGGGAAGATCTCTTCTATCGCCTCAACGTCGTGGCGGTCGAGCTTCCTCCGCTCCGCGAACGGCGCGGCGACATACCCGTTCTCGCGAGCTTCTTTCTGCGCCGTTACGCCGAAGAGAACGGCAAGGTGGTCGAGACCTTTGCGGATGAGGCGCTTGCGCTCCTGCTCCAATACCATTGGCCCGGCAACGTTCGCGAGTTGGAGAACGTCGTGGAGAGGGCAGTCGTCGTGTGCGAGTCTGCGCAGATCGAAAGGAAGCATCTGCCTTCGAGCGTTGCTCCGCTTCCGGCCGACGGCGGAGCCCCCGAGATCCCTGGCTCCAGGATCGCCGACATCGAGCGCTATGCAATTCTGCGAACGCTCGAGGCATGTGGCGGATCGACGTCGAAGGCGGCGGGAATTCTGGGCGTGAGCCCGCGAAAGATCCAATACAAGCTCCACGAATACGGCAAGGGCGAGGAGACCAAGTCTTGACCGACGTGGTCTTGCGCGCGGAAGGCTTGGTGAAGACATTTCGCAAGCCGATGACCGGCCGCATCGTCGAGGCGGTGCGCGGCGTGTCCTTCGAGGTCCGTCGCGGGGAGACATTCGGCTTCTTGGGGCCAAACGGGGCCGGCAAGACCACGACCATCAAGTCACTCGTTGGGCTCATCGCCCCCACGGCAGGCTCGATCGAGATTCTGGGCGTGCGCGCGCCCGACCGCGCGGTGATGGCTCGCGTCGGATTTCTGCCCGAAAATCCGTATGTCTACCCCTACGTCACTCCGCGCGAGTTCGTAACGCTGGTGGCCCGACTTTCCGGCGTCGCCCGAGCGGACCTCGATGAGCGGGTGGTGCAGGTCATCGAGCGCGTGGGCATCGGCAAGGCGATCGACCGGCGTGTGCGAGCACTGTCGAAGGGAATGTTGCAGCGCCTCGCATTGGCTGCAACGCTCGTGCACGGGCCGGAGATTCTCGTTCTCGACGAGCCGATGAGCGGACTCGACCCCGTCGGCCGCAAGGATGTGCGAGACATCATAGTTCGAGAGAAAAGCCGAGGCCGGACGGTGTTCTTCTCGAGCCACATCTTGACCGATGTGGAAATGCTGTGCGACCGGGTTTGCATCTTGCGGCAAGGGGAGGTTGCACTTGCCGGACCCCTGAGGGATCTCCTGACCGAGGAGACGCGTCGGCGCGAGGTCACTCTCTCGGCCGTGACCCCGCAACTTGCGACCGATCTGGCCCCGGTCACGCGTGTCACGCGAGGTTCAGCGGAGATGATCGTGCTCGAAGTGGACGGGGACGGAGCACTGCGGGACGTCGTAGAGCGAGCCTTCGCGGCGGGCGCTCGTCTCGAGAGTGTGGTGCCAAAGCGGGAAACGCTCGAAGACTTATTCGTGCGCCGGGCATTCTAAGGACACCGCGCCGGAAGGAATCGACCCGCGGAGAGGCGCGGCACCAGCCAACGGGCGTCAGTCCACCGAGGGCACTTCCTTCGAGTCCGGGGTCGTCGACGGGGTCGTCGGGGCCGTTTCGCGTCGCGGGGGCACATTCGTCATGCTCGGGTCCTCATCGACAATCTTGAATTCCACGCGCCGATTGGCCGCCCGCCCTGCCTCCGTTTCATTCGACTGGATCGGGTGCGTGAGGCCGTACCCTTCGCTCTCCAAGCGCCCAGATTGCGTGCCGTGATCGATGAGCCACGCGCGCACGCTTGCGGCGCGTCGCTTCGAGAGATCAAGGTTGTACGCGGCCGCGCCGTGGCTGTCGGTGTGGCCCTCGATGCGCATCCTCTTTATGCCGGGATTCGCTTTGAGGAGCTGGGCGATCTCGGTGAGCATCGGGAAGCTGTCCGGAAGGATCGTCGCCGACGCGGTCTCGAAGTGGACCTGCTGCAGAATCCGGACGTTCGTCCCTTCGAGCTTGATGAACCTCGGGCACCCATTCTTTTTCGGGTCGGGGTCGGGTTGGCCGGGCTCCTTCGGGCAGGCGTCCTGCGTGTCGGGGATGCCATCTGAGTCGGCGTCAATTTCAGGGCAGCCGTCCTGGTCGTCAATGCCGTCCATGTCCTCGGGCTCATTGGGGCACTTGTCGAACTTGTCGGGGATGCCGTCGCCGTCGCTGTCGCGCGGCGCCGGGCACCCGTCCATCGGATCGGGCTGCTTGTGATCTTCCGGTTCCATCGGACATGCATCGACGTCGTCGGGGATGCCGTCGCCATCGCTGTCCCTCATCGACTCCTTGGTTCTCTCGATCGCGACAGCGCGTCGAGCGGGCGCGGAAGGCTCCCGGTCTTCGAGGGAGAAGTATGTTCCGATCAGCAGAACGAGTCGAAGGTCGGGTGCGCCGTAGCCGCCCAGAAGCCGCGTACCGGCCCCCGCCCCCGCGAACCAATGATCTCCGCCCCAGTCGAACGGCAGCTTCATCCTGCCTTCGGCGTTCCACTCGAGCGGGGTGTTCTCTGCGGTGAAAACCGTATTGCCGACGATGCCATCGTTCGTGAGTCCGGTCTGCCCGAACAGGCTCACACCGACCCGGTACTTGTCGTGCGCAAGCGGCCAGAATCCCCCGACCGCCCAGCGCCACTCCGCGCCGACCCCAAATCCCTCGGCCGGGCCGCCGTTGCCAGCCGGGTTGTTGACCGAGTTGTCCGGCCGGAAGTCGACTCCGGTGTTCGCCACGAGTATCGGCAACGACGGAAGTCTGTACTCGAACGTCACCATCGGCATTGCAGCTGCCGATCCGTCGCCTCCGAAGTTGGTAGAGGAGCCGCTGCCGGTCGGGACCCACACGCTAAGCTGCCCGCCGAGGGCGTAGCGGTCGCTGCGAACGAAGACATATCGAGCGTCCAGCCGAGCGTCTCCGACGGCCGGGCCGCCGGTCGAGTAAAACGTCGTCCCGGGTGGGGCGCCGACGTTCGCTCCAAAAGCACTGCCGGAGAACACCGGCTGATTCCCGGTCTCGATCCAAGCGACGGGCAGAGTCACCGCGAGTATGAGGTCGTGGAGGAACTCGAAGCCAACGGATGCGTAGGTCGACAGCTGGGTCGTCACCGCATTGGCTGGGGAGGCGCTCTTCACGTTCGGATCCGTCGTCAGCGTCGACATACGGAGCGGATTGAGCGACAAGCCCAGCCCCAGCTGTGCGAAGACGATGTCCTTTTCTCGCGTCACCGGTCGAAACAAGACGATGCCATCGTCAGGGGCGCCTGGGACTTCAAGTCGGTCGAGATGAAAGGTGTGCTGCTGGGCTGCGGCCGAGCGCGTAATGCTCGCGACGAGAACCGCAAGCAATGCCGCTGCGGTCCACGAGACAATGGTCCGGAGTTTCATTCGCCTTCGCTTCCGCCCAGATGGGGCTCGGTCCGGTACAGCTATGGGAGCTCGAGGGGGGCCGCGAAGCGCCCCCTCGTCGATCAGGTCTGCTGCGAAGCCATGGGGTGGCTGACGATGGTACCAAAAGTCGAAAATCGTTGAATGTTTCTTGTTGCGCTAGTTTTGCGCGCGGCCTTCTGGGCTGACGAACCTCCTTACATCGCTTGACGGAAGCGCGCTGTGGTGCTTCTCTACCCGCTCCCTTGTCATGACGAAGCGCACCTATCAGCCTCACAAAGTTCGCCGGATTCGCACGCACGGCTTTCGCGCCCGCATGGCGACGCGCGGGGGACGCAAGGTCTTGCAGAATCGTCGGCGAAAGGGTCGCCTGCGCTTGGTGCCGACGATCTACAAAAAGTAGTGTCATTCAGACTTGGGCCTGACCGTCGACTGAGAAGGCATACTGAATTCGTCGAAGAGCAGGGAAATAGTAGGCGCATTGGAACGCCGCACTTTACGCTGCTCGTCGCGGCGCACGCTTTTCCGCCCAGGGCGCCGCGCTTGGGTCTTGTCGTCTCCCGAAAAACGGGGAACGCGGTCTGTAGAAACAGGGTCAGGAGGCTTTGCCGGGAGTGCTTCCGCTTGTGGCCGGGGCTCTTGCCCGCGGGGGTGGATCTCATCGTCGTGGCGCGTCACGGCGCCCACTTGCTCGGGCTCGGGCAGGTGCGGGCCGAATGGGCAGCGGTCGAGCTCCCGCTGCGCAAGAGGGCCGCAGATACGCTGGCGAATGTCGGCTCGAAGACCCACTGTGGCAGGTCGTAAGGCGATGCTCGTCCGGGTCCTCATCGCGCTCATAGAGCTCTACCAGATCACGCTGTCGAGACTGCTCGTTGGCGTGCTGGGCAGCGTCTGCCGCTTCGAGCCTTCGTGCTCGCGCTATGCGGTGGCCTGCCTGCGAAACCATGGTGTTTTTCGCGGTGGCTTGCTTTCGCTCGCGCGCCTGTGTAAGTGCCACCCGTTTCATCCCGGCGGCTATGACCCACCACCGGGTCTGCCTTGTCCGCCAGCGATCGAGGGCGCCGAGCTGGCGCTCGCGGGCGGCCAAGCCTGGGCACGAGTCAGCGGCGCCAGTAAGCGAGAGACGGGCTAAGAACTCATGGATCGCAGCTCGATAGTGCGTTGGGTATTGACGGCCGCGATCGTCGTAGGCGGCTATATGTTTTTCTTCGGTCGCTCGACTGGAGAGAGCTCGCAGCGGCTGCCGGCCGAGACCTACTTGAGCGCTCCCGCCTTCGCGCCGGATCCGGTCGATGCCGTCGCGGGAGGTCGTGTCCCCTCGCCGCCACCGGCCGGGGAGATATGCACGATTCGCGGTCGCAGGTTCGAGGCCGACCTCAGTACACGCGGTGCAGGGCTCACTCATTTTCGGCTGACCGATGCGCGCTACTCGCACAAGGACACGGTTGGCAACGACTCGTCCGACATGTCGACGACGCCGGATGTCGAGCGGTGGCGAAATCTCCGGACGCTCTTCCGTACCGCCGGCGCTCCGCGGTCCTCCGACGACCAGGTCCAATACGACCGCTTCGACTGGCAGCTCGCGCGAGTCGATGGGGGAGATCGAGCGGGGCTGCGAAGCGCCCCCCTCGTCGACAAGGCGTGTCAGTTCACCTACGCGGACGATGTCGTGCGCATCGTCAAGACGGTGCGAGCCGGGGCGCGCCCATTCGAACTCGAGGTCGAGACGGTCCTCACGAATGTCTCTGACGTCCCCAGGAAGCACGCGACGTCGATCGAGATCTTCGCCTACCGCACGAACGAGCAGGTCAAAGGCAAGTGGGGCCGAGTGGCCCCGTTCCAGACGAATCTCGAGTGTGCGCGCGGCGGTGACATCAAGAGACTCGGCAAGGACGCCAGCGAGTTCAAGACCGACTGGTTCTCCGAGCCGCTCGTGGACCGCTTCACGGCCATCACGAACTACTATTTTGCGCAGGCTCTGGTGCCGCTCGAAGCCGCTCCAGGTTCCGACGCTATCAAGCCCTCGTGTGACCTCCTGGCCGAGCAGTGGTTCGGCGAAGGACAGAGGCCGGACGACGACAAGGCGGGTGCAGTCTACAAGGCTCGCCTGACCTACCCAGCTCGAACGCTCGCCCCGAGCGAGACCGCGGCCTACCGCCAGATCGCTTTCTTCGGGCCCAAGGAGCGAGACATTCTCGTCGATGCAGGAGGGCACTGGCCCGCTCTGGGCAACCTCATCGACCTCGGCAGGTTCTCTTTCGTTGCGAAGTTTCTCGTAGCTGTCATCACCTGGATCCACGCCCATGTAACGGGGGGAAGCTGGGGATTGGCGATCATCGTACTCACGGTTCTCGTTCGCGTCGTGCTGTTTCCGCTCACGTGGAAGCAGATTCAAAGCACGCTCGCGATGCGCAAACTGAAGCCCGAGATTGATCAGCTCAATCTTCGGTTCAAGGACGACGCCCAGGCGAAGAATCTCGCGATGATGGAGCTGTGGCGCAAGCACAAGGTGAACCCATTGGGGGGATGCGTTCCGGCGCTCGTGCAGATGCCCATATGGTTCGCGCTCTACGCGACGCTGCAGACCGCAGTCGAGTTCTACAACACTCGCTTCCTTTGGTTTTCTGATCTCTCGGCGCCGGACAAGTACTTCATCTTACCGATCGTGCTCGGCGCGACCATGATTGTTCAGCAGCGGCTCATTCCGCAGCAGGGAATGGATCCCATGCAGCAGAAGATGATGATGTGGATGATGCCGGCCATTTTCACATTCATGATGTTGTTCTTGCCCGCAGCGTTGGGCGTTTACATGCTCACCAACAGCGCGCTCGGCATCAGCCAGCAACTCGCACTCGAGAAGTTCGCGCCCGCACCCAAAGCGTTAGCTCAGATTGAGGAACGCGCGGCGCGCGGTTCAGATCCACATCGCAAGGGCAAAGAACCGGCGGCCGCCGGCTCGCCACGAAAGGGAAACGGTCGTGTCTGAGGAGCGGCAGACGAGCGCGCAGCCGATGCAATCCGTATCGGCGCAGGAGGATCCGGCGATCCGTGCAGCGACCCAGGACGCGCCGGTGGAAGTCGTGGGGGCGGATCGCCAGTCGGCCCGCGTCGACGAGTCGATGTTGGACACTCGGGCGCTCAGGGCCCTCGGCTTCGTGCGGACCCTGGTTCAGAAGATGGGGATGAACGCTGAAGTGAACGTCGCTCCCAACGACGGGGAGGGGTCCCCGGACGAGATTCGGATAGAGATTGAGGGACCGGACGCGGGGCGGATCATCGGCAAGAAGGGGAGCGTGCTCGACGCGATTCAGTACTTGACCGCGCGCGTTGCGGTGAGGCCCGGAGAGCCGCGTCGCCACGTTACCGTGGATGCGGAGGGATATCGCGCCCGCCACGAGGACCAACTTTCTCAGATGGCCAGGCGTCTTGCGCAGAGGGTAGCGGTCGAAGGCAAGGTCATCACATTCGACCCCATGAATGCGCGCGAGCGTCGAATCGTCCATACCGCGCTTCGTGACGTCAAGGGCGTTCGTACCGAGAGCACGGGAGAAGAGCCGGAGCGTCGAGTACAGATCATCCCGGACAAATCTGTGGTCTGACGGAGTGACTCGCTCTGCGATCCACCGGACCATCGAGCGGCGGGCGCTGCATCCGACCTAGAAAGTCCAGGCGGGCGTGGTCGGGAAAGATGCCGCGAGCGCGGCCAGGATCGTCGCTGCCCACAGCGACCACGAAGGCGGCTATCGGTGCGAGCCACCGAGTCACATGCTCGAGCGTCGGGGCCGCGACCACAAGCACATGGCGTCCTGCCGGCGGGAGCCAAGGTGTCGCCGTCTCCGCCGAGAAGGCGACAGCGTGGTCGGCTGCGTCGAGCAGTTCGCTCGAGAATGCGACCGCGTCGCGCCACCGTGTCGCGTCGCGTCGCTCGTCGGGTGAGAGCAGTCCGCGCGGCACGCGCTTGCCCCATGAAGCGAGCTGCCGGTGCAGTGCGTGAGCGAACTCGCGAGCGCGCAGCGCGCCACCTTCCACGAAGGCCGCGCGAGGACTAAGGCAGCCCCGTTGGTCGAAGGCCACGACATCTGCGGCGAGGTCGTGTGCGGCTCGCTCGCACTCAGCCGCCCGACTCACGAACGCAACGCCCATTCCCGCACCGTGCGCGCGAACGAGGACTCCACACCGGACCCTCGCACGCACCGCGGCGACGGTCTCGTCGTGGCCGTACACGTGGACCTCGCCGGACAAGATCTCGCCGACGTCGAGGTCCGGCGTGATCGAAATCGAAGGATCCTTGGCCTCGGCTACGAGCGCCCGTGCGAGCCATGGGTCGCGCCGAGACGGTCGAACGGTGACGGTCGGCGCCGCAGCGCGCGCGAGGACGATCGCACGCAGGGGAGCGACGAAGACATTGGCCGCCAGGATGACGTGGACGCGATCGGCCAGGGGGACCGAATCGAGTAACTTCTGAACCTGTGCTTCCGTCGCGTCGATTTCGAGCGACTGGAAGCCGAGCTCCACGCCGGCGCGCGACAGTCCAGTTGAGGTCGCGAGGTCCGCGACACAAGTCTCGCGGCGATCGTAAATGGAGCGCGCAGCTGCGATGAGGTTGACGACGGCGGCCCGCCGGTCGCCGACGGCCGCGGTCAAGGCTCATCCTGCTGGGCAGCGACCAGCTCATCGAGCGCTATCGAGCAGCCACGCGGCGGCGCACCCGGAAGTCGACCGAGCAGTTCGAATCCTCCGTCGACGCGTCGGACTCGGTCCTGCGCGAGCACCGCGAACGCGCTGTCGACGTTGGCGAGGTCTTCGATGCGGGCGACCCCGGGGTTGCCCGGCGCTACGGGCTGAAGTGTTTCCGGGTCGACGGCAACCACGCGCGCCCACGGGGGCTCTACGTAGACGCCGGGAAGCGCGCGCGGATCGGCGAGGGTCGCCTCCCAGAACTGACTGGACAGTTCCGTCATCCCGTACTCGGTGACGACCGCGCGCGGGTCGATAGCGAATGCGTGGGCCACGGCCCGGCGAAGCACGTCCGCCGGAACCGAGCGCGACTTGCCTTTCGTCCCGCCAGTTTGCATGACTCGGCTTTGAGGGGCTAGCGGCAGCGAATCGGAACCGAGTGCGTCGAGCAAGTGGACCAACGCGAAGCTCGTCGCGAGGATCGTGACGGGTCTTGTGCCCCGGATCGCCGAGAGCCGGGCGCGCAGCCCACCGATGTCGAGAACGCCCTGCCGAACGAAAAACGTCTGTTCGGGCGCAGCGGGGCGCGCCCATGCGCGGACGAACTCGCCGAACATGAACGCGAGCGAGGAATCCGGCGCCTCGGCGTCCGACGGTCCGAGCACCACGATATCGGTTGGCAGTTCGAGGTCCGCCATGAGCATGCGTCCCCCGAAGGTCCGCGATGCCATCGCGTACGTCCGCGCGTCACGCATCCAATGCGTACCCCGCGCTCCGATCGTCGTGCCACTCGTGCGAAATATCGCCCGCGCCTCGTTCTCGGCGAACGCGAACACGCGCGCCAGCTTGAACGCCTCTGTCGGAACGGCCGGCACTTGCCTGGCCAGCTCGACCGCCGAGGGATCGATCTTTCGGACCTCCCAGAGGCGCGCGTAGCCGCCTACGTTTCTCGCCTGGTAGCGCGCGATGTCGCACGCGAGCTCGTCGAAGGTCTCCGGAGCCGGAGCCCCACGACCGAAAGCCTCCATGCAGGCGAGAACTCGCGCGTGAAGCCGGGCGCTGGTATCGAGATCTGTCATAGGACGTCGGCGAGCGCGTCGGCAAAGGCCTCGAGAAGACTTTCGTCGATGTTGAGGGGCGGAGTGAGCGTGAGAACGTCTCCTTCGATGCCTCCGGTGAGCGCGATCCATCCGCGTGCGAGCAGTCGACCCATGACCGCTAGCGCGCGCCCCGCTCCCCCATCGAGCTCTACGCCGACCATGAGTCCGCACCCTCGTACGTCTCGCACGCGCTTACCGTACGTGCGCTGACGGAGCGTTGCCACCCACCGCGCCCCGACCTCGCGGCTGCGCTCCGTGAGTCGCTGGGCAGCCAGTGCATCGAGTGTCGCGCTGGCCGCCGCGCACGTGATCGGCGCGCCGAAGTGTGTGGCCGTGTGAATGGTCGCGCCTCCATGGGCCGCCCAGCCGGCCATGGATTCCTCGCTTCCGATACATGCGCTGACGGGCAGTCCAGCGCCGAGGCCCTTGCCCAAACAAATGAGATCCGGGACGACGCCGGCGCTTACGCTAGCCAGCAGGGATCCGCTCCGTCCGAGCCCGGTCCAAATCTCGTCACAAATCAGGAGCGTTCTCCACCTGGTGCAAGCGGCGCGAAGCTCTGGGAGCCACGCGGCCGGCGGGACCACGCAACCGCCCCGCCCTAGCACGGGCTCGACGAGCAGGGCGCCGACGGAACCGTCCCGCAGGGCGTCGTCCACAGCGGAGAGCGACGCGCGGAGGTCGGCTGCGCACCTGGGAAACGGGACGAAACGGACTGGAATGCCGAGCTGTTCTCGAAACGGTTCTCGAAAGCTCGACTTGAATCCGCAGGCGGCGAGCGGACCGTGTGAGAGGCCATGGTAGGCGCCGCCGCAGGCCACTACGCCGGCGCGCCCCGTCGCCAACACCGCCGACTTGAGTGCGGCGGTGACCGCGTCGGCGCCGGTTGCTCCCAGGAGCACACGCGCTCCGGCGCGCGGATACATCCCGACGAGGCGCTCGCACAGCTCGACTTTGGGCTCCGAAGCGTAGACATCACCCAATGCGAGCCACAGGCGATCACTTTGCTCGTCGACCACGCGTCGGATGGTCGGGCTCGAGTGCCCGAGCAGGAGAGCGCCGAAGCCGGCGACCAAGTCCACGTATCGGTTTCCGTCGGCGTCGGTGACATTCGCGCCGTCTCCTGACGCGAAGACGATAGGAGCCAAGTCGTGGCTACTCTCGAGCGCGCGCGTTTGCCGGCGCAGGTCGACCGCCGGAGACTCCGCGGTGGCGAGACGTCTGGTAAGCTCGCGAGATCGCGGACCCGGCGGCGGTACGACTACCGACGGTGGACGTTGGCCGGACGCATCCATGTCTCGTCGCTCTCTCGCTCGGGCCTCAGACTAGGACGCAATTTCGCCCGGCATGTTTGGCCTCATAGAGCTTCTCGTCTGCTCGCTTGATGAGGTCCATGCTCGTGCGATCGCTCTCCAGCAAGATGGCACCGCCGATAGACATGGTCACGCGGATCACTTCGCCCTGAAAAACAAAGCGGCTCTGCTCTATGCGTTCTCTCAGCCCTTCGGCGAGCGCCTGGGCTCCCTCGAGGTTGGTTTCGGGCAAGATGACCGCGAACTCCTCACCGCCGTAGCGCGCCAGCACCTCGTCGCGGCGTATCCGCTGCTGGATGAGCCTCGCTACATCCTTGAGCACATAGTCTCCGGCTAGATGCCCGTGGAGGTCGTTGATCTTCTTGAAGTGGTCGATATCGAGCATCAGGAAGCTGAGGTCACGGGTATGTCTCCGAGCGCGCATGAGCTCCTTGTCGAGGGCCTCCAAGAGGTAGCGCTTGACGTGTACCTGGGTGAGCCCATCGATGATCGTCATGCGATAGATCTCTTCGTGATACTGGGCCTCCACGTCCTCGCCGCTCAGAAATTTGAAAATGGTCGGGCCGATCTTGATGCGGTCCCCGTTGCCTAGGCGAGCCTCACGCACGATCTGGTCGTCGTTGACATACGAGCCGTTGGTCGAGCCATCGTCGACGCACCACCAGGCGCCGCCCTTCTGCTCCAGGTGGGCGTGACGCCGCGACACGCTATCCCCCTCGAGGACAATATGGTTCTCGGCGCCGCGGCCGACGCGGACCGGACTGTCTTCGAGCACGAAGCGGCGGCCGAGCAATGTCGGCTCCTTCGTATAAATCACCACCAGGCATGCGTTTCCCTTCGCGACCCCATCTGGACCGACGAGGGGTTTCTGCACGATGGCCGTGACTCGAGTTTTCTCCTCCGACTCGCTCACGTGCACAGCCTCGTGCTCATTGGGTGACGCGCCGCGGGCGTCCTGTGGCAGACCGCACCACCCGCGCCTCCGCACCTCGCAATGTGACATTTTAGGATATTGCCCACGACAAGCTCGGTCAAGGCGATCCTAGCCTGCGCAGACGCGCCAGCGCGCCTAGACCAAGGGAAACCCCGTAGTCAATCACGGCCAGGGGGCGCGGACTTCGATGGCGCGCCGCAGCGACATGAACGGCGCACTTGGGCGTAGCCAGCCACATATCTACGAGTGAGTCTGCGTCCGCAAGGCCGAAAGTCGTCGACAGGAGGCGCGCCGGGCGGAAGGGTCCGTGGTCGGGCGCGCGCACCATGGCGCGGACGGACAACCCTCGAGCCTCGAGGAAACGGACGACGCGATGCGGCCGCGCGAGCGCGCACACGAGGCCGACATGGGAGCCGGCGAGGCAGTTCCATGGGACGAGCTCGTCGTCGAGCCAGACTCCGCGCGACTCGATGTGCGCCTCCAAGGAGCCCGCGATCCACGGGGAGGGCCGATCGCTCGGGCCGTCCGTGATGGCGACCACGGCATCGCAAGCGGAACGCAGCGCGTACACCGGGGCCTTCAGGTCACCGGATGGAGGCACGTTGTGGGTCCGCCCCCAGGGCTCCTGAGCGTCCACCGCCAGCAGGGCTAGGGACGCCCGGTCCGGCGCCGTCTGCGCTACGCCGTCGAGGACAAGAACGTCCGAGCGGCGAGAGGCGAACGCAACCGCCTCCGCGCGACGAGGAGCGACCATGACGGTGGCCGACGTTCCGGAGAGCACGCGAGCGGCGACCAACGCCTCGTCACCGACGTCCGCCAACGCATCCGTGGGCATCACGGCGCGCGCGCATCGAGGATGAGCCCTGTACGCGTGGCCGATCAACGCGACGCGAGCACCCATGTCTGCCAGGGCCTTCGCGCACGCGATGGCGACGGGCGTCTTGCCCGAGCCGCCAAGCGTCGCCCCCCCGATCGCAACCGTCAGCTTGCCATGAAGGTTCAGGTTCCGAACCAGCGTGCGCTCCACGATGCGCGCCCACTGCGTCGACAGAGCGCGACCGAGGGGTCCGTCGAAGTCCCCGCGCTCCAGAGCGTCCGCGATCCCTACGCCCACGCCGGACAGACTAGGAGCCCGGCGGGATTTTTGCTCCCGCAAAGAGCGGGAGGGACTCCTGGCCGGGGGTCAGGCAGGGTCGCACAATGTAAGAGTGGACCCGTCGATCCGGCAGAGAGGGCTGCGCCGGAGAGGGCGACGGACCCCCGATGCGGCCTACCCCCAGGCGCCCGACAAATCGACCGTGCCCACCTTGGCCCTCGGCCCTCGGCCAGCGTATTATTACAGTGCACGGGGAGACATTGGTTGTGTGAACCGCATGAAGGCGCCGACAAAGATCTTCGATGACGCGGAGTCGGAGTCCAGTATCGACGAGGGGAGCGCTTCGCGGCCCGCCGCGTGCCCCGCCAGCGGCGCGCCTCAGGTGCCTCCGGAGCGGGCCGGAGTTTCGGACGTCGCGCGGGAGTGTTGCGCCGATTGTGGATTGGAAGCGCCGGCGACGCAGACCGCCTACACGCTGATCAGCCCGGCGCATCGGTGGAGGTTGGAAAAGGGAGTGGACGCGTCGGGGCGCCAGGTGGTCAAGTGGCGCTGCGCGAAGTGCTGGGCAAGGTACCGGGCAAAAACAGCGCCGATCCCGTGATATCACTCGCTTGACGAGGACACCGCGGAGAGCTGGGCGAAGGGGGACGCCCTCGGCGAGCCATCTCGGGCGGAGCCGGTGTCTCCCTCGCTGAACTGCGCGCCTGCTGCGAGCGGCGAGGCGTTTCCCTCGAGCGTGTCGGCGTCTCCCTCGACGGGGGACGCGCCTACCCCGAGCGCGTTGGCGTCTCCCTCGACGGGGGACGCGCCTACCCCGAGCGCGTTGGCGTCTCCCTCGACGGGGGACGCGCCTACCCCGAGCG
>JBEKXD010000009.1:0-89905 GCA_049512415.1 Polyangiaceae bacterium
CTCCGTCAATTTGTTCGTCGGGGCGCCTCAATACATCGCCGAGGAGCGCCTCGCTTGGGTTCCGACGAGTAACTTGCGAGCAAATCCGCTGAGCCTCGAACAAGGCAATACCGTCCGCGCCTGGGAGGCGCGGGCGACAGAAGCTATCTGAACGACGTGGATCGAAGCAAGCGCCTCGGAGCACCGAAGCATTGCTCGGCCCATGTGCGAGTGCCGTGAGCCTGACAGGTGAGACCGAAGAACGTCAAGCGCGTTTGGGGCGACTTGACAAATTGTGGCGTTCGAGACGCAGAGTGGACGGTCAAATCGCACCAATGTTGCGACTCTGGCGGAGTTTTCTTGCGTACCCCGACTGAGTTTGTTCGAGGTCATGAGAGCGACCCGCCGTCGACGGGTCGCGAGCGAATTGTGTGGCGAGCGATCGTGACGCGGACGACGGGGTCTGCGACGCAAGCGGTCCCTGGACCGAAGCGCACCCGGGAGTGGAAGGGCGTTGACGCAGCAACGGGTCGCTCCGGAGAGACTCGGGTCGTCCTTGGGCGAGTCCCCCTCCGTTTTGGCTCCGAAGCGCTTGTTAGTCGCGGGTGGCCGGATGGGCGGAAGCGGGGAGCGCGAGGCTGTCGAGGACTGCGCGAAAGTGCAGGACGGGGGCCCGCCTCTGCTTCGGCAGCTACTCCAGCGTCGAGTGGTCAGTCGCCTTCGACGAAAGGGTCGCGGTGCTCCACGCGCCGCACTCCAGCGCCGCGAGGGGCGCGTGTGCGCATGGCGCTCAAGAAACTGCAAGGTTCACCTGTGGAAGCGCCTGCCGCTATACTGCGGCGCGCCAGGTGCCTAGAGCCATTGATGGGCTACGCGTTGAGCCATGCGCACGTCGAAAATGAGTCAGAAAGGAGCGTCGGGGAATGTTGGTCGTGCTTGTTGCGGAGCAGGCAGCTCAAGCTGTCAGCGGCGGAGGTGGCCTCATGGGCGCCTTCAAGGAGCGGCCCACGTTCCTTGTGGCGAACCTGGTCGTGAGCGCGGTCGTGATCGCGATGGTCATCGAGCGCTTGGCCTTTCAGCTCTCAAAATACAGCGTCAATTCTAAGGAGTTTTTTGCCCAGATTCGTAAGCTCGTCTCGGCGGGCAACATCGACCGCGCGATCAAGCTCTGTGATGCGGGCGACTACCCAACGCTACAGCTCGTCAAGTCAGGACTCACCCACGCCAACAAGGGACCCGACGAGATCGACGCCGCCATGAGCGAGAAAATGGGCGAGCTTCGCCCGGCGGTGGAGAAGCGTATTGGCTCGCTGTGGTCGCTCGCGAACATAGCGACCCTCATCGGCCTCCTCGGAACTGTTACCGGTCTGATCACGACGTTCAACGCCGTGTCGGATCCAAGACTCTCGGCCGCGCAGCGCCAGGCACAACTGTCGCTCGGCATTTCCGAAGCCATGTACAATACGGCGTTCGGACTGGGAATCGCCGTAACCTGCATGATCGCGCACCTGTTCTTGCATCAACGTGCGAAGAACATTCAGCACGATCTCGACGCGACCCAGGAGAGAGTGTTCAATCTGCTTACGATTCAAGCGCGTCCTGGTAATTCCTGAGCCCCACGGGAGCGTGCGATGGCGGACAAGGTTAGTCTCAGCGCCGCGCAACGAAGCCGCGTACGGCGGCTGTCAGCGCGTCGCGAGCTCGCACCCGATGAAGAGGGTGGCGAGCTCAATATTGTGCCCTTTCTCGACATCATCATGAACGTGTTGATGTTCGTCCTCGCGACCATCACGGTCACGTTCACGACCATGATTGACTCGTCGCCGCCCAGAGCGGGCGGCGGCGCGTCGCGAGCGCCGACAAAGCCAACGCTCGCACTCAATGTCGTGGTCATCGACAAGGGCTTTCTCGTTTCCGCCTTCGGACAGCGCATTGGAGAAGGCTGTCAGGGTCCGGGAGCTGGGCTCGCCGCGGGCCGGGTCGTTGTCAACGGCCGCGAGGACTACGACTACTCGGGCCTCACGCAGTGCGCTCAGCGCCTCAAGGCCCAGGTTCCCGAGGCCGCCGACGAGACATCGGCCACGATCACGGCGAACAGCAACGTCCCCTATCAGGTGATCATCAGCACGATGGATGCGCTTCGCCGCAGCGACGACGGCCAAACGCTGTTTCCAGATATCACCTTCGGAGTTGCCAAATAGACATGACCGACTCGCCGACAGAGTCCCCCACGCCGTTCCTTCCGCGCGCTCCGCAGCCGGCAGCACCGCTCATTGTGTTCAAGCGGGAACTCCGCAAGGCTCTCGCACGCAACCGCGTCGAAGCGGAGATCAACTTTCTCAACATCACGGCGATGATGGACATGATGACCATCATCCTCGTATTCCTGTTGAAGAGCCTGAGCACCTCCACGGCATCGCTGCCCCAGTCGGAGGACCTCAAGTTGCCGAAGAGCGTCCTGTCGACTGAAATGGACTCGGAGCCCGAGGGCCTGTCGATTATCGTGTCCCGATCGCAGATCCTGGTCGGAGAAACCGTGGTGTGCCCGGTACCTCCCGACGCCGCAAACTACGGAATCGAAGCGAAGTACAAGCGCGGATCGAGGAACGACTATTACATCGTCCCGCTGGGGAGCGCGCTCCAGTCCTGGCGCGACGCAGACAAGCGGATTCGACTCGCTACGGGCAAGGACCCATCCCACAGCGAAGGCATCCTCATCGGAGATGTTTCGATGCCGTACCGCCTCATGACGGAGGTGATGTATACGCTCGGTCAGACCGAGTTCACCAAATTTCACCTGATGGTGTTGGAAGGTGCGAAAAAGTGACGGAACGCCCGTCTGGACTGTAGAAGCAGTGGTGAGACCGGGCGGTACCCTGCTAGATCATTAGACGTTTCCGTTCCGATGGATCCGTGGTCTCGTCAAATACCTGACCGCAACGCACGCACCGAAAGCGAACCTTTCTGGGCACCGCCGTTCCGCCCCAGAGAAGGTACAGCGTGCCGGAGATCGAGTACTCGCGCTCCGGCGTTGCGAACCGATGGGTGCGGTCCGTCCCACACGCGCAGCGCGGCCGTTCGAGCGGGCGATCCTCTTCCGCGGCGGCCATGCTCAGAGTATCGCCCAGGTGGCGGCACCCACGCAAACCTGTCCGCGGACGGGCGCTGGTCTTCGACCGCTTCCTGCGTTGCTAAAGCGCGGAGAGCCGCACGAACGCCTTGCGATCCGCTTCGTTCAACGATGCCAGGATCATTTCTGCCATTGAACTCACGGTCGAGGTGGCATCGCGAACGAGCGACTTTCCCTGCCGGGTGAGCACGGAGTAGGTCGCACGGGCATCGTGACCGTCCTGCTCACGCGTCAGGATGCCGCGCCGCTCCAGCGGAGCGAGCAACCGTGTGACAGCAGAGGGCGTCAGCGCGAGACGCCTCGCCAAGTCCACGCGCCTGAGCCTTCCGCCAGGGGCTTCATCGAGGTGATAAAGGGCCGCGAAATCGGACAGACCTAACCCATGGATCGCCCCTAGCTCGGCGTCGACTCGACCCTCCCACAGGGTCACGGCGCGACGTATACCGAGAAACTCTTGGAGTGCGGACATGACGACGTTCTCCCTCTCGCTGCTGGGCAGGGAGTCAGACTACTTCCAGATCATTGATCGTTCAAGTACTTGGTGCGCACGGGAACCGCGCTGCCTTGCCTCTGGGGGGACACTAGGATCTAGTGTCCTGTCTCCGAAGTGGAGCGAACCTGGGCGCGCTGCTCCCTGCCAGCGTCGCCCGATTCGCACGCGGTTCCCTCAAAGACCACGGGCTCCACAAAAGTCACGACACTTCGGAGATGGACACTAGCCCTGCTTGGCCATGGGCGCACGCGCGCAGGAAACGATCCCATCGGCAATCGCCGTTGTCATGGCGTTGAACTGTTCACGTCCAAACGCGCTGCCGCTGTAGAGCCAGTCTACGTGGGGCACGTCGTCCTCAACTCGGGCTCGGCGCGAGCGGCGCGAGTTGTCGGTGAAGTGACCTAGAACGTCAAGGTGGTCGCCGTATCCGACCCAGACCAGCTTCCCCCACACTTGCGATCGAATCGGTACGACGCCATCGTTGGCGCGAGAATTCGGTGGACTGCCAAACGCCCTCAACATCATTTCTTCCGCGTCGCGGCCCGCGTCCGGGAGCGCACATGGGTAAACTGCGCTGTTGCGCGCTGAGATCCCGTGCAGAGTCGCGAATATCATCGCGCTCGTGGTTCTCCACGGGCGCACCAGGGTGCGGGCAAAGGTCTTCGCACCAGGCGCGAGCGCCATCGACGCCGTAGACTGACAGTAGACACCTGGACAATCGGTGAATCCGACATCGAATAGGTCCATGGCCTCCGGCGTAAGCTGCACCATGGCTCCCTGATCCTTGGTGACCGCGTCGACGTACTCGCGCACTTCCTCGCTCCGAGCATCGTCGAGCAAGTGAAGCAGCGCTTCCGTCGCTCGGTCGATCACGCCAATCTCGAGGCCGAGAGCGCGGTCGATGCGACTTAGGGCGACGACCAACGCGCTGACGGCCGACAGCGGAGGCGAACCGAGTGTGAGCGCGATGAAGGTGAGCGCACTGAGCGCACGAAGCACGCGCGCGCCGCTCACAGTGGTGAAGAAGCTAGCCAGAGGAGTACCCAGGTGCGGAGCGTTGATGGTCGTGACACTTGCAAGTCTCGAATGCCAATCGGCGGATAGGGGCGACGCGGTCCCCGAGGCGATCGACGACGCGACAACCCGGGCATCGAGCCCTCCCGTCGAGTGGCCGATCAGATGAATCGGGCCTCCCCGAACCTCCGATGGCTCGCATGTGCGCGTCACCAGGTCCACCAGGGTCGCTGCTCTACGTCGAATCGATGCGGTCGGAGACACCTGCGCCACGTGGCTCTCGGCGGTGTCACCGGCGGAAAGAATCCGCTCGGTCAGAGCGCGGACGAGGTGTCCGAAGTACTCGTATGAAGCAAGGCGCCCGAAGCCGAATATCCCTGGAGAAA
Organism: Polyangiaceae bacterium; assembly: GCA_049512415.1. Classification (GTDB taxonomy): domain Bacteria; phylum Myxococcota_A; class Polyangia; order Polyangiales; family Polyangiaceae; genus Palsa-1150. The sequence continues at coordinate 5,003 of JBEKXD010000009.1, forward strand.
AGTAGAGCCGATGATGCATGGGGTGGTGGCGATCGAGCGGCCCGGCCCTCTCACTTGAGGGACGTTGGAGTACGCACCGGCGAGCGCGCGTCGACATTGTCGCCCCAAACTTCCGATCCGGAAAGGTCTCTCCGCGGCGCGACGAGCTTAACGAATCGTGGCGGCGCGCGTCCGGCGCCGGGGCGCGTGACGATTGACGTCCGCAATAGCGGCGCTCACCCGTCACTCGAGGAGCGACCGTTGAATCCCCGCCTCGTCCGGGACGACGAGCCTGCTCTTACGTGTCTTGTGGATAACTACGGGCGAGTGACAGCATTGCTTCACGAATACTGCCCACAGGGTACCTGTGGATAACTTGTGCCGAACATTCGCGAATCTTGCTCTTTACGACGCGCCTATCCTCGGCTACTTGGATATCGTTGTTCGTCGTCGCGCGACGGACTCTTCCCTGGCGCGTCGAGAAAGGTTGTGCCGTGTCGGAAGCGATCCACTGCACCTGTGGCCACACCCATCACGATGTCGCTGCGCTCCACATGGTTGGCTGGCAACCCACGGGGGACGGGGCGTTTGGCTTGCTGGTCAATTGTTCTAGGTGCGGGTCGACGATTCTCGCTGGGCTCGTGTCCGAGGGCGCGCAGGGCGACGGTGGCAAACGCTCGGAAGCCGAGGCGCTCGCTGTTGGATTTTGCCTGTAGTCCTCGAGCCCCAGGGCGACGCGCGGTAGTCGAATCGACGGGCGCCGCTAGGGCTTCGCTGGCGCGGTCGATCTACGCAGACCAGATGGGACTCAGGCGATAACCGTCGGTGCGGCGTTCCGGCCCACGGTCGTGCACGCGCTCGGGGAGGCCGACATACGCCTCGTCCCGACGCGGGCACAGTCCGTAGCCATCGGTGGGGGCGATCCCTACGGTGCGAACCACTCAAGAAGTGACCCGGCAGGGAACGGTGCGAGCCAAGGCACGTTCGCCTGAGCCATGATCCGGTCACCGAGGGTGGCGAGTCAAAGCCCGAGGGGAATCTCCCCATTCCGAGTACGCGATGACGTCGCCCGTCGAGTGAATCCGTCGTTCGAGGCATTGCTGACACTGTCCCGCATCATCTTCGACGCAAGGCTTGCCTTGGTAAAGCTGATAGTGCCTTCGAAACTCGGTCGGCGTGATGATTGGCATGATGATGTTCGCGCCTGCCATTAATCCCTTCTCGCGGCCGAGTGGATGCAACGCCTGAAGCGCGGTCGTGGACGCGATATTGATGTCCGGCATGGCCAACCGGGCCACTGCAATCATGCGAAGGGCGAGGGCCAAACGACGCGCTCGTCCCTGTTCGGAATTGTCGACCTCTCTGGCAAGCGGTGTGGCGTCGTGCAGGACGTACGGCCCCATGCCGAGCATGTCGACGTCGAGGTCACGAAAGAACAAGATGTCCGCCGCAAGATCTTGCAACGATTGGCCGGGGAGTCCAATCATGACCCCAGTCCCGACTTGATAACCGAGCCGCCGGAGGTCTCGTAGGCAACGAACGCGCGCATCGAAGCTGTGATCGCTGGGGTGCAGCTTCCCGTACAGGTCACGACTGGACGTTTCGATTCTCAGGAGATATCGGTGCGCGCCTGCGGCCAACCAGCGAGCATACGTCTCGCTCGTCTGCTCCCCCATCGACAACGTGACTCCGAGGCGACCGGCACTCAGACGCTTGATGTCGCGGACCACACCTTCGACGAACGATACAAATCGCTCGTCGGTGCGCTCACCAGACTGCAGGACAACGGAGCCGTACCTGTGGTCATGAGCCCAGAGGGCTGCCTCGAGAATCTGTTCGTGTGAAAGAGAGAATCGCTCGACCTCCGAGTTCTCCCGCCGAATACCGCAGTAGTAACAATTCTTGATGCAGAGATTCGATAGCTCTACGATGCCCCTGAAGTGAATGCGGTTCCCGACGGACTTGCGCCGGACCGCGTGAGCCATGTCCCGCAGCGCGAGATCCTGACTCCCCTCCATGCCGAGCAAGTCGACGATCGGCTGCAAGGAGCACAGGCCCGTCTTGACGATGCTCTCGACCTTCTCACGAAGCGGGGCGACTTCCGCTTTCTGGGGCTCCGCCGGTTCCGACCCGGTCGGGTCGACGAACTTGGGTAGCGGTCTGGTGTTCACGGGAAGCTCATGTGTGTCATGGGGGGGGCTAGGTGGGACACGAACCTCTTCACTGGACCGCGCAGCGCCCGCTGCGAACGGTCAGCGCGAAGGCTGTCCGGTCTGCCGCCACATCGCACAAGCCCTTGTTCTTCCTTGGCCGTGACGCAGCCTCCCGGTCTGGATTGACGGGGAAGCGGACTGCTGTTACTAAATTCACGTCGTTACGCCTTTCACAGCATGAACCCTCAGGAACCCGTCCGTCAAGCGCCGCAGAACGTAGTCGGGCGCCTTAGCCTGTACCGGAGACTGCTGGACGAGCACCCGCGGTCGAGCGGCGAGCACATATATTCACACCAGCTGGCCCAGCTCGCTGGGGTATCCCCAGCGCAGGTACGTCGCGACCTGATGAGTATCAGTGTTACCGGCAGCCCGAGCCGCGGATACCGAGTTCACGACCTCGTTCGCTCGATCGAGCGAGAGCTCGACAGTCCCGAGGCTCAGTTCGTCGTGCTGATTGGCGTAGGCTGCCTGGGCCAGGCGCTCCTTTCGTATGTCCAGGGTCGCCGTTCCAAACTCGTCATTTGTGCGGCATTCGACATCGATCCTCAGAAAGTCGACCGAGTATTTGGAGGGTGCCGTGCCCGCGAAATGTCGGAACTCGAGCCGGTTCTTGTGGAGCACGACATACGCACCGCGGTCCTCACAGTCCCCGTGTCGGCCGCGCAGGAAGTTGCGGATCGCCTCGCGCGCGCCGGGATCTGCGGAATTCTCAACTATGCGCCCGTCCGTCTGCGCGTCCCGGACGGTGTCTACGTGGAAGATCTCGACATGACGATGGCACTCGAACGGGTGGCCTACTTTGCCCGTCAGCGTTCCGCCGCTGGAGGCGACGCGCGATGAGTCCCTGCCCTCGACCGTGTTCCACCCAGCCGCTAGTGCGCTTGGTCGTAAAGAAAGGTATCTGATGCTGACCCCCGTGCGGACGTTGAGTCACCACTGCGAAGACTTCATTCACGACTCCGAGGTCGAGGAGCTGCTTCGTCCCCAACCCCTCGACATCGGCCGCTTTCGTGGGGTGGTCGCGAAGGCGCTCGACAAGCAGGCGCTCACGGTCGATGAGGCCGCGGTCCTGCTCCGCGCCTCGCCCGAGCTTCGACAGGAAGTACTCGACGCGGCTCGGGAGCTCAAACGCAAGGTCTACGGCAATCGCATTGTCCTGTTTGCGCCCCTGTATATTGGCAATTTTTGCGTCAACGACTGCACGTACTGCGGTTTCCGCCGCTCCAACCGCGATGCCGTGCGGCGAACGCTGACGGACGACGACGTGACCGCCCAGGTCAAGGCTTTGGAGGATATGGGGCACAAGCGCATTATCGTGGTGTTCGGCGAGCACCCGGCCTACGGGGCAGACGTCATTGCTCGCACCGTGGAGAACATCTATAGGGTCCGTTCGAGGCACGGCGAAATCCGTCGCGTGAACATCAATGCCGCGCCTCTCGATGTGGAGGGTTTCCGTCGAGTCAAGGAGGCTGGCATCGGCACATATCAGATATTCCAGGAGACCTATCATCACGCGACGTTCGCGAAGGTGCACCCCGCAGGCACGCTCAAGAACGACTACTTGTGGCGATTGGATGCGATGGGACGGGCGTTCGACGCAGGAGTCGACGACGTGGGTATCGGTGCGCTTTTCGGGCTCTACGATTGGCGGTTCGAGGTCCTCGGCCTCGTGACCCACGCTCGCTATCTCCAGTCGCGGTACGGATGCGGTCCCCACACCATCAGCTTTCCGAGACTCCGCCCTGCTTCGGGAAACGCACAGGTCACGACGCCGTACGCAGTGGACGACGACAACCTCAAGTTTGTGATCGCAGTACTCCGGCTCTCCGTGCCCTACACGGGCCTGATTCTTACGGCACGCGAGCCCGCGGAACTGCGGCGCGAGGCATTGGCGTTCGGTGTCTCCCAGATCGATGCGGGGTCGAGGGTGGAGCTCGGCGGCTACACGGAGTTTGGAGATGCGCAGCAAATGGACCGAGAGCAGTTCGAACTCGGCGATGTGCGTCCCTTGGATGCAATCATGCGCGAACTCTTGACCGACGGATACGTGCCAAGCTTCTGCACCGCATGCTATCGACTCGGGCGCACGGGGCAGCACTTCATGGAGTTCGCCATTCCCGGCTTCATTCAGACATTCTGCACTCCGAACGCACTGACCACCTTGATGGAGTATCTCGTCGACTACGCATCCGAGGAGACTCGAGCGGCCGGCCTCGCGCTGGTCGCGCAGGAGCTCGGACGCGTCCCGGAAGGGCCGATGAGACGCACTCTCGAGCAGCGCCTGAACGCGATCCAGACAAGCGACAGTCGTGATCTTTACGTCTAACTGCCCCACGGCAGATTGAGCCAACACCTTCCCGTGGACGCTACAGCAACCACCGTCGAGTCGCGCAGCGAGACTGACCTACTGGGCGAAAGGGTGCTTCCGAAGGGAGTGCTTTGGGGGATTCACACGGCGCGTGCGGTCGAGAACTTTTCTCTCGCGTCGCGCCCCGTCCATCGCCAACTCGTACACGCCTACGGTTTCGTGAAACTCGCGTGCGCGCGTGTGAATGCCGAGCTCGGATACTTGCCGAACGACGTAGCTGTCCCACTCGACAGGGCCTGCGAGGAGATGATCCGAGGCGAGCTCGACGAGCACGTCGTGGTGGACGCGCTGCAGGGCGGGGCCGGTACGTCGACCAACATGAACGTCAATGAGGTGCTCGCGAACCGCTCGCTCGTACTCCGCGGTCTTGCGCCAGGACGGTACGATGTCGTCTCTCCCTCCGCTCACGTCAACCTGCACCAGTCGACGAACGACACCTATCCGACAGCGCTTCGCGTAGCAGCGATCGCGGGATTGCGAGCCCTGGAGCGCGCGGTCGTGGATCTCCAGGAAGCCTTTCAAGCCAAGGAGACCGAGTTTGCCGATGTGGTCAAGGTTGGCCGGACCGAGATGCAGGATGCCGTGCTGATCACGCTCGGACGCGAGATGGGCGCCTACGCTGAGGCGTTGTCCCGTGACCGATGGCGAATCTACAAGTGCGAGGAGCGCCTCCGATTCGTCAATCTCGGGGGAACGGCCGTCGGAACCGGGCTGGGCGCTCCGAGGGCATTTATCTTTCGAGCCACTGATGTACTTCGCGAGCTCACCGGATTCGGACTGGCGCGCGCGGAGAACCTGGTCGATGCCACTCAGAATGCGGATGTGTTCGTCGAAGTCTCAGGGATTCTGAAGGCGCTGGCGACTACGCTGCTCAAGGTGTCGGGCGATCTCCGCTTGTTGTCTTCCGGCCCCGTCGCCGGCTTCGGCGAGCTGCGCCTTCCCGCGCGTCAGGCCGGGTCTTCTATCATGCCCGGTAAGGTCAATCCCGTGATCCCGGAAGCCGCTAGCCAGGCCGCGATGCGAGTCATGTCGGCTGATTCAGCCATCGCGATGGCTTGCGCCCTCGGCTCACTCGAACTCAACCCGTTTCTTCCGATGATCGCGGACGACCTGCTCGGGAATATCGACGTGCTCCTGCGGGCCTGCCGGATGCTGTCCTCTCACTGCGTGCGGCACCTTGAGGCGAATCGAGAGGCGTGCGCGCGCCACGTTGCGTGCGCCACGGCAACGGCAACCGCGCTCGTCGAACGCCTCGGATACGCCACCGTAGAGAGGCTTGTCTCGGAGGCTGCCGTCAGCTCGAGACCCCTGCGCGAGATCGTTCTGGCACGGGGACTCCTGACGGGAGGCGACTTCGACGCCCTCGTGACCCCGGATGCAGTCAATCGACTTGGGTCGCGAACATGACACCACCTGCGACCCATGGGGGACGATGATCACGACACCTAGATCCTTGCGTCTTCAGGTCGGCATATTCGGAACGCGTAACGCGGGCAAGTCCTCGCTCCTGAACGCCATCGCCCGGCAACAGGTGTCGATCGTCTCGCCACATCCGGGGACGACGACGGACCCCGTGGAGAAGCCGATGGAAATGCTTCCCCTCGGACCCGTCGTATTCATCGATACGGCGGGCGTCGACGACGAGGGAGAACTCGGCCGAGTGCGCGTGGAGCGCGCACGCGCCATCATGGGGAGGTGCGACGTCGCGATCGTGGTCGCGGCCGAGGGGATCTGGAGTGGCTACGACGAGGAACTGTGCACCGAGTTTGCCGCGCGCAGCATCCCGACCATTGTCGTATTCAACAAGGCAGACCTTACGCCGCCCTCGCCAGAACTGGTCGAGCGCGTGGCGGCGCGCGTCGCCTGTGTCGTCGTCGCCGTGGCCAGTCAGGGAAAGGGGGTGTCCGAGCTGCACGAAGCTCTGGTCGCCGCGGCACCCGAACCCGTCGTCGCGGCCCCACCGCTGCTCGCCGACCTTGTTGCCCCCGGGGATCTCGCGGTCCTGGTCGTACCCATCGACATGGAGGCGCCCAAAGGTCGCCTTATCCTGCCCCAGGTCCAGACGATTCGTGAACTTCTCGACCTCGACGCCTACTGCCTAGTGGTCAAGGAGCGAGAGCTTCGTGCTGCCTTTTCTCGCATAAATTCGCCGCCCGCTTTGGTCGTAACCGATTCGCAGGCGTTTCTGCGCGTCGTGGCGGACACTCCCGCCGACGTGCCGCTCACGAGCTTCTCAATCTTGTTCGCTCGAGCGAAGGGAGACCTCCTCACGTTTGTCGAGGGAGCCGCCGCCATCGACCGCCTTCGAGCAGGCGACCGCATTCTGATTGCTGAGGCGTGCAGCCATCACCCGGTGGGAGACGACATCGGCCGGGTCAAAATCCCGCGCTGGCTCACGCAATATGTCGGAGGCAAGCTCGAGATCGATCATGTGCAAGGGCACTCGTTCCCGCTGGATTTGGCGCCCTACCGGCTCGTCGTTCACTGCGGTGCGTGCACGCTCAATCGCCGTGCCGTGCTGACCCGCGTGGCCCGGTGCCGCGAACAGCGCGTGCCCGTCACCAATTACGGCATGTGCATCGCCTATTCTCTTGGTATCTTCGCTCGCGCGCTGAGACCGTTCCCAGCCGCTCGGGCCCTGCTCGACTCATGGCCTCCACGCTGACCTCCTCCGAGCTGCGCCTCGACGTCGCTGGCGTTCCGGCGATCGAAGGCCTGACGTTCGCTACGACTGGACAGCACGTGCTCCTCCTCGGAGCGCCGCGCGCGCTTTTCGATGCCGCTGCCGGTGTCCACGGCCAGGCGCGCGGACGGCTGACCGTCGGCGGGCTTTTGCCACTGGCCGCCGTGCGAGCCGGCCTCGCCGCGAGCGCGGCGCTCGATCCAATTCTGCCGTCCCGGTGGACGCCACGCCAGCTCGCCACCTGGAGCGCGCGACTCGCCAATCACTCGCGAAGCATTGGGCGAGAGCTGGCGACAGATGCCATGCATCGAGTCGGTCTCGAAGCGCTCGCAGACGCGCGCCTCGGGAAGGTCCCTCTCGCCGCGAAACGGACCGCAGTGCTGGCAGCGGCGCTAGCGACTGGCGCAACCATCCTGCTCGTCGAGTGGTCGACATCCGGCCTGGCGGACCTTCAAGCTCGTGCGCTCTCACGCATTTTCGCCAAGGCGATGACCGATCGCCACACCGTGGTCTTTTCCGAGCGCATGGCCCTCGACGCCCCGCTCGCCCTGGCCGCCGACGAAGCGCTCGTGCTCGACAGGTCCGACGTCGTGGCCCAAGACGTCCCGGCCGTGATTGCGGCGCGAACGCGCTCGATGCTGCTACGGGTCGTTGGCAGCGTGGATCTCTTTGTTCAAACCCTGGAAGCGTCCGGTGGACGCACTGAACGAGGTCGAGTTGCGACGCACATCGAGCACGTTCGAGTGGATCTCGGGCCGCTCTCGACGAGCGACGTGTTTCGAATCGCAACAGAGTCCCATGCGGTGGTCTTCGAGTTGCGCCCGCTATCCGGGGTGTTCGCGTAGACTCGCGGCAATGGCTCTCCGTCCCGATCTCGCAGGTGAATCCTCGCCGACCGGCGTTCGTCACCGATTCGGTATCGACCGCAGTCGCCTCAACATGTACGCCGCAATCGGCGCCGCGGCGGCATCCGTACCGATCCCTTGGATCCCCGACTCGCTCGTCTCACGCGTGCGTGGCGCGGTAGTCCACGATGTCGCGACGCAGCATGGCGTGTCACTCACCGCTGACGCTCGTCGCGCGCTCGGTCAGGCTCGGTCTGGCGCAAGCTCGACACCCGTCGGATTGGCGGCGCAGACCCTTCGATTCGTCGGACTTCGCCTCGCGGGGCGCACGCTTTCGAGATTCGCTCCGATCGGACTGCTGTGGCCTGTCCGCGACGCCATTCGCACGTATTCGCTGGGACTCTTGTTCGACTATTATCTGCGAACGATTCGAGCCCACGCTGGGGGCCCGATGGACGAGCCGGAGGCTCGTCGCGTCCGCTCGGCGATTGACGGGGCTGCGGCGCGCATCTTGTCGGCGGACTCCGCGTTCGTGGACCCACCGGAACCGGAGGGCGACGCTCGCGACCCTCTCACAGCATTCATCGACACGATGCTAGCCATGACCGCGAGCCTTCCGGAACGCCTTATCCTCCGGCTCGAGGCTGCGTTCGACGAAGCGATGACTCGACCATGACGAACCCTCGATCTCGAGTCGCGCGCTCGCGACGCATCGTCGTCAAGATAGGCTCCAGATCGCTCGCGACCGACGAGGCCATATTTAGCCGGCTCGCCAAGACGATTGCGTCGTACCCGGATCGATCGTTCTTGGTCGTGTCGAGCGGCGCCATCGCTCTCGGCGTCAAGAAACTCGGCTATCGAGGCAAGCCCAAGGAGATGGCCAAGCTGCAGGCGGCGGCCGCTGCGGGTCAGTCCCTGCTGATGCAGGCCTACGAGCAAGCCTTCGCGGCCAATGGACTGATCGTCGCCCAGGTTCTTCTGTCGCACGCCGACCTGGCCAATCGGGCCAGGGAGAACAACGCCCGCGCTGCCCTTGCCGCTCTCATCGACGTGCCGGCCATCCCCGTATTGAACGAGAATGACTCTGTGGCCACCGACGAGATTCGGTTCGGAGACAACGACCAACTCGCCGCCATGGTGGCGCCGCTCATCGACGCGGACCTCGTAGTGCTTCTAAGTGACGTCGAGGGTCTCCTCGATAGCGAAGGGCGGAGAATCCCGACCGTGCGCGACGTCGTGACGGAAGCGCTGCCGCACATCCGCAAATCCGAGAGCGCCGTGGGTACCGGTGGCATGGCCAGCAAGGTCGAAGCCGCGCGACGGGCAACCCTTGCCGGCGCCGACGCTGTCGTGGCCGACGCGAGGCGGTCCGGGGTCCTCGATGCCGTCCTTCGAGGCGAAGACGTTGGCACTCTGTTCGTGGCAGCCCGCGAGCGGCTCTCGGCGAAGAAGTATTGGATTGCGTTCACACTGCGTCCTCGTGGGGACCTCGTCCTCGACCGCGGCGCTGCGGACGCAGTGGGCACGCGGGGCAAGAGCGTGTTAGCGGTCGGCGTGCTGGGCGTGCGCGGCGAGTTTCGGACCGGCGACGCGGTCCGACTCCTCGACCCCACGGGAGCCGAAATCGGTCGCGGACTGGCCCGATGCGGAGCCGCCGATGCCGCCGCCGTCGCCGGGAAGCCACGGGCGGACTTGCCGGAGAAGCGAGCGGAACTGTCCGTCCTTGTCCACGCCGACGACATCGTCATCGGCGGGCAAAGCATGAGCGAAGCACCTGCAGCCAAGCGCGACACGCCATGAGCGCGGATTCCCTCAAGACGTCTCGCCATGTTCCCGCGCCTTCCCGTGGGCCTGGACCGCTCCTTCCCGGCGTCCCATGGTCCCTCGCCCGCACGTTCGTCGTCGCTGCCCTCTTGCTCGTGATGTACCGATTTACCTGCCTCGAACGTTTCTACTTCGATGAGATTCGACCCCGGTGGGACGGCGGGGAGCGCCTGCTGCCCGGCCTCGCCGCAACCGCCTGGAAGGCCCTCGCCACGACGACCCTTCTCATGGGCGTTCCTGTGGCGATCGTACGCTTCGTCGACCAGATACCGCTCGCGCAAGCGGGGCTTGCCGTCGGGCGTGCGCGAGTCGGCATTCGCTTTGTCACACTGTTCTGGGCTGCGATGCTTCCAGTGCTCATCGGCGCGAGTTTTCTTCCCGCGTTCCGCTTCAAGTATCCGCTGGCGCCCGCTGCTGCCGATTCGCTCACCAATCTGCTCGTCTACGAACTTCTCATGCTGGTCTACTTCTTCGGCTGGGAGTTCTTCTTCCGAGGGTACTTCTTATTCATGGTGGAGCGGCACATCGGACACGTCGCCGTGTTCGTCCAGATGGTCCCGTTCGCCTTGCTGCACGGAAACAAGCCGCTCCCGGAGGCGCTTGGCGCCGTGCTTGTCGGCATCGTCTTGGGCGTCTTCGCGCTTCGCACGCGCACCTTTCTTTATTGCACGCTGGTTCACTTCGCGGTCTCCGCCACGATGGACATCATGGCCATCGTGCACAGAGGCGGTTGGGGCGTGCATGCGGGGTGAGCGCGCGTCTCAAGACCTGCGGCGCGGCGGTGGCCTAAACGGCGCTCGTTTCGTAGGAGGCCTGGGGGAGTGACCGGGCGGAACGAGGCAGTGGGGAGCGCACCCGATCAGGTCGGAGCGTGCTGCGCCACGCAGCGCCTCGCGCGCCAGAGGTTGCTGCTCCTCGTCCCACCAGTAGAGTAGCGCCTTCATGAGCTTCTTCTCGCGAAGGTCCCGCACCACACTCACCGGCTCCATCGTAAGCGGATCGATTCCGGTGAAGAACATCGCGGTCGCCATCGCCATCGGGGTAGGAATGAAGTCCTGAACTTGGCGCGGCCTGAGGTCTCGCTCCTTCAGCCAGAGCGCCAGCGCAATGGTATCCTTCATCGTCGAACCGGGGTGGCCCGTGATGAAGTAGGCAGAGAGGGTTTGATCCTTGCCCGCCTTCTCGCTCGCGTCGCAGAAGACTTGGGTAAATCGCTCGAAGTGCTCGATGGGCGGCTTCTTCATCTTGTCGAGCACCTCGGGACTCGAGTGCTCAGGGGCGACGCTGACCTGTCCGCCGGTGTGATGGCGAGCGAGCTCGCGCACGAACTCTGGACTTCGGGCTGCCAAGTCGTAGCGCACGCCACTGGCCACATAGGCGTGCTTCACACCGGGTTCGCTGCGCACCTGGCGCAAGAGCTCGAGGAGAGGCCCGTGATCGGTCTCGAGGTTCTCGCAGATCCTAGGGTGCACGCACGACAGGCGTCGACACGCACGCTCCAGGTCCTCATGTTGGCAGCGCATCTTGTACATGTTGGCCGTCGGCCCGCCCACGTCGGTGATCGTCCCGGCGAAGCCTTCCATTCTCGAAAGCGCGCGCACTTCCCTGAGTACGTTGGAAGCACTGCGACTTTGAATGATTCGACCTTCGTGCTCCGTGATACTGCAAAACGTGCATCCTCCGAAGCAGCCGCGCATCGTGACAATCGAATGCTTGACGGTCTCGAACGCGGGAACGCCCTCGGCGCCGTAGCTCGGATGCGGTCGGCGAGCGAACGGCAGATCGTAGACTGCATCCATCTCGGCCTCGCCGAGCGGCAACGCCGGAGGATTGAAGTAGACGGCCTCGTCGCCGTGAGGCTGAAGCAAGGGGCGCGCGTTGTGCGCGTTGGTCTCGAGTTGGAACATTCGGGACATCGTGGCGAACGCGACTTTGTCCGCGCAGACTTCTTCGTACGACGGCAATACGACCGGCTTTCGGTCGGCGACGTACCGGCTCACCGAGGCGGCGACGGCCTCCCACGAGCGGCGGTTCTTCTTTACGTGCGCCGTGCCTCGGACGTCCGTGAGCTGATCCACGTGCTGGCCGCGCTCGAGGCGCTGCGCGATTTCCCACGCGGGGCGCTCGCCCATCCCGAAGACGAGGAGGTCTGCCTTGCTGTCGAGGAGGATGGACCGCCGGACGGAGTCGCTCCAATAGTCGTAGTGCGCGATGCGCCGTAGCGACGCCTCGATGCCGCCAAGAACGATGGGCACGCCGGGGAAGGCTTGCCGGCATAGGTTGGAGTACACAATCGTCGCTCGGTTGGGGCGCATGTTCGTGCGGCCGCCGGGCGAGTAACTGTCCTCGGAGCGGACCTTCTTCTGGGCGGTGAGTTTGTTGAGCATCGAGTCGAGGTTTCCGGCGCTCACTCCGACGAAGAGTCGCGGGCGACCCATACGGCCCACATCGCTCGCATCGATCCACCGCGGCTGCGCCACGATGCCCACGCGGAGGCCGCGGCCCGCCAGAAACCGGGCGACGAGCACGGGGCCGAACGCCGGATGGTCGACGTACGCGTCGCCCGTCACAATCAGAACATCGAGAGTGTCCCAGCCGTGCGCGCGCATCTCCTCGCGGTTGGTCGGCAGGAACGCCGTTGGATCGAGCGCCTCGCGACCGCGAGAGGATGTGCGAAGCGGCAGCAGCGCCATGGGGTCAGAAACGGGCGCGCGGTTCGTACGCGCACAGTGGGTCCTCACCCAGAACGTCTCCAGTCGCCGACCACGCTCGCGCGCGGGATCCTCCGCATAGCTCGCGGTATTCGCACCTGCCGCACCGCCCGCCGAATGCGTCAGTCCGACGGAGGGCAACGAAGACAGGCGCGCTGCGGTAGGTGTCCACGAGATTGTCGCGCCGGACGTTGCCTGCGGCGATCGGCAAGAATCCCGAGGGGGAGATGTCCCCCGCATGGGATATGAACATCACTCCATTGCCATCGCGAACCCCGTGCCCTGCCCGTCCCGAACGGGTCGAAGGTTCTCCCGGAGCATGCCCCCGCCCACCTCGCTCGATGAGCACCCGACGAAACTGGGGCGCCTCCGTCGTGGTCACCACGGGGAGACCCCCGGGGCGCGCGAGGGACGCGAGCCATAGCAGGAGCCTTTCGGCCTGAGCCGCGTCGATCGGCTCGAGCACGGCCCCACGCCCCACCGTAACGAGGAAGAACAGGCTCCAGCGAGCCAGCGAGAGTTCGCGCACGAGGCTCCAGACCGCCTCGAGGTCATCGAGTGTCTCCGCGCACACGAGCGTGTTCACCTGGACTTGGAGCGACGTGCCCGCAGTGGCGCGCGCGGCGGTGAGCGTTCGCGCGTAACAGCCGTCGACGCCCCGCAGTGCGTCGTGACGGTCCGCCGAAGATCCGTCGAGGCTGAGAGAGATCGCGTCGATCCCCGACGCGGCCAGGCGCCCGACTATCTCGGGATTGAGCCGAGGTGTCGCGCTGGGCGACACCGAGACGCGCAGACCGATGCCGCGGGCGTAGGCGATGAGTTCGAACAGGTCGGTGCGCTCGAGCGGATCGCCCCCGGTCAGGACCACGTGAGGCTTGGGGTCCGCAAACCCTGCGATCTGGTCGAGGACGGCCCGCCCCTCTGCGGGCGTGAGCTCCCCAGGGTCGCGCCACATAGACGCTTGCGCCCGGCAATGGCGGCACGCGAGGCTACACGCGCGGGTCACTTCCCAATAGACGCGCATCGGGGCGCGGTCGAACGAGGTCGGATCCAAGAAAAAACCCTACGCGTGGGACCGTAGTGCGTCCGCCATGTGCCTGCCATGATCGCACTCTTCCAAGTCGACCTGACAGCAACCTCAGCGTCGGATCTCGGGAGCCCCGCGGAAGGGGTGACGGGCCGTGAACCACGATTTCTTGACGGATTTCATGCGCACGGTCCAAAAGAGATTGCCGCAGGCCGTGCTGACAATAGCTGTGCACTCCCGTCGGGATGGTGCAGCCCTCCGCCCTCAAACGCAAAAGAAGCGAGAAAATGATTAACAAGCTGGTGGTCGCCGCGTCGTGTGTGGGTCTGGTCGCGTCCGCGCTCGCTGCCGCATGCGATACGTCGAATGCACCGGTGGCACCGCCCGCCGATGCCGGACCCGCGGATACAGCCGCAGTCGACGGATTGACTGGAGACGGATCAACCAGTGTCGACGCAGGGGCCGCCGACGCCGCTGCGTCCGACACCGGTGTCGCAGATGCACCCACAGTCACGATCACGCGAGAGGGGGGCACGCCCATCGCGCTCAAGGCATTCGGCAACAACTACTGGGACTGGCTGGACTGGTCAGAAGAGGGGATGAACGGGATGACCGGCACAGAGCAAGCGGTCACTGCGCTTCACCTCAATGTCATCCGGGCGGGTGGGGACAATAACGACACTTCCAACCAGGTCTTCTACAGCACGGATCCCGTCCTCTTCGACAATGGGCGCATCGACGCGTTCGTCCAGTACTGCCGGACCGTGGGTGCCGAGCCGATTCTGCAAGTGCCCATCGTGGCCAACAACGAGGACGGAGGCGCGACCTCTCCCCAGACGGCTGCCGATATCGTGACGTACGTGAACGTGACGCAGGGGTACGGCGTCAAGTACTGGGAGATCGGCAACGAGCCAGACCTCTACGCGAGCCAATACGACGCTGGCGTGGCGGCGACCATCCAGACCGCCGCCGAGTATTGCACGCTCTATCAGGCGTACGCGACCGCGATGAAGGCCGCCAACGCCCAAGCGAGCGATGGGGGTGTGGCGATGCAGTTCTTGGGCCCGGAACTCTCAAATATGTATGTTCCCGGCAACGACTGGCTGACTCCCTTCCTCGACAACTGCAAGGACTACGTCGACATCGTCACCGTCCATCGCTATCCGTTCTCCGCCACGCAAGTATCGCCTAGCAATGCGCTCAAGGACGTCAACGCGTTTCGAGTTCTTCTCTCGAACCTATGGACTATCGTCAACGAACACGCGCGCCCGGGAACCCCGCTTGGCATCACAGAGGCCAACATCTCGTGGGATTGGGTGCCTTCCGACTACACGATCACGTCGCAGTTTGCCGCGCCCAACACGTACTATGGCGCCCTCTGGGTAGCTGACGAGATGGGCGCGGCGCTCGAAAATAACCTCTGGACACTCGCCTTCTGGAATCTCGGGGAAACCGCACACAACTCCGAGACCAACGTCTTCGGCTTTGTCGTCGGTGGCGTGCCTACTCCTGAGTACTGGACCGAGCAGATGGTGTCCGCGAACCTCACCGGGACCGTTCTGAGCCCGGCCAACGTGCCCGGCGGGTTTTCCGTCTACGCGAGCTACAATTCCACCAAGGCGTCGACGTCGGTGATCGTCATCAACAAGAACGACTCAGTGTCGCCTCTTTCCCTCGCCGTCGATACGCTTCCGCCGCAAGCGTTCGGGTACCCGGCAACGTCCGTTACGCTGGTCACGATCCCCGACGACCCCACCGCCACAACCCATGTCGTGACGTACACGCCCGACCTGGCCGCGGCGCCGGACGGGGGTCTGCCACCGAAGACACTCCAGTAGAAGCTCGAGCCGCGACCGCCATCAGCGGAAAGACGCGAACGCCCACCCGAGCACGAAGCCCACCGCGAGCGCGACCGACACGAGCAGAGCTACGGCCCAGCGAGCGACTCCGTTGGGAACGCCGGCGCCGCCGCTCAACGAAGGCGCAGGGTATGGGGTCGGAACGACGACCACGTGCGGGACGGGCTCGACAACTTCTCGCGAAGGCGTAGGGCTCGCCAGCGTCGTCGCGGGCCTGCGGCGGCCAACTTCCGGTACGCCATCGACCGTCGCCTGGACCCGCTTCGCTACTGCGCCATCGTCTCGAGCGACCGCGGCAGAAGGGGAGTACTCCGACGGCCCCGCGACAGGACCGCGCAACCTCATGGCCTCGGAGTCCGCGGTCGGAGACGCTCGATTTCCGGGGCCTGTGAAGGACGCAAGGGCCTTGTCGAGCGCGGTAGCCATTTCGGTCGCGGATCCGAATCGCTCGTTGCGATTCTTCCGCAAGGCCCGGTTGATGAAGGCCGACAGAGGGGCCAGGGCCGGGTCGACGCGCTCGATGGGCGGCGCGTCGTTGCGCAGCACCGCCGCGAGACGAGCGTATTCCGTGGGAGCATCGAACGGAGTTTGCCCGGTCACCATCTCGTACAAGAGAACGCCCGCGCTAAAAAGGTCGGATCGCGGGTCCACGTCACGCGGGGTCTGTACCTGTTCAGGGCTCATGTACGCCGGCGTTCCGAGAAATGCGCCCGTCCGGGTGCGCGAGCCCATGCCTCCAGCGCAGTCCATGACCTTGGCAATGCCAAAGTCGAGCAGCTTCACGACGAAGGTGCCGTCGGGGGCACGGGTGAGAAAGACGTTGTCGGGCTTCAGGTCGCGATGGACGATCCCTTGCGCGTGCGCCGCCGCGAGGCCCGCAAGGATGCCCTGCAGAATCGGCGCCGCTTGCGCGGGCGGCACCCGCCCCCCGTTGGCCGTGTACGCGCCGAGCGGCACGCCTTCGAGCAGCTCCATGACGATGTAGGGCGCGCCGTCCTCCGCGCTCGCGCTCTCGAGAACGTGAACGATGTTCGGATGGGTGAGGCGCATGCACGTGCGCGCCTCGTCCAGAAATCGACCGAGGACGCCGGTGTCCGGGACGTACTCCGGGCGCAGGATTTTGATGGCGACGCGGGGACCTCCCGCCACGGGCTCGCCCACGTAGACCTCGCCCATCCCGCCCTCGCCGAGCTTCTGCACCAGACGCCACCGGCGCGCCAAGACGGCTCCCAGGCGCGTCGGCGTGGCTTTGGCGTACGGCATGATCTAGCGGCCATCGTACCGCCCGGAGGTCCCAGCTCAAATGCTGAGCCGCCGCGAAGCAGCCAGCACACTAGGGCACTAAGTCTGTCGGCCGATGTGTGCCGGACGACGCAATGGACGGAGTCGTGACGATGGCGTGTCGGGTTTGGGTCGGTGTGGGAATCCTCGGGCTGATAACTCTCCCCGCGTGCTTCTTGTGGGAGCAATCGGGCATCGACGAGGACGCTACACCCGCAACCTCCAGGGTCGCCACCGACGAGTGCACCTGGTCAGGCGCGCCGACCTATGGCGGCAGCGGCTCCTTCACCTGGTACTATTTCGGGCAAGGGACGAGTCAGTCGAACGGTGAATACAAGACGGCCTGCGGCTACACGGGCACCGAATCCGGTCAGACGGACACCGTAACTAACATCGCGAATGGCGGCCTCGCGAGCGACACGTACTTCGCGGCTATTCCAGGCGCGAATGGCTTCGACACAGTCGGTCGGTGCGGCATGTGTGTCGAAATCATCAATGGCGAGAGAAAGATCATCGCGACCGTGATCGACGAGTGTCCAACCGACAACGGGCAGAATCCTCTGTGCGCCCAGGCAGGCCATCTGGACCTGAGCTACGCGGCGTGGCAGGCGCTGGGGTTTTCCGTCGGCGATCCGTCCGGAACCACGTGGGCCGCGGTCGAATGCCCTGTCACGGGAAATATCGTCGCTAGCCTGAACGCACAGGGGCAGGTCTACTTCCAGAATATCGCCTTCCCCGTAGGAGGCGTGACCTCGGGAGGGTCGCAGGCGACGCAATCGCAGTACGGATACTGGTCAAACGTTTCGAGTGGCCAGGTCACTCTCACCGACATCCTCGGCGATACGGTCACCGGCGATGTCCCGGCCAATGGCGGCGATATCGGAGTGCAGTTTCCGACGGCGCCCGCAGCGTGCACACTGGACGGTGGCTAGCGAAGGGACGCCTCACTCGGCGCCCACATTCCGGTGTATACTCGCTCCGATGCAGCGCGGGCGGATCTATGGACTCGCCGTCGTCACCGTCAGCCTCGGGTCTTGCCGCCCTCCGATCCCTCCCGATTTGCTGCTCACGCCGCCGCTCTGCACGCGAGACCCGCAGAGCCCGCCTCATGCGACGTCGGAGGTGCAGCGCGTGGGCTGTCTGGAAGTCAGCGTCAACGCGGTGAGGAGCCGCCTCGTACCGGAGTCAAGTGTTCTTCTTGCCTATGGATTCACCAACCGGTGCAAGCTCCCGGCGCGCGTCAACCTCACGCGCGTCCGCGTGACCGGGCGCCTCGCCGGTGGATCCGAACAGAGTCTCGCACTCTTCGACCCGCGGGGCGAAATCCATCCCGCGGTGATTGGCGCAAGCGATTGGGGCTCGGAGACGATTGAGTACGATCCGCCGGGCGGGACGTTGCCCGCTTCGTTCTGCATTGACCTCGCGGGCATCACGGACCGCGTCTACCCGGTATCGCAAGTCTGCTTTCGGCGGGCTGTCGAGCGCCCTGCCAATCCGACCCATTGATGAAGTTCATTCTGCAAGCCGTCGCGATCTCGGGAATCGCATTGGTTATTCGGCGGGCCGACGCATGCTCCGAGGTCAGCTCCGTCGTCGGCTACCGCCGGTGCTCGTCGTTCGGCGCCGGGTGGGATCGGAGTCACGCGCCGGCCGATCCGCCCGTCCTCGTCGGCGCGCGCCGAAGTGTGTTCGCCCTGAGGAGCTACAGACCGGGCACGCTCGTGGAAGCGCCCGACGAGGCCTCGGGAGGCGGTCGGAAGCTCGGGTGCCTCGAAATCCGAGCTGAACGAGTTGCCGACGAGGCCGTGCCCGCGAGCAGCGCCGTCTTGGCGTTCACCTTCGGCAACGCGTGCGACCGCCCGGTGCGTATCGCGCTGCAGAACGCACGCGTTGTCGCCCGTCGGGACACGGAGAACGATGCGCCGCGCGAGAACCTGACGCTCTACGATCCAGCGTCCGAAGCGAAGAGCCTGTCTCTCGACGGTCGGGACCAGGCCCGCGAGGTGCTGCAGTTTGACTCGGCGGCAAGGGGGTCCCCGGCCCAGGGCATAGTCTGTGTGGACCTGTCGGGAGTGGCTCCGGACGCCGCGGTCGCGCCCGTGCAGCCCGTCTGCACGAGCGTCCCTCACGAACTTGCGGACGAACACGAGGTCGTTGGCCACAATTGGACCTTTCCGTTCGGCGACGGCTGGGGCCCTCGAGTTGCGTTCTTCGTGGAGGTCCAGGCGCTTGCCCAGTCCGTAGACCTCAGCCAGGGGACCTACGCGAGCACGCAGGCCGATTCACATAAGTTCGCCTTGCCGGGAGGGACCTTCGGCCGAGCGGCTTCGTACGCGTTGGACATGCGCACCTCCATCCGCCTCGCAGGGCCTGTGTACGTCGGGCTTCTGTTCCGTATGGGCGCCGGCCGACTTGCCACGGGCGCTCCGTCCCAAAGCGATGCGACCGGAGTCCGACCTGATAGTTCGTTTTTGGACCTGGCGGTCGGCGGCCTCGCAGGCCTGATGCTGGGGCACTTCGAGGGCGTCCGCTTGCGCGCCGAGGTGGGTGCTGGCGTTCGCGCCCTCGACGTGTTGATCGACTCAATGACCTGCAATGCGCAAGCTTCGTGCGAGGCCATCCAAGGCCGGGGGCTCGTCGAGCCGCGGCTCGTTTTGGACGCGTGGCTCACGCCCTGGTGGTCCGTGGGGGCGTCTGTAGGACTCGAGGCGCTCCAACCGTCCGACGGATTCGTAGGGCTCTCGCTGGCCTTCCACGTGCGAAACTTCGATGGAGAACCCTAGATGCGCGGGCGCACGAAACAGAAGCGGGCTTATGTGGTGGCCTTGTCGGTATGGCTCGCGGGCGAGGCGCTCCCCGCGCTGGCTGGAGCCCAGGAGTTGGTTCCAGACCGCCGATGGGACTCCGGCGTGCCTTGTATTCCGGAGCGCGACCTGGCTCCCCCCGTGTCGATTGCGAGCTGGCGGGCGCTCGATGCGAGGGGCTCGACCATTCGCGTTGTCGGCAGCGGCGCCGATCGGGCGACGGGCGGCGCGACGCTGGACTTTGCGTGGCTCGACGTAGTCCATCGAGGCCTCCTCTCGTACAAGAGTACGGGGCGAGTGTCGCTTGGCGGAAGCAGCGCGGGCGTGGAAGGCGAGCTTGCCATCGAGATGCTCTACGGTGTGCGGATCCCCGTCGCGCCAAACGCAGGGCCGTTCGTCCGCCTCGGCTTCGATGGTCGCTTGTTCGGCAGTGGCATTCTCATCCAACAGAACACCGATCTCCCACTCGCCGAAGCTGGCTACGAGGCGATTGGCCGATACGCCGGGTGGGGGATGGCCGCTCGCTCGGCGTACGTGCTTTGGGGGGGATTCGAGACCGGCGGCCAAGCCGCGCGCAGCACGGACGGAGTGCCAATGTTCGGCGGGGCGGCCTGGCTGATCGCGAATCCGGCGCTCCTGCGATTGGAGTGGCAGCGAGTCTTCGCGTCGGACGGTGGAGCGGCTCTGCCGATCGACATCGTTCAGACCCGTGGATGCACGATACCCGCGTTGGGCCCCCTGACCGGCACATCCTTGTGCCTGGACGCAAGCCTCTACACGGGCGGCGTTTTCCTGCCGGGCGCCGGGGACCTCTCGAGGTCGACGGCGATCGCGGCCGGACTTTCGCTCGGCGTAGGCGACCTTCAGTTCGGGCCGCTTCGGATGGTGGCCCGGCGGACTACGCCGACGCCTTGACGACGCGCCCTGCCGGCCCGCGTCACTGGGTGACCGCCGCCCTTATGACCACGCAGGCAGTGATTCCGCCAATGCCTAGCATCAACTTGACGCCTATGTCGCCGTCGAGCGGTGCCTCATCGGGTCCGACAATCGCGTCCGGGCGCAGAACCCGAGGATGCAGTCGCGCGCAGTCGATGCCGGTGGGAAGGGCTCTCCGTCGGGCCAGGCTCATGGCCATCGCCGTGAGCTCCCAGCCTCCCGAGTTGGACATTCCGTGCCCGAGTTGACCCTTTCGGGCCGTGACCCGTGTATGGTCGCCGATGAATTCGCTGACCAGTGAAAGCTCGGTCAGGTCCCCGGGCGTGCCCGTAGCGTGAAGGTCGACGATCGCTACGTCCTCTGGGCGAATCCTCGCTCGTTCGTACGCGTGGCGGATGGCTCGCTTCGGCCCGTCCTTCGAAGGGGTGATGATGTGCTCCGCGTCCGATGACAGCGCGACCGCTTCGACGTAGGCGAGCGGCCGCAGGCCTCGGCTCTCGAACCAGGCGGCATCCCCCACGACCCACACGCACGCGCCGCCTGAAACATGGGTTCCGCGCAGAGTTGTAAGCGGCGCGTTGACGTCGCCGGTGGCCGGCGTCACCCGCGCCTGGTGAAAGGCTGCCACGAGCTCCGGAATGGGCCGCGGATCGGCCGTCCCAATGATCGCGGCGGTGGCCTCACCTCGTTCGATCGCGTCGGCTCCGCACTTGAGCGCAACTCCAAACGTCGCGCAGGCCCCGACCGGCGCCCACGAGGGGCCATGGATGTCGAGCAGCATCGTGAGTTGGGCGGCCGGACCGTTTTGAATGTTCCAGACCAAGTTCGGGCTCACGGCGTCCCACGGTGGCGTGGGGCATCCGGTGGCCTCGACAAGGGCGCGATGTGCCCGCACCCTCTTGCGGATCACGCCGACGTGGGCGTCGGGCCTGGTTGGGTCGTCGTCCAGCTGTTCGATGGCTGCGAACCGTTCCAGAAATACTGCGAGGGCTTCGCTGCGCGGAGCCCAATACGCGTGCCACGCGTGGAGTGCGTCGACTCGAGCCTCGCTGTCCACCGGCAGCGTCCTTGGATCGCACGGCGGCGGCGAGTCGGAGGGAGCCGCACCGTCGCCCTCGTACCGGCGACGCGGTGCGCACCGCGCGGGGTCGGCCCAGTACCGGTTCCAGGCGCGCATGGCCCGTTCATGGTTCTCCCCGGCGCGCAGCGTCTCGCTGAGTTCGCCAACGCCTGACCCCACGTACACGTGGCATCGCTCGTCGAGCTCCCGAAGCAGCGGCTCGAGTCCAGGAGCTCCGACGAGAGCCTGGATCGTAGCTCCTACGACGAACTGGACGTTGTCGCCCGTTTTCGCGCGCAGGCGAGCTGCGTATGCGTCACCGCGGCGCTCACCGATCCACGCCTCGTAATCCGCGAAGTCGAACTGCGGATCGCCGACGGCGAAGAGACCGGCGCCGAGCTCCGGGCGCCGGTCCAAGGCGAGGGCCGATACGCTGCTCTCGAGAAGCACCGCCAGACGGTCCGCGTTGCGCGCTCCGGGAGCCACGACACCCCAGCCGTAGACGCCTATCTTCGGCCTGAGGCGATCGGTCCTGCGCGGCGCATTCATCGAGATTCTCCAGGCCGTGCACCAAGACGGGAGCAGGCTAGCACTCCTCGTCCCGGGAGACCTTCTCGTCCTCGCCGAGAGCGATTGTCGGGCGATCGAGCCGTCGCATTCTGCTACAGTCGAACACTCGTCGCATCGGGCCCGCCGCTGACTGATGGGCTCGATCGCCACGCGACGGAGGAGTGGCCGAGTGGTCGAAGGCAGCTGATTTGAAATCAGCCGTGGGTCCGCCCACCGGGGGTTCGAATCCCTCCTCCTCCGCAACGATCGAACGCCCAGGTATTTGTCAGGAAGACCGTCGCTCATGACCACCGCCCCTGTAGGCCCCCTCAGAGCCTCAAGCTGCCTCGTTCCCCCTCCCGCTCTCATTCCGCTCGACACCATCCTTCCGTCCGAACCTCTGCTTCTCATGGGCGCGGGCCCCGTTCCGATCCCGCACGCGGTCGCTCGGGCCAACGGGGTCGTCATCAATCACCTCGGCGAGACGATGGAACGGGTCGTCGACCAGCTGAAGGTGATGGCCCGTTACGCGTTCCAGACCCAGTCCGAGAAGGTCATGGGCGTGGGGGGTCCGGCTTCCGCGGCCATGGAAATGGCAGTCACCAATCTCTTATGGCGAGGGCGACGCGCGCTCTGCCTGCGCACCGGCACGTTCAGTGGCCGGCTCGCCGAGATGGCCATCGACACCGGCGCCGACGTGACCATCGTCGACCCAGAGCCCTGTCAACCGGCCACCGCGGACATGGTGCGCCGAGCCTTCGAGAAGGCCCGCTATGACGTGGTCACGCTGGTTCAGGGCGAGACGTCGTGCGGAGTTCTCAACGGCGAGTTGCCGGAGATCGCCCGAGTGGCGACCCAGCACGGAGCTCTCACGATCGTCGACGCGGTGGTCACGCTGAGCACGATGCCCCTCGAGATGGACCGGTGGGGCCTCGACGTCGTCATCACCGGAGGCCAAAAGGGGCTCTCATCCATCCCGGGAGTCTCGCTCATCGCCTTCTCCCCAAACGCGTGGGACGTGGTCGCCAAGCGCTCCGCGCCGCCGACTCACTGGTGCCTGGACGCGGTGCGCGCCCAGCGCTTTTGGGGTGAACACAAATACCACTACACGGCCCCCGTGCCCGGGATTCTGGCGCTCTTCGAAGCGCTTCGTCTCGTCTGCGAGGAAGGGCTCGAAGCCCGCCTCGACCGGCATCGCGTGAGTTCGCAGTCACTGCAAGCGGGGATCGAGGCGATGGGATTGAGCCTGTTCATCCCGGCCGCTCTTCGCCTGAATTCGGTCTTGTCAGTCGCCGTGCCCAACGGGGTCGAAGCGAAATCCGTCCTTTCGTACATGTCGCGCAAGTACCGAGTCGAGATCTCCGGCGCGTTCGGGCTCGACATCGTGCGCGTTGGCCAGATGGGCGAACAGTGCCGGTCCCACAATCTTTTCAAGGTGCTCTACGCCATGGGGATGAGTTTCAAGCACTTCGGCGTGCCCCTCGACGTGAGCGCGGGGATGGCGGAGCTCGAGCGAAACCTCACGCGCGAGCACGAGTTCGAGTGATCCAGCCCGCCCGCGCGGTCGTCCCCGCCCAACCGGCGGACCAGTGGTCCGACTGGCACTGGCAATTGCGGAGCGCGCTTAGCTCCGTCGACGCGCTGCGCGCGGCCCTGGCTCTGACAGACAATGAACTCGAGGGCGCACGACGCGCGGAGCGACAGGGTCTGCCCATCCGGATAACACCGTACTACCTGTCGCTGGTCGACCGCAGCGACCCGCGATGCCCGATCCGCCGCCAGTGCGTGCCCGACGCCCGGGAGGCGACCGACGTTCCCGGGGACCTTGTCGATCCCCTCGGGGAGGTGGCTCACGAAGTGGCCCCGCGGCTCATCCAGCGATATCCGGACCGTGCACTGCTGCTCGCGACCGATCGGTGTGCAGTCTACTGCCGATTCTGCACGCGGTCGCGGATGGTGGGCCATGGCGACGGCCCAGCATCCTCGGCGGTCCTGACGCCGGCGTTCCAATGGCTCGCCGCGCATCCTGAGGTGCGAGATGTCATCGTGAGCGGGGGCGATCCGCTCGCCATGTCGTCGCAGCGTCTCGAGACAATCGTAGCCGGGCTTCGCGCCGTGCGGAGCGTCGAGACGATCCGTCTCGCCACTCGCGTTCCTGTCACGCTGCCGATGAGGATCACGCGCGAGCTGCTGCGATCGCTGCGCAAGTACCACCCCATGTGGGTCATGACGCATTTCAATCACCCGAAAGAGCTCACGGAAGAGTCCACGGCTGCATGCGCCAGGCTCGCGGACGCGGGTTTTCCGGTGATGAACCAGTCGGTGCTGCTCTCGGGCGTCAATGATGACGCAGCCGTCCTCGAGACACTGTTCCGAGGCCTCGTTCGCGCGCGCGTCCGTCCGTACTACCTGCTGCAAGCCGATCCGGTGCGCGGCACGGGTCACTTGCGAACGCCGCTCCAGCGTGGAGCGGAACTCATGGAGGCCCTCCAGGGGCGCCTGTCCGGCATTGCTATCCCTAGGTTTATATGCGACACGCCGGGCGGACTGGGCAAGGTGCCGGTATCTGCGCCCACCGTCGTCGCTCGTGAGCAAGGCAGGACGACGCTCCGGACGTTCCGCGGCGAGATTGTGGATTACCTGGATCCACCCGAACGGTCCTGATGGATCTCACCGCCACATCTGAGCGACGAACTCCACGATTTCGTCCGCGAGATCGGCCAAGGCCGTATGGCCAAAGCCCATGTGGATGGGGCGCACGCCGGTGCCCAGATCTCCGACCTCTTCCGCTTGCGGCAGATCCATGCGCTGACGTCGCTCCTGCTCCATGACGTCCGCGAGTTCGCGCTCCCTCGCCCGCGCGAGGCCCCCGCTCTCGATGAAGCGCACGACCTCGAACAGCTCCCCCGCGTCGAACCATACCCCGTGTTTTCGGCAGACATCGACGACAACGCCGGAGATCCGTCCGAAGGCCTGGCGATTCATGAGGCCCGCGCACACCGGGCAATGAATGTAGTGAACTTCCGTCTCGCGCACGGCACGGCGCTGCGGCAGGTCCAGCGTCAGCCCCGTGGGCAAGTCGTGCTCGGCCACAATGCGGTTCATCGACTCGGGCGACAAGAACATGCCCCCGCACCGGTCACACTCATCTACCGGCAGCTCGGCGTAGCGCCGTGTGCCGAGCGCGTTCGCGCAGCGCGGGCACGAAGGAGCTGTGGTCCCGACATTGGAGAGAACCCCGTCTTCGAGCCGGCGCCCGCATTGTTGACAGTGGACAGCATCCGCAAGGTTCCAGGTCAGACAGGCCGAGCAACGGACCGTGGCGACCGTGGAGCCGCAGTGGCCGCAAGCCCGTGCCCCAATCTTGAGCGCCGCGCCGCAGTCCGGACAGCGGACGGACCCCGCCTCGTCGGACGAAGCGCAGTGGCACACGGGGCTGTCGGAAGCGACGTCACTCGCCCGGTCAAGGACGGGGAGTCCGCACGACAAGCAGATGACCGGCTCAGGCATGGCGGCCTCGTACAGGGGAAAGACGGCACGCCGCCGACGAGTCCATAGGCTTCATGATAGCTCGCGCAACTCACGGCGGGGCGCGTCACGCATCGCGGACCGGAACGTCGCCGTCGAGGAGAAATCGCGGGCGGTCAATCTGAGTCGTGACCGATGCGAGCCGCGGCTGGAGGTCGATGAACGACAGAAGGCCCTTCGCGAGCTCCCGGTACCTAGATCGATCGAAGATGCCACGAAGGAGCTCGACTCGCAGGAATACCGCCGCTGTCTGCGCGACATCGCACATGCAGTACGACGCGACCTCGTCCAGCTTGCCGGCGTGGACCATTGGCAGCACCTGCGAACCGTCGACGCCGACCTTGCCGGGGAAGCCGATGAGTTTCGCGTAGGCGTCGAGACGAGAGCTGCGAGCAGCGCCGAAGTCGGCGAGAAAGTCCATGAGGTCGAAGTGCCCCTCGGTGGTGTACCGATAGCGCGTGTTGCGATCGCGAAACCACCAGGGCATGGATATGCCGTGGCGAAGCGCCCGGCTGACGAGCACGGGCATGTCGAAACCTCGCCCATTCCAGGTCACGACCGTCGGCTTCTTCGCGTCGAGCCACTCGGCGAAATCCGAGAGCATCTTCGCCTCGCCGCTGTGCTCGCCCACGGCGCCAAGGCGCTTGGGCACATAGTCCTCGAGGAGCAGGCATCCGATCGCAACGACCTCGTTGAACGGCGGGGAAGGCACTCGGTCGCCATCATCCTGCCGCGGCAGCTCCGGATCGGGAATCGTCTCGATATCGAGCACGAGGTGTGTGTGCATGAAACTTGGCCCTCTGCGGTCCGATTCTCTACGCCAGGGGTCGACGGAGGAAGAGATGAGCACCGAGGATCGCCGCACGCCGGGCGCGACACGGGTTCCGTTCGAGGGACTCGTGGAGGTGGGCGCAGCAGTAGGGACCGCATTCGAAGCCCAGGCGGTCAACGTCTCCCAGGACGGCATGCAGCTTCGCACGGCCTATTTGCCGGACGCCGGGCAGCCGCTCAGCTGCCGCTTCGATGCCGGAAACGGGGAGAGCGTGCTCGCGTCGGGCGAGGTCGTCTGGGCGCACGGGGACGAACAGGGCGGTCAATTCGGCGTTCGGTTCACAGACATGGACGCCGAGAGTGTCGAAGGCCTTCGCCGTATCGTTGGCCTGACCGAATCCGCTGCCGACGTCGAGCGCGGCGGCAAAGTCCGCCTGCATATCGACGGACTGGGCTCGCCCATGCGCGCCAAAGTCAAGGAATCGGGTGCCGGCGTCGTGACCGTCGGAAGCGACCTCGGATTCCTGCAGGTTGGCAAGGAGCTCGAGCTGGAGGACGCCAAGAGCGGGAACAAGCGCGCAGCCCGAATCGACCGAGTGGATGTCGCCGTAGACTCTTCGTCGCAGGTCCCGCAGCTCGTCGTGACCCTGAGCTACGCGAACACGGGGGCGCAAGATCGTGCCCCGAGCTCTGCGTCCTCGCGCGCGGCGCAACCGGCTCAGGGCCAGCCAACTGGTCTCGAGGCTGCCGAGCAAGCTTCCGGACAAATGCGAGGCGCGGTGTCGGCGTATGCGGAGCGCATTCGAGAGTCGATCGGAGGGCTGGCGCGGAGCGCGAGCACGACCGTCGGCCTCCTTTTGAAAGCACGCGGAGAGTCGACCCGCGCGGAAGTCTCACCGCGACGCACGACCGCCCCTGCACCAGGCGGAGGCCTGAGGGCCGAGGGCCGCCGCGTTCTCCGATCCCAGGCGGGCCGAACGGCCGACGCCACGGAGGACGCGTCGTCCGCGACGAGCCCGCGCAATCCGCGCGTGCAGCGCAGGGCGGTTCTCTTGGGCGCAGCGCTCCTCGCCGTCGCGGCCCTCGGCGCCGCGGCGCTCCGAGCCGCGCGCCACCAAGCCGGGCACGATGCGACCGCGACCGCCGCGAGCGCACCCGCGAGCGCCACGGCGGCTCCAGCGACGTCCGCCGTCGCTGCCGCATCGCAGGCATTACCTTCCGCGGCTCCAGCTCCATCGAACTCGGCCGCGACAGCGTCGCCCTTCGCGGCGCTGCCGCCGACGCAACCAGCCGTTGACGGGACGCTATCCGCGACGGACGAAGAAAGATCCGCGCACAAGAAGCACGCACACGTTACGCCATTCGCGAACGGCTCGGTTCATCACGGCAACGCCCTTCGCCTGCGCATGGACGGCCCCATTGAATCCATTGAGGGGACCCCGCAGGCCAATGGGTTCACCGTGAAAATTCCGGGCCGTCGTTCGCTCGAAGCAGCCGCACCGCTCGCCGCCCGCGACTCCCGAATCGCCTCGATGAAGATCGCCAACGATACGTCGGGCGCCGCACTCACGGTGAGCTTCCACGACGGGATTCCCAACTATCGCGTGAGCGCTCGCGGCGACACACTCGTCATCCTGATTGCCCCGCCTGGAGCGTTGGAGCGACCGGTGGCCAAGCGCGACGACAAGAGTGACAAGTCTCTGAAGCGCGGGAGTCACCCCCGAGTGACCGATGGCCCGTACGACCGTTGAAAGGCACTCGGTCTATCGCGGACCGCGTCCCTTCCGCGTCGTGCGCTGGAGCACGGTGCGCCCCGTCGCCACGAGGTCCCACCCGTCGGCCTCGTGGGCTGCCAGCCGCAACGCTCCCGCGTACGCGATCATGGCCGCATTGTCGCCACAGCTCGCGATCGGTGGAACGAACACGCGAAGCCCCTGCCGTGCTGCGAGGTCCGTCGTGTGTCGCCGAAGCTCTCGATTGGCCACGACGCCACCGCCAAGCACGATGTCGCTCACGCGCTCGCGAAGCGCCCCGGCGACAACCTTTCTTGCCAATACGTCCACGACGGTTGCCTGAAAGGCCGCGCACACGTCCGCAACCCACTCCGCATCGTGCGTGAGCCGCTCGCGGGCGACGAGCTGAGCAATCTGAGTCTTGATTCCCGAAAAGCTCATTTCGAGCGTCTGGCAGGATCCCATCGGCGCCGACAGCTTGAGGCGCGACGGATTGCCGTGTACCGCGAGCCGGTCGATGGCAGGTCCGCCCGGATATCCAAGGCCGAGCAGCTTTGCAACCTTGTCGAACGCCTCTCCGGCAGCATCGTCGCGCGTCGCACCGAGCTCCTCGATCCCCTCCGGATGTGGCGATTCAACACGGTAAATCGCGGTGTGCCCGCCCGAGGCCAGCAAGCACACGAAGGGAAAGGACGGCGCGATCACCGACCCGCCCTCGCGCCTGAGAAAGACGGACAGAAGGTGTCCCACGAGATGGTCCACTCCCACGAGAGGCTTTCCGGACGCCCACGCGATCCCCTTGGCCACTTGAACGCCTACGAGCAGCGCGCCCACGAGACCGGGACGGTGGGTCACGGCGACCCCGTCGAGGTCCTCCAAAGTGACACCGGCCTGGTCGATCGCGGAGCGAACCACCGGCCCGAGATTATGGAGATGGTCGCGCGAGGCGAGCTCGGGGACCACACCGCCGTACGGCGCGTGCAGCGCGACCTGCGAGTGGACCACGTCGGAGAGCACGCGGCCGCCTCCCTCCACGACGGCAGCAGCGGTTTCGTCGCACGACGTCTCGATCCCTAGGACGAGCATGGGCAAGGGCCGGACTGCCTTGAGAGCGGGAACACGCCGAACATTCGCGTCGAAGGCGTGGCGGCGTCCCCCCCGACCGGAGGGGCTCCACTGAGCAAACGCACCTCCACGTTTCCGGACTGCATCAGCGATACGACGGCCATGACGTCTTGTTCGCCCGCGTCGTCGCCAGCAGTGGCGGCCGAGACCACGTAGATGAGATTGCGCAGGCGTCCTTCGCCGAACGTGAGCGTCGAGAGTGGGTCGCTCCACAGCTCGGGAATGGATCGGAGCGGCGCCGCTTGAAAACGACCGTCGGTCGTCCAGATTTCGCCAGGGATGTCCTGCAGATGGTTGGTGTCGAGCGTGAGACATAGACAGGCATTGGGGTCGACCCCCGCGCGCACGAACCCGGCGTCCACTACCAATCCTTGGAAGCTATCGCCCGACGTCGAGAAACTCGACACGTCGCGACATCCCGCGAGAGCAACGAAGCCGGCCACCGACACGATCGAGATCCTTCTCATGCTTCAGCGTCCCCTCACGTCTACGGCAGCCGCGCGCACCCGGGGCTCCGGATCGGTTTGTGCCATGACTGCGGCCAGCTCGCGCGCGCCGTCGGCGTCGAAGATCTCGAGCGCCTCGAGCGCCGCTTGTCGCACGAGCGCGTAGGCATCCCCTTTGGCGGCCGCGCGAAGTCGAGCCTGCGCTCCGACTGACGCGCCTGCTGCGCCGAGTCTTCCCATCGCTTCTGCGGCCAAGACGCGCATCGACCAGGATCCGTCGGACTCGAGCACGTCGGCGACAGCCGCCATCTCGTGCGCAATCGGGTGGGCGCGAGTCCCATCCCGCCTCGGCGTCGCCACGAACGCAAGCGCCACGCGACGCGTGGATTCGTTCGGACTTTCGATCGCCGAGGCGACAGCCTCGCCGGCGTCGGTGCCGTCGAGCTTCGCGACGAGGAGCAGTGCCTTGGTCTGCAGAGAGGCGTCCGGACCGCGTGCGAGTGCCGGGAGACTCGGCTCGAGGGCTTGGACAATCCCGAGAGCTCGCGCGGCGGCCGGCCCAGTCGAATCGCGCTCGACGAAAGGCCGGAGCTCGCCGTCCCCACTGCCTAATGCGTCCAGAACAGCGCGCGCTCGATCCCGCGACGCGTGAAGCGCCCCGGACGCCGCGCGTTCGATCTCATCGGAGAACCGAAGAAGAGCCGCCTGGCGGTCTTCGGTGGGTGCGTCGTCGCCCTCGAGCTTGAGCAGGAGATCTTCGACTTCGAGAACTCCGTTGGGCACTGGCAAGGCGCCGGCGGACAATCGCGCGTGGCCGCGGGCCATCATGGCTAGGGCGTTGACTGCGGCGCGCGCGACCGTCCTCGCAGGAGCGTCCGGGCGCGGCGTGTCGGGCTCCCCGGCAAAGACGGCGTCGGCCATCACCGCGGCGGCTCGCGGCACCCACGCGGGCTCCATGGCCGGTCGCTCGGCCATCCGCGCGAGCGAGACCAGCGCCATCCGTCGAACGATCGGCGCCTCGTCCGCGGCGGCTTCGAGCAGTGCGTCCACGCGGTCCTGGGCGTCGAGTTCGCCGAGCGCATAGGCCGCCGCGGCTCGAGCGACACCGCCCGTGTCGGCAGCGCCAAAGAGTGTCGCGAGGTCCGAGATCGATCCCTTGTCTCCGGCGAGACCGAGCCCCAGTGCGGCCATCGCTTGAGCGGACATGGACCCTTCGCGCACGATGCGCCGGAGCAGCGGAATCGACGCAGCGTCGTGCAGATGGGCGAGTCCCCACACCGCAGCGATCGCCACCGGTTCCGCCGTAGCCACGGCCCCATCGCGACCCCTCGGAAGAAGAAGCGCGGCGAACTTGGAAACCAAGGCCGACGTCGCCAGAGCACCGCACGCGATCATCGCGCGCGCTCGCAGACTTACATCGCCAGCGCCGGTCGCATAGGAGAACAGGGGAAGCGCCGCATTGCCGTTCTGGACGTAGGAAAGCACGTCGATCGCGATGCGCTGCTGTCCCACGTCGTCGTCGACCAGCGCGTCGAGCAGCGGTTTGACCGCACGCGAACCGATGAGAGAGAGCGCGACCCGGGCTTGCTCCGCTTC
Source organism: Polyangiaceae bacterium (assembly GCA_049512415.1). Lineage (GTDB taxonomy): Bacteria > Myxococcota_A > Polyangia > Polyangiales > Polyangiaceae > Palsa-1150. Next base: position 36,341 of record JBEKXD010000009.1, read on the forward strand.
CTGCGGCTGTCCGCGATGCACGCGTTCTACCCAAGCGAACGTCATCGTGCCGTAAATCTCGACGAGGAGGCGCCGGAAAAGCGGTCGCTCCGGGTGGGCGATCGCGAGCGGCAAAAGATCCCGCTCGATGGCTTCCAGCGTACCGTTACCCACTTCGAGCTGAATGGCGAGCCGCGCCGCTCGCGCTACAAGGTCTTCGTCCGTCGCCGAGCGCACCACCCGCCGCAGGAGGGCGTCGGCGTCGGCGCCCTCCCCCTGGGACAGCAGCAAGTCCGCGAGCTCCAGGTAGACGGCGAAGAGGCGGTCGTTCTTCTCGATCGCGGCTCGAAGTTCCTTGATCGCGTGGCCCACGTCCTGGCGGGACCGGTACATCTCGCCGAGCCGTCGGTGGGCGTCGGCGTCTTCCGGATTGAGTTCGACAGCGCGCGCGGCGTAGCGGATGGCATCGTCGTCGCGATAGATCTCGAGAGCGTACGCCGCCATGCGCTCGTACACCTCTCGCGCGCGCGTCGGCTCGACGGCGGCGAGCTTCTCAAGAACAGCGATGGCCTCCGCCTGCTTGCGCTGCTGGACGAGCACCCGCTCGAGCGCCAGGTAGCTGTCCGTGTCGCCCGGTTCCAGAGCGACAACGCGTCGGAGGGTCTCCTCCGCCTGAGACAGGCGACCGAGGTGGATCTCGGCTTCGGCAAGCATTCGCCCGACTTCGGGATCGACCGGCACCCTCTCGAACGCCCTCGCAAGCCCGGGCAGCTGCCTCTCGAGGACATGCTCCAGACCCCACAAGGATACGATTCGTGTTCGGCACTCACGAGCCAGCGCGCGATTCGCGCTCTCGGTCGCCTTCTTCGCAATCTCCTCGTACAGGTCGACCGCGGATACGTAGTCGTGATTCCGCTCCAGAAGCCCCGCCAGCGCCTTCTTGACCGTCAGGGCATTGGGATCGATCGCAAGCGCCTCCTTGTAGGCGGCAAGCGCTTCGGCTCCCATGTCATGTTCGACGTACACGTCACCGAGCACGGCGAGCGCTTTGGCTCGCGGCTGCACGACACCGAGCAAGCGCTTCCAGGTCTGCACTGCGAGCGGGATGTTGTTGTCGTGAAAGTATCTGTCCCCGAGGTCGACGACATGCCCTGGATCCCCGTTGTCGATGTCGGCCAAATGGCGAAGAACTCGAAGCGACTGAGCCGATTCTCCGATCCGGGAATAGTAGTCCGCAACCCGCGAGAGAATCTCACCATCGCCGCCCGAGCGCGCCTCGAGCTCCGTTACCAGCCGCAGTGCGCGGGCCCGATCCCCTCGTTCGAGCAGTGCTTCGCATGCCTCGAATACGAACTCCGGACGATTGGGCGCAGCGCGCAGAAGCCGTGCGTACTCCGCGATCGCCTGATCGAGATCTCCCCTCGCCTGGAGCAAGCGGACCATGTGCACGCGCAAGTCAATCTGTCTCGGATCGCTCGCGAGGGCCCGGCGATACGCGTCGATCGCATGGCCCGAATCCCCCGTCTCTTCGTAAAGGCGACCGAGCAGCGCGAGACGCGTGACGTCGCTGGGGTGCTCGTCCGCCAGCTCCCGTAGGAGCGAAGGCAGGTCCTGCTGCGCCCGATAGACGTCGGCAACAATCTCGTAAATCTCAGCCCGAAGAGCGGGCTGGTCCCCCGCAGCGGCGAGCGCCCGATGGAGCGACGCGACCGCCTTGTCCCACTGATGGCACTTGGCCTGTGCCCGTCCTAGTTCCTTGAGGGCTGGCGCCAGCGCTCGGTTGTCTCCCTGTGCTGCCTTGACGACGCCTTCGAGGGCTCCCACGGCACGCTCGAACTCGCCGCGATTCACGAGCTCGCGCCCGAGCTCGCCGCGCGCGAAGAGGTCGGTCGGATCGAGCGCCATGAGCTGCGCGTGAAATCGCGCGGCAAGGTCCCAGTCCATCTCGTCTAGTGCGAGAGTCATCAGAGCGCGAAGCGTCTGCCGCTTGTCGGCGGGCAAAGTCTGAAGCCCCAGAGCGGTCTCGTAGGACGCCCGCGCGCCAGTGAGATCGCCGGCATCCCGATGAAGGCGCGCGAGCGCGAGCGGGACGGTCGGGTCGCGCGGCCGAAGGGCGAGAGCCTTGCCATAGGCGGCTTCGGCGTCTCGCGGGCGCCGCTCTATCGCGTAGATCGAAGCCAGTGCCACGAGGGCGGCGTACTGGGCATTTCCGGGCTGGGCAGCTCGCCCCTCGAAGTCGGAGACGAGCGCGGCAACGCTACCATCTCGCCGCCGGTATTCCTGCGCGAGCTTTTCGAGCGGTCCGGACGACTCGGGAAGCGAGAGAACGATGCGCGTGTACCGGTCGATGAGCTGATCGGAGGATGGAGAGTTTCGACCCGCTGGGCTGGACGCCGAGGACGTCGCACGACCGCTCGATGCCGGCGCGGGCCTCGGACGATGGCGGCCGCGCGGGTCGAAGTCCTGAGCACTTGCCGAGGTCGCGACGGCGACTCCCAGCGGCAAGACGACGGCGACGAGGTGGCGCAGAGACACAAGAGGAAGCTTAGTACAGCTATCCCGGGTGAACGAGGACCCGCCTTGGAGCGCGAAGGTGGGCCAGCCTCTAGCAGAGGCCTAGTCGCTGCCCGCGTCCGTCAGTAGCACGGGGCAGGAGGCGTCGGCGGTGGTGGGCAAGGCTCCGGCTGCGCACGCAGGACAATCGGACGCCGCAGCGCAGGACGGTTCACTGACGATCGTTTCGCCACACGAAGTCGAATCTTCGTACGTCTGGCAGGCCGCCCAAACGTCGGCGCACGACGCCGCGCCGCTGATGCCGGAGCCCGCCTGCGCGTAGAAGGCCGCGACGCACGCCTCGAGCGCTTGCGCGGTGGCGTCGCAGGGGCTGTGTTGCAGGTTGAGAACGCAGTTGTCGACGTCTAGCAGTTGGATCGCGAGCTGAGGGAACGCAGCCGACACGCCACACGAAAACGTCGGGCCTGAGACGTAGCCGGATGTCGAATCCGAGAGGGCCGGCGTGACGACGACCTGCCCGGCATACGTATCCCAGACCTGAATCAGCCAGGCGCAGAGCGAACGGGCATCGCTGGCGCTGAGGTCCTTGAGCGCCGTCGATCCGTCGATCCCACTGTCGGGCAGAGGCGTGGCGCCCGGACTCGTCCGGGGCGTCGATCCATCCACTCCTCCGCCATCTGGGACGTCGGCGCCCTGTTCAGGGCAGGATGGGGAACCATAGTTCAGGTAGTTTAGCGATTCTGGGGAACTGCAACCGCCAGCGTCCACCGGCGTGAACGATGCCACGTTGGCCTCGCATCCCGCGAGAACTGCGAGCGAAGCTGCGACCATCCCCTTCGTCATCTGTCTTGTCTTCATGACCCATTCGTTCCCGGGGTGCACCACGGTGAGCTATCCCTCAGGGTGCCAGCGATTGAAATGCCTCCGCCGCTTGTTCGCGAAGGGTTGCCGTCGCGCCAGAGATACGCAGCCTCTCCAGCTCGGCGCGCGCGTCGCTCGCGCGACCCAGGGCTATCCATAGCTGCGCCCGCGCAAGCCTCGCCGCATCCCGGGTGTGCGCGTCGGGGCTCGCCGCGAGCTGGTTGAAGGCGCGCTCAGCGCCCGCGTAGTCATTGATCCTCATGGCCTCGGCGGCCAGGATCCACGGGCTGGGAGCCTCTCGTTCGGAGACGCGCTCTGCGCTCGGTGTCTCGCCCGTCGGCGCTGGACGCACCGCCTGCGCGCTCGGAGCGGGACCTCCGCCGGATCGCAACGCCGGCGGCGGCAGCGGCGCCTCCTCGATGCGCGGCGCGGCCCCCCGGTCCGCACCGCCCCGCGGGGTCGCAACGACCGACGCAGACCGTTCGACGAGAGGAGCCTCTTCGAGAATCGAACCCGCGCTTCGCCCTCCGCCTCGAGTCTCGAGAACGCGGACCGCGGCTGCGCATACGCCCGTCGCCGCAACCACTGCGCCGACAACGACGGCCTTCGCCCACGTCGGCGGGGAGCGACGCAACGAGGGACGGCAACGAAACCGAACCATGGCCCGCGCCGTCTCCTCGGGCGTTGGCTCCAGCGACTTCCACGTGGCGGCGAGACGGCGCGCGCGTTCGACAGCAGCGCGGCAACTCTCGCACGCGGCCATGTGTTGGACGTGGGCTCGCGCGTGTGGCGCACGCCCGGCGCGGGCCGCGGCGAGCAGGGTCTCTCCGAGGACACGATCGAGGCAACGCTGGCTGCTAGGCCTCATGGGCCCTCCTTGCGACACGCTTCAGCTCCAAAGTACGGATCGGCGACGAGCATGGCGGCGAGGGCATCGCGCCCGTCCCGGAGGCGCGAACGCACCGCTCGCGGGTGCGCGCCGACGATCTCGGCGATTTCGCCGATTTCGAGCCCTTCGAGGTCGTGCAGGATGACCACAGCCCGCCGCTTGGGAGACAGCCTATCCAGCGCCGCCCGCAGGCGGGCCACGCGCTCCTCGCGCAGGACGTGCTCGTCGGGGCAGTCCTCCCGCGACCACGGCTCGGGAAGTTCGCCGTCGTCCGTGAGCGAGAATCGGCGAAGGCAGCGTCGGACCCACCGGTCGTGTTTGCGGACGGTCAGGTAGCAGATGCGGAACGTCCACGTCGAGAGTGCGGAGCGTCCCTGGAAGTCGGCCAGTCCGCGGATCGCCTGCTCGGCCGCCGTCTGCGCCAGTTCGTCGACGTCGCGATGTCCCGCGAGGACGCGCATCTGCCGGTACACAAGCGCGAAGACGTGGTCCCGCGAGACCGGCGCGGGCTTGGCGCTCGTCTTCGACAGGGCAAGAGGCCCCGCGAAAGCCGCGACACCGTCGGGGAGCTGCTCCGCCATCGATCCGTTCGTTCCCGCTAGGTCCCAAAATGAGCTGCCGGATGGCCGGCGTTCCCCCGGCCATTGCGAGTGGATAACGTAGCGCGCGTGCGCCAGAGAGTGCTTGTCCGCGCCACGCTCGTCGCAGGGTTGCTCTTCGGAGCCGAACAAGCGCCTGCCGGCGCCCAGCCACTCCTGACGGCCATGCTCGTCGATTGCCCGGACCTCGGGGAAGTCGGTCGAGCCGCCCTCGAAGCTCGGGTCCGCGCCGAACTCGCTTCGACGCTACATGCCGCGGGAGGCGCGATCACGGTGTCGTGCGCCGAGTCATCAGCCCAGGTCGCGTGGCATCCCGCAGCGGGAGGAACGCACACACGGAGCGTGGCGCTCGGCGAGGATGAGGCGACCAACGTCGACATCCTCGTCGCCGCAATTCACGACCTCTCGACCAAAGTGCAATCGCCGGCGCAGGATCCCGACCCGTCGCTCGCGCCCGAGCCAGGCCCTGCCCGCACAAAGCCCCCCAACTCGCTCCCGAAAACGCCCGCGCACCCCCCGGCTCCCACGCCCGAACTTCCGTCGATTCGGTGGAAACTGCTCGCTGGAATCGGGGCGGAGCTCTGGGACGGCAAGATCGGCGGGGCCCTCGGCGGGCACCTTGGGGCAAGAGCTGCCGCACCGAGGGGTTGGGCGCTTGACTCCATCGCGGGCTTCGGCACCGGCGTGAACTCGGCGCAGGGGATTCGCGCCGACACGTTCCGAGCGGACGTGGTCATTGAGCGCGAGCTTCTGGCTCGCACGTACCTCGGCCTCGGCGCCACGGCGAGGATCCTCTTCGCCCAGGCCGACAGTTGGGCCCAGCCGCGCTCGCACACGACCGCGACTGGCGGCCTGGTCGTATCCGCCCGATACGAGCTGCACGTAGGCTCGGTGGGGTTTTCGGTGGGGCCGGACGTCGACGTGCTCGCCCAACCGTTGGCCGTCGATGTCGCCGGGGCGGAGCTCTTCCGCATTCCGCGCTTCGTCGCCGGTGGGTGGGTCGACGTGACGACCGACCTCCCTAAGTAGCTCGCCTACCACCCTCTTTCCTTCGGCTCGAGACCGTTGGCGCGCGGAGTCTTTGGCAAGATAACCTCCCTTCCATTATGTCGCGCGTAGAGTTTCGCTGCTTGGAGACCGCCCCGATGACCACAGCCGTCCCCGTTTCGCAGAATCCCTCTTCGCGCGCCAGGAGCGATTTTCTCTGGTCGCGTCTGGCGTCCGGCCTCGCTGTGTTCCCGCTTGGGGTCTGGACGTGCGTGCACCTGTGGAACAACCTCGCGGCGTTTCAGGGCGAGGAGGCCTGGCAGGCGGCGGTGACGGAGTATCCGCATCCGTTCGCCCAAGCGGTCACGGGCGTCATCGTGCTGCTCCCGCTCGTCATTCACATCGTCTGGGGCGTGACGCGGACCGTGACAAGTCGCCCGAACAACCTCCGATACGGGTACTACGCCAACCTGAAATACCTTCTTCAGCGCATTGCTGCCGTCGGCGTTCTCGGTTTCGTCGGCGCCCACCTATGGCTCGCGATGCTCAATCCGAGGCTCGTACAAGGCCACCCCGAGCCGTTTGCGGACATCGCGCAGGAAATGCATTTCCACCGCCCGACGCTGATTGTGTATCTGCTCGGGACTCTCGGAGTCGCGTACCACCTGGCGAACGGCCTTCAGACGTTCTGCATGGGCTGGGGTGTGGTGTCGAGCCAGCGCGGGCTGCGTCGGTTGGAGGGCCTCACGGTCGCGGTCTTCGTGGTGCTGCTCATGATGGCCTGGGGGACCATCTATGCGCTATGGGCGGCGGGGGCTGCGCCGAGCTGAGTCTCAAGGCGCGTGCTTGTCGACGAGCGGCCCGAGCCTCGGGACAGCGGATTCGACATTGCGCTGCGCCGTGCCGCGCAGCTTGTCGTACGTCCCCTTGACGAGGCCGCTCTTGCTGCGTCGAGCCTTCTCGTCGGTGATCGCGAGCAGCGCCTCGGCCACGCGCGACGGATTCGAGTTGAATAGCTCCGTGGCGGTTCGACCTTTCCCCTTGGCCTCCTGATACAGCGGGTCGAGGGCGGTCGCGAACTCCGGGAGGAGATCGACGACGACTCCGCGAACGAAGCCCGGCTTGATGCCCTGGATGGTCTTGTAGCCGGCCTTGATGGCAAACCCCATGAGGCCACTTTTCCCTGCTACCTCGGCGTCGATGAGGGCGAGACAGTCGTCGACGACTGCATTCTTCTTCGAGTCCGCGGTCAGAGCTTCGATGAGGTTCGGCATCGGGTGAGAATTCCTTTCAAATCGTGCCCTTTAGCATAGCGAGGGCCCGTCTGTCGGCCGGCAGACTGCGATCCTGCGACGCGTTCGGCCGATCTTGACAAACTCGGCTCTCTCGAGCCGGTCCTGCTACGCTTTTGCGTCTCATGAAGCGACGCGTCGTCTGGGTGGGGTATGGTGCGCTCGCGATTGGGCTGGGGTCGCTCGTGGGTCTACGAGCGTGGAGGGGCCTGCGCGAGGCCCAAGTCATGTCCCCAGCGCCGACCCCGGCGCCCACGGACGAGGAGGCGGGCTCTCCAAATCAGGGCGACGACGCGCTCGGCCATGCGTTCCGCGTGCCGAGCGGGGATCCGACGCGACTGAGCTGCGACACGGCCCGTCGCATCGTCGGGCAGGCGAGAGACCAGCTTGCGTACGCGGCGGGCCCCGTCGACCCCAAGGCATTCGGATCGGCGGTCGCCGACTGGCTCGACCCTTACGGCCTCTGGAGCGTCGCGCCGGACGCCTCGCCCGCGAAGTCGTTCGAGCGGGCGGCTGCGGCGCTCCTCGCCGACATTGAAGGACGAGGTTCGCCCGACTGCGCCACCGCGCAAGCCCTCGGCTCGGACGTCCTGCCCTGGGTCATGGATCTTCGAGGCGTATTCGAAGTAGCGCGGGGGACGGCTGCTTCCGACGACGACGCATGGACAGGGGCGGCTACGCCGGTCTTCGAGGGCGAGGCCGTGACTCGGCCCGCCCGAGAGCTCGCTGCGACGTTGGGCCATCGCCTGGCCTCGGTGCTGGCGGAGTTTGGAGATGCGGCTCCGTACGTGGACATCGCGGCGGCTCGCTACTTCCCGTCGTGGACTGCGGACGACTGGGCCGGGGTTGTTCTCGCGTCCGCTGTCCGCGCGTACGTACCGCTGCTAGACCCACATGGGGCCTGGGCGCCGCTCGACGAGGAGTCGAGTGTGTACGAGGTGGACATCGAGGCCCATCCTCCGCTCCGCCTTTGGGACGCGTGCGAACGCACCGCCGTGGGGATCGTCATCGAATCGGGCGCAGTGGCGCCTCTCGAGGACGGGGACGTCGTGCTCTCGCTCGCGGGAGTGGCGACGGCGGGTATGAGTCTGGAGCAGATCGACCAGCTGGAGATCGCAGCCGCTGAAGAGCGTCTTCCGGTCGACGCCGTCGTGCTCCGAAGCGCGAGCGGTCTGCTGACGGTATCGCTCGATGCCAGTCGCGATGGCGCTGCCGCGGGGGTGGGAACCGCAGACGCTCCGGGCGATCTGCCGTTCGATGCCATCGCGTTTGGCGAGTCGGACGTGCTGATCGTCACCATCAGCGACGTGCGCGACGACCTGGGCGATGCGCTGACGCACGGCCTGCTGCGCGCTCGGGAGCAGGCGGGCCGTCCGGTCGCGGGCGTCGTCCTCGACCTGCGGGGAAATGGCGGGGGCTCGACCGACGGCGCGATCGATGCGCTCGGAGTCTTCCTGCCAGGCGCACCGCTCTTTCCGATGCGCAGGCGCGACGGGTCCATTGAAACCGACCGCGCTCCCGAGCCGCCTGTCGTAGACCGCTGGCGTGGTCCTGTCGCGGCGCTCGTCGACGGCAATACGGCCAGCGCCGCCGAGATGATCGCCGGCGCGCTCGCGTCGTATCGTCGGGGGCCGATCGTTGGCGAGCGCACGTTCGGCAAGGGCTGCGCCCAGGAGCACCTCGACGACGACGAGCGGGCGGGCGTGCTGCGCCTCACCACGCTGCTTTATGCCCTCCCGGACGGCAAGCCCGTACAGCGCGTTGGACTCACCCCGACCCTTCGCCTCGCCTTCGGAGAGCCAGGGCCCCACGAGCGCGAAGCCGACCTCGTGCACGCGCCCCCTACGTGGCGAGGACCGGACGTGCGCGACCGGAGACTGTTGGCGCGCGTCGATGACGGCGCGTGGGTCGGCTCGTGGCCGACGCACGGCGGGCATGTCGGACCGTGCCGAGATGCCCAGGTGTGCAAGGCGCTGCGGCTCCTCGGCGCTCCGTCGTCGAGGGCTCGCCGGTTCGCGCCGGGCAAGGGGCGGTGAGACGACGGCCGAGGGGAACGCGACTCACCAAGTGGCCTGACAATCGCGTCCTTCCGGCTTGTTGGGAGCGTCGAGCGGGTTCGGGACGGGGAGCGACGAGTCGGCCTCGTCGACGTTGCCGACGCGCTTATTGACGAAAAGAACTTCCCAGGCCCAAGACGGGAATGGACGATCGGACTTGGTGCACGAGTGGTTGTTGAAGTGCACGTTGGCGATATAGAAGATCTTCTTCAGCCTCTCGATGACGCCGAGGAAGCGCGGCTCGGCCGTGTGGTGGAACTCGACGGACATCTCATCGATCGTGTTCAGCACTACGTCCGGAATGGCAGGGAACGCGTCCCACTCCGAGCCTTCGACATCCATCTTGACGACCAGCCTCTTGCCAAAGTCGCCATTTTTGGCGATCTGGTGAGCCACGGCGTCGAAGACTCGCTTGTCGTTCACCTCGTAGGCGCCTCCGACGCACTCGTCCTGGAAGAGGAGCGTGCCGCCGTCGCAGACCGGTCTCCTCGGATCGAAACAGTCGTATTCGTGAACCGGGACACCCGCTTGGCGCGCGATGTCACAACCCCACTCGTCGCGGCCTTCAATCCCGTACGAGTAGGCGCTCTGCACCTGACCCAGCAAGTTCGAGCACATCACGTAACCGCCGTCGTGCGGGTGGCCAAAGCGCTTCATAGTGCAGTTCTTGAGCCTCACCGGCCTGATCGCGGCGAAGAGGCGCTCGCGGTTGCGCCCCTCCATGGCATTGCGAACGCTGAGCCCGGCCGCTGCGATGACGGCCCCCGCCAAGACAACGCAGGCGATGATTCGTGCGCTCTGGCTTCGTAGCAATGTCATCCTGACCTCCTCGACTTCGCGCTTTTCACCGTGGCGCCAACGCGCGGACGCGCAACGCTAGCACCCGGATGCGCCCGACCAGGAGCGCGATCCCCCTCCCCCGCGCGCAATTCGGATCCACTCAGATCCGAGCCAGAGCGTTCGTCACCATCCCCAAGGGCGACACGATCTCCCCGTCCTGCCGTCGCGTCCCGAGCCGGGTTCGCACGGCCACGTGAGAAGCAGGCCCGCCGCACAAGGCCTCGACGACCTCGGCGATCTTGACCCCCGCGCTGGGTGTCACCAGGACGTCCGCTCTCAGGGACACGCCATCGCCCGCGAGACCCGCCCGTGCGAGAGCGTCCCTGGACTCGGAGTCGGAAGGAGCGAGCGACACAAGCAGCGTATGAACGTCGACGCGTTTGGCACGGCGGCCGATCCGCCGAGTGACGCTCAGGTTTCCATTGCCCAGTGCGCCATCGATACGCTCCATCAGAGCCCCTTCGCCACCGAGGGCGTCGACGATGTCTCGCGGCAACTCGACCGCGTAGCGGGCGGCGTCGATCGTGCGCGGCAGCGGCCCATCGCCTGCGGCGAGGCTCGCCGCACCTACGAATGCGAGCCCGGGCTGCGCGCACGCAGAGAGTTTCTCCAGAAGAGTGAGCGGCTCGACGTCCGCCGCGATGCGAACGTCCACGGCCTCGCATAGGCTGGCCACCCCGAGCGACAGCGCTGGGCCGAATGTCATCTCCGGCTTGGGGTGGTATCCGCGCGAGTAGCAAACCTCCACGCCGGCCCGACGGAACGCTCGTGCGAGCGCACGAATCAGGTCGAGATGCGACAGGAACGCCGCGGCGCCCAGCTTCTCGTAGGCGAAGCGGACCGTCGAGGGTTTGATCGGTTCGACGTCGGTGGGACGGTAGGCACGCGACTTTAGGAGGGTCGGTTCGGGCGACGGTCCGGTACCTTCGAAGGCGCTGAGGGCATTCAGGTAGGCTCGGCGCTGCGAGCGCACCGCGGACAGGTCACAGCCGATGCCGCAGTCGTAGCAGACGAGCGGCTTCGTCTCGCCGTCGGCCTGCGCGACATTCGAGGCGTGTACGAACGTCCCCGCGACTTTTCCGCACGGCGGCGACAGACGATTGTTCAGGGCCTTTCGGTACTCGCGACGCAGAAAGCCGTCTTCCAGGCCCACGTCAATGTGATCCCACGGCAGCCGGGCCGTTACCGGAATCGTCCCGAGAGTTCGAGCCGGGTCGACCCCCGCCGAGCGAAACGCCTCTTCCCACAGCGCTAGATTGCGCTGGTCTTCCCAAGAATCGAACCGCGCTCCCTGGCGATATGCTCGTTCGAGGACCGCACCGAGAGCCCGGTCGCCGCGCGCGAACGCGCCCTCGAGCCACGACGTCGAGCAGTCGTGCAGCCGCAGATCGACGTGACATGCCCGCGCTTCCTCCTCGAGCCATCCTTGCTTGCGAACGATCGTCTCGCGCGGATCCATGGCGCACCACTGGAAGGGGGTGTGCGGCTTGGGCACGTGCGTGGAGACGCTGACCACGACCGTCGGGGCGCCGCCGAGCCCGAGCTCGCGTCGTTTGCGCTTCCCTATGGCGCGCGTGCGCCCGCCCACACGTACGATGGCCCGCACGTCCTCTTCTTGTTCGGTCGGCAAGCCGATCATGAAGTAGAGCTTCACGCTCTGCCAACCCCGAGCGAAGACCCGCTCCGCGGTCTCTTGGAGCTGCTGCTCGGTGACGTTCTTGTTGATGACGTCCCGCATGCGCTGCGTTCCCGCCTCGGGCGCGAACGTGAGGCCAGTCGCCCGCACACGCGAAATGTCATCGAGAACTGCGTTGTCGAGACCGTACGCTCGCAGGCTGGAGACGCCCAGCGAGACCTTCTTCGGAGTGAGGGCGTCGGCTGTCTTGCGCACGAGCGGCACGATGGAGGAGTAGTCCGCCGTAGACAGCGACGTGAGACTGGCTTCGTCGTGCCCGCTCGTCTCAATCGCCCGCACGAGGGTGCCGATGATCTGCTCCGGGTCGCGCTCGCGCACCGGACGGTAAATCATCCCTGCCTGACAGAATCGGCAGCCTTCGGTGCACCCGCGGGCAATCTCGACCGAGAGGCGGTCGAAAACGGCTTCCGGTCCGCCGATCGGGCTGTCGTCCGGAAACGGATACTTGTTGAGGTCGTCTACGAACGTCCGGACGATAGGCAGCGGCGCTTCGGAGACGAGGGCGCGGCAGACCACCTCCAGGCCCGTATCGGGATCGACCTCCGTGGCGTAGAGCGAAGGCACGTAGACGCCCGCGAGACTCGCCAGCGCGCGCAATCGCTCCGAGCGCGGGCTTCCGGCCTCGCGCATGGCCGTCCATCGGAGCGCGACCTCGGTCGTCCGCTCCTCGCCATCGCCGATGACGAAGGCGTCCACGAAGTCGGCCAGCGGCTCGGGGTGCGTGGCAGTCGGACCCCCCGCCAAGACGAGTGGAGCGTCGTCGCAACGCTGGTCCGATCGGATCGGGATCCCTCCGAGCTCCAACATCGCGAGGACATTCGTGTACGTCAGCTCGAACTGAAGACTGAACCCTACGACATCGAAACTCGAGAGTGGCCGGGCGGTCTCGCATGAAACGAGTGGCACCCCGCGGCGGCGTAGTTCGGCCTCCATGTCGATCCACGGGGCGTACGCGCGCTCGGCGAGGGTGCGGGGGTCATCGTTCAAGATGCGGTAGAGGATCTTGAAGCCAAGGTGACTCATCCCGATGTCGTAGACGTCGGGAAACGCAAGACATACGCGAGCCCGAACGGAATTCCAGTCTTTGATGCGCACGCCATACTCTTGGCCGAGATAGCGCCCCGGCTTTTGGACCAGATGCGCGAACGAAGCGTATGGGTGCTTGGGCGCCGCAGACATCGAGCACGCATCTAGTGCCGTTTGGCGATCGTTGCACGCCGTCGCCCTCCGCGGCCTTCGGCTTTCGCCAGGCGAACACACTACAGCAGCGCCAGCGAAGTAGGCGGAAAGCGCGCCCTGTGTGCCCGTGTGACGGGCCTCCGTCACCCGGTCGTATGGCGCGTCGTATCGACGATTTGTCGATCGCGAGGGTCATTCTGTCCGTATGCTACAGACGGAGACAGAGAATCCACCGTGTCACGCGTACTCGTCGTCGACGATAGTGCTGCTGTCCGCGGAGTGCTGGCACGGACGCTCCGGCAATGCGGATACGAGGTCGACGAGGCGTCGAGTGCAGAGACCGCGGTCGAGCACGTCGCCCAGGCGCCCCCGGACCTCGTAGTAACCGACCTCGTCATGAGCGGTCTGTCCGGCGTTCAACTCTGCCGACTCTTGAAGAGTGACGTCACGACGGCGCACGTCCCCATCGTGCTTTTGACGGCGTCGGGAGACAAACGCTCCCGTTTCTGGGCGCGGTCTGCGGGGGCTGTGGCCTACGTGAACAAGGACCGCTTGGACGATCTCGTCGCGCTCCTGCCGACAATCGCGGAAAACGGAGGCGAGCCTCCCTCGTCGCGCGCGGTGCCGCGCTTTCGCGACAAGCGCTCGGTGTACGAGCGCATGTCGACGATCCTCGACACAGCTCTCTTCGATTCGGTCGTGGCTGGAGAAGTCCGTGCCCTGGCAAGCACGGGAAGCATCGAGCAGGTGTTCGATGGTCTCGTCGCCGTGTTGAACGACGTGATGACCTATCGGTGGATGGCTGTGCTCCCGACGCGTGCGAGTTCGCCTGCATTTTTTCACTGCCATCCGAGCGAGCGCGACGCGCTCGTCTCGACGCTGCCCAGGACGCTGGACATCGCCGCAGACCGAGAAATCCTCTACGTCCTGGACGAACGCGCGGTCCCCGGCGACGGAGATGGCCCGGAAATGGCCCCGGTCCTGTTCGCCAACGAGCCGGTAGCGCGCGTCGTGGCAGCGCCGACGGCTCGAGGGCTGTCAAACGAGGACCGGCGTCTCCTTGCGCTCGTCGCGTCGGAGCTCGGAGGCCCGATTCAGATGGCCTCGCTTTACGAAGAGGCCCGCACGCTCGCCACGACCGACATGCTGACGAGTTTGCTGAATCGTCGGGCGTTCCTCGACTACATGGAGCGCGAGCGGGTTCGATCCGACCGGCACTCGCTGCCGATGTCGCTGCTGCTCCTCGACATCGACCACTTCAAGCACATAAATGACAAGTACGGTCACAATGCCGGCGACATCGTCCTGCGCGGAACGGCGCGAACCTTGGCGACGGTAGCGCGAAAGAGCGACGTGGTGGCGCGCTGGGGGGGCGAGGAGTTCGTCGTTGCGTTGCCGCAAACCGGGGCGCCCGGTGCCCGCGTGGCTGCGGAGCGAGTTCGGCACGCCATCGAAGAGACCTCCCATTCACTGCCTACCGGCGAGGTCATCGCCGTCACTGCATCCGTCGGTGTCGCCAGCAGCGGCGCCCCCTGGACCGTCGATCCGCTCGTAAGCATCGCGGACGCTGCGATGTATGTGGCCAAGGGACGCGGTCGGAATCGCGTCGAGGTGGGACCGACGGCGGAGCATCTGAGACAAAGACCCGGTCGGCCGGAGTCCGAGGGCGAGGCGCGCAGCGGGTAGGCGAGTCCGTCCTAATTGCCCCGCCGATAGAAGGCCCGTGGGTTTGGGTCGAAACCGAGCGAGGCCGGCGGCGAGGCGCGCGGAGTTCGCTTCCGGCGTGCAAGCCAGGATCGACGCCTGGATCGCGAAGGTGCCGGCCGCAAGGCACCGGCTTTCGACCTCCTGACGGTTCTCTCTCACGTATTGTCGACGGTCTCGCCGACACCCGCTAGCTTGGCGCCGCACGCGCACTCGTCGGGGACGGACTCCTTGTGGTAGGCGCGCTCGCAGCGCGGACACATGCGCGCGTCCGGCTCGAAGGAGATCACTCGCCCGCTCGCAGCGCAATGCCTGCCAACCGCCTGCGGCGGTTCGAGAGCCAGTCGTTTGCCGGCGTTGGGCGCTGCTTCGGGAAGCGTCGCGTCGGCGGGGACGTCGACCGTAGCTGGAATTCGGGCGCGAGCTTCCCGCGCGATCCAGGCGGCCGCCTGGGGCTGGACGGCGACGCGCGCGACGATCGTGAGCGGATGGCCCTCCTCATCCTTGCCAGCCACGCGAACGGCCTCCTGGCGCCACGTCACCCGTTCGATCGCGTACCAGGGCATTCGGCGCAGACCGCGCTTCTCTATGGCGAGGCCCGCGTCTCCGACCCGAATCGCGGGCTCGCCGCTGGTGGCCAGCCAGAGCGCGACCACCGCGAGCAGTGCCCCGACTATCAAGACCGGCGGCCCGTACCATGCTGACTCGACACCCGTGTCGAACAGCGCGGACCCGAACTGCTCCCAAGCGCCCGCTCCCATCGCGAGAGCGCCGAGCGCTCCCAGCGGGTATACGACGCGCGGGCCGCCGAGCGGGCGGGGCTCGAACCGTCGCTCGGCCCTCTGGCGCGGCATATCCCCTCTTGCAAGTCTTTCCTTCTTGGCCATCGGTTGCGGCGGGACTTTACCCTGATCTCGCCGGCGCGTCGCCGGGCGAAATCACCATGTCCGCGATCTCCTCATAGAGGTACGCCGCGCTCAGGATTCCCCGTCGGTAGTTCTCGAGGTCGAGCCACTCGTTCGGCGCGTGCGCGTTCTCGTCGGGCTGACCGAACCCCATGAGTAGGCAGGGCTTGCCCGTCGCGTCCGAGATCGTCCGAACGAACGGGATGCTGCCGCCCTCCCGCATGAACACGGGGGGTTTGCCGAACGCTCGGTGCAACGCTCGTTGCGCGAGGGCGTAGACCGGGTGCTCCGTGGGGGCGAGATATGGCGAGCCCCCGTGCAGGACCGCAACGCGGACGCGAACCGCGCTCGGGGCGAGGCGCTCGAGGGTGGCGGCGACCTTGCGCGCAATGTCGTCGGGCTCCTGATTGGGCACGAGCCTGCAACTTACCTTCGCACCGGCGCGGGCCGGGAGCACCGTCTTCGCGCCATCGCCCTGAAAGCCTCCCCAGATTCCGCAGCAGTCGAGCGTCGGTCGAGCCCAAAGGCGCTCGAGGGTCGTGTAGCCGCTCTCGCCCACCGGCGCGGGCGCCCCCGTCGAGCGGAGCCACGCCCCTTCATCGAAGGGCAGCGCCGCGATGGATCTCCTCTCGGCATCCGAGAGCGGCACGACCGCGTCGTAAAACCCGGGGACTCTGACCCGACCAGCCGGGTCATGAAGCGCTCCGAGCATGGTGGTCAGGGCGTTGATCGGATTTCCGATTGCCCCGCCAAACATCCCAGAATGCAAGTCGGCTGCGGGACCGTCGACCGTCACTTCGAGGTAGATGAGCCCTCGGAGTCCGACGCAGAGCGAGGGAACGTTCGGCCCGAACATCGACGTGTCGCTGATGCAGACGACGTCCGCAGCCAAGTCGGTCGCGCGCTCGCGCAGGAGGTCTCCGAGGTGCTGACTGCCGACCTCCTCTTCGCCCTCGATGAGCATCTTGAGGTTGATGGGCAGTCGTCCCGCGCTCGCGAAAAGAGTCTCGACGGCCTTGCTGTGAATGTGCACCTGCCCCTTGTCGTCCGCCGTGCCGCGCCCCCAGAGCCTCCCCGCTCGCACCTCGGGCTCGAAGGGCGGGGACGTCCACTCACCGAGCGGGTCCACCGGCTGCACGTCGTGGTGGCCGTAGACGAGGAGAGTTGGCTTACCCGGCGCGCCCAGCCATTCGGCAAAGACGGCGGGATGCCCCGCCGTCGGCCAGATCTCTACGCGGGTCGCGTGCAGGCTCCGCAGTTCGGCCGCCAGGTGCTGGGCGCTCCGCTCCACTTCCCCCGCGCGTGCCGGATCGGATGAAACCGACGGGATCCGCACCCACGCCGATAGCTCTTCTATGAACCGGTCGAGATGCGCATCGACGAACGCCGCGACGTGTTCCATGGGCAGGGAGCGTAAGCGTAAGCGAGATCAGCCTCACTTCGATAGCAGGGCGAGGGCGTCACGGAGCGACTCGGCCATCGGAGCGGTCCGGGCCCGGTCTCCGAGTGACGCCACCGCGCGCTCGGCCTCGGCTGGCTTGAAGCCCATGTTCGTCAGGGCGCTCCGGAGCTTGGACTCGTTGTCAGCGACGCCGCGGGGGACACCCTCGACGACCTCAGGCGGGCGCATCCCGGTCGAGCGCGGCAGCTTGTCGCGGAGCTCGAGGAGGAGCCGCTCGGCGATCTTCTTGCCGACACCGGGCACGGCGGTCAACGCAGCGAGGTCTCTTCGCGAGACGGCTTTCTCGAGCTCGCTCGAGGGCAGCGCCCCCAGGATCGCGGTGGCGCTTTTCGGCCCGACGTTGGAAACGCCCAGCAGGATGCGAAACGCAGCGCGCTCCGCCTCGTCGGAAAAGCCGAAGAGCGAGAGGGCGTCTTCCCGCACGTGGGTGTGAACCCATAACGTCACGCAACCGGCGTCATCGACGCGCGCGCGCGCGAGCGTACCTTGGGGCACCGTGACCTCGTAGCCCACGCCGCCGACGTCGAGCACGACGACTGCATCGCCCTCCTGGGTGACGACCTTTCCGGTGAGCCTCCCAATCATCCGGTCACGCTACCCATCATCCTTGCTTCGTCCCCACGGCCGGCCCGGGAAACTGCCGGGCTCGGGCCGGCGAGAAGGTCGGAGGACGATCGAGATGGATCTCCGGCTCGCCGACCGCGAGATTGCGGCGGTCGCGCGGCGGCCGCTGCGAGCATCGCTAGGACCGGAGTCACAACCACATGATACCGATCTTCTCCGAAGAAGACGGCGTGGGTCACGATGACCGTGGCGAGAAAGAACACGGCGAGCCCCATCGCAGGTCGAAGCTCGGGGCGACCCTGCAGAGGGAGCCACGGCACGACGGCCGCGAACACCGCCAATGGCCAAAAAACGGGCGACTCGGTGTGCAGCGCAAGGGCCGCCAGCGCTCCGGCCGCAACTAGAAGCGCCCCTTGGGTCACCGCTCCACGGAATCTCCGCAGGGGCGCGATCGCCACGAAGCCGAGCGACGCGGCCGCGAGCAGAAGGCGATGCGCCAGCGTCGTAAAGTCACGGACTCGCCGCACGGTAGGATCGGGCCAGAGGTCCGGCCGGGCCTCGTGGAGGTAGCCCACCTCGAACGATTCGTGGTCGAAGGTGTAGCCAAGTTTGGCCGGAATGAGCCCGAGCCAACGCCTCGGTTCGGCCCGGATCTGGCCAAGCCCATAGGCGAACCAGCAGCGGTCCTGCTGGACCTGGCCCGTCACGTCCCGGCATCCGTCGCTGGCGCGCAGGGTCTCGAAGCGGCCCGTGGCGCGCGGGAATGCGCCGATGGCGAGGTTCCAGCCCGCGTTGGTGCTGATGAGGGCGCAGCCGTCCATGACCATGCAATTGCGCACGGTCCACGGCAATACCGGGACGAGAGCGAGCGCGCACGCCGCAGCAGCGGACGCCACCCGACGGCGCAAGCCCTTGGCAGCCACCCATCCGATCGCAGGCGCGCACAGCAGGGCCTGCGGACGCACCAGCGCGGCCACGCCGAGCACGAGAGCCCCGAGGACCAGACCGCGCACGCGACCGAGATCTCGCGCCACAAGCCAGAACGCCAACATCGTGAGCAGCGCGGCGAGGGGCTCGCTCATCACGAGCGCAGCGTACAGAATGAGCCCCGGGTGCAGCGCGATCAGCGCCCCCGCTATCCGCGCGCGCGCTTCGGACACGGCGAGACGAGCCAGCGCCCACGTGGCGACGGCCAGGGCCGCACCGATGAGCGAGTTGGCCACCGCGGCCACTGCGTGGCTCGGGCCGAGGGCCCGGTAGAAGGCAGCCAACACCGCGCTGTAGCCAACCGGATAGTGACACCAGGGATGCCACACAAGCATCCCGCCTCTCGTGATGTCGTCGGAATAGCCGTGGCCTTCCGCGATTCGCCTTGCGCCGAAATCGTAGTAGTGCCCGTCCCAAACGGGCTCCGCTGCGAAGGCAAGTGCCGCTGCCAGGCGAGGTGCGAGGGCAACGACGAAGAGCAGCGCTCCGAAGACCCCCCCACCCGCCGCTGCCGGCTGCCGGAACTGCCGGCGTTCGGTCACACGGCCTCCTTGCCGCGCGCCGCCAGGTCTTCGCGCAGACGCCGGAGGTAGGTCTTTTGAACCTGCGCGGGGTCCAACCGAAGCTGCTTCGCAAACTCGACGAGAAACCCACGCGCGTAGACGATCGCCGGCAGGTCGTCGAATCGCTCCTCTTCGAGGGCCTGCAAGTGGGAGCGCGCGATCTTCGTCGTGGCGCTGATGTCGGCGAGCTCCAGCCCCATCGACTCTCTCACCTTGCGCAGAAGGCCGCCGGAGAACTCGGTCTCCGGTCCGATCTCGCGCTGGAGCTCGTGCTGGAGCATGAGCTGCTCGGCCACGAGCGCTGGACGGCTCGTTGCAGCGGTCAGCGTTTGCGGTTCGGGGTCCGCGAACGTCGACAGGTCGTAGGCACGCCGACGCACGGGATCGAGGAGCGTGTCATAGGCCTCGTCGAGTTTGCGCTGCGCCGCGAGCAAGGGCTCGCCCTCGAGGACTGACACCATTGCCAAGCCGCCGGTCGCGTAGATCTCGCGCTGGCGCTTGTAGGCCCGTCGGACCTCTTCGTCGGTCGCGGATCGACTGACCCCGAGGACCGTGTAAAGCGTCGGCTCCGCAGTGGGCATCGGCGCCTGAAACGGGCGATCGCCCGATTTCGCCATCGTCAGCGCGAGGACACGACGCGCGATCCGCTCGACATTGCGAGCGCTCTTGCTCGTCGGGCTGTCGACGAGCAGGGGTTTATTGTGGCGCACGGTCAGCCAGACCGTATCGTCGTGCTCCACATGGCCCAGCTCGTCGAGTGCCACGCCGTAATGCCTCGCCGAGATACCACTCATCCACGCCCCGAGTTCCGCGTCGGGGCGCACCCGCGTCTGATTGACGACGAGCTGGACCCGAAGCGCCTGGGCCTGAGCCCACGCGAGCTCCGCGAGAGACCGGTCGGTGCGCGCAAGGACGTGAACGAGCTCGAGCGGCGCAGGAAGAGCACCTAGACTCTCCATGGACCGATTGAGCAGAGCGAATCGCATCTTGTCTCGCTGCAGCGCCCGTCGTAAGCGGCGACGAAACATGGACCGAACAAACCGGTACGTCGCCTCGACAGCCGGAGGCTCCGGGACGGTGACCGCGATCGGCACGTCCGCCGCCAGCATGACGTCCACCGGACCATCCCCATGTCCGGCGCCCACGTCGACGACGACGAAGTCGACTCCGAGCCCCATCAGCGCCCCCAGCCACCGCGCTTTGCGCCCCGCTCGCAGCGCCGGACCCGGCGCGATGGCGTCGTGGGCCGCCGGAAGCAGGCTCAGACCCGGCACATGGGTCGCGACGAGCGCGCTCTGCACCTTCTGAATGGGGTCGCCGCTCAGGTCTATCTCACTCCTGGCTGCCCTCGCGCCGAAGTGCGAGTGCAGGTTCGCGCCGGTCGGATCGGCGTCGACCAGTACGACGTCCTTGCCGAGCTGTGCGAAGTAAACGGCGATGTTGACAGCCGTCAGGCTCATGCCGACGCCGCCACGACCCCCGCCCACCGCCACCAAGCGCGTGGTGCGCCGCGGGCCCTCCTCGAACGATGCCTCGTCGACGGTGATCGGCACCATCGGATCGTCGCCGAAGGGACTGTACGAGGGAGGCGGCGGAGCCACTTGGCCCAGAAGCTACTTCCGCCTGTGCGCCGGCGTAAAGTGCTGCGAAGGCTGGGGCTTGGGGGCGGGCGTTGGGGCAGGCCGGGGCGCCGACTTGGGACCGGGGCGAGAGGCTTCCACGGGGGTCGCCCGAGGCTGAGCCGACGGCGAGCGGGCCGGGCTCGCAGGGGACGGCGAGTGAGGATTTCCTTCGTCACGTCTAGGGGTCGAAGAGCCTGGAGACCACGACCGGGCAGCTGCCGGTTTGCTACCGCCGAGCGCCTGTGCCGTCGAAGGGCGAGCGTACTGTCGGGCGCGCAGGACACCTTCGGCACCCGGGCCCGTGGGACGTGGAATCTCCGATTGACTGTATCCGAGGCGCTGAGGGGAAGGGCCATAGCCAACCCTCGCGGCTCCCGTGAACACCATGGGACGGACCGACGCTCCGACCCGGATCGCCGCCGGGCCGACGAGAACACGCGTGGCTACGACCGGCGCAAAGACCTCTGCGCGCGCGCAGTACGACCACCTTGGGGAATAGGCGAACGGCCGGACTACAGCCGCTCCGCCGAACCAAAAGAACTGAGGCGCGAGCGGCGCCCAGCCGACGTACCCGTATCCGTCATCCGCGCCCCAGCTCACCCAGGCCCCTCGGTATGCGCGGCCGGGGACCCAGGCCCAGCCCCGTCCTTCAATCCAAAACCAGCGCCCGTAGTGAAATGGAGCCCACCCCCACGAATAGCTGCTGACCCACACCCAATCGTCGTCGTACGCCCAGTGGCCCCCGCTGACATACGGTGAAAAGTCGTCGCCTACGGCGTCGTGCGACGGCGTCCAGATCGTCCCGTAGGACGGATCGTCCGTCCATGAGCCATATGGTTGGAGGTTCGACTTGAAGTCCGTCACCGCAGCGGGATCGACGTCGTCGTACGAATCCGCGTCCACGCCGAGTGCATACTCCTTGGAACCGTTGTCGCCCTGGTCCGGCGGTGGGGGCGTCGTCGTCGCACCGGAGGCGGCGACATCGACTTGTGCCACCGGCGGCGGAACCGACGCGGCGGTGGCGGAGGCTTGCCCCTGCACTGCAGCCTCGCAGTGGGACAAGCCGAGCGCGAAAGCAAGAATCGGAAACGAATGCTTTGGCTGCATGACCCTCCCGTCCATCTTAGGCGCCCTTGCGGCTGCTAGGCGACCCCGCGGAAACTGAGAGGCTCGGTCCAGGCTACGAGACTGTCATCCGGCCCTCTTCTCGGCAAGTCGCTCCGCTCCCTCATCGGGGTGAGATCGACCGAGCTTCAGGCCATTGAATCAGGCGGACCGTCGGCTTTGGCGACGTCCGGAGCGTTCGCACGAGCGCTCCACAAGCGCGGATCACTCGCCAGGCGACACAGAGCCCGGGCCGTGACTGCTGGGGGCCAATTCGACATGAGCCTTGGAGTCGTGGCTTGTCCCGGCGCGATTGCGGCCGCGCGCCTGTCCGCCTGCCCGGCCGATCGTCGCCATGTGGGATCGGTCTCGGCTCACGACTTCCCCACCCTTCTTGCCCGCCGTGCGCGCCTCATCCGGAGTGAACTCGTGCGCGCGCCCCTGCGCATGAGCTGCTTTCCCGCCCTTGCTGGCGATCTCCTTTTGTTTGCCCGGCGTCATCGATGCGAATCCTCGGTTGCTCTTCGTGCGTTCGGGAACGATTAGAGTGGCCATAGTCGCGATCTCCTTGTGTCAGCGTCCCTAGGGTCCGCTCCACACGACGGCTAGAGGTCGAGCGCGCTCTCGGGATGCACGAGAGTTCGAACTCGAAAACCGTCCGGACGGACGAGCGCATGTCACGTGGACCGCGGAGTGTTCTCACGCGCGGCTGCGCGGGGCAGCGCTCAGAACTCGAACGCTATCCCCAGCGTCCAATACGTCCCGCCCACGCGGAGCGGGTCGCCTTGGATGCCGAGACCCGTCAAGTCCGAGCGCGTCCACTCGCCGAAGACGTACGTGTTGTTGACGCCGAGGTCTTCGTCGAAACTGCGCGCGGCGATGTCATCGAGCACGTTGAGATTGAACCCCACGCCGAGCGCGAACTGCGTCCCGAGCGTATAGCCGCGCCCGGCCTCGCCCTCGTAGTACGACGTCCCGAGCGTGTTCGACGCGCGCCAGAACGCCGCGGCCACGCCGAACTTGAGGTACGGAACGATCGGGACGTGCACCTCGCGCCAAAGGACATCCGCCCGAAGGACGCCGACCGCGTACATCGGATAGATTTCGAGGGTCGTCGTCTCGCCGGACGCGCCACCGGTCAGCAGCTGCGCATTGCCGCTGAAGTCCGCATAGCCGATTCCGACCCCAGGCCCGAAGGTCCCGAGGTGCGGGATCCGCACCGCCTGCCAGTCCCCTTCGGCGCCGATCATGATCGTTTTCGACGACCCGAAGATGGTCGCGAATGGCGTCTGCCCGTTGAGGAGCGGATCGCTGTCGACTTCGGGCAAGAACGGCGAAAACCGGAGCTCGAACGCGAAGTTCTGAGGGGATTCCACGTTTCTGTGCATGGAACGAAAAACCTCCCCGCGGTCCTCTTGCGCGAAGGCCTTCCCCGAATCCAGGGCACACGAGACGACGACACCAAAGGACACGATTCGGAGCGAAACCCTCACGACCGCCTCCGGCGTCGAAGCCAAGCAGCAACAGCGCCGACGAACGCCACCGCGGAGGCGGGCGCGTGGACTGGAATCCCCGCCCCTTCGAGCGTACAGGACCCGCTCGGGGCGCCGCCGCTCGCCTGCCGGTACGTCTGGTAGAAGTCGGCGACCGGCGCGGGCGTGGCGCATGCGGGAAGAGACGCCGGGCCGACATTTTGTGACAGGTCGACCGACGACACGACGACGCGGTAAATGAGGCCGTTGGTGAGACCATCGATCGTCAGGGATTGTTGGGTGGGATCAGAAATCATGCCACCCGGGACTCCGAACTGCGGTGCAATCTGGGAGATGCCGGCCAACCCGGTCGTGCTCGTCGTGGATGTCGCGGTCTCGTCCTCGGTCGCCGCGTCTTCGTCGGTCCCCGCTTCGTCGTCGGTCGCCGCGTCTTCGTCCGTGGTCGTGTAGCTCGTGCCCACGGTGAAGCCAGGCGCCAGATTGGCGCTGTAGCAACTGCCCGCTCCGCTGTCCGGCGAGACGTTACGGGTCGTGCACCCGCTCAGCACGGACGTTTGCTCCGCGGCATCGCCGGAGTCGTCAGAGCCCTCCTCGTCCCCGGAATCCGCGTCGCCGCCATCCGCCTGGGCATCGCCCGCGCCATCGTCCTCGGACGCTGTCCCATCACCCGCTCCGTCGTCGCCGGCTAGGGTCCCATCGTCCGCTCCGTCGTCACCGGACGTCGTCCCGTCGCCCGCGCTGTCCTCGTCAGCCGCAGTATCGTCGTCCGCGCCCTCCTCTGGAGCGTCGGCGTCGGCGTCGGCGTCGGCATCAGCGGAGGCGTCCGGACCCACGTACGGATAGGGCAAGACCGCGCCATCCGCGCAGATATATTCCGTTTTCGTGGTGCTCGTCTGTATCGTCGCCCCGTCGCCGACGTAGCTAGACGCATTGCCCGCGCTGGACCCGCAGTTACACCCCCCTGCGGAGGCGACGCCCCCGGCCGGAGGGTCGGAGAAAAGTTGGTAACCGGCGAGGTCGGGGTCTGCTCCCAAGATCGTCGATGTCCAGCCTACTTGGAGCAGCGTGTCGCCCGGCGTGACCGTCACGTTGACCGGCGCCGGCGGGGCGACGAGATCGGTAACCAGCTGGGGCTGGTAGTCGGTCGCAGAGGTATTGTAGATGCCACTATTGACTTCGAGAAAGTAGATGGTGAAGGTGACCGCGGCGTCTGTCGTCTGTACGTGGCACGCCGCCTCCGAAGCAGCGGTCCCCACCCAGTTTGGGTCGTAGTTGTTCAGAGGGGAGCCAGTGCCCGCTGCGGTGCCGACCGTCGAGTAGTTCTCAAAGCGCAAGATATCGCGTGCATACAGGTTTACAACCGGGTATGTCGTATTGACTACTGTAATGGGTTGGGCGACCTGCCAGCACAATTGGGCGCCGCTCGAGGTCGTGCCCGAGCGATTGGCGTCCTGAGTGCAATCCACGAGGCCGGTCCAAACTTCGATATGGTCGGTTCCCGTGAAACCGCTCGCGTAGAGCGGGAACTGCAGGATGAGATTATTCTCGCAGTCGAGGAAGCTCACGCCGGTTGGATTCTGATTTTGATTGCGCGTGCCGGCCGGATTGTTGGCCTGGAGGTTGGCCGGGCCGAAGAAGCGGTTCGGGTTCGCTACGCCGATGAGGGTGATGCTCTCGCCAGTCGTCGTCGTCCCCGACGACGACGTCGTCTGAGCCCTCGCCTCGAGCGGCGCGAGCGCCGCAGCGGCCACGAGTGTGGCGGCAACCCATGTGACCTTCATAAAGCTCATGGCCCTGCGCAGGCCCCAGCATACCTCATGCCATGCCGCGGCCCGCGCGAACACCTGCTGTTCGCACTAGTTTGCGCCCCGGGGCGCACCTGCGCCCAAGCCAAGCTGGCACCGGCGAACGCGCCGCCGCTCTCTCGGTGACAAACTGACAAGCTTTGCGATAAGCACGGGCCCCATGCAGCTCATCCCCTCGCGTCAGGCCCGGCCGTCCGACGACCCCATCTTTGGCTTGCATCAGGAAGCGACGGCTCGCCGGGCCGCCGGCGAGGCAGTCCTCGACGCCACCATCGGCGTGCTGCTCGACGACGCGGGCAAACTCGCCGTCCTTCCGACGGCGGCGAAGGCCGTCCACGAGGTCTCGACGCTCGACTTCGCCACCTACGCCCCGATCTCGGGCAATCCCGAGTTCCTGAGGGCTGTCGTCGCCGACTTGCTCGCGTCGCAGCCCGACCTCGCCACGTCTGCTGTCGCGGTCGCCACACCCGGCGGCTCAGGGGCCGTTCGTCACGCGATCGCCAACTTCCTCGAGCGCGGCCAGGCCCTGCTGACGACCAGCTGGTACTGGAGTCCGTACGCCACGCTGGCGGACGAGTCCGACCGCCGCCTCGAGACCTTCGAGATGTTCGCCCCCGACGGCTCGCTCGATGTCGCCTCCTTCGACGCCGCGCTCGACCGCCAGCTCCGGACGCAGGGGCGGTCCCTCGTCATCCTGAACGACCCGGCTCACAACCCGACCGGCTACTCGATGTCGGACAGCGACTGGCGCGGCCTCGCCCAGTGCATCGTCGCCCGCGCCGACCAGGGTCCCGTCACGCTCCTCGTCGACTGCGCATACCTCGTCTACGGCGCGAGCGAGGACCCGCGAGCCTTCCTCCGCCACCTCGTGCCCCTCGTCGGGAAGGCGACGGTCCTTTTCGCCTGGAGCGCCAGCAAGTCGTTCACGCTCTACGGGCAGCGCGTCGGGGCGCTCATAGCGTGCATCGGCGACCCCAAAGAGCGCGACCTCGTGAAGTCGGCTCTCAGCTATTCGTGCCGCGGAACCTGGTCCAACTGCAATCGCGGCGGCATGACGGCCGTGACGAAGCTTCTGGCCCACCCCGAGAGCGCCCGCGCCGCCGCCGCCGAACGCACGGAGCTCGGTCGGATGCTGGCCGCGCGCGTCGCCACGTTCAATCGATGCGCCAAGGAGCGAGGGCTCACCGTCCCGCGCTACGAGGGCGGCTTCTTCGTCATGGTGTTCCTGCCGCGGGCGCCCGAGACCGCCGCCGCGATGCGCCGCATCGGCGTGTATGTCGTACCCCAGACGCGCGAAGACGGACGGGGCGCCCTGCGGCTCGCGCTCTGCGCCGTCCCGGAGAGCCAGGTGAAGCGGCTCGTCGACGCGGTCGCCGACTGCATCGGATAGCCTCGGCGGGCGCGAGGCCGGTCCCGGCGCGTGCTACTTTCGCCTCTTCATCATGGCGGATCAGACGATTCATCTCGACCGGTACGCGCCCGACGCGAAGGCCCTGGTGGCGAGCGCGCAAAGCCTCGCCGACGACCGCAAGCACGCGCAGGTCGAGCCCATCCACCTGCTCGCGCGAGCCATCGAGCGAGACCGCGGAGCCCAAGAGGTGTTTCGTCGAGCCGGCGCGGAGCCTTCCGATGTCTCCGTTGAGGTCGAGGCCGCCCTGGCGCGCATCGGGAAGGTGACGTCCGGCCTGGCGTATCTGTCGAGCGCGATGTTGTCGCTGCTCGAGCGCGCGGAAAAGGAAGCGGGGACCGGCACAGTGGAAGTCGAGCAGCTCCTGAACGCGCTGTCCCAGGAGATCCGCGGTCCCGCCGCGGTGGTGCTCCAGGCGTTCGGCCTCGGCCCCGGAAGTCTGCGCCCGCACATGGCGGCCTTGAAGAGCGTCCCGCGCGAGACAGACGGGCCGGCAGCGCCGTCCGGCGCCGAGGTGCTCTCGCGCTTCACGCACGACCTGGTGGAGCGCGCCCGCAAAGGTCAGGTCGACCCGGTGATCGGACGCGACGTCGAGGTGCGGCGCCTGCTCCAGATTCTCGAGCGCCGGCAGAAGAATCATCCGCTCTTGGTGGGCGAGGCCGGCGTCGGAAAGACGGCGATCGTCGGCGCGCTGGCGATGCGCATCGCTTCGGGAGACGTCCCTCGCTCCCTCGCGAAGCTCGAGCTGCTCGAACTCGAGACGGGGCTGCTCGTCGCCGGAGCCAAGCTTCGCGGCGAGATCGAAGAGCGGCTGCGCCAGCTTCTCGCCGCCGTCAAAGGTCGGAGCCACGACGTTCTGCTCTACGTCAATGGCATCGACTCGCTGCTCGGGCAGGGCGCCGTCGGCAGCGGCGTCGGAGACTTGCTCAAACCGATGCTGCTCCGCGGGGAGGTGCGCGTCCTCGCTTCGACGACGCCCGAGGGAGTGCGAAAGCTCCAGGAGCGCGACCCCGGCCTGCTCCGGCGCTTCAGCGCCCTCTCCATCGACGCGCCGACCGTCGACGCGGCCATCGAGATCCTGCGCGGCGTCGCCTCGAAATACGAGGCCTACCACGAAGCCCAGATCGGCGAGGGCGCCATCGTCGCCTCGGTCCGCCTCGCCAAGCGATACGTCCAGGACCGCGCGCTACCGGACGCGGCGATCGACCTGCTCGACGAGACCGCGGCGCGAAAGCGCATCGAGATCGACGGCGTCCCGGCGAACGTCGACGCGGCGATCCGGCGCCTGGCGTCGCTCAAGGCCCAGACCGCCTCGCTGGCCGGCGACGTGGACGCCCTGAGCGGAAAGACCCGAGAGCGGCTCGAAGCCGAGATCCGGGAGCTCGAACCGACGGTCGCGGAGATGCGCGTGCGGCTCGACTCGCGGCGAGGCGCCGTGGCCGCCCTCGCGGGGTTGCGAAGCGAGGAGGCGCGCCTGCAAGCCGAGCTCGAAACCGCGCGCCAAAGGCAAGACTTTGCCCGACTCGGCGAGATCGAGCACGTCAAGCTCCCCGACGTCCGGCGCCGGCGCCAGGCCGCCGAGGAAGCGATCGGCCGCGAGTTCGGCCCGGGCATGTCCAACACCGTGACCGAGGAGGACGTCGCGGTCGTGCTCGGGGACTGGACTGGGATCCCGGTGAGCAAGATGCTCGAGGCCGAGAGCGACAAGCTGCTCAAGATGGAGCAGCGGCTCGCCGAGCGCGTCGTCGGACAGTCCGAGGCGGTGCGGGCGATCTCGAGGGCCGTGCGCCGCGGACGCGTGGGGCTGCGCGACCCTGGGCGCCCCATCGGCAGCTTCCTTTTCCTCGGCCCGAGCGGCGTGGGAAAGACGGAGCTCGCGAAGGCGCTGGCGGAGTTCCTGTTCGACGACGAGCAGTCGCTCACCCGGCTCGACATGAGCGAGTTCATGGAAAAGCACATGGCGCAGCGCCTCGTGGGCGCGCCGCCCGGCTACGTGGACAGCGAGGAGGGTGGCTTTCTGACCGAGGCGGTGCGGCGGCGTCCGTACAGTGTCCTGCTCTTCGACGAGGTCGAGAAGGCGCACATCGACGTGTTCAATCTGCTTTTGCAGGTCCTCGACGACGGACGACTGACCGACGGACGCGGGCGCACAGCGGATTTTTCAAACACCGTCGTCATCATGACGAGCAACATCGGCAGCAAGCGCCTTCTCGAGACGGACCCCAGGCTGTGGGATACGCCCGACGGCGTCGAGGCGCTGCGCGACGTGCTCCAAGAGGAGCTCCGCGCCTTCCTGCGACCGGAGTTCCTCAATCGGATCGACGACATCGTGCTCTTTCGCCCGCTCTCGAGGGTGGACCTCCGAGGCATCGTCGACATCCAGCTCCGCCGCCTCGAGAAGCTCGTCTCGGACCGCGAGCTGCGCGTTGTCCTCAGCGAGGAATCGAAGAACAAGCTCGTCGATCTAGGCTACGAGCCGGCGTTCGGGGCGCGCCCGCTCAAGCGGGCGATCCTCAAGAGTATCCAGGACCCGCTGGCGGAGGAGATCCTGCGAGGAGGGTACCCGCCGGGCAGCGTCGTCAACGTGACGCTGACGGGAGAGGAGTTCGTGTTCGCGAAGGCGTGAGGGGGGTCCCTGTTCTCATCGCGACCCTCGCTTTTCCGATTTCCCAATCACCTATCCCGTCCTTTCGGACCCGTCTTGCCTGATCGCACTGTCACCGATCGGTCGGCTGATCATGGATCGGATCACACTCGCCACACTCTAGCCACACCGTCGACGTCCCGCGCGGGCACGGCTCACGGACTCGCCGGCGGATTGCACGCGTTGGTGATGACGTCCATCACCTCGAATCCAGAAAGCTTCGTGTAGCCGAAGATATGGGTATGTTTGGTGGCTTTGGGATCGGTGGAGGGATGAAACCTGGGCAGCGAATGCCGCACGATGCCACCGAGCGTCAGCTTGTCCTTGGAAAACTCGTTGGTTCCCGATGGCGGAAGAAGCTCGCTCGGATCTTGGGGGCCGTAGCCCGAGTCGCTGACGATGTAGTACGTCTCGGTCTTCGCACCCTTCGAAATTTCGGCGAATCCGACCGCCAGTACGACATGACCTGTCCCGCTGCTCGAGCCGATGCCCAGAAGGGCGGGTTTGCGCTCGTCGCGAATCGCGGCGCTAAGCTCGGGGATCGCCTGTCCGCTGGCGACTGCCGCCGGCAACTGACAGGAATCGAACGTCAACTGGCCATTGACGTGGCTGTCACCCGCCAACTGGTTGACGGCATTGCAGAGGGACTGCTCGAAGTAAAGGGCACCCAAGGGGCTGGGGGCGAGAATCCGGGTGGACACATCCTGTCGGGGATCGGCGATCTTCTTTCTTGGATCGGGGTTGTCGTCGCTCAGTTTCTGAATCCAGTGCCAAAGGTAGTGAAGGAAGTTGCGTGGACCCCGCTGCGCATGCGACCACGACTCGCGTCTCTGCGCCACATTCGGGGGCACCGGGGTGCTGATGGGGTCGGACAGCCTGTGCGGATCGCAATTCGGCAACCAGATCCCCGAAGACCCGAGGTAAGAGCAAAGAGCGAAGAGCTTGCAACCGCTCGGTTGCAGCGTGCGCTTGTTGTCGTCTGAGTAGCCCACCAGCCTGTCAAGGCTTCCATCGTTGTAGTAGCCGCAGTTGTACCAAGGGTACGTTTGCCAACTCGAATCGACCTCCATGGCGAGCATCCAGATCTTGATGTCTGTCACGGCGGCAGGAATGCACACCGTGTTCGTCGCCGTCGGAACGCCGTTGCCTTTCTTGTCATCGGTC
The DNA here is from genome assembly GCA_049512415.1 of Polyangiaceae bacterium. Lineage (GTDB taxonomy): Bacteria > Myxococcota_A > Polyangia > Polyangiales > Polyangiaceae > Palsa-1150. The sequence continues at coordinate 66,659 of JBEKXD010000009.1, forward strand.
TTCGTAGAATCGGGCGTTTGCGTATCGGCGGAATCGGAAGCCGCGGAATCGTCATCCGATTCGGCGCTCGGCACTCCCGCTATGGGGGTGTCGGCGTCTTTTATATCGTCGACACCGCTGTCCGGAGCCACAGGGAAAGGACCTCGATCAGTCATGGTGGACAGTTCCTGGGAACAAGGCTACCGAATCGGGTGAACTCCCGGGGCCAAGTGTTCGCCGGTCAAGCAAGGACCGGAGTAGGTCTCGGGAAGGTCTCGGATCGAGCCATAAAAGTGGGCCGTCGGAAACAGGCGCTCCTGCAGTCGATAGAGAACGGACGCGTTCACCCGCACCCACTCCATGTTGCAGTAGCCGGGGCCCTCCTTGATTTCATTGGGCAACGTCTGTATTCTGACGGGGACTTCGACGCGTGATAGGCCGGATTCGAAGTCGATCGCCACGAAGGGAGGATTCGCAACCCTTCCCCAGTTGCTAGCCCAGGAGCCCATCTCGATAGCCATCAAGTAGCTGCCGCGGCCCGAGATGTTCTCGGAAAGGTGACCGGCATCGTCGACGCGGTGGGACGTGCCACCAATCTTCCACTCGTTCGGGAGCCCCCAATTGCGATTTTCGCTGACTTCGATTTGTCCTTCGACCGCGAGAGTCCGCTTCGTCATCGGCATAGGCCCCTTGCGGAAGGCGTACACGACGTCGGCCTGCTGGGCGTCAGACCCTAGCCCCAGCAGGACCTCATCGCCGTGGACCCAACCGATGTGCGCCGCGGGACGATCCCGAATCAGGCTGCTTCCCTCTCTTCCGAGGATCCCGAACGTCCACTGGACGCGCCCAGTTCGCAGGTCGAGCGCGGTCAGCTCGCCCGCGTCTCCCAGAACGAAGACCGACTGATCGTCGGCGATCGGTTTGCTACGGACCGGCCTCCACGCCCAAGATACTTCTTCCCTGTTGAGCATTACATATCGCAACTCCACGTTGGATATCGTATAGGAATCCGCAATGGTTGCGATCAGAGCGGTCCGCGGCCCGATGAACGTCGGCTCCCAAAGCCGGCAGTAGTTGTTCAGGGACTTCGGCTCGAAGCGTTGGTCATCGCTCCCGTCGTCGCCAGCATAAACGACGATGTCTTTTGGGAAATACTGCGGAGGAACGCGCTCCACCCAGACCCCGGAATACGCCTTGCCGATCGTGTGTGACCAGGTGATGGCGACGCGGTCCGCCTCGGTGATCTCGAGCGTCGTGGGAACGTTCCCTTCGACGATGTTCGGCGGAAGTGACAACCGGTGGTATCCGTACGTTGGAATCGGATCGATGACGCGCTCCCAGAGCACACGACCCGTCATGGCGTCGTATCCCCGCAAGGTGCGCGTCGAAGGAATCGGCTGAATTACGTGGCCCTGCTCATCTGCGACAAGCTGGGTCCATCGGTTGGTCGGGGCTCCCTGTCCCTTCCACGCCGTCGCCCCAGTTGCCACCCATCGCGCCACGACTTCGCCCGAGCTCTCCCAAGCGATGACCTTGTCCCCGGACACCACCGCAGCGGGGCATGTGTCCCAGCCGCATTCTCCCGCGAGCCGGATCGGCAACCGCCAGCGCACCGCCTTCGCAGAGACGTCGACTCCGATCAGTCCGGCGCCCTGCGCGTAGATCGCGAGCACGTCTCCCGCCGAGCCGATGACGGAGGCGCACGAGTTGGGATCAATGCGCAAGTCTGCCACGTCCCGTCCGCTTCGCAACGATTCGTCGAGCACCTGTGTGCGCAAGCAACCCACGAGCACGACCGCATTGGCCACGACGCGGCCATCGTGAAAGCCTCTGTGGCGGGCGACAAGGTCGAAATGGTCCGTCGGCCAGAAGCGTTTCGGCTCGTCGCGAGCGGTCGTCTTTATGTCGGTCGGGGTCGTACCGGAGGAAGATCGCCCGCTGGCTGCTGCAACATCGGTGGAGGGGCTGATGCCGGCCATCGGGCGAACGGTTTGGCGCCCGCACCCCCCCAAGAACAGGGTCGCTGTCGTCAGGGCGATTCCCAACGTTCGTCGCATTTCGCCGCTTCTCCGGTGGATCCCTCTTCAGCACCCGTGCGCGACGACCAAGAGCTCGCGCAGCTTGGGATGGATCGGATCCGCATCGTCCGCGGCACCGTTTCCGTCCGCGATCGGCAGATCCTCGCACTTCATCCAATCGGAATCGTCATCCTCGGAATCACCGGAGTCGTCGGCGCTCGGCGCGTCCGAGCTGCGGGCCTGCATCGCGACCATGCACGCCAAACCCGCATGGAGATCGTCGTCTGCGACATTCTCGGCTGGCTTTCCGTCCATACAACCGAGGTTCTGAAGCCTTTGCGCGAGTCCGGATCGAGACCCAATCGGATTGAGGGCTCCGATTGCCAGCTCCACGGTTTCTCCGCTGTCTCCGAATTCAAGGGTGATCCGCTCCATCGTCACGGGAACCTCGAATCTCGCGACGCCGTCGGAGTCCGTTTGCAGCCCCTGAAGTTGCTCGAGCTCCTGGATGACGAACGATTTCGAGACGTACGCCGAGTCGTCGTCGCCCACCAGCCGCACGGAGAAGGGCACCTTCGCCGGATCCGGCGACGTAAATGAGTTGGTCACACCGACGGTGAGAACGTGGAACGTGGGCGTTTTGTCAACTTGGTCGGGGATGTAGAGGACATCTCCGGCGAGAAGAATGCTGGGGTTGCGTCGAAGCTTGCGGAGTTTGTCGTTGGCCGGATCGTTCCAGACCGCGTCGGCGTCGAAACCAAACTTGTCGGCAATCTTGGCTAGGTAGTCATTGTATCGGCAGACGTAGGGCTCCATGCGATTAGCCTAGGCGGCGCGGCCTCCCTCACAGGATACTACGACGGCAAGCGAGCGATGAGCGACTTCGTCGCGGAGTGCGGAACCATCCCGCAGTCAGAACGTTCCGCGTAGGCCACCCGCTCCCGGTCCGAACCAGAGGCCCAACGAGGAGCCCTGGCCGGCAGGCTGGCCGCTCGGCAGTGCGATCATCGTGATCCCAGCGGCGGCGGCTACGCCCGCCGTGATGAACGAAGCGACCGCGAGCTCTCCGAAGAGACTCGCCTTGTCGTTGAGCGAATTGAGCTGGGCCTGGTCGCTCTGGTTGCAGCCCGCGGCGGAGCACAGGCTGTCGCCCTGAGAGCGATTGTCGTGCGATTCGATGGCGAAGAGAACTCCCGCCGCAGCGGCGACGACCGCCACTCCGAGCGCGACATACCCGCCAATCCGCAGACCGCTCGGCCCGTCGCTCGCGACCGGAGTGCGGGGCGCCTCGGCGGTGGTTGCCGTTGCAGGCGGGGCAAGCGAAGGGGCGGCGCCGCGAGGCACGCTCGTAGACACCGGTGCAGGATTGAGCATGAGCGACACCGAGGCGTGCCCGCCCTCGAGCGCATGGGCGGACTGCTGCGCGGAGACGAAGCCGTCGGCCGTGGCCTCGATGTGGTGGTCGCCCGGATCGACCGGAATGGCGACTCCGATCGTGGCAGGCGGCACCTGGGCGCCGTCCATCGTGACGGCGAGACTCGCAGGCGCCGGGCTGACGGAGATCGTCAGCGTGGGGATCCGCGGCTCGAGGTCGGCGAGCTCCTTGATTCCGTCCTGGTGAGCCTGCACGGCGGCTTGCGGGGCGGTTGCGGGGAGGGTCTCGCGCGTCAGTTTCACGTAGGCTTCGTGGGCTGCGACAAGCTTGCCCAAGTGGTTGTACGCGCGCCCCAAGTAGAGCAGGTGGGGCGGGGCATGGACCAAAGCCTCCGCGCGCGTGAAACGGTCCGCCGCGTCGGCCCAGCGCTGCTCCTTGATGGCCTTGTAACCCTCGGTGGCCAGGGCTCGCGCCGTCGCCCGCTGCGAATCGTCATCGGCGCGGGCGCCGGGTGCCCACGTGAACCATGCCACAAGCAGGAGCGCCGAGAACACCGTCCGGACGCGGCCGCCACGTCCCGCGCGACCGCGTCGACGAAGGGCGACCGCAAGAACCGAAATCGCCGCCGCGAGAGCCGGCCACGAGGTCGTGCCCGCGGAGGTCCCTACGGTGCGGCACGAGCAGCCGGGTTCCACACGTGGGACGAGGTCCGAAGCGTCGGATTGGCCGAGCGATCCGTCGCCGCCGTTGGCCGCGTCCCCGACTGGGGCGACCGCGGCCCCCTCCCTGGCACTCGCATCGGCGACGGCGGCATCCAGCCCGTTGGCGTCGTTGCGGGCATCGGTCGTGGACGCGGTCGCGTCGGTCGCGGTCGCGTCGGTCGCGGTCGCGTCGGTCGCAGTCGCGTCGGTCGCAGTCGCGTCGGTCGCAGTCGCGTCGGTCGCGGTCGCGGTCGCATCGGTCGCGGTCGCATCGGTCGCGGTCGCATCGGTCGCGGTCGCATCGGTCGCGGTCGCATCGGTCGCGGTCGCGTCGGTCGCGGGCGTCGCAGCGTCGTCGACGGTCGCGTCGTGCGAGGCGTCGACGAGTGCAGCGTCCGCCCCGGTGCTGCAACCAGCGCCCACCGCGAGAACGGTGCATGTCCCGTCCGCGCTCGCACCGAGCTTCGCGGTGCACACCGCGCACGCGGCCGAGCACGGCGAGTCGCAGCACACACCGTTCGCCTCGTATCCGCTCAAGCAGGCGCTCGCCGCGGTCGACGGCTGGCCGTTCATCAGCCCGCAGCCGCCGTCGCCGTTGCATGTGGCGCCGCTCGGGCAGCTGTCGTGCGGATCGGTGCTCGCCTTCGCCGGCGAGCACGTGCCGTTGGTCCCGCCCGGCGCTTGCTCCTGCGTCGAGCAGGCCTGACATGGGCCGCAGGTAGCGCTTGCGCAGCACACCCCGTCCACGCACGCCGTTCCGCTCGCGCACTCGCGGCAGGCCGGGGCCACGCAATCGCCGCTGGCGCCGGCGTTGCACGCGCCGCCTTGCGGCTTCTGGGGTTGGCACGTGCCGCCGCTGCCGCAGTAGTACCCGCTCTGGCAGTTCGAGTCCGAGGAGCACGCCGACCCGGGACAGCTCGGCGCCGTCCCGTTGCACACAACACCCGAGCCGCATGCCGGGCTTCCCGTGTACCCCGAGGGCGCCGGCGCGCAGGTCCCGTCGGCCGACGAGCCGAGCGCCCCCGTGCACACGTCGCAGGGAGCGCTGCACGAGGCGTTGCAGCAGACGCCATCCGCGGCGTATCCGCTGGCGCAGGCGTTGGCCGAGGAGGACTTCTGGCCGGTCTTCAGGCCACATGTGCCCGAGCCGTTGCAGGTCGAGGTGCTGGCGCAATCGCCATGCGGATCCGTGCCGACGAGCGACGGATTGCAGGAGCCGTTGACGCCACCGCTCGCCTGGAGGGCCGCGGAGCACGCCTCGCACGCGGGGCATTTCGCGCTTCCGCAGCACACGCCGTCGACGCAGTTATCGCTGGCGCATTCGCGGCAGCTCTGAACCAGGCAATCCCCGCCGTCGCTGCCCGAGGCCGCGTTGCACGCGACCCCTTGCGAGCGCTGCTGGTGGCACGTCGCGTCGGAAGCGCAGTAGTAGCCGCTTGCGCAGCCGGTATCGCTCGTGCACGAGCTCGGGCACGACGTGCTCGAGCCGTTGCACAGATAGGCGCCGCACGACGGGTTGCCCGTCGCTTGCGCCGGCGCCGTGGTGCAGGTCCCCGGCGTGGTGGCACACGTGGCGCACGAATCGGTGCAAGGTGTCGCGCAGCAGATCCCGGCGACGCAGTTTCCATTCTCGCAGTCCGCGTCCGCGTTGCACGTCGACCCATCCGTCGCGACCAATGGACCGACGTAGACCGCACCGGCCGCGGCAAGTCCCCCCACGGCAAACCACTGCGCGCCGACAACAACAGTATTGCCATCGATGGCGACCGCACAGCCAAAACAGTAGTTGGTAGCGCTGGTCACGGAGGGCTGGATCTCCTCAGTCCAGCCCGTGGTGCTGGAATTCGAAGGGATGAATACGTACGGATCACCCAGATAGGAACCGACCAGGAGAGAGTTTCCCGAGACCGCCAGCGGCATGCCATAACCCGGCGAGCCCAAATTTACCATGTCCTCGATGGTCAGAGTCGTGGAAGACGTCGGATTCGAGAGTGGCGCACTGTAGACGTAGACAGCGCCAAACACAGTTCGGGAAGCATTCGCGAGCAAGGGCGCATTGACGAACACCGTTCCCTCCGAGCTGAGGGCCACGGCGGAACCCGCTGCGGGCGCTTGCGATACGTCGGCAGTCGGGGGTTCGAGCTCTGAGGCTTGAGTCCAAACGTTGTTCGCGTTGGGCGTGAAGACGTACGCAGCGCCAGCGCCCGGCGTCGCGCCCAAAGTCGCGCTGGGGCTGCCGACGACAATTGTGGTCCCGGAAATGGCGACCCCCCGCCCGAAGCCGTTCCGGTCGGAGGCGGTACCATCGAGCGGCTGGAGTTGCTGAGAGAAGTTCCATGCACTGCCCGATTGAGTGAAGACGTAGACAGTGCCATGACCCTCGAATCCACCATTAACCGACCCAACGACGATCGTGCCGCCCGAGATGGCCGTCGCGATTCCAAGCCACGCTAGGTTATCGCTCAGGCCAGGGACGACCAGTTTCGTGGTGAACGCTGCACTGCCGCCCGAAAGGGTGTAGACGTACGCTGCACCGATGCTCGCGGTGCCACCGTCGATCGCATCCAGCGCCTTTGGGGAGCCAATGACGACCGTATCTCCAGAAATGGCTACCGCATAGCCAAAGAGCGCGTCGGAGCTCGGGTCGGGCGCCACGATCGGCAGCCCTTGCTGCACCCAAGTTCCGGCGCCATTCCGAACGAAGATGTAGGCCTCGCCCTGCTGGGCGATCGATGCGCCGACCGTGGCGTACGGAGCGCCCACGACCATCGTGTCTCCCGACACCGCCATCGCAAAACCGAAGTTTGCGTTCCCTGCGGCGGCGCTGTCGCTGGCCACCAGCTGCTGCGGTACCCAAACCAACGGGTCCACAATCACCGGAAACCGCGCCGAACGCGTGTTGACCCGCAGGACGATCGCGTCGTCCGCGACGACCATCCGCGACTCGAGTTCCTTGCCGTCGGCATCCCGCGCCCAAAGGTCGCTGTAATGAAGGCGCGTTGCGCCCTCGGCGTCCCGTAGGTCGACGCCAGCGGCGCTCTCGCGCGCCCCTGCAGCGAGCCCCGTAACGCCCACTTCGAGCTCAATCTCGTCTCCCGAGCACGGCCTCTTCTCCAGCGTCCATCCCTGCTCGAGCCCGCGCGGTCCGTCGACGTACCATTCCGTGAGCGAGGCTCCGCCGGCCCGTTCGTCCAAGTGCGTGCGGTTTCCGCCTTCGTCGACTCGCAACGAGGACGCGGCCTCGACGGGCTCCATCGCCCCCGGGCAGCCGTAGCGCCGCGTCGAGAGCTCCGCGCGCCAACTCGCGTCGCCGGCACTCCAGGACACGCCCTTGGGCCCGATCTCCGCTCTGAGGGAATTCCCGGGCATGTTCGCGAGGAGCGTGCCGTCCGGCTGAACCCGCAGCGCGTGGGCTGCGTCCCCGGTTCCCTCCGCCTGCCGCGCCGCGAGGAAGGCCGCCGTTCGGCGGTCGCCCGGCGATGGCGTCGCGCGGTCGCTCGACGGCGCGCCGGAGGCGGACCATACGACGATAGCAGCGGCAAGGACCGCCGTGCCCAGCGGGTGGGCGGCGAACTGGCGCCGCGAGGGCGTAAGAAGGCGAGAAGAGCGTCGTCTTGCTGAGAACATCGAAATTCCTCCCATCAAGGACTGGATGGCGGCACGGTAGCGTCCATTACCGAGGTCGGGCACCGTACTCGTGCAGCATTTTCAGGTATCGTGTCACACTCCCGGAATGGAACCGTCGGAACCACCACACACGGCGAGATGAGCCCCAATGCGCTTCGTTCGTCCACTTCGTAAACTGAACGTGTTGTGCTTGGCTTCGGAGTCCGCCGAAGGGAGGCGAAGGAGCTCCACGGTCAGCACGTTATACTGGGCTCCACCGAGGCTTCCGCCACCTTGCGCACTGCCGATTCCTATCTCTCGAGGTCCGCGTTCGCGGCCACGCAGCGTCGTCCGCCGACCCCCGACTCCAGTTCAACGAGAGCGTTCGACACATGATCCACGCCGGAGTCGACGCGAAAAGAATTCATCCCGGTCGACGCGCGCTGAGCAGGTGCGGAGGGCGATCTGATGACGGGGCCCAACGACGACGCTTTGGACGGCGGCGCACTTCCTGGAGGCCTTCCTCCCGTGCCTCAGGACGCGCCCCCGGCGACGGTCATTCAAGTGGCTCCGAGCAACACAGTCTGCGTGGCCCCGCCCGTCGCCCCGAACTCGGTCGTTTTCACGTTTATTCGCGCCGCCTACCATCGTGACTGGGCGGCCGCGTTCGAGGCGGGAAATGGCCTATGTATGAGCGACTTGCTCAAAGGCATGTCGGCTCTTGACCGCCTAGATCTCGCCGATCTCATGGCAGCGCAATCGACTGCGCAGGTGGGTGTCAACATGCCTCGAATGCAGTATGCCGCGGAAGTAGTCAATAGTCAGACCGTTCCTGCCCAGGCGCCGGGAGACCTTCAGTCAACAGGCCAGGTCCAAGACGCGAGAAACTATGTGACGAACCAACCACGCCTCACAATCCCGAGTGATCTCACGGGGACCCTCCCCGATCCGAACCCCGCGGCGCCGCTGGCCACTGATGCGGACTTTCAAGCAACGGCGACCCGTCTCGGTGTTGAAGTTGCGGCCATTAGGGCCGTCACCGATGTGGAGTCCGGGCGTCCATTCGGGCGCGATGGACGACCCACTCTCCGATACGAGCTACATGTTTTTTGTGCCGAAGTCGTCGGCCTGCTCGGTATCGACCAAGCCAACACCTATAAGACTACCCACCCGCACCTGTGCCAGGCGCGCTGGCACGACGGGGATCGATACCACGTGGGAGGTCAACCGAGTGAATGGAGCCTACTCTACGGGGCGATGCTCTTGCGCCCTGGGGTGGAAGCGGCCTTGCGCTCCGCGTCCTTTGGAAGCTTCCAGATTGTCGGCAAGTACTTCGCTCAAACCGGTGCGGCAAACGTTAGCGCGTTCGTGAGCAACGAGTTCGTCTCGCAGGGGAATCAACTTAGCGACTTTGCTGGCCTCGTAGGCGCAAGAAATCTCGTCGGAGCGCTCAGGACTCGCAATTGGGCACAGTTCGCCCTGCATTACAATGGTGCAGGCTATCGGGATAACGCCTACGATACCCGGCTGGCAGCAGCATATGCCCGGCGTGCCAGTGCGCACTAGGCCATGATGAAACGGCTGCCTCCGCTCTTTTTCGGGATCCTCGCAATGCATGTCTGCGCTCGGCATGAGAGCCCTAGAGGGGTCGACGGGGCGGCCATGGTCGGGTGGGACTCGGCGCCGCCCGCTATGAGGACCGCGAACCCGCCGAGCGATGGAGGTGCGCCTCCGCCGACTCTGTTGGCTGGCCGGGTCGCGCCACTTGCCTTCCCAGAGTTGCGGGAGCAGCCGGGATGGAAGTCTCAGGAAAAGCAAGGCGCCCGAGGAAGCGGACTGTGGCTCGTGCTCGTCCAAAGGACGGTGCCGCGTGCTTCCGAGGGGCCAGATTCGGACGCGGCGCTGGAACCTTGGCCTGACACTCGGCTCGCAGTGATGCAGGAGGTCAATGGCGTGCTCAAGCGCATGGGGACAGGCGAAGTTTCGCCAGACTCCCTTCTTTGCACGACGGACACGACTGCGATGAATCGGAGGTTCGACATCGAGATCGACGAGAAGTTTGTGGATATTGTCCCCGGCCAAGTCTTCATTCCTCTTCGCATAGCTTGCACGCTCACCTGGCCGGCGGCCGACTCGTTCGAAGAGCACCTGCTCCTGTGGAAGAGCACTGGTCAAGGATTCGCCGAAGTCCTGAATGTTCTCACCGAGCACACCAATTACGACCACCTCACGCAGAGATCTACTGGACGCAGCCTCGCGGTGATGCCTCCCCTTACGAAGCGAGGCGATCGAACGCGGCTATGCTTTGAGGCATTGTCGAGCGAACCTCATGGAATGGCAGCGCGAGCGGCGGCAGGCAATCGACCCCCGCGTCAGTCCGAGTGTTACGAATGGGACGGTGCGCGCTTTCGCCGCCACTAGAAGGCAAGGCTCCAAAGCCTTACGAACCGTGGACTTTGAGCAAGAGGGCTCTCGTCTCGTCATCGAGAGTCCCGTCGTCATTCAGACCGCCATTGTCGGGCACTGAGGCCGAGGTCGCCGACGACGACGATTGCGAGGTGTCGGGATCTGGTGCGGACGGCGGAGCATTCCCGCCGGCGCCGATGGATGAGGGCGCATCGCTGTCGGATTCGTCCGACAAGGGCGACGGATCGCTCCCGGGGCAGGGCGCCGAAAGAGGAGCGTCGTCGTCGGAACCACTCGATGAAGACGAAACGTCGCGTGGGCCCGCTTGCTCAGCTTTTAGCGCTCGCAAGGCGCTTCTCACAAGATCGATCTTCGACCTATCGAGGATTTCGTCGGTGGCGACATACCCGAGGTGTTGAAGTCTCTGAAAAATGCCGCTGAACTTGTCGATTGGATCGAGACCCCCAATCTTGCACTCGTACTGCGCTCCGGGATCATTGAACACAATCGTTGCGACCCTGAGCGTCACCGGCACCGAAAAGCTAATTATGCCGTCCGCGCCCGACGTCCGCACGCCGAGCTCCGGCAACTCTTGAATTGAATAGGCCTGTGACGCCAGATTCTTGTCTGTGAACTTTAGGCTAACCGTGACGTTCACTGCGGCCGTCACGAACGTATTCGTCGTCCCTGGCGTCAACGAGTACGCCGCCAGAGCGTTGGCGTTCTCGTCCGGGATGTAGATCACGTCTGTCGGCCAAAGCACGTTAGGGTCCTGCGAGAGCTTGCCAGCATCCCGAAGCTGCTGATTCTTCGGATCGTTCCAGACCGCATTGGCATCGAAGCCGAGCTTGTAGGCAAGCATCGCCAGGTACTCACCCTGGAGAACGACGTACGGTTGCAACTGAGGCTCCGCTGTGGGGTGAGTGTGCGACGGACGGACGATATCAGGAGGAAGAAGGCACGCGCCAAGATATTCGGCCATTCAGCGCGGTATTTCGCTTGACCCGACAAACCGGGACGAAATTCATAGCGTGACCGCATGAGCAAGAGAAGCTCAGAAGGATCGTTGTGCACGAAGCTTCGGCGGCACCGCGTGAACCATCATTCCGACCCCGAACCGCGGGCCGGTGCACCGATGTCTGTGTGGGGTCGCACGGCAAGGACCAACGGCGTCATTCATTCCCGAGCCTGCGTCGACGAACTCCTTCTTCTCCGAGGATATAACCTGTCGTTAGGAAGCCCACCGGACAGAACTTCTTGCGCCACGAGCTGCTGCCCGCCGGGACAACCACCACCGGTCGGGCATCGTGCCATCGTCTACGATCAGCGCGTGGCGACGGACGATGATCTCGTGCCCCTTGCCAACGACGCCAGCGCCGAGTCGTTCAAGCAGGGCGGGCCCATTCGCGCGTTCGAATTGGATTCCTCGTGGGGCTCCGGGGGCTACTACAAGTCAGGCGGTGTCCAGCGCAGGCTCTTTATGTTCAACGAGAGCACTGGCATGTGGGCGAATACGAAGTGGGACGAGTACGTCGGCTGGGACGTCCGCATCTCGGACATGCTCTACGAGCACCGGCTCGATGGGTTCTACCGTCGTGAAGGCGACTGAGACGAGGTAGCGGCATCGGCGGGATCATGGAGAACCTCCGCGAGGTCTACAACGCGCGTCGGGGCTCGGGTGGAAAGAATGAACCTGGTACGGTCATGCCCGGTCGGGGGAGCATCACACGTGACCCAAACGTCGCCGCCGACTGACTTCAGCTCCCACGGTTGGCACCGAACTGGGAGCGGCACGTTCGACCAGTCGTTGGGCGAACCGCGCCTCCAAAGATGATAGTTTGTCATGTCCTCACCAAGAGTAGGCCCCATGACCCACTCTCGGCCTTGAGCATCGACAGCATAGCCCGCAATCTCATTCACGAGCGGGGGTGTACTCGACCGCATCCAGTGGCCGTTCTCGAGGTGGGCGAGGAGTGCTCGAGTCGTGTCGGCGTTGGAGTTTGGGGCGAAGAGCTCTCCGTAGGCGACAAGATTATCGGGGCGCGTGCCCCAAATTCCTCTGAGGCCGACGATCCGATCGCCGTCGGCGTCCTGGTGCGGGAGGCGTTCAAGCACCGGGCGAGCTGCCGGGGTAGGCCAGCGCTCGATCACCTCGTCCGCATCGCATTCGAAATCCGTCAGACCGATCATCGATCCGTCGTCGAATCCGACGAGGGATCGGACGCTCGAGCGCGCTCCACAAGGATTGCCCGAACCCACGAGGTGCCAGACGCCGTGCAAGGTTCCCAGGCCCTCCAGCGAGGCATTGTTCTCGTCGCGCGCGACGACCGCGCCGCCGCGACCCAGTGACACGTAGGCGATCACCGAAGGGTCGGCTAGCGAGGTCTTGACGACCTGCCATCGACCGCCCAGCCAACGATGCAAGCAGACGCGGGAAGGGTGCACGAGGTTCTCGCGGAACGTAATGAGCCAGGCGTCGTTGGGGAAGTGACCGAAACCGGCCATCACACCATCGACGAGCCATCCACGGGAGTCGTGCGGAAGGCCCTGTTCGAGATACCGGTCCCGCTCGAGCGCGCCGCCCGACAGCGAGAGGACGGCTCGGAGGCCACAATAGAGCGGGCGATCGCCGAGTTCACAGAAATCGTGGAGCACGTCCACCGGCCCGAGCGTCGCCGTCATGAAGACGTGCAATGGGCTGCCCTCGGCGGGACTGCCTATCTGCCTGATGTCGAGCGCAGATCTCTCCGCGGCAGGCGCTCCGTCCGGGTTCGAATTCGACGATCCCGGCGGGTCCGTCGGAAGCAGGAGGGGTGCCGAAGGTTCAAGGATGTGCTCCGCCGCAGCACCGGCTTGCTCGGGCTCCAGAGAAGCCTCTGACTTGCAGCCGGGAGCGGTTGCACCGAGTATGCACGGCGTCAGGAGGGTGAGGCGGACGGAATGCTTCGCAGGCACGGGACGCATTGCACGCTACCATCCGACATCAGGTTAGAGCATCGTTCCACCGCGTGGGGCGGCGAACGGGCGCCACGAGGGCGTGAGAAGACGCGAAGAGCGTCGGCTTGCTGAGAACATCGAGATTCGTCCCATCAAGGACTGGATGGCGGCACGGTAGCGTCCATTGCCGAGGTCGGGCACCGTGCTCGTGCTCGCCGGTTGCCGGCTCGTGGCCTCCGCTCGGCGTGAAGGCGGGCCACAATGCCCGATATGGAAAGGGTCCCGTTCGAAGTATGGAGGGTATCTTTCGTGTCGCCCTGTCGAATTACGTACGGTTCCACGCGAGCCTCCGTCGCTGAGCGTTCGTAGCTGGATGTTCTCAAAGCGCGAGTTCGTCCGCTGGCCGCGATCCCCACCGAGGACCGGGTGGCCTCGCGGTCGCGTCAATAGCCGAAGTCGGGCACGGTATTGGTGCTCGCCGGCGGCCGATCGGTCTTCAGCCGTGAAGTTGGCCTCGTGGCGGGCACGGACCTCGGCCAGGCGGAGCGAGCGATGGAAGGAGCCGGGGCAGGCGCGGCGCCCGGTCGTTCCGCGACGGCGGATGAGCGCGCCGCCTCGGGATTGGTCATCGTGGAGACCGCGGGCGGGGCCAGCTCGGTCGGCGCGTCGCGGTCCGGCAAGGTCGGCATCGCGGGCGGAGTCGCCTTGCCGGATGGCGTCGAGACCGCGGAGCTGTCCAAGGCGCGGCGGCCGACGTACGCAGCTCCCAGCGCCGCGACCACGGCGATGCCGCCCGCGGCAACTCCCAGGACGACCCAAAGACCGAAGCTTCGTCGCCGCGGGGCGGTTTGCGTCGCCGATCGGAGCCAAGACGGGCCCGACTCGTCGGAGCGTGCCACGCGTCCGGATCCCTTCGCGAGCGCGCCATCGCCCGTCGACCGGAATCCGTCGCGCGCATCTACGGTCTGCACGCAGTGGCCCGCGATATGAGCAATCCGATCGACGAGCAGCGCGGCCCCGGGCGACCCGTAGGGAGCGAGCATCGCAGTCAGCTGGGCGACGCTCTGGACACGCCGCCTCGGATCGCGCACGAGACAGCGAAAAACGACCTCTTCGAGCCCGAGCGGCACTTCCGCTCGCCCTGACCGAATCGGGGCTGGCTCGTCAGAGAAGATGCGCGCGAAGGTTTCGCCGGTCGTATTCCCGGCGAACGGAGCCACGCCTGCAAGAAGCTCGTAGAGGATGACCCCGAGGGCCCAGACGTCCGCGCGCGCATCCGTCGACTTCGAGTCACGGATCTGCTCGGGGGACATGTAGCCGGGCGAGCCGATGACGGCGCCCGTCAGAGTCAGAGAATCCCCACTTCCCGTCGAGTCGATGGTGCCCTTCGAGATCCCGAAGTCGAGAACCTTGATGAACGGTCTTCCATCGAGCCCGGTCGTCACGAAGAGATTGGGCGGCTTCAGATCGCGGTGGACGATGCCGTGCGCGTGCGCTTCGGCGATCGCTTCGCAGGCCTGGAGCACCGTGTCGACAGCCTCCGCGATCGGCATCGGTCCGTTCGACGCGATCATCTCGCCGAGGTCGCGTCCCTCGAGGTACTCCATCACCATATAGGGCGCGCCGGTCTCCGTAGTCCCGACGTCGAGGACCCTGGCGACGTGCGCGCTCGAGAGCCCGACGGCAGCGCGAGCCTCCCGCAAGAAGCGCTCTACGGCCATCTTGTCGTACGCAAATTCCGAACGCATGAACTTGATGGCCACCGCCCGGCCGAGCTGCAGGTGACGCGCGGCGACCACAACCCCCATACCGCCCGCACCCAGGGTCTCTTCAATCAAATACTTGGAGTCGATGGTGTCCCCCGGTCGAGGGACGTCCAGATCGCGACGAGGTGGATCCAAGCTTCCAGCGCCCGAAGATTTGCGGTCAGCGTCCATTCACCCCAAGATCGATCTGCGACCACTCTACCAGGTTGACACACCTCGCGCTGCTCGAGGCGCCAAATGTTCGCATCTGTTCAGTGGCCTCCCTCAACCAAAAGGCGTGACCGGGAACCCGACAGGCGATGAAGCCGATGCCGTGAGCGTCGCTTGCGCGGCACATCTCGAATCTGCGACGAGCACCGCGATGGACGGCGGCCTGGTGCGCCCCGGGTCGCCGCGCCGTGCCCCGTCTCTGCGTCGTCGCCTTTGGCTTTTGGAGCATCGCGGTTGGCTCGAAAGCGGGCGCAACAGGCGTCGGCATGGCCTGACTCCTTGCTTTGTCATCGAACTTCCACCGCCTCGTCGCACCGCCATCCGGGAAACCTGCGACTCGCATGGTATTCGCAATGAACCAAGCCCTTGATGCCGCAGCCTTCGATTCGATAGTCGTTTTGCGCTCCCCGCGGTTCGTGGTTGGCGCGCCAGATGGCTAGTCGTTCGGGGTCGGGCGCGATATCGGCCGGCGGCGCGAGCACCTCGCTCGGAACCGACCGAACGAGGACTGGTGTGAGCCGGTTTACCGGGCAACTCCAGGACTTCGAGGCGGAGGAAAGAGCGACGATGTGAGGGGCCTCGACGTCCGTGGACAACGACATGCAACGGCACGCGATGGCCGCAAGAACGCTCGCCCACACGACACGTTTGCATCGCAAAAGCCGTTGCCAATGCCGAGTGGTGGCGGACATGTGGTTTGCTCCCTTCGTCTTAGATCGCCTTGTGCGGAGCCACACACGTATCGGGCGAAGGCGTGGGCGAAGCGCGTTCACCACGCACCGGATCCAGTAACGTCGGACGAGCTGACCGTGGCCGCTCCGGGCCGTCTGCGCCGATGTCGCGCGGTGGTGATGTACTGCGCCGCGCACGGAGACTTGCCATGTTGCGAAGGGTGCGTGACGCAGTTGGCATCGTCTTGGTAGTGTGCGTCTTCGCGTTGCCGACGCTGGGAGCGGTCGAAAAGCGGGCTGCTGCTCACACCACAAGGGCAGATCAACATCGTTGGGGCACACCTCCGGGCCATCACCTTGTAGCATGCTCCGCCATGGGCACGAAGGTCTTCATCTCTTGGTCCAAAGCGCGTAGCAAGCGAATCGCGTTGGCGTTGCGCGAGTGGCTTCCGAAAATCCTTCAGACCGTCGATCCATTCATGTCTGACAAGGATATTGATGCGGGCAAGATGTGGAACGCCGAGGTAGCCAAGGAGCTGGACGAATCATCTTTTGGCATTCTCTGCGTCACGCCCGAAAACCGGGACGAGCCGTGGCTGCTGTTCGAGGCGGGCGCCATTGCGAAGCGCACGACAGTGTCCAAGGTTGTGCCGTATCTTCATGGTGGCTTGGAGTTCGTGCATCTTATCGGGTCGCCGCTTAGTTCATTCCAGGGAGCGAAGTCATCTGATAACAAAGGCACGTTCGACGTGGTGCGGTCACTCAATGCGGAAACCGAAAGACCGATCCCAGATGACCGACTGCGCGAAACCTTCGACCTTTGGTGGCCCAAGCTTGAGAACGCCTTCACTGAAGCCGACATGGAATCGAAGGAGCCCGCACCGAAACAACCGAGTGAGCACGACCTGCTAAGGGAGATCCTGTCGATTACGCGGCGTATTTACGCGCAAACGCTGGTGGGCCAGGTCGAGGTTATGAGGGGTGTAACGCATGTCCCGCTTTCGCACGCACGACAGAATATCGGCGCGACACGAGAAGACTCCGACAAGATGAGACGCCCTCTAGGCTTCAAAGGGGAGGCGCAACTCCGCGAACTGATTACTTTGTACCTCAAAGACCCTGACGAGATCTGATTTTCGACCCGGGGTCGACGTGGACGCGAGCAACGTGGGTGGATCAGGGTCATCCGATCGGGCGCCTACTCGCGACTTACCAGGGTCATCTGCAAGCGAATTTGGCTCGGCACTGGGCAGAGGTTGGGACCATTTCGATGTGTACGTTCAGCGGTCCTGGTTCGCCCTCTTGAAGGAGCTTGCCGAAGAACACGAAGAGCGCTCCGCTGCGCGCCTCGTAGCCGATCTGCTCTTTGACCAATCCCGACAGTCGATCAAACGAATAGCGCATGTCGATCGGCTCGAGCGCCACGAAGATCTGCACGCCTGACGGAATCACGACCGGCCTCCCAGCGCCTCGATCACCTGTCGCAGAAGCGTCCGATCGAATCCGGCTCGGACAACGACTCGCGCCGGGCCGACGGCGATCTCGATCGTCGAGACCTGGGCGGCCGACGTCGTCACCACCTTGGCGATCGAAATCTTGCGAGACGACGACGCAGACACCGAGCACGAGCGACGCTCGCTCGGAGCCCCGCGTCGCAGAATGCATGCCCAATAACGCAACGTCGAGCCCTTGAACTCCCGACCCTCGGCGAACTGCTCGAGCGTCTGGGGGGCCGTGAACGGAGCGTCCGAGCCAAGCCCGAGCGCGGCCATCGTGCGAGCAACGACGTCCAAGGTCAGGCGCCGGCCAGTTTGGCGCTGATGAGGCGGTTGAGCGAAACGTGGTTCTCTTCTGCCTCCAGGACCAGCTGCCGATGCAGGAATGGCGGGATACGCACCTTGAGAGCGGCGTAGGGATGCCTTCGCCGTTTTTCTGCATGTCTCGGAGCACGTCGAGCACCACCTTGCGGATGCCCTTGAGAGCACCGATCTGCGAGCCTGCCAGCCACGAGAGGCTCGGAAACTCCGCGCAGAGCCCGACGTGTTCGCCGTCCTCCGCCGACCAGACCACGCGATAGCTGTACCTGTCCACGATCTTGCTGATGTCCATGTGTCCGGCTCCGTTGGGTTCGAGTCTTAGCTCCGCTTCTTGCCCTTCTTGCCCTTGGGCGCCTTCGACGCCGTCTTGCCCGCCTCTGCCTTCATCGCCTGCTGCGCCCGGTAGCGATCGACCGCCGTCAAGAGTTGCCGCACCGGGTACGCCTTCGCTTTTCCCCCTTTGGATTCCTGCATATTCACACGTGGGTCGCCCGCCCACGGCATCTTCCAGACCCGATGACTGGTACCGTGTTGACGAGGCTCCCCAAAGAAGGCGTTGGCCACCGTGCAGGCATCGACGTACCGGACGTTCTGGGGATGGCTGCGCATCTGCTCGATCATGTCGTCGAGCTTGGCCATGCGCAGACGGCATCACTAATGACACCATGTTCAAGCAGCAGCTTGGGGCGTGGGAAGAGGCGGGCGCTGCATCGCACGACCCGCGAAAGGCCGCGAGCGTCGCCGGACGTTGAGGGAGAAAGGCTTGCGCGTCCAATGCAAGAACGGACCCATCTCAGGTGAGAGAGCGTTCCTCCCATGGATGAACGCAACCATCCCCAAGGAGGAACGCACCCATCCCATCGGATCATGGACTCAACCCCGAGGAGGAACGCACCCATCCCCTCGGATCGCGGACCCAACCCCAAGGAGGAACGCATTCATCCCCAAGGAGGAACGCACTCATCCCCTCGGATCGCGGACTCAACCCCAAGGAGGAGTGCACCCATCCCCTCGGATCGCGGACTCAACCCCAAGGAGGAGTGCACCCATCCCCTCGGGTCGCGGACCCAACGCCAAGGAGGAACGCACCCAACCCCTTGGCTCGTGAACCCATAGCCCAGGAGGAGTGCACCCATCCCCTTAGGTCGCGGACTCATACCCAAGGAGGAGTGCACTTATCCCCTCGGATCGCGGACTCAACCCCAAGGGGGAACGCACCCATCCCTCGGGAGCTGCTGATCTTGCGCCGGTCCGTCCCTCGCGAGACGCCGAACGGCACCGGCCATCCGGCTCTCAAATTTATTTTTCCGGAATTTGGTCCCCCTAGGCCCATACCTCATTGAAGAGTCGGCGCGAACGAGGCTGGACACGGTGTCGAGCGTCGCGCGCGTCCGTCCCTTCGAAGAGGAGAGATATCGCCATGAGTCTTACGAAGGAGACCAAAGTCACGCTAAACCAGCGGGTCCGTGATCTCGTCGCGGGGACGCAGAAACATCCGATGAGCGGGTCTGTGACGCTCGCCGGATCGTCTTACACGCAACAGACGCTCGTCCAAGCCCTCCAGGGCGTGGTCGACGTTCTTGCGGCGTCCGATACCGCGAAGGCCAGTTGGAAGGAGTCGCTGAAGAACGTAAAGGACACGAAGACCAAGACGCTTCCGCTCGTCTCGAGCTATCGAAGCTGGATCGCGGCTACGTACGGAAGCGCTCCCTCCGCACTCGCCGACTTCGGCATGACGCCCCGCAAGGTGCCGACGCCGCTCACCGCCGAGCAGAAGGCCGCAGCGGCCGCCAAGCGTAAGGCAACGCGCGTCGCGCGGAACACGCTGGGCAAGACCCAGAAGAAAAACATCAAAGGCAACGTCACCGGCATCGTGGTGACACCCACGACCAGCACGCCCAATAACGTGGCGGCGCCTACGACGAGCGCGCCGCCCGCCGCAGTCCCGGTGACCAGCGCGGCAGCCCCAGCGGCGGGTGCGGCCGCAACGCCGCACGCCGCGTGAACGGCCTCGGGAGCGCCTCGAGCGTGAAAGCCTGAGAGCCCAGTTGAACGATGGCAAAAACAAGGGACATGGGGAGCCAGTCCTCGGGGCTGCACTCCCCGTCCCGAGCCTCTTGTCGACGAGGTAGCGTGGGCGCGCATGGCAAGTCAGCTCTCGCTCGGCTTGATACGCGAGGAAGGCTGCGGCTTCCTGTCGCCTGGCGCAAAACTTGACAGTGATCAGAGTCGATCTAAACATTGATCACATGCGCGCGGTGCGCGGAGGACTGTTGAGGAGAAGCACGGTCAGCCTCGATGACGAACGTTCGTCGCATTGACGACGAATCGTCGTCACCTCTCGGTTCCTGGCCCAAGATCGCTTGAGCGATTGCGCACTTGCGTCTTTGCGGCGCCCGGTACGGCCCTTGCGTACGACGAGCGGTGCTCGCGTCACCCGCTGCACCGCGCAGCCGCGCGCAATCTCACCAATGAAAGCATACCCAGGAGCTCTGATCATGAATCTACCTCGCAGAGGTTCGAATGCCGTGGTCACTCTTGCCCTCCTTGCGGAGGGCAGTTCCGCCGGTCCAGAAGCCGGCGTCCGAGGGGGAGCGAAGTGCCCTCGAACAGGCCGCTCCGTCGGCTCCCGAACTAGCCTTCTGAGACGACAACGAACTATGCTGGGGGCGATGGCCTTCCGGATCGCTCCCTTCGCTATGGGTGCGGTCGGCCTGCTGAACTGCGGGGGGGCCAACACATCAGACCTGGAGACCGACTCGGTGACGGCCCAGGCCGTCGTCCGTTCCGGCTCCACGGCCCCCGCGACGCACACCCGACCCATGCAAGAAGACCCGAGCCTCCCACCCCCGAGCGGCGGCTGGTCCAATTATGTGATGTACAGTCCATCCAATGCGGGGAAGTGCAATTTCTTGCAAGACGTGTCGGTCACCATCGAGATCACGCAGTCCATCGAGAGCAACGTCGGCATTGGATTTCAGCTCAATGCCTACTCGCCCGCGGGCACGAAGCACGTCTACACGGACGGCTGGCAGCAGTACGGGATGGAGACCGATTTCACCAACAGTACTCTCACGGGGAACGGCGACTTGGCGAGCACCCTATTGGGCTGGGTCGAGCCCTGGCCCCTGGTTGTCCCCGCAGGGGATACAGCGGGTGACCTCATCCACCAGTCTTGGTCGCTGATGTCCGAGCCCACGCCGACCCTCCCGGCTGGAACTAAGTACACAATCAGCCTGGGCACCGACTCCAGCCAGAACGTCCGGTACGTGAAGTTTGAGGTACTCGACAGCTCCGGGCACGTGATCTCCTCCACGAAATCGCCGCTCCCCAAAGTGGATCTGGTGGGTCTGCCGCTGGATTACGACGTAACTGAAACGCAACATGGTAAGACGATCACGGTAGATAATCCGCCGGCGACGTCGGCCGATATTTCGCCGATCGTAGGTTTCCAGCTCGATATCGTCGCGCCGGCGATGAGGCAGGCATTTTTCTCGCAGGGTGCCGGGACCATCACCTACACGTCTTCGGCCAATACTCCGTTGCAACCCACGACTTGGGATGCCTTTTCCGCGCTGCAATGCGCGAACTCGCTCCCGGGAACGTATGAGTACGCCAATACCTGGTACTCGCAGCTTCCGAGCACCGCCAGCTCCTCGATTTCGCAGAACTTCGGCGCGCAGACCCTCTCCTCCTTGCCTCTGCACGTGCCGGGTCGTGGGATCACGTCCGCGCTGCCGTTCAACCAGGCCGCCGTGTACTCCGTGAACCAGCAGGGCCAGCTCAGTGTAGTGGACGTACCCAGCTTCAGCGCGGAGTCCTACTATGGCCCCAGCGGTCAGTTGAGAAACGACGCACCGCTGGCGACCGCACCCCAAGTCGGGACCAAGTTCAAGGGCCAGACCGATGTGTTCAGCATCGACCAATACGGTAATCCGGTCACGTTCTATACCGAGGCGTCTAACAGCAGCTACACCTTCAAGCAGATCAGCACGCAGGGCGGTCTGAACCCCCACTCGGGGATCGCGGTCTCCCAGCAATTCGGCTTGAACCAGACCGACGTGTTCGCGATCACTAACAATGTGAGTGGACCCCCAAACGGAGATGGCCAAGTCGGCGGTCAAATCGTTATGTACTATGTCGACGGCGGCGGATCGTGGCACGGACCGGTCACCATCAGCACGCCCACTTTCTACTTCCCCCAGAACGGCGATGTCGCGGCTTCTCAGCAATTCGACACCCCGAACCAGACGGACGTGTTCGCCGTGGACATCGATGGCTATCTCGAGGTCTACTCGGTGCAGTCGAACGGAGAATGGCAAGGGATGCTCGCGGGGGCTCAGTATGAGTTGCCTCCAGGTGCGCCCATCGCGGTCTCCCGAGAGTTTGGCAATCCGAACAATCCGACTGACGTATTCGTCGTGGATGCCAATCAGAACCTGATGGTGTTCAGCGAGGTCAACGGCGACTGGCCGGAACAGATCATCAGCCCGCAGAACGCCAACATTCCGTGGGCGGCGAACCTGGCGGTCGCCGGACTATCCAATCAGACGGACGTGTTCCTGGTGGATAGTACGGGTCGCCTCGATATGTACTGGAAAGTGTATGGGAACGGTGACTGGCAAGGCCCGCTGCCCATCTCCGGGGCTGGTTTTGCTCCCCCCGGTGCCTATGTCACCGCCGTGCAGGACCCGACGGTTGCGAATCAGATTGACGTGCTCGTGGTGGATAGCGCCGGCTGCGTCGACATGTACTACTGGGACATGGAGGAGGGGATGGTCGGCGGCGGCCTTTGGAGCGGGCCGCTACCCCAGTCCGAATGTGTTGGATGGGAAAGATGAGTCCAAGTTGGGGATGCGGTTGAAGCAGGTGCGACTCTAATCATAGAGCTCGCATTGCGGGAGCCGGGCCGCAACCCCCAATGGGAGGCCTTCGCCGAGGAGGCCGGTGTATTTCGGTCGAGCCCGAGCGAGGCCGGCGGCGAGTCGCGCGGAGCCTACTTCCCGTAGGCTAGCCACGCTCGCCACCGGGATCGCGAAGGGATGCCGAAAGACACCGGCCTCCTAAGCCGGGGGCCTGCGCGAAGGAGGCGACTCCTCGAACCGCGGGCTCACCGTCGGCCGGTCGGCGGCGACGCGACTTCTCAAGTACTCGAAGGCCGACTCCGGATCGTCGGCAAATTGAAATAGGTCAAGATCCTCCCTATCGACCATCCCGTGGCGCACGAGCGCCTCGAAGTTCACGATCTCGTTCCAGTAGCTCGATCCGTAGAGCACAATCGGAAGCTTGTGTTCGATCTTGCCCGTCTGGGTAAGGGTCAAAATCTCCATGAGCTCGTCCATCGTCCCGAAGCCCCCGGGAAACACGACGAGCGCGCGTGAGAGATGGGCAAACCAGAGCTTGCGCATGAAGAAGTAGCGAAACTGGAACGTGAGTTCGCGGCTTAGGTATTCGTTGGGGCGTTGCTCGCTCGGGAGCTCGATATTGAGGCCGATCGTCCTGCCGCCCGCTTCGGCGGCGCCTCGGTTGGCCGCCTCCATGATCCCGCCCCCGCCGCCCGTGCAGACGATGAACCGGTGGGTGCCGGGCGGTTGGCTCTTGGACCATGCCGTGACCAGGCGAGCGAGCGAACGCGCTCCGGCGTAGTAACTGCTGAGCGGACCATCCTCCTTCAACCTCGCGGAGCCGAAGAACACGACCGTGTCGTGGATGCGCTCGCGGCGAAAGACGGAATGCGGTCGCAAGTACTCGGCGAGAATGC
>JBEKXD010000010.1:0-86042 GCA_049512415.1 Polyangiaceae bacterium
CAGGAGCCCCTTTTTTTCGAACTCTAGAACTCGTGCTCACCGGGAGCCAAGGCCCCGGTCTTCACATTTTGCGGTGCTCGCAGGGCTCCCGGGTCCAACTTCTAGCCGGGCTCTTTGCACCAATGCCGTTACCGACCTCCGACCGCCACCGCCCCCAGTATACGGGCTCCACGTTTCATGCGTCGCGGTCGGCCCCCGGACGGTGGGAACTTCTAGAGAATTTTGTCGATCACGCGGTCGAGGGCATCGAGGTCCGCGTACGGGATGGCGACTTCGCCCTTGTTGCCGTGGTCACGCACCTCGACGCGGGTTCCCAGGGCTCGCGAGAGCCGCGCCTCGAGGTCGCGAACGCTCGCAGGTTTGGTCGCAGCCTGCTCGCGGGGCCCGCTGCGCGGATGGACCGCGGCGGCCCGCACCAGCGCTTCGGTCGCTCGCACGGTCAGCTTTCCACGAATGACCTTGTCGCTCAGGGCCTCGATGGTTGCGGCGTCGCCCGCTCCGAGGAGCGCGCGCGCGTGGCCTTCCGTCAGCTCGGCGGAGACGACCATCGCTCGGATGCGCTCGGGCAGTTTGAGTAGGCGCAGGGCGTTCGCGATGGTCGTCCGGTCCTTGCCGAGGCGCTCGGCCAGGGCCTCCTGTGTGTAGCCGTGTTCGCGCACCAGGCGATCCAGCGCCTCCGCGAGTTCGATCGGGTTGAGCTCCTCGCGCTGTACGTTCTCGATGAGGGCGAGCTCGAAGGCGTCGCTCGGGCTCACGTCCTTGACGACGACGAGGGCCTCGCGAAGCCCAGCGCGCTGCAACGCTCGCCACCGGCGCTCCCCCGCGATGAGCTCGTAGCTTTCCGCGCCGACGACGCGCCGGACCACCAGGGGTTCGATGAGGCCGTGCTCGCGGATGCTCGCCGCGAGCTCTTCGAGCTTTGCAGTGTCGAAGTGCTGCCTCGGTTGTCCGCGCTGCGGGGCGATCTTCTCCAACGGACAGACGAAGACGCTACGGTCGCCGTAGCCCGGATTGACCGGCATGGCGGGGAGCAGCGCATCGAGCCCACGACCTAGCGCCCTGCGCTTCGTGTCCGTGCTCACCTAGGCATTCCTCGGCAGGGCATGAGCCTCCAGGCCGAACTCTGCTAGCGCCGGCTGAAGGAGCATCTCGCGCGCCAACGATAGGTATCCCTGGGCTCCTTTCGATTCTGCGTCGTAGAGGAGCGCCGGCTTGCCATACGAAGGCGCCTCACTAAGGCGCACATTTCGGGGAATTACGGACTCGAACACGTGGAAATGGCGTTTGACTTCGTCGGCCACCTGGTGGGCGAGGTTGTTTCTCGGATCGAACATCGTGAGAACAATGCCGTAGACATCGAGACGCGGGTTCAGATTGCCGCGGATCCTGTCGATCGTCGCCATGAGGGCTGTCAGCCCCTCGAGAGCGTAGTATTCGCACTGGAGCGGCACGAGGACCTTGTCGGCGGCCGCGAGCGCGTTCACCGTGAGGATACCGAGCGACGGCGGGCAGTCTACGAAAACGAACTCGAAGGCCTGCTGGCGTAGGAGCGGTTCGAGCACCGACCTGAGCTTGAACGAGCGGTCCACTTCGTCGACGAGTTCGATTTCGACGGCCACGAGGTCTTGTTTGCTCGGCGCCAGCACCAAGTGCGACAGTTCCGTCGGGCGCAGTACGTCACTGAGCGGCACGCGACCGATGAGCGCATCGTAGACGCTCAGTTCGATGTCTCGCGGGGCGATCCCGACTCCGCTACTCGCGTTGCCCTGCGGGTCGAGGTCGATGAGAAGGGTGCGACGCTCTGCGGCCGCCATACTGGCTGCCAGGTTGACTGCCGTCGTCGTCTTGCCGACTCCGCCCTTTTGGTTGACGACCGCGATGACTTGCGTCGGAGCTCGGTCGCCCACGCGATCTCCGGCACCGGCGATGCTCATCGCTGCCTGTGTAGCGCGCTTTGTTGGAGGGCCCCAGTCAATCGTGTGAAGGGAGGGTGAGGGTCTCGCGCAGAGGGCCCCAGCCCCTTGTGTTTAGCCACGACAATTCGTCGCAAGTTTTTTCGTAGGCTCGGACGGATGCTGTAGGTTGTCGGTATGTGTAGGACATAAGGCGAATGGCGAGCGGCCACGGTGGTCCCGATCCTCGCGGGCGCGCGTGCCGTTAGCAGACGTCGTATCCCGCACGTGGTCGCGCACCGGCGACCCTCCCCGACCCCAACCTGTCCGGCTGTCGCTCACCGCCGCGGTGTGCTCACCGATCGAACTCTAGGACCGTTCGCTCGCAGGACTGAGGTCCATTCCCCCTAACCGACGAGAGAGAACGAAATGGCGCTGCCCAGGAACTATCGCTCCATCGAAGAATTCGAGCGCGAGGAACTCCGGCCTCAGAACAAAGCGGGATTTTCGCTGGACGATCTGATGCAAGAGACCATGATGCAGCAGAGCGACCTGCTGTTCGACGATTCGGTCGACGAGTACGAAGCCGATACGGACGACGACGAGGACTGACCCCCCGCCGGAGCCCCGCGGGCCTCGGCGGTGACTTGCTTTCCGCGCATGGGACACTACCCTCGGCCGTCCTCATGCAAGTGCAGGTCGCTCGTATTTCGCCCGTCCTCATGGAGCTCGCCGTCGAGGTCCCGGCCGACACCGTCCGGGCCGAAGTCGACAAGGTGTACTCCAACCTCCAGCGCACGGCGCGCATTCGCGGTTTTCGTCCAGGCAAGGCGCCGCGGCAAGTGCTCGCGCGGCTGTTCGCCGGCCAGGTCGCGACCGATGTCGTAAACGCTCTGGTCAGCAATACGCTGCCGACGGCGCTCTCGTCGAAGAACGTGACGCCGGTCAATCAGCCGCGCGTCGAGCCGGGCGCGTTCGACATGAGCGCAGGCGCTGTGTTCTCCTACAAGGCACGCTTCGAGGTGTCCCCGGAGATCGGCGACGTCATCTACGAGGGGTTCGAACTCGTTCGTCCGCCGATGACCGTGACCGACACCATGATGGAGGAGCAGCTCGAGTCGCTTCGCAAGGCGCACGCCCGCCTCGAAGCGCCCGAGCCGGTCCGCCCTGCGCAATCGGGCGATATCCTGACGATCGACTTCACGCTCGAGATCGGCGGAGCGCTTCTCAAGGACGCAGGTGGCGAAGGCGTGCAGCTCGAACTCGGATCTGGACAGGTGATGCCGGAGCTCGATGCAGCCCTTCGCGGCAAGAACATCGAAGACACGCTCGACGTCGTTGCCGCGTTCCCAACGGGCCATCCCAACGCGGCGCTCAAAGGCAAGTCGGGATGCTTTCACGTCAAGGTCAAGGACATCAAGCAGCGGGTTCTTCCAGTTCTCGACGACGAGTTCGCGAAGGACGTTGGCCCGTTCGAGACTCTGGTCGAAGTGCGCGCCAGCTTGCACACGCGCCTCCAGAAAATGCTCCAGGACCGCGCGGAGACCGCGCTGGCCGAACAGATCGTTGACGCACTCTCTGCGAAGAATGCGCTGGAGGTTCCGCCGTCGCTCATCGAGCAGCAAAGCAAGATGATGGAGGCCGAGCTCGTGGAGCGCGCCAGGCGCTCGGGTCAGAGTCCCACGAAGGACGACCTCGCGAAGGTGTACGGACAGATCCAGGCCGAGGCGGAAAAGAAGGTGCGAGCGGGGCTGCTGATGGCCGCGATCGCGAAGAGACTCTCCATCCAGGTGACCGAGGACGACATCCGCAAGGGGATCGAAGAGATCGCCGCCGAGACCGGGAAGAATGTCGCGAAGGTGCGCGCAGAGTACAGCGACCCCCAGAAGCGTACGCTGCTCATCGGGATGGTGCTCGAGGACAAGGTGTTCACTGTCATTGAATCGAAGGCGCTCGTCGTCGACGCGGCCCCTCCGGCGAGCGAGAGTCCGACGCTTCCCGCGTCGCCACAGGCCCAGGTTCCGGCAAACGCCCAGTCCGCGGAAGCCTCCGCCGTAGAAGCTGCCACCCCAGAAACCGCCACGGCAGAACCCGCCGCGCCGACAGTGGCTGCCCCAGGCGTCGCTTGACGGTCGCCCCGCCACGGAGAACGTTGGCGGGGATATCGAGCGGCGCGACTGTCTCCCTTGAATTGTCGGGCGAGCCGCGCCATGAAACCTACCCGCCCTTCGCCCGCCAGCTTGCCAAAAACTCCGGCCGACCTCGATTCGCGTGCGATGGTTGCTATAGAGCCTTTGAGGAGCAAGAAACGAAGATGCCCAAGCGCCCTGCGAACCGTGTTCAAGCAGTGAAGACCCTCGAGACGGTGCGCGACTTCATTCCGTACCCGACCGTCGTGGAGACGACTCACCGCGGCGAGCGCAACTGGGACATCTTCAGCCGCCTGCTCAAAGACCGTATCGTCTTTCTGGGAACCGAGATCAACGATGACGTGGCCAACATCATCATCGCGCAGTTCTTGTTCCTGGAAAGTGAGGATCCGGATAAGGAGATCATGCTGTACATCAATAGCCCAGGCGGAGTGGTCTCCAGCGGGCTCGCGATCTTCGACACGATGCAATATGTGCGCTCGACGGTGAGCACGACATGCCTCGGCATGGCGGCGTCTATGGCGGCCGTTCTGCTCGCGGCGGGGACCAAAGGGCGCCGTCTCGCCCTACCCAACGCTCGGATCATGATCCACCAGCCGATGGGTGGCTATCGTGGCCAGGCGTCGGACATCGAAATCCAGGCGCGCGAGGTGCGTCACACCAAGGACGTCATCACCGACATCCTTGCGACCGCGACCGGGAAGGCGAAAGATGTGATCCTCAAGGACATCGATCGCGATTTCTACATGGGTCCCGCGCAGGCCAAGGAGTATGGGATCGTTGATGACGTTCTTCCTCCTCGCAAGAAGGGCGAGCCAGAAAAGTCCGAAAAGCTAACGCGTGAGCGCTAGGGTGTTCGAGTCGACTGTGTCAGGCGTCGCAAGCTTGCGACGCCTCGGACGTGGGTCTAAGCTTTCAACGTGCGATAGCCCATGAGTCATTTGCGCGATCGCGCGCCCGTCACTGGAGAGGCGAGCAGTGGAACGCAGACGTGACGACCACCAGAACGGCAATCTAAACTGCTCTTTCTGCGGAAAATCGCAGAAAGAGGTGAAGAAGCTTATCGCTGGTCCGACCGTCTACATCTGCGACGAGTGTATCGGGCTGTGCAACGATATCATCGCCGAAGAGGTGGAGAAGGACGAGCCCTATGCCGGCTCGACGCCTGTACCTAAGCCTTCGGAAATAAAGTCGATCCTCGATGACTATGTGATCGGGCAGGACCGTGCCAAGAAGATCCTCGCCGTCGCCGTTCACAACCACTACAAGCGCGTGGACTCGCGGCAGGGGGCGGACGATGTCGAGCTCGCAAAGTCGAACATCTTGCTTCTGGGCCCCACCGGCACGGGCAAGACGCTGCTCGCCCAGACGCTCGCGAAGATTCTCAACGTTCCGTTCGCGATCGCGGACGCGACCACGCTCACCGAAGCCGGGTACGTCGGCGAAGACGTGGAGAACATCATCGTCCAGCTTCTTCAGAACGCCGACCATGACGTTGAGCGTGCGCAGCGCGGCATCGTCTACATCGACGAGATCGACAAGATCAGTCGCAAGGGAGATAACCCCAGCATCACGCGCGATGTCTCCGGCGAGGGAGTGCAGCAGGCGCTCCTGAAGATCATCGAGGGGACGGTAGCGAATGTGCCGCCCAAGGGCGGCCGCAAGCATCCGCAGCAGGATTTTCTGCAGGTCGACACCACCAATATTCTGTTCATCTGCGGGGGTGCGTTCGTCGGCCTCGAGCAGATCGTACAGCGCCGCATCGGCCAGCAGACTCTTGGCTTCGGAGCCGAGATCAAGAGCAAGAAAGACTACAAGCTCGGCGAGCTGCTCGAACAGGTTCAGCCGGAGGATTTGCTCAAGTTCGGTCTCATCCCGGAGTTCATTGGAAGGCTTCCGGTCCTCGCGACGCTCCACGAGCTGAACGAGGACGCGCTGGTCGACATCCTGACCAAGCCCAAGAATGCGCTCGTCAAGCAGTATCAGAAGCTCTTCGAGATGGACGGCGTGAAGGTCAAGTTCACCAAGGGTGCGCTCCAAGCCGTCGCCCGCGAGGCGCTCGTGCGGCAGTCGGGAGCCCGCGGGCTGCGCGCCATTCTGGAGCACGCCATGCTGGACAGCATGTACGACGTGCCGTCGCGCAACGGGATCAAGGAAGTCGTCGTCAACGAGGACGTGATCACGAAGCAGGAGCTCCCGCTCATCGTTTACCAGAAGGAAGCTGAGCTCGCGTAGATGCGGGCCGGCCAGCGTCGGGGGCGTCGCCTAGAGCCGTGCCGTTCACTCTTTCATCCCGGGGAGAGATTGGATCTGCCCGTCGCACGGTCTCGGTACCCAAACTCAATCAAGGAGAGATGACTGCAAAGACATCAAGAGCGCCAGGGCAGGGAAGCGATGGCTTCGCTGACGTTACGGCGCGTGTCTCGCTCGTCACCGTATCTCGGCCGTATTCCGGCGGCGTATGAGAACCCGTCGCGTTGCGGGGAGCGACGTGCCGAAAATTGAGTGTAATTTAGGATCCAGCATGTTTTTCAATAAGGAAGGGGAGGGGAAACCCCAGAACGCCGGCAAGAGACGGACAATCCCGCTGCTGCCGCTTCGCGACATCATCGTGTTTCCGCACATGGTTTCGCAGCTTTTCGTCGGTCGCGAACGGTCCATTTGCGCGCTCGACGCGGCGATGGCCCGCGACAAGGATGTGCTGCTCGCCGCGCAGAAGAATGCCAAGACGAACGAGCCAGCCCCCGACGACATCTACACGGTCGGAACGCTGGGGACCGTGATGCAGCTTTTGCGGCTTCCCGACGGAACTGTGAAGGTCTTGGTCGAAGGCAAGCGGCGGGCGCGCATCAAGCGATTCGCGGAGTCCGAATCCTTCTTTCTCGTCGAAGTGGACGAGATTCAGGAATCGTGGACGCGCGGCGTGGAGATCGAAGCGCTCATGCGGAGCGCTCAGGCTGCCTTCGAGATGTACGTCAAGCTAAACAAGAAGGTTCAGCCCGACGTCCTCATGGCCGTTCAGGCGATTGAGAATCCGACGCATCTGGCGGATGCCATCGTGGCGAACTTGCCGACCATCAAGGTCAGCGACCGGCAGCTTCTTCTCGAGATGGAGGATGCGGCCAAGAGACTCGAGCGCATCCATGAGCTCATGCACGTGGAAATCGAGATTCTCCAAGTGGAGAAGAAGATCCGGTCCCGCGTGAAGAAGCAGATGGAGAAGACGCAAAAGGAATATTACCTGAATGAGCAGATGCAGGCCATTCAGAAGGAGCTCGGCGGCGGCGAGCGGGACGAGTTCAAGAATGAGATTCAGGAAGTCGAGGAAGCGCTCAAGTCCAAACGAATGAGCAAGGAGGCGAATGCGCGGGTGAGAAAAGAGCTGAAGAAGCTCAAGATGATGCACCCGACGAGCGCCGAGGCGACGGTCGTACGTAACTACATCGACTGGATTCTAGGACTGCCGTGGCAGGAGCGCACGGAGGAGTCGTACGATCTGAAGAAGGCCGAAGAGATTCTCGACGCGGACCACTACGGGCTCGCGAAGATCAAGGAGCGGATCATCGAGTATCTGGCGGTCCAGGCGCTCACGAAGAAGCTCAAAAGCCCGGTGCTCTGCTTCGTAGGCCCGCCCGGCGTCGGCAAGACGAGTCTCGCCAAGAGCATCGCTCGAGCGACGGGCCGCAAGTTCGTGCGGGTGAGCCTGGGGGGCGTGCGAGACGAGGCCGAGATCCGAGGCCATCGCCGTACGTACATCGGCGCGATGCCTGGGAAGCTCATTCAGTCGTTGCGCAAGGTCGCCACGAACAATCCCGTGTTCTTGCTCGACGAGGTCGACAAGATGTCGACCGACTTTCGAGGGGATCCGGCCGCCGCTCTGCTCGAGGTCCTCGATCCTGAGCAGAACCATGCGTTCGGCGACCACTACTTGGATCTCGACTACGACCTCTCCGACGTGATGTTCATCACGACGGCGAACACGCTCGGCGGAATCCCAATTCCGCTCCAAGATCGCATGGAAGTGATCCAGCTCAGTGGCTACACGGAGTTCGAGAAACTCAACATCGCCGTCAAGTATCTGGTGCCGCGCCAGCGCACGGAGTGCGGCCTGGACGATGTCCCGTATACGATTACGGAGAGCGCGCTGCGCACGATCATCCACCACTATACGCGCGAGGCCGGCGTGAGGTCCTTCGAACGGGAGATCGCCAGCATCTCACGCAAGATTGCGCGGCGGGTCGTGGCGGAAGGCAAGGACACGGTCATCGAAGTCGGCGGCAAGGACGTGCCCCGCTACCTCGGCGTTCCCAAGTTCACCCTCAGCAAGAAGGAGGAACAGGACGAAATCGGGCTGACGAACGGCCTTTCGGTGAGCTCGAGCGGGGGTGGGGAGCTACTGGCCTGCGAAGTGGCGGTGATTGCTGGAAAGGGAAAGCTGCTCATCACGGGTCTGCTCGAGAAGGGCATGGAGGAGAGCGCCCAGGCGGCGCTGAGCTATGTCCGGTCGCGCTCGCAAGCGCTCGGACTCGAACTCGATTTTTACCAGAAGGTCGACGTCCACATTCACTTCCCAGACTTTGTGCGAAAGGACGGCCCCAGCGCGGGCGTGACGATGGCCACGAGCTTGGCCAGCGCCCTGATGCGCGTGCCCGTGCGGCGGGACGTAGCCATGACGGGCGAGATCACGCTTCGGGGTAAGGTGATGCCGATCGGCGGAGTCAAGGAGAAGCTGCTCGCCGCGCACCGAAGTGCAATTGGGACCGTCATCATGCCGAAGGAGAATCGCAAGGACCTTCGTGAGGTCCCGCGCCGCGTACTCAAAGCCACGCGAATCGTGCTCGTCGAGCACATGGACGAAGTCCTTCGCGAGGCGCTCTGCCTCCCAGCGAGCTCCTCGAGGATGCTCGGTCCAGTGCCGAGGGAGCGCTGGGAGTACCAGGGTGGGGAGCTCGTGGTGATCCCCGCGGACGAGGGGCTGCCTTCCGGCGTCGTCCCGGCGATGCCCGCGGCGGCATCCCCGACGAAATCGCCGATGATGGGCCCGGTGGAGCGCACGCCGCCGTGCGTCTAGGCGATCCGACGACTGGGTGTGACTATGCGCTTGACCGAGGCGCAAGGTTGCGTAAAGTGCCGCGCCCTAGGGTGAAGCCGCTGTGAGAACGGATGTCGGGCGGGTAGCTCAGTGGTAGAGCGCTGGCCTTACAAGCCGGTGGTCGCAGGTTCAAGCCCTGTCCCGCCCACCGACGCGTCTGGCGCTGTGGGTTTGGTTTGATTCCGAGAGGTACAGTACAGTACGAAGGTCCCTGCTTGGGGTGGTAGTTAAGTTGGTTATAACGCCGGCCTGTCACGCCGGAGGCCGCGGGTTCGAGTCCCGTCCACCCCGCAATGATTCCGAATACTTAGATACCACTTTTCGAAGCTTGGCCCGATCCTTGGCCCAATCGGATGCCAGCTCGGGCAAGGGAGGGAACACCTCGCCGAACCCTTGGGCAAGTGTCTCTGCCTGGCGGATGAGCCGAGCGTTGTGGTGTAGTCCGTGTGTCCCGCGCGGCTCTGAATCACCTGGGGAGCATCGCCGCGGACGGCCATCCAGGTGATCGCCGTGGCGCGCATGTCGTGGAAGCGGATCGCTTGCCTTGTCGCGTCGGTCGAGAAGAGCTCGGGACGCTCGACACCAGCCTTCCGGAGCCAGCGCTTTTGGCCCCTGGCGAGGTCACGTTCGCTCGTGAGCTCGGCAATGGGATCCGTCGGGCCGCCGTGCCCTTCCTCTACTGCCTCGGCGTGCATCGTACGCAGCAGCGGAAGGATTGCCGGTTCGAGCGTGAGGCGTCGTGTCTGCTTCGTCTTGATCGATATGTCCTCGCCCGTGTGGCGGTCGCGGGTGTGGTGCACGGAGAGCTTGCGCAAGTCGTCGGCCGTCCAGTCGCGCAGGTGCTGGCCGCCGATGGCCGTGGCAATGTGCGTCTCGCAGTGGCCTCGGTTCTCTCGTGTCGAGGTCTGCCCGTTCGCCTCGCGTGCGCCCATCCAGGCGTCGAGCCACTTGGCCATCCGCTGGCGTCGAGTACTTCTCGGGAACGTCCACACGGGCCCGTGTGCCATCGGCGAGGCGAATGCGCACGCGGTAGTACGTCGTGCCGTTGGCGCGCTTGCGTTTCTCGACGGAGCCGGCTCGCGGACGGGGCATGGCTAGGAGTTCCTCTCTTGAAGGCTACACGGCGAAGGCGTAGGCCCTCAATTCATGAGTGCGCAAACAACGCTCGAGCAGCGCGCGGTATGGGTTCTTGGGGCTGGGTTCAGTGCTCCGCTCGGCGGTCCGCTTCTGACCAAGATGCTTTCCTGCGCCGCATGGGATGCGGTCGGCGCGCATTACCCGACGGAGACTCGCGTGCGTGCCACGACCGCGTGAGCGATTGACCAACACGGGCCAACGGCAACCCGCCTGCAAGCGATGGTGAAACTGGTATGTGGCACCGGCACGTTGCTCGGACTGCTCTCTGCCGCCAAGCGACTTCTTGCGGCCGAATGCTGCATATTCCTCTCTCCCGGCGTCGAACAACTGGAACAATGGCGACCATACCATCGATGGGGAAAGACGCTTCGTCCTTCTGACGCTATCATCACGTTCAACTACGATCGCGTCGTCGAGATAGCCGCCGGTGATTCCGTCTGCCCGATTCGACCTCTCCGACAGACCCGCGAGGACGAGATTGAGGCTTACCACACCGATCGTTCGTCCCTTTGGAAGCTCCACGGAAGTGTTGACTGGGAGCGGAAAGGGGACGGGGAAGCGATTCAACAATCGGATCCAGAATTTGCGGTAACGTGTGACGATGACGCCATCTACATCGCGACGCCTGGGCCTTCTAAAGCCGAAATGACAAGGACTCTCGCTTATTACTGGAGGCAAGCGCTCATTCACATTGAGAATGCCTCGGCCATCGTCTTTATCGGATACAGGTTTCCACCGAGTGATGCCCAAGCGCGCGAACTCCTCTTGGCTGCGATTGCCTCGAATCGAACCCAGCATATTTCAGTGCACATCGTTCTTGGCGATCCGGGGCCGTCTACACAGCGGCTGGAAGCGCTCCTTCGATTCGTCTGCGCCAAGGGGAGGCACGAGAATGAGAAACCTATCTTTACGAATCCACCCGTGCGCACATATTCCCTCAAGGTTCATCCCCTCTTCAGCCAAGATTTCTTGAGCGTATTCGCTCGCGAAGATCTGTTCCCGAAAGGGTAGGATACGTCTTCGTATCGTCGCATGACGGAGAGCGGCGATCCTGACGCTCACGCAGCGTCCGATCGTCGGGCGCTCGCGTTTCGCGGAGAGCGTCATGGATAGGTGCGAGAGTCTCGAGCGCGCGTTCGACCTTCGGGGGACCCCGGCCAATACACGCCGCGTCTACACCGAGGCGGTCGCACGGTTCGAGGAGTTCTTCGACGACCGGCCGGCTTGGGAGCTCGGTCGAGCCCAGAGTGAGCCGTTTGGGTGCGCCGACGCTTCGCATCGTCGAGATTGCGGACATCGTCCGCGCGCACGGCGAGGCGTTCCGACGTACCCATGCGCTCACTGCTGACCAAATTCAATTCTGTTGTCAGACTGTCTTGCTGGGCGGGATCGAGGCGATCTGACTTTCATGAATTCCATATCAGTGGCCGACTATCCATGATAGCGGAATTGCGAAGGCAGGACGCAGAACCAGCAGAAAGAAGAGAGTTGGGCCACTGACCGCGCCAGCCGGGCGAATCCCTTGCGAAGCGCTTTACTTCCCTGGCGGCCCTTCTATATTACGGCTCGCGTCTCGCAGCGACGTGAGAGGAAGGATTGCAGGCTCCCATGAAGATTCTTCCGTACGGTGCATTATTCACCCTTGTTCGGATAGGGGCGGCCGGTGGCTGTTCCTCCAATTCCGCTGCGCCAGGTCCGGATGCGTCCGGCACTTCGTCGAGCGGCGGCTCGTCCGGCACTTCGTCGAGCGGCAGTTCGTCCGGCACTTCGTCCGGCACTTCGTCCGGCACTTCGTCGAGCGGCACTTCGTCGAGCGGCAGTTCGTCCGGCACTTCGTCGAGCGGCAGTTCGTCGAGCGGCGGTTCGTCCGGCACTTCATCGAGCGGCGGTTCGTCCGGCACTTCATCGAGCGGCGGCTCGTCCGGGGTCGCAGTGGACAGCGGCTCCTCGGGCGCGGGCTTCAACGCTGACTCCGGAGACGATGGAGCTACCGAGAGCTCGCAGAACGACGACTCGAGCACAGCGGGCGATGTGTCCTCCACCTTCTCGGAGTGGGTCGAGGCCGAGTCGGGCCAGATGATGAATGGCGCCAACGCCAGAACCTGCGGAGCTGCCGGCGATGGTCAGTATGGCGCAGACACCAACTGTGCGCCCGACACTCTCACGGACGGAGCGACCTGTTGCTCGGCGGGCAAGCTGGTCAACAACATTCTCGGAGCGGCGGGAGCGGCCTGTTTCGGGCAGCCGCTCACGTGCGGGTCGGGGATCGTTCTCACCGTGAGCGCGCCGACCGCCGGAATGTACGACGTAACTTGGTGGTACCACTGCGGCGGTAGCGATGGGTATCAGGATACGAACTGCGGTGGACTTCGATACGACGCGGGTGTGCCCGGTTTGTGCCGCCCTCACATGATTGTGGTCAATGGCGCCCTGCAGGCGGGTGCGGAGGCGGCGGATAAGTACTATCAATTCCCGTGCTACGCGACGTCTTGGGCTCTCATCCACCCGGTGGTCACCGCCCTACCCCTGATAGCGGGCAGTAACACGATCTACATCCACGCGCCCAACGACTACGAGAGTGCGGGGGTCGACGATGGCCTGGACGCCGCCGATCTGGATGTAATTCACGTGACTGCCGTGGGGCAGGGCGTGGGAATACGCGTTACCCCCGTAGCGGGGGCCAACTAGTGTCCCGAGAATAGGTCCACGATCCAAGGGTATGAGTGCGTTCATCCCTGGGTATGGGTCCACGACCCAAGGGTATGGGTGCGTTCATCCCTGGGTATGGGTCCACGATCCCATGGGATGGGTGCGTTCATCCCTGGGTATGGGTCCACGATCCCATGGGATGGGTGCGCTTCTCCCTGGGTATGGGTCCGTAATCCAAGGGGTTGAATGGACTCCTACGTGCGCCTGCACCGCCCATTCCAGGGGATGAACGCGCTCTCATGCCCCGGATTGCACGCCCCGACGGGCGGAAGGGTCGTGGCGATGGGTGCCGTGCCGTGACCCCGAGACTGACCACAGGCTGACGCGGGCGGGGCCATTCGGCGTGCTCGTGGGGCGTCGGATCCACCTGAGAGCCGCGTCCGTTCGGGCTTGTGCCAGGTTCGCTTCGCCATCGGCGACCTCCTCGCGCCAGGAAGGCCGGTCGTTTCGGGTGCGCCGCCCAGCACCCTGCCTGGTACCCCAAAACCTGGCCCCATGAGGTTGGCGATTGGCAAAGCTAGGCCGGTCGGTTCCGCCTGTTCGCGATCTCCACCGAAAGTGCGCATTTCACCAGGATGACCCACGCTCACGCCTCGTCGCGACGCTTGCTGAACCAACCCTGTACGGCGCGCGCAAAGAACAGATCCCCCGACACCTTGAGCCGCCCCGTGAAGAATGCCGTCCTGACATTGAGCTTCCCGCCGGCAATGCGCAGCAGGTCGGAGAATCGAAGGCTGAGCGTTACCCGGGGGCGCATGGCCCGGCCCTCGAATACCCCGCAATGTCCCCCGCCGACTTTCAGGTGAAACGAATGGATGCCCTGCGGGCTGGCAATGTCGTATTGGATGACCGCGCTCTGCCCCGACGCCTTCTGGGGAGCGAAGCGATCCCGCATCAGCTCGGCAACTTGTCGACAGGCCTCGTCGTATCGGTTCTTGAACCGCCTTTCGATTTCTTCATCGGACGTGCCGTCGACATCGGCGATCAACGAGAACTTCGCCCAGACCGAGTGTCGTGTCATGCCGAGGGCGGTCCCGATCCGATCCCAGGAGACTCCACGGCGACGGAGCTCGTCGACGTGTGCGGCGAGGGCCCTCTCGGCGCTCCGTACGGCGACTCCGGCATCGCGCAAGGAGGACAGATCGTCCTCGCTCGACGAAGCCGACGCAGAGGCGGCCGTCTCCGCAGCCGTCCCGTGGAGCGCACGCAAGAATTCGACGCCCGCGTTTTCGCTCGCGAACAGCCCTCGGTCGCACCAGAAGCGGGCGATTGTGGCGCGCGCGTCAGCCTCCAGCTCCGTCGCAGCGAGGCGGTGGATCGCGAAGCATGGACAGTCGCCGGCCGCGGCACGGGCTACCGCCACCGTGCATTCCTCGAGGGTGGCCGAACGACCGGGCCAGATCGTCGGGCACTCGGGCTGAGTTCTGTCGTAAAGGTCGTCGATCGACTGGCCTGAGGCCACGATGGACGCTCCGTAGAGGATGAACTCAATCAGCCTCCGATCCACAAAGGCCTGTGCGAACGGCCTGCCCTCCGCAGCGTTGATGTCTGCGACGACCTTCCGCGCCCTGGACGTAAGCATGATGAAAGGCGTCGTGCTTTGAATGAAGTCGTCGAGGTAGCGGTCCGGATCTAATCCACAGTAGGTCAGAGTGCGATCGAAGCCGTCGCGGAGCGGATGATCGCGATAGCATCGCGTGCTGATCCGCGGCCTTCCGTCCGACGCCTCCAGGTATTCGCGACTCAACGCTGCGACCCAGTGATTCTTCGCGTCCAAGATGACGTAGCGCTCAGTGCCGATCCGCTCCGAAACGGCGAGCTTGAGCACCTGCTGCGACCACCATCCCCCGACGGGTGATTGCTCGGCAAGGTCAGAGCCCCGCACAAAATGCACCCGTTGTCGCAGCGGTCCATAGGCATCAAGGAGCTCCTCTCGCCAATCGACCTCGGCTCCGAAGTCGAAGTTCTCGATCACGAGGATCTGCTCGACCAGTGCTTCAGGACAGTACCTAGGGAACGAACGCGCCTGGAGCCTCAGCAGTGGCCAATCCGGCGCATGCGAAACCGTAACGAACGTATAGTGCTGCACTTAGCCTCCGGACTTTGGAGCGCGCCGCAAACCCAAACTTCAGGCTCTCCATCGGGTTGAGTGGAAGCGGTTCGGCCTCGGCATGCGCGCGGTAGCGATCGGATCGGTTCCTTGCGGTACCGCTCCGCCTTGAATCGAGGGGGGTAGAGGCCACACGGCCCTTGGGGTACCGGGATGGTTACCAAACCGCCCAAGAACCCCAACGGAACCGTGCGCGCCACCACACTTATAGAATAAGGCTATCGGCATCAAGTCCACCGCGCTCGAGCAGGTCGAGTCTGCTGGAGACGGCCTAGTCTGTCAGGCTTGTCCAACGACGTCGGTCCCTCGCTGTAGCGGACTCGGATGCAACGTGACACACCTTTGCGATCGGCGCGAGCCGCCGCCCTTGGCGGCACCTCGATGCACCTCGATGTCTCCGGGGGGATGACGTTGCCGACTCCGAAAACCTCGCCATGCATCTCCTCGGCGCGGCTGTTCCGACATTCGACGTTCCCGGCCGACTGTGACGGGGTCCTGGTCGAGGGAGGGAAGCGCTTGACCCTCGATTCCCCACATGATACTCAAGCAACGAGGTTGGCGAAGGGGGAATACCGCTTCGCTGCGCGGGTGCACAGTCGACTGGCTCGTTCGAGCCGCTAGATGCGTGTGCAGAGCTCGTGATCTGTCGAGGATTGCGACAACCGAATTTCGCAATCTGAAGTATACGCGCGCGCGCCCGGCGCATGCCCTTAATAGTACTCCGTAGGAAGGCGGCGATCTCCCGATGTACTCCCTCTCCTCGGGCCAAGAGGCCATGTGGCTGCGGCACGTGAATGACCCGGCTGACGCGAGCTACCATACGGCCTTCGCCGCTCGTATCGCGTCGCGGTTGGATGTCGTACGGTTGCGCGAGGCCCTGAGCCGCGTCGTCGAGCGGCACGCAAGCCTGCACGAGCACGTTTCGGTTCGCTGACTCCGAGCGGACGATAGCCGTGCGCGCGTGCGTGCGGCGAAAGTCCTCGGAGCCGAAGCTCTGGGTAAGGAGGGTCCCTCGGAAGTCCTCTTGGACGGTCGACGTGAGCTTCTCTTGCAGCCGCTTGAGCGAAAGGCTGACGCGGAACACGCGCCGCTGGAGCACCGCGTAAAGGACCACGAGCGCCGGGGTGGCGGCCACGAGGAAGAACGTAAGCCGCGGACTAATTCGAAGCAGTACGACGCTGATCGCGAGGCAAGTCAGGACGCTCTTCAGCTGAGCGAGCAGGGCGCTCGGGAGCAGCGGCCCGAGGCTCGCAACGTCGACAATGAGTCGCGTCAGGAGCTGCCCCGAGTGATTCTTTGCGAAGAAGGAAAGGGGCATGCGCTGGACGTGATCGTAGACGTCCAGCTGGATGTCGATCCTGATCGCGCGGGCTACCCACGTGGCGAGGCGCACCTCGGCGATCACCAGAAGCCCTCCGGCGACGTGGAGCGCTGCCATCACGGCGACGAGCGTGACGAGCATCCGGACGTTCCCCTGCGGCAGCGCGCGATCCAGGATCGCGCGGATCAGGAGCGGAATGGGCAAAGTCACGACGGACGCGAGAATCGCGACCGTGACGCACCCGAGCGCGCGCTTCCGGTACGGCTTGTAGTACGCCGTCAGCCAGCGGACCACTGCTAAGAATTGCGGCTGCGAAGGGTCCATAGGTTCCGCGGCCAACGAACGCTCACGATGCGACTCGCGGCAAAGCAATCGGCACAACGACCGAAATCGGGAATCGCGCGACTGCCCGCGCGGCCCCGATCCGAATAGTCCGCACCAAGATGAGGTATACGCATTCGCGGCCCGTGCGATCAGCCCAACGCGGACGGGTAGCTCCCGCCTCTCCGCAACTGTCCCACATGAAAGTCTTTAGTCGAGCGTAAGGGCGTCGTCAAGGAACTGATTCTCCGGTGGCCACCGGAGAATCGCGTCCGCGTGAGCAAGATTGGGGACCACGGAAAAGGGCCACCCCAACTTCGCTAACTGGCTTAACTCAGTCGGCATGACCATTGGTTTGGTGGCGGCGGTCGTGACTGGACGTCTCGGTCGTGAGCCATCGTGGAGCCATCGATCGAATCGCACGACGAGGGGTGCTTGCCGGTCTTTGCTGCGCAAATACGTGCCGCGAGACCGTGCGAATGCCTTGCGATTTTGGCCACTTCCGAAAGTGGCGCCGACCGCGACAGTGAGCGTCGAACCGCTGATCGAAAACGCGCGCTTGCCAGAAGCCGACTTAGTTAGTACAGGGTTTCTGGCCCGTCGTAGTGCGTCGCTCTGACCGCTTGGAGTGGCTGCTTCGCGACCGAAGCATCGTTTTGTGGTTCTCGCAGCATTCATGTAACGACGCGCGATGGGTTTGATG
This sequence comes from Polyangiaceae bacterium, assembly GCA_049512415.1. Classification (GTDB taxonomy): domain Bacteria; phylum Myxococcota_A; class Polyangia; order Polyangiales; family Polyangiaceae; genus Palsa-1150. Next base: position 17,436 of record JBEKXD010000010.1, read on the forward strand.
TGGCGGGTTTGTTTCCATGAAGTGAAGCGTCTAGTCGAGCGCGTCTGCGTCGTCGTGAGTTGCCGACAGCCTCAGGAGATTGACTGTGAACAGTACAGCGGAACAAGCCAGTGGCGACTCGGTGGCAAGAAGTTCTGAGGACGACCTGAAGTACCACGTGGTCGTGAACCACGAGGAGCAGTACTCCGTCTGGGAGGACTGCAGGGGCGCCCCTCCGGAGGGTTGGTCGTTCATCGGTGTATCGGGTTCGAAAGCGCACTGCCTTGAGAAAATCGCGGTTCTCTGGACGGACATGCGCCCGCTCAGTCTGCGAAGGCAGATGGACGCGGACGTTGCGGAGCCAGAGCTTGCGGATGATTTCGAGTCGGGGCCAACCGACGATCGAGACGATCTTCCGCGGTTCTTGTCGACTGGGTCACACCCTGTCGAGGTGTCTTTACGGCCGGCGAGGACGGTGCAGGGATTCCGGGCAGCCATCAATCGCAACTACGTTCACTTGAAGTTCGTTGATACGCGTGGAGGGACCGAGCTCGGCATCGAGCTTGTGTCGGAGCAGTGCCGTTTGGAGGGCGCCGACTTCGATGCTGCGCGGGGCGCCGCGCATCTCGAGGGAAACCTCGTCCTCGATTTCGTCCCCATGCGGTGCATCGCCGACGTCGACTTGGCTACGCTTTCTGGGTCGGGGCGACTGGTGCGCCGGTGACGGCCTTGTCCGTCACTCTCGTGTGACAAGGAATCCGCAGGAGGTGGTCGTGGGCGTCGGAATCGATGACATCGCGTTGTACGCAGGCCGGCTGTCCCTCGATATTGAGCAGCTTGCGTGCGCGCGCGGTCGCGACCCGAATTACCCGCGTACGAAGCTCATGTGCGAGCGCCGTTCGGTATATCCAGATTGGGAGGACGCGGTCACGCTCTCGGTGAACGCGGCCTCCCAACTGTTCTCCCGGGATTCGGACCGTGAGCAGATCGGCCTGCTTATCGTGGGCACGGAATCGGCGGTGGATTTTGGGAAGCCGGTGGCGACGTGGGTGCATCGATTCTGCAAGTTGCCGGCGGCGTGTCGCACGCTCGAGGTCAAACACGCCTGCTATGGGGGCACGGGGGCGCTTATGCTGGCCCTCCTCGCCGTGGCCGCTACGGGCAAGAAGGCCCTGGTCGTCAGCGCCGACTGCAGTCGCAATCACGTCGGTGATGGTGCGGAATTCATCTGCGGCGGCTGTGCGGTTGCGGTCATCGTCGGGGCGGAGCCGGGCGTCATGGAGGTCGATCCGCGCACGAGCGGTCACTGGACGCGAGAGGTCGCCGACACGTTTCGGCCGACGGCGCGCGTCGAGGTGGGCAACAGCCAGCTCAGCCTCTGCTCCTACTTGGACGCCCTTGAGGGTGCCTACGGCGAGTACGAGCAGTCACCCGGCAGCGTTGCCTTTCCTTCGGGGTTTGAAAGGCACATTTACCATGCGCCGTTTCCGGCCATGGCGGCGAAAGCGCATACGTGTCTTGCGGGGTTGCGTGGACTCGATGCCAAGGATGCCGAAGCGTCCTTCCGGGCAAGGGTCGAACCCGGGCTTCGGCTCGCCAAGGAGATCGGCAGCCAGTACGGCGCCTCGACATTTGTGTCCCTCCTGGGATTGCTGAGCGCCGCTGATCCGCCGTCCCCTGGCGACCGTGTCTCGATTTTTGCCTACGGTTCCGGGTGCCAAGGCGAATTCTACCATGGGATTGTCGGGTCGAACGCACTCCGGCGAATTGCCTCGCTAAAGCTTGAGGAGCAGCTCCAAACTCGCGTGACCATTGGCGTTGCGGAGTACGAGGATCTCGAACGGGCACGGGTCGACTCCATCGACGCGCGCAACTACGAGTTCGCGTCCTCTCACCCGCTGTTCCGGGCGGCGTACGGAGGGCGAGGATTGCTTGTGCTCCGGGAGATTCAGGATTACCGGCGCGAGTACGGGTGGACGTGACCATACGGCAGACGCGCTGAGCGGCTGCATTGGGGAACCTCATGAGCGGGCTGAACACCGAAGCCATCGATATCGACGCCACGTTATCATCGGAACTTCTCGCGGTGTTGCTGGAGGAGGAGGGGTGGCGTGGTGCGGGCGAAGCGGGCATTCCTCGCCGTTCCGAGGCCAGGCCTGTCCTTTCGCTAGCGCAGACCCGGTTGTGGTTTCTCACCGAGCTCGAGCCTCAGAGCTGCGCATACAATATCGTTCTCTCGGTGCGCCTCGAGGGCTCGGTGGATGTGGCCGCTCTCCGGTATTCGCTCGAACGGATCGTCGGTCGCCACGAGGTGCTCCGCACGCGAATCGGGTCCGCCAACGGGCTGCCGACCGTGGACGTGGAACGGGATGTCGAGTTGAAGCTCCGCCAGGTAGACCTTGGTCCGCTGGGTCCCGAGGACGCGTCGAAAGCTCTGCAGTCGGTCAGGGAGGAGGAGGCTCGGCAGCCCATCGACCTGACGAGCCCACCCCCGCTCCGGGCAACCCTCGTCCGATGCCATCCGGAGCAGCACGTCCTGATCTTGGTTGTTCACCACATCGCGTTCGATGGGTGGTCCGCGCGGGTTCTGGTCTCGGAGCTCGGAGCGATTTACACGGCGCGGTGCGCGGGTGTCGACGCGGTCCTGCCGGCGCTGCCCGTACAGTATGGTGACTTCGCCGAGTGGCAGGAGCGATTCGTGAGCGGCGACCGGCTCGACGCGCTCGTGCGCTACTGGAAGGCGCAGCTGGCGAACCCAGCGCCGCCGATCGAGCTTCCGTTCGACCGCCCGCGCGCGGGAACGCGCACCGGCAGGGCGGCGCTCCTTCCGATCGAGGTCGGCGGCGAGACCCTCCGTCGGATAAAGGGAGTGTGCCGTGAAGCAGGCACCGGCCTGCTCGCCGGACTGGGCGCCGTACTCGCATTGTTACTCGCCCGATGCGGTGGCAGTGACGACATCGTCATCGGTTGTCCGGTCGCCGGCCGGACTCGCAGCGAACTCGAGCCGCTCATCGGCTTCTTCGTCAACACGGTGCCCCTTCGCATTCGCGTCGACGGGCAGTGCACGTTCCGGGAGCTGGTCGGACGCGCGGGGGCCGTCGTCGAAGGCGCGCTTGCGCACCAGGATCTGCCGTTCGACAAGATCGCCGAAGCCGTCCGCCCAGACCGCAGCCTGGGGCACAACCCGATTTTCCAGGTCCTGCTTGCGGTCCAGAGCGGGCTAGTAGAGCCTTTCACGATTCCCGGCGTCGCGGTCTCAGCGGACCCGTACCAGCGAACGTGCCGCTTCGATCTGGAGCTCCACGTGTGGGAGGTGGACGGTGTCCTCCGCGGCGCCATCTACTACTCACCAGAGCTCTTCAATCCCGAGACGATCGAGCGCCTGTACCGTCGGTGGGTGACTCTCCTCGGCGCCGCCGCCGCCCGACCGGCGAGTAGCGTGCGGACGCTCGCGTGGCTGCCCGACGATGAGCGCGCGCAGATTCTCCGTCACTCGCGCGGACCTCGCCTGCCCGATCCGGGCATCCGGCTGCACGCCGCCGTGCAAGCGCAGGCGCGTCGCACGCCCGACCGCGTGGCGATCCGTTCGCTGGAGGGGCAGTTCACCTACCGCGCCCTTGATCGGGTCGCCGACGCCATCGCGCATCGGCTCCGCGAAATGCACGGCGAGTGCGAGGCGCACGTTGGCATCCTCTGCGTGCCGTCGTTCGCCATGTGGGCCTGCGTTCTGGGCGTGCTCAAGGCCGGCTATGCGTACGTGCCGCTCGATCCGGAGCATCCGCCGCTGCGGCGAGCCGCGGTCGCCCGCGGGGTGCGGCTGCACACGCTGATCGCCGACAGCGATCTGACGGGGGGCGTCCCCGGCTATGAGGGGTCCGTCCTCGTCGCGGAGGAGGTGTGCCGGGGAGACGCGGCGCGGCGCCCGTCGCGGCCGATCGCTCGTGAGCGACTGTTTTGCGTCCTTCACACGTCGGGCTCGACCGGAACTCCCAAGGGCGTGGGCCTCACGCACGGAATCGTGGAGGACATGGTCGCTCGCTACGTGCGGCGGCCGGAGCGCGAGACCGCTCAATTTGCTCCGCTCGGATTCGACGTCAGCCTCGAGGAGACGTTCCCAACCTGGTCGGTCGGCGGCTCAGTTACGCTGATCCCGCGGGACGTGCGCCGCGATGTTCCGGCGCTTGCGAGGTTTCTCGTCGCGCGGCGAATCGAAAAGGCCATTCTCTCCGCGACCTGGTGGAAGCAGCTCGTCCAGGTGCCGGTCGCCCCGCGCGAGTACGCCTTTGTCGAGCTCATCGCGACCGGCGAGCAGCTTCAGGTGACGCCCGCAATGAGGACCTGGTTTCGCGCGCAGCCCGCCGCGACTTTACGAAATGTCTACGGGCCGACCGAGGCGCAGGTCGTCACCGATGATCTCTTGCCGGCCGACCCCGAGCTCTGGGAGGACCTTCCGCCGATCGGTGCCCCATTGCCGACGTGCAGTGCCTTCGTGCTGGATCGCTGGGGCGAGGTTCTGCCCGCGCGTATTCACGGCGAGCTCTGGGCCGCAAACGAGACGCCCTCACGCGGGTACGTCGGACAGCCGGCGATGACTGCGGAGCGCTTCGTTCCGAATCCATTCGGCGACCCCGGGACCCGCGTGTACCGCACGGGGGACGTCGTACGCTGGCGCGACGACGGACGCCTCGACTACCTCGGGAGGAGCGATCGTCAGGTCAAGATCCGGGGCTTCCGCGTGGAGACCGGAGAGGTCGAGGCGGTTCTCGCGAGGCACGCTGGCGTGCGTGAAGTTGCGGTAGTCGAGCGGCCGGATCCCACGGGCTCCCTTCAACTCGTGGCGGTGGTCGCGTCGCGAAGTGTGCGGCCGCCGTCGCCTTCCGAGCTCGCAGAGCACCTGAGACCCTTGCTACCCGACTACATGCTCCCGGCCCGCATTCTGGTTCTGGATTGCCTGCCGACTGTGCCCAACGGCAAGCTGGATCGCGAAGCACTGAGGCGCTGGATCGACGAGGAGACCTCTCGGGCTGCCGCTCCGACGGGCGAGGCGCCTCGGACGCCGATGGAGGCGCTCATCGCCGCGACCTGGGGGGAAGTGCTCGGGCGCCGCGGGATCGTGTCGGGCGACAGCTTCTTCGCCCTCGGCGGTCACTCGCTCGCTGCGACGCAGGTCGTCGCGCGTCTTGGGGCGGCCCTAGGGCGCGAGGTTCCTGTCCGTCTCGTCTTCGAGCACCCCGTTCTGGGGGCGCTCGCTGAGGCGCTGACGCGGCTCGCCGGCGACGCACCGATCGAGCGCGAGGAGTTCGATCTGTGAGCGCCGTCCACCTGGATTGGGAGCGGGCGTGGCGTCCCCCGGGTGAACGGGAGGACCTTCACCTGCTCGTGGCCCGCCTGCGCGCGGCGGGGGTCGTCCTCGCTCGGGTCGGTGACCGCATTCGGTGCAATGCCCCCGTCGGCGGTATCGACTCGGCGACGCGCGAGGAGCTCGCGCGGCGGCGCAGCGAACTCCTCGACTACCTCGACGACACTGACGTCGCCGCGGCGGACGCGAAGACAAAGGCGCCGAGAAAAGGCCCTCTGTCGTTCGCGCAGGAGCGCCTCCTCTACCTGGATCGGTTGGGAGCCGGCGCGGCCTATAACCTCGGCGCAGCCAGCCGGATCCGCGGGCCCCTCAGCGTGGACGCCCTCGAGAGCGCCCTCGATGCGATCGTCCGCCGGCATCCCATCCTCGCCGTCCGGTTCGCGCAGGAGGGCGACGAGCCTTTCCAGACGCTGGACGGCGTCCCGCCCGCGCGCCTCGAGCGGATCGACCTGCGCACCGAGCCCTTGGCGGCTCGCGAGCGGGCGTGCAAGCGGCTCGTCGCGGACGAGCTGCACCGCCCATTCGACTTGGCGCTGGGGCCGCTCTTCCGGCGTCTGCTCGTCCGCATAGCGGACGAAGAGCACTGCCTAGTCCTGACGATGCACCACGCCGTCGCCGACGGCTGGTCATTGCACATCCTAATCCGCGAACTCGCGGCGCTCTACGCCGCAGCACGGAACGGGTGGGGAGACCTCGACACGCTTCTGCCGCGGCTGCCGAAGCACTTCATCGAACACGCAGGTGCGCAGCGATCCGAGGACCCGAGCACCCGCCACGGTCAGCTCGCGTACTGGGTCCGCAAGCTTGAGGGCGTCTCCGAGCGCGTCGACCTCGCGCAGGACCGCGCCCGACCGGCGGCGCCGAGCGATCGGGGTCGGGTCCGGAACTTCAGCATCGACCTCGACCTCGCCGAGAGGATTCGCACGCTCGCCCAGAGCCGGGCGGTGACGCCCTTCATGGTGACCTTCGCGTGCTTTGCCGCTTGCCTGCGGGCACACGTCGGGCTCGATGACCTGCCCATTGGCGTGCCGCTAGCCGGGCGTACCCGGCCGGAGATCGAGCCGCTCGTGGGGTGCTTTGTCAACACGGTCGTGTTGCGAGCGAACCTGGCAGGCGACCCGTGTGCCATCGACCTTATCGACCGCGTGCGCGAGCTCGTGCTGGAGGCGCTTGCGAATCAGGAAGTGCCGTTCGAGCAAGTCGTCGACGCGTTGCGCCCCGATCGCACCGCGGACCGCGCGCCGCTCTTCCAGGTCATGTTCAACCTGCTGAGCGCATTGGATGGGCCGGCGTTCGGTGACCTTCGCGTCGATGCGTTTGAGCTTGAGGACCGTCCCGTCAAGGTGGATCTCATGCTGACGATCGAGGACGCCGGGCCCGGCAAGCCAATGCGGGGGGTCCTCGAGCACCGGGTCGACTGCGTCGCTCCGGTGACCGCTCGCAGGTTCGCGGCGCGGTACGCGCGCTTGCTCCGGCAGATGGTTGCGGACTCAGGACGGCCGCTCTCTAAGCTCACCGTCCCGACCGTTGCAGAGGGGCGCGCCGTGGACCGGTGGAGTCGGACGGACCGCGAACCCGTCCGTGCCGGGATCGATCACCTCTTTTGGGAACAGGTGCGCCGGACACCCGACGCCATCGCTGTGTCGTGGTCCGGCGGCCAGGTGTCGTTCGGCGCGCTCGGCCGCCGGGTCCGCGCGATCGCCTCGCGTCTGCGCGCGCTCGGTCTCGCCGCCGAGGGACGGGTTGTCGTGCTCGTGACGAGGAGCCTCGACGCGGTGGTCGCCCCGCTCGCGACGATCGTCGCCGGTGGCGCCTACGTCGCCATCGACCCGCGGTATCCCGCGGAGCGTCGGCGCCTTGTCCTCCGGGAGGCGGCGCCGGCCATGATCCTCGTCTCCTCTGCCCTGAGGTTGGAGGCGGTCTCCGACGCACCGGAGGGCGTGCCCGTCGTGTGCGTTGACGACGGTGACGACCTCCAGCACGCGTTGTCGGGCCCGAACTGGGGCGGACGCTGTCCTGTGGCGGTGCTGCCCGCGCGGCCCGGGCAGCTCGCCTACGTTCTCTTCACCTCGGGGTCGACCGGCGTCCCGAAGGGCGTTGCCTTGACTCACGGCGGCGTCGTCGCCTTTCTGCGTTGGGCGGAGCGCACGTTCGGCGCCGCCGAGCGCCAGGCTGTTCTGCTCACCACCTCGCTCTGTTTCGACCTGTCCGTCTTCGAAATTTTCCTCCCCTTATGCGCGGGCGGGCGGGTCGTCGTCGCCGAGGACGCGCTCCATCTGGCAGACCTCCGCGAGGCGCACCACGCGACGCTACTGAATACGGTGCCTTCGGCCGTTGGCGAGCTGGAGCGCCGGGGGGAATTACCGGCCTCGCTCCTCGCGATCAATCTCGCCGGGGAGCCGCTCGCGCCGGCCCTGGTCGACCGGATCCTCGAGCGCGTGCCAGACGCCATCGTGCGCGACCTCTACGGTCCGTCCGAGTGCACTACGTACTCCACCTGTGCGGTTCGGCGCCGCGGAGGGCCGGCCACGATTGGGCGGCCGATCGCCGGGACCGATACGTTCGTGCTCGACCCGGACGGAGCGCGGTCGCCGGTCGGAGTCGCCGGCGAGCTCTACATCGCGGGCGCGGGGCTCGCGCGGGGTTACTGGCGGCGACCCGATCTCACCGCCGATCGCTTCCTGCCGAACCCATTCGCCGGGCGCGGCGAGCGGATGTACCGAACCGGCGACATCGCCCGATGGGCGCCCCGCGGGGAGCTCGATTTCTTGGGCCGGCGCGATCACCAGGTCAAGGTGCGCGGTCATCGCATTGAACTGTCCGAGATCGAAGTCGCTCTCCGCGCTCAGCCACGGGTGGAGGACGCCTGCGCCATCGTGCTTGGAACCGACGGGGAGGCGTCCCTCTACGCGTGCGTGGCCGCTTGCGAGGCAGCCGCTCTCGAGCCTGCCGTGCTCATGGCGTTCCTGCGGGCCCGGCTGCCCGGGTACATGTGTCCCTCACGCATCGACATCGTCCCCGCCCTTCCGCTCAACGCGAACGGCAAGGTCGACCGCGCCGCCGTTCGAAGGTTTGGCGGATCGGTGCGGGCGGGAGCGGCCGTGCGGGTTTCGCCGCGCACGTCGGCGGAGCACTCCGTGGCCTCGCTGTGGGCGGAGGTCCTCGGCGTCGAGTGCGTCGGCGCCACCGACGACTTCTTCTCGCTGGGCGGTCACTCGCTTTTGGCGATTCGGATGTTGTCGCGGCTGCGTGAGCGGGAAGGGGTGGACATTTCGTTGCGTGACTTCTTGGACGGTCCGTCGGTCGAGGCGCTCGCGAAGCGCCTCGAAGAGCGGCGCGGCGGCTCGGGTGGCTGGCCGCCGATCTCCGCCTCCGGCCCAGCGCCGATCCACCCGCTGTCCCTCCAACAGGAGAGCATGCTCTTCCTCTGCAGGCTTGAGGGCGGGTCCCGGTACCTGATCCCGACCGCCGTCGCGATGAACGGCGAGCTCGACGTGATGGTGCTCACGGATGCGTTCCGGGCCCTTGTCGCACGCCACCAATCCTTGCGCTCCGCTGTTGTCGACGGCGCCCTGGTCCCGAGCGTCGAGGTCACGGTTCCGATCGCCATCGACGACATCCGAGAGATCGCCGAGCCGGATCGCCGGCGATGGCTGGAGGAGCGAGCGAGGGAGGAAGCGTCGACGCCGTTTGACTTGGCCCTTGCTCCGCTCGTGCGAGCGCGCCTCGTTCGGCTGACCGACCGCAGCGCGGTGCTACTGCTCACGCTTCACCACCTCGTCTGCGACGGCTGGTCCGTCGACCTGATTTTCAACGAGCTCGTTGCTGCCTACCGCGAGCTCGCCCGGCGCAACACGGTTGCCTTGCCGCCGCTCCCCATTCAGTACTCGGACTTCGCCCGGTGGCAGCGCTCCGCGGACGGCGAGGCCGCCTTCCAGGAGCTGGAGGCGTTCTGGAAGGGAAGACTCGAGGGCGCGCCGGTGTCCCTCGAGCTGCCGGGGCGCGACGGTTCGCCGAAGCCCCAGGCGACGCCGGTTCGTTCAGCGAGCTATCAGGTCGACGCGGACGGAGCGAAATTCGTCCGAGAGCTGGCGCGCGCCGAGGCCACGAGCCCGTTCACCGTTCTCTTCGCCGCGTTCGTCGTGCTGCTTCAGCGATACACAGGGAGCGACGACGTAATCGCCGCTTCGATGGTCGCGTGCCGAGAGCGCCCAGAGCTGCAGGGCGTCGTTGGCCTCGTCGCGAACTTGGTCCCTGTGCGCGCTCGGGTCACCGCCACGTCGACCTTCTCCGAGCTGGTTCGGCACGTCCGCACGCGCCTGAACGAGGCGGTCGCGCACGCGGATCTGCCGTTCGATCGCATCGTGCGGGGCCTGCCTATCCCGCGCAGCGGGAAGCGCGTGCCACTCGTCGATGCACTCTTCTTGGTCGATCACGCGCGGCGGCCCGCCGAGGTCCTTCCGGACCTTTCGTTCGAGCCGATGGACTCGCGACCGTTCGAGGCGCGTTTCGCCCTCACCTGTCGGATCCAAAGTAGCGCGGGCGATATCGTCGGGGCGTTCGACTACGACCCGGGCAGGCTGGACGACCGTGTCGTTGCGCGCATGGCCGGTGACTACGTGGGACTTATCGGCTCCCTGAGCCGCAGCGGGGCGGAAACTTCGCTGGCGCGACTGGACGGGTTCGTGACGCGACGATCCCGGGCCGAGACTCCGCTCGTGGAGCCGGCGCTCTCGCCAGAGCTCCCCGTCCACCGAGCCATTGCGCGCCGCGCCCGCGCTCGGCCGGATGCCGTAGCGCTGACCTTCCGGGGAGCGCACGTGACCTATGGCGCGCTCGGCCGCGCGGTCTCGGCCTGCGCTGCAGCGCTTCGCGAGCTGGGGGTCGGCCCCGAGTCCAAGGTCGCGCTGTGCGCCGACCCGTCGCCCGAGGCCATCGTCGCCATCCTCGGGATCATGGAGGCGGGCGGCGCCTACGTTCCGCTCGACCCAGCGTATCCGCTGGACCGGCTTGGCTATATGGCGGAGCGCTCGGGAGTGCACACCGCCATAGCCAGTGCGGATTGCCGCCGGTTCGTCCCGCCGGGCGTCGCGCACGTCTTGGCGCTCGAGCGCGTGGTCTCGCTGCCGTCGCTGCCTCAGCGCCGATTCGCCGACCCGGCACCGGGCAACGTGGCCTACGTCATCTTCACCTCGGGGACCACCGGGCGTCCCAAGGGGATCGAAGTCACGCACGCGGGTCTGGCGAACCTGGCCTTCGCTCAGGCGCGCGCCTTCGACGTCGACGAGCGCTCTCGGGTGCTTCAGTTCGCGTCGCTCGGCTTCGATGCGTCAGTGTCGGAGATCTTCGTCACGCTGCTCGCAGGCGGGTGTCTCGTCCTCGAGCAGGGCAAGGCGCGCCTTCCGGGGGAAGGGCTGATCGAGAGAATCGAGCGCGAGCAAGTGACGGTGGTTACGCTTCCGCCTTCGGCCCTCGCGGTCACGCCGGTCCGGCCACTGTTGGCGCTCGAGACCCTAGTCGTGGCGGGCGAGGCTTGCGCACCCGCGGTGGCCGGAGCGTGGGTGGGGTCGCGGCGGTTCCTGAACGCTTACGGACCGAGCGAGGTGAGCGTCTGTGCGAGCGTCGGACCGATCGTCGATCCTGCGCGACCACAGCGCATCGGGCGACCGATCGCGCGCACGGCGATGGCAGTCGTCGATTCCCTCTGGCGGCCGACTCCGGCGGGGGTGGAGGGGCACCTGGTGATCTCGGGCGTCGGGCTCGCGCGGGGGTACGTCGGGGATCCGGCAGCGACCGCGGAACGCTTCCGGCCGGACATCGAGGGGCCTCCTGGGTCGCGGACCTACTGGACGGGCGACCGAGCCCGGCTGCTCGAGGATGGCGACTTCGAGTTCCGGGGCCGCTCGGACGATCAAGTGAAGCTTCGCGGGTACCGCATCGAGCCGCGTGAGATCGAAGAGGTCCTGCGAACCAATCCTCTTGTGCGGGAGGCGGTCGTGGTCGTCCGCTCCACCCCCTCAGGAGACGGCCGGATCGTCGCATACGTTCGCCCCGCGGAGTCCCAGGCGCCGGTGCAGTCCCTTTGGGACCTGCTCCGGGCGAAGCTTCCCGCGTTCATGGTGCCGTCGGCCATCGTGTCGGTGGACCGGTGGCCCACGAGCCCCAACGGCAAGATCGACCGTGGCGCGCTGCCGCTGCCCGAGGCGTCCGCCGAGCCGACCGCCACGGTCCCTCCTCGGGACGATCTCGAGTTCGGGCTGGCCCAGCTCTGGGCCGAGGTCCTCGGCGCGCCAGCCGTCGGGGTTCACGACGACTTCTTTGCGCTCGGCGGTCACTCGCTCCGGGCGGTGGTGCTCGTCGACGCCATCCGGCGAGAGTTCGGCCACTTCCCGCTCTCGACGTTCCTCGAGGCGCCGACTGTAGCCAGTGCGGCCCGAGCACTCCGGACTGGCGGTCATCGACGCGCCGGGCCGTTGGTCCGGCTCCGGCGCGGGAGCGCGCCTGGCGCGTGGGTCCTGGTGCACGGCGCGGATGGAACGCTGTTGCCTTTTCGAGAACTGGTTCACCGTCTCGACACCGGGGCTTCCATCTACGGCATGCAAGCCGCTGGCATCGATTCGGGGCAGCCGCCGCTAGCGTCCGTCAGCGCGTTCGCGGATGAATACCTGCGCGCGCTCGAGTCCGAACCGTCGGGCGCTCCCCTCCGACTGGTCGGGTTCTCCGCGGGTGGCTGGATCGCCTTCGAGATGGCGTGCCGACTGGAGGCGGCGGGGTCTCCTCCAGCCCTCCTCGCCCTCCTGGATTGCGCGGCGCCCGACAGGCGTCCCCGTGATTTGAGCCCGGCCCATCTGTTCGTCGCGTTCTCTCACGCGGTCGGCGGCGATCGGCTTGCTGAAGGGATCGAAGTCGAGGGATCGCCCTCGGTGGACGCGTTCGTCTCGCGTATGGCAGGCATCGATCGAGCGCATTGGTTCGAGGAGCTAGCGCGCGCCGCAGTGCGGACCGGGCTGTTGCCCGCTGGGGGAGCGGCCGACGCGCTCGAGCGTTCGTTCGCCGTTTACTCGGCGATGCACCGGGCGGGAATGGAATACCGGCCCGGCCGCTACGGGCGGAGCGCGCTCGTGGTCAGGGCGTCGCGTGAGCCGACCCGCGAGGGGGGCGATCCGCTCCTCGGGTGGGAGGCGCACATCGCCGAGGTCCAGAGCCTTGAGCTCGAGTGTGCTCACCGCACCCTGCTCTCCCAGCCTTACGTGTGCTCGCTTGCGCAATGGTTGAGCCGCCACGGATCGGAAGAAGCAGAAGGAGGGCCGTAGAATGAACGAGAGAAGGCGTTATCTGGTCCGGCGAGTTGCGGGAGAGGGTGATCGGGCGGTGCCCGGGATTCAGCGCCTCACGCTGATGCTAACCGAGAGCTGCAACCTAGACTGCTGGATGTGCGATTTCGGCAAGCGAAACCGGCGCATCAAGAACCTCCCGCTATCGGTGGACGCCGTGCTGCAGCTGCTCGACCACCCGGTGTTCGCAGCGAGCCTCGCGTCGCTGACGTGCACGGGCGGTGAGCCCTTCCTTTTTCCGGAGGTCGAGGAGCTGTACACGGCCCTACAGACCAGGAAGCCGGAGCTCAAAGTCCACTTCTCGTCGAATACGACGGCCCTCGGACGGATGATTCGGGTGTTCGACACGGTGCGCGACTGGAGCAAACTAGGCCTGTTCACGAGCGTCGACGGGATCGAGATGCACGATATACAGAGGGGGGTCGCCGGAGCGTTCCAGCGGACCATGGAGAACCTCGATGCGCTCCGAACGCGGTATCCGGCCCTCTCCATCCATGTAAAATACACCATCACGCCAATGAACTACACCGAGGTTGCGCGGACGTTTGATTATGTCCACTCGAGGGGATACGTCATCACGGCGAAGATGATCGAGAACAATCCCTACTATACGAACAATCTGACGCACACGATCCGCGCGGACGACTTTTCATTCACCGACGAGCAGATCGAGGTCATCCGAACCCAGCTGCGCACCGTCCTGGCCAACTGGCCACGACCGCGGGATCGCCGCCGCGCCGAGGTGGAAGAAGCGCTTGCGTCACTCGACCCCGAATGGCGCCGGGACGTGGGATGCCTCACGCCGCAGCGGCACGCGTTCATTGACTGTGACCTGAACTTCTTCACCTGCAAAGAATACGGGCCGGTCGCGAACTTGGCGCAGGCCGGTCTCGACGTCCTGGGCGACGCGGAAGCCTATTACGAGGTGCTGAACCACGAGCGGGCGAATACCGGGCATTGTACGCGCTGCACGTCCCATCTGAAGATGAACGACCCGTCCCGCCCGAGCCGCGGCGACGCGACCACCGTCTCGGTGCGATGACGATGGTCGCTGGCATCCCGTTTTACGACACGACCGTGCCCTCGCTGCGCGGTCGGCTGGCCGTTCTGAGGTCGTTGGCCGCGGTGCTCATGACCCGAGACGCAAACGCTCACCTGGCGAACGTCCGTGCATTCGAGGCGGAGTTTGCGCGCTGCTTCGACGCCGGTCTCGCGCGCGCCGTGAACTCAGGGACGTCCGCTCTGTACTTCGCCCTCAGGGCAGTCGGTGTGGGACCTGGCAGCGAGGTGATCACCGTTGCCAACACGTTCGTCTCCACCATCACGAGCATCCGGGAGACCGGAGCCGACTGCGTTTTCGCCGACGTCGACGATGCGAGCGGCATGATGGATCCGGACAGCGCCGCGCATTGCATCACGTCGCGCACCGCAGCGATCGTCCCCGTTCACATGTACGGCGGCATGGCCGACGTGAAGCGCATCACGCAGCTTGCGGCCGCCTCGGGGGTTCCGGTCGTCGAGGACGCGTGCCAGGCGGTTGGAGCGACCCAGTACGGACGGTACGCCGGGACATGGGGTGCCGCAGGCTGTTTTAGCTTTCACGCCACGAAGCTGGTGGGAGCACCCGGCGATGGCGGCATGATCGTGACCGCGTTGAGGCGCGTCCACGAGGAGGTGTGCCGCATGGCGGAGCCGGCCTGGGACGCCGCGATGACCCCGCAAGGGCGGGTTCCGAGCCGGTTGTCTCCCCTGAGTCTACCCGTCCTGCGCGCGAAGCTGGCGGGGCTTGGTCAAGCGATCACCCGCCGGACCCTTCAGCGGGCGACGTACCTTTCGGGGCTGAGCGGCGTCGCTGGGGTCTCCCTGCTCGAACCCTGCCCAGGGGTCCGCTCCTCCTACCGGAATGTGGTGCTGATCGCAGAGGACGTCCAGGGAGTCGCGGCCGCGCTGAAGGCGCGCGGGGTTCCGACGCGAAAGCTGTACCCGCAATCGCTTGAGCTTGTAGCTCGCATCGAAGCGGGCGGGCAGAGCCTCCCGCGAACCCGGCGCCTCCTCGAAGGGCACGTCGCGTTGCCCGTCGGCGAACATGTCGGCGACTCCGTCGTGCAGTCCGCGATCGAGGCCATACGTGCGGCTTGCGCCTCGAGCGGTGCGGGGGCGCGGGCGGCATGATGGAAGCGGTGGCCGAGCAAGTGTCCAGTCGCAGGGGAAAGGCCCGACGCTTGCGCTTCAGGCGCAAGCTCTATCTCTTCAACCCGGTTTTGAGGGCTACGGCGCTCTATTACCGTGCCGTCAGGCGCGTCTGGCCTGTCCACGCGCGGCACGTCCGCTTTCACACGCCGAGGGCGCTTTCGCGCCTCATTCTTGCCGCCCACGGCTGCCGAGTCGCGGTGCGGGGGCTCGAGAACATCGAGCGCTTGCCGGAGGGGCCGATCGTGTTCATGGCGAACCACAACAGTCGCCTGGATGCTTACTTGCTGCTGGCTCACGTTCCGGTCACGTTTCAGATGTTCGCGTCCGACGAAGCCCACGTCTTCAAAGAGGGCCTTGGAACGCTGCGGGGGTTCTGCGACGCGTTCGAGCTGTTTTTCTATCACGACAAGACGAGCGCCCGGGCGACCGCGCGAGAGTTCCAGCGGGCCCGCGTCGCGCTGCAGGCCGGCGGGCGTCTCGCGTTCTTCCCGGAGGGAGGCATGCACTCAGATCGGAGCGTGCTCATGGAGAGCTTTGGGCCGTCGTGCATGCGGCTCGCAATCCAAGCGGGAGCCACCGTCGTGCCGATCGTCCTCTCCGGCACGGAATACTCGTTCGAGTATCGCACGGGCCCGGCGCGCGTTGACGTCGTCATGAGCTTCGAGACGCCCGTGCCGCTCGCCGGCGTGCGCCCGCGGGACGCCCACGCGATGACGGAAGCGCTTCGCGCCCGAATGCTCGAGAGGTACCGCGAGCAAGTCGGCCAGTCCGCGCCGGATCCGGCCGAGGGGGCACATGCACCACACCGTGTTGGGGGCAGCGCATGACGATCCAGACCGACCGGACCCGCGAGCTAGCCGCGGTGAACAGGGATCTGCCGACGGTGGACGTCGTCATCCCGTGCTTCAATGCCGAGCGCAGCATCGGAGGGCTACTCCGGGCGCTGGAGCGCCAAACGTATCCAAAGCATATCCGGCGCGTTGTCGTCGTCGACGACGGCTCGACGGACGGCACGGCAGCCGTGGTCGCCGGGTTCCCCGATGTCGTTCTGCTGAGGAAGGCCAACGGCGGTTCGTATGCGGCGCGAAACGCCGCGATGCGGCTCTTGAGAAGCGAGGTCATCGCCTTCACTGACGATGACTGCACCCCCGATCCCGATTGGTTACTCGCCGGGGTGAACGCCCTGGTCCGGAGCGGCGCGGAGCTGGTCGGCGGCGGCGTACGAATGGTGTTCACCGACCCGAGCTCGAACCTCGAACTTTACGATGCGAACTTTCATCTCAAGCAGGAGTACTACGTGAACCGCGTGCACTTCGCGGCGACCGCAAACCTCTTTGTGTACCGCTCCGTGCTCGAAAGCCTGAACGGATTCGACGAGCGCCTCCGGTCGGGGGGTGATCGGACGTTCGGTCAGGCGGCGTATGCGGCTGGGTACCGTATCCACTACGCGCCGGAGGCGCTCATTTCGCACCCAACACGGGCCACGCTCCGCCAGCTCCTCGTCAAGATTCGGAGGATCACGCACGGGAAGGCCGCGTCCACTTTCGAGTGGCGCCACCTCTTGCCGCGCGGGTTCGGCAATTTCCCCCCGGGGTTCCACATTCCGGAGGTTGAGCGGTTGCGCGGCTGGCGGAGGCTTCGCTTCGTCGCATTTCATTATTTCGTGGATGCCTTTCGGATCGCCTGCCTCGTAGAGGCGCGCGCGTCGATGGCGCTCGACGGGCGAAAGGACCGCGGGCGCGCTGCGGAGGGTCCGCCGCGAGCGATGGGGGGTGGATCCGCAGGCGTTGCGAGGGATGGGGACTGAACATGGCGAACATCCGAGTCTTCGACGACCAGCTCGAGCCGAGCGCGTTCAGGGCCGTGGGCGATTTCGTGGTTCCGAAGCAGCTCGCCGCCTACGGGTCGAGCATCGGGCAACACAACGACGAGAACCAGTTCGACAGCGAAGTCCCGTACGCTCGGCCGGCCGTCCCGCAGCGAGCCTGGCTCCCCCAAGCGCCCCTACCGGGTCGGCGCCTCGGCGGCCGCAAACGCGAGGGTGAGATCTCCCCCGAGGAGCGGAGATACGAGCGGTCGCAAACGCAACCAGCGACTCACGTCAGCCGCCGGGAACCGGGCGTGGTAAGGCTCGATCCACGCCAGGTCCGAGCTGTCCATCGGCACCTGCGGAGCCCCCGCGACCTTCGCGAAGGCGGCCGGGGCGGCCAGGCCATCGAGGCAGCGACCCGCGAGGCGCTCGAGCGCGCGGTCTCCTGCGGCGTAGAGGTCGATCCCGTTAGCCTGCGCCAGCTCCGCCAGCATGACAAGCGGCGCCAGGGCGAACAGATGATAGTGGAGGGCGCGGCTGCGCCGCTCGAGCTCGAGCGGCAAGCTCCCGTCTCGAGACACGGTGCGGAGAAAGAGAGAATAGTGGCCGATGCCCCAGTCGAAGAGCGTCTTGTCGTTCGTGGCGACGCCGGCGGCCGCCACGGCCATGGCCGCCCAGTAGCCGTGGTTGTTCAGTCGGTCCCCCGCGTTGGGCGCCATGTCGAAATAGGCCATGACCTCCGCGGCGAGCCGGCGGAGCCATCGCTCGACACGCACCTTCTCCGCTGGATCGAGGCTCCGGTCCTCGCGGATTTTCAGGTAATCGAGCGCGAAGGCACCAAGCGCCCACGTGAGGTGGTAGTACCCTTGCCGGTTGACTCGGCCGAGCATTGCGCCCGAGTCGGCCCACCGCGCCATGCCGTGAACGGCGGCGGTCGCGAGGGGCGCGCCGTCCGACGGCGCCCGCAGATACTCGTCCGTCAGGTTCATGAGCACCCGCCCGAAGGCGGCGAGAGGCATCTGCAGACGCTCGTTCTCGGCCTTGAGGTCCGGATCAACCTTATCGTGCGAGTTGCCGACGTAGTAGCTCGTGCCGACGACGTCACGCACCGGGTCGGGGAATGTCGGCAGGTCACGGACTGCTACTGGTTCGGCGTGCGGGGCTGCAGCCGGGCGGTAAGGGCCTCTGAGCGGTTGAAGGATGTCGTTCGCCCGCACGCCATTCGGCATATGCAGCGGCTCGCCGCGGCCCGCTCGAGCGTCGCAAGCACACGCCGCGATCAGCGCGACGGCGGCGCAGTTCAACTGACGCTTCGCCATCATTCACTCGAATCTAGCACGGTCGGTGCGCACGAGATGGGTGCGCCATGAAAGGCTCGCTCGAGAACGGGGCCACGACGATCGCCGAAATCCTCCGAGCGAGGGCGCGCGAGCGGCCCGACGCTGTGGCCTACGCGTTGCTCTCGAACAACGGCGTCGAGGCGAGCTCCTGGACCTACGCCGACCTCCACGCGCGCGCCCTCGCGGTCGCCGAGCGCCTCGCCGAGGTGGAGCCCGCCGCCGGCGGTCGCGCGCTTCTGCTTTATCCGCCGGGCCTCGACTTCCTAGCCGGGTTCTTCGGCTGCCTCTATGCCCGTTGGGTCGCCGTTCCCGCCATGGTGCCCCGCTCGGTCGCGGATGTGAATCGAACGCGGTCGTTCGTCATGGACGCGAGGCCGACCGCTTGCCTGACGACGGCCGCCCTCGCGCCCTCCCTCTCCCGCGCACTCGACGTTCCAGGCGCGACCGCAACAGCCTGGCTCGGCACCGATTCGCTTGCGCCGTCGAACTCGGAGCGCGCGGAGAGAGCCCCTAGCCCGGAGGATCTCGCCTATCTGCAGTACACGTCCGGTTCGACAAGCCAGCCGAAGGGCGTGATGGTCCGCCATCGAAACATCATTGCGAACGCGCGCGCCCTCGTCGCGACCGGGGGGCTGGAAGTCGCGACTCGGTTCGTCGGATGGTTGCCGGTCTTCCACGACATGGGTCTCATGTCCGTGGTCACGTTGCCTCTGTACGTCGGAGTGCCGAGCCTCTTCATGTCGCCGATGGCATTTCTCCAGCGGCCCGGCAGTTGGCTGGCAGCGCTGTCGCGCCACCGCGCCAGTCACACGGGAGGCCCGAACTTCGCCTATGACCTCTGCCTCCGGAGAGTCAGCGACGAGCTCGCGAGGACGCTGGATCTGTCGGGCTTGCGGGTCGCCTTCACCGGTTCGGAGCCGGTCCGCGCGGCAACGATCGACGCGTTCAGTCGGAAGTTCGCGCCCAGCGGCTTTGCGCCCAGCGCCTTCTTCCCTTGCTATGGAATGGCCGAGGCCACCTTGTTCGTCACGGGGGGGCGGAGCGTCGGGCAGTGGCGCGATGGGCTGCGTCCGACGATCGTCGAAGCGGACCGCGCCCAGCTCGCCAATCAGCGCGTGATTGATCCCAGTTCCCCAGACGCGCCCGTCGCACGGCTCGTGAGCTGCGGCAAGCCATGGTCCGGGCACCACGTGATCGTGGTCGAGCCGGATGCTCGCGTTCCGCTCCCAGAGCGGGCCATAGGGGAGGTCTGGGTGTCCGGGCCGAGCGTCTCCGACGGGTACTTCGAACGGCCGGGCGACACCGCGCGTACGTTCGGAGCCTTCACGGCCTCGGACCCGCCGCAGGGCCCCTTCTTGCGGACCGGAGACCTGGGGACGTGCATTCGGGGCGAGCTTTTCCTCACCGGACGCCTCAAAGACCTCCTCATCGTTCGCGGGCGCAACCTGCATCCGTCCGATCTCGAGGAGGCGGCGGAAGCCAGTCACGCCGCGCTGGCCGGTGCCTACAGCGCCGCCTTCGCCGTCGAAACGGGGGAGGCCGAGCGTGTCGTGCTCGTGCACGGTATGGAAGTCGCCCCGGATCCGGAGGGCGCAGCCGAAATCCTGCAATGCGTCCGGCGGGCGGTTGTCGAAACACACGGGATCAACCTGCATGCAATCTGCCTCGTGCGGCGGGCGCAGGTCCCTCGCACGACGAGTGGCAAGGTTCAGCGCAGTGCGTGCCGCCTACGCTTTCTGTCGGGTGACTTGGCATTGATCGCCGAGTGGCGGGCCCCGGAGCCGGGTGGGAGCGACGAGGCAGTCGTCGAGCCGTCGCGGCTTGCCGCCGCGGTGCCGAACCAGCCCGCCATGCTCGTGTCCGAGCTCGTCCGGCGGATCGCGGCTAGGACAGGGGTCGATGCGAGCGAGGTCGATCCGAACACGACGTTCTCTCGACTGGGCCTCGACTCGCTCCAGGTCGTCGGACTCACCGGAGAGCTCTCCGAGCTGCTCGGCACGGACGTGTCTCCCGCGCTCGCGTACGACCACCCCACCCCCGCGGCACTCGCCCGAGCGCTGACCACACCGAAGGACCGCGGGCGCGTCTCCGAGGTCACCGGCGCGCGCCCCGCCGGGCTGCCGGTCGCGGTGGTCGGGATGGGATGTCGACTGCCGGGAGCGGCATCGCTCGCAGCCTTCTGGGCGCTGCTCGAAGGCGGGCGGCAGGCGATCTCCCGCGTACCCGTGGAACGATGGGGCGCGGCGGTCGCAGACGCGCTCTCGTCGGGCGGTGCGCCGCCGAGTACCTTCCTCGGTGGCTTCGTCGACGGGATCGAGAATTTCGACGCAGCCTTCTTCGACATGTCGCCGCAGGAGGCGGCTCATACAGATCCGCAGCAGCGGCTCCTTCTCGAGGT
The DNA here is from genome assembly GCA_049512415.1 of Polyangiaceae bacterium. Taxonomy (GTDB): domain Bacteria; phylum Myxococcota_A; class Polyangia; order Polyangiales; family Polyangiaceae; genus Palsa-1150. The sequence continues at coordinate 37,849 of JBEKXD010000010.1, forward strand.
TGCTGTGGAGGCGATCGAAGACGCCGGGATTCGGTTGGACGAGCTCGCCGGAACCCAGACCGGCGTTTTCATCGGGATTAGCGGGTTCGACTTTGGACGGGCTCTCGCGCAGGCGTCCGGACGCGCGGGCACCGGCGTTGCGCACAGCATCGCGGCCAACCGCCTCTCGTACTTCTTCGATCTGCGCGGGCCGAGCGTCGCGGTCGACACGGCGTGCTCGTCGAGCCTCGTCGCTGTGCATATGGCGATCCGCGCGCTTCGGGCCGGCGAATGCGACCTGGCGCTGGTGGGTGGCGTCAACGCCATCCTGTCGCCCGAGTGCACGATCGCCTTCTCGGAAGCGGGCATGCTCGCCGCCGATGGCATGTGCAAGACCTTCGACGCGAGAGCTGACGGGTACGTTCGCGGCGAAGGCTGTGGCGTCGTGGTCCTCCGTCGCCTCGACGATGCCATCTTCCGCGGCGATCGCGTTCGCAGCATCCTGCGCGGCTCGGCGCTGAGCCAGAACGGGCGGAGCAACGGGCTCACGGCGCCGAATGGCCTGGCCCAGCAGAGCGCGATCCGGCGGGCGCTCGCGGATGCCGGCGTCGAGGCGAGCCAGATCGACTACGTCGAGGCGCACGGTTCCGGCACCCCGCTGGGCGATGTCATCGAAGCGCAAGCGCTCGCCGAGGTCTTTCGAGAGGCGCGCTCCGCGCAGAACCGTTTGGGGGTCGGCTCGGTCAAGGCCAACATCGGACACCTTGAGGCGGCCGCGGGGATCGCAGGTCTGCTGAAAATCGTGCTGACCCTTGAGCGGGGGCTCGTTCCCGAGCAACCCGGATTTCGGCAGCTCGACCCGCGGATCGGCAAGATCGCCGACGGGTTCTCCATTCGGAAGCCGGGAGACCCTGCGCCGCCGCGACCTTGCCTGGGCGCGGTCAGCTCATTCGGGTTCGGAGGGACCAACGCCCACGTGATCGTCCAGGCGTCGCCCGGAAGGGACGCGCCCGCGCAAGCGTTGTACGTCGACCCCGGGGCGCTGCGGCCGGAGCTCTTCGTCTTCTCCGCCCAGTCCGAGCGCGCTCTTCGGGATCTGGCCGGCGCGTACGCTCGCCGCCTCGCCGAGCTCGATCCGTCTCGCCTCGCGGCGCTTTGCGCGTCGACGCGCGCGACTCGTAGTCACTTTCGCGTACGCCTCGCGATCGTCGCTTGCAACTGCAGCGAGCTCCTCGCACGCCTCGAAGGGATCGCGCGCGGTGACGCGGGGGACGGCTGCGATGTCCGATCACGCCAGACTGCAATCCCGGAGCTCTTCGCAGTCTTCCCGGCGGGCGAGGGGGCCATCGAGTCACGCGCCGTCGAGCAGCTAGCGCAGACCCAACCCGCGATCGCAGCCGCCTGGAAGGAGACCATGCATGCGGCGCGCCGCCTCGGGCTGGATCCGCTCTCATCCTCCGACGCGAGCGAGGCGCGCGCCAAGGATCGGGTCCTCCTATGCGGAGCGCAGTATGCCCTCTTCCAGTTATGGCAAAGTTGGGGTCTACGGTGCGACGGCGTCGTGAGCTGCGGAGGGGGTGCTCGCGCGGCCGCAGTCGCGGCCGGCGGCGCCGGGCTCGACGAGGCGCTGGCCGCAGCCTTTGCCGGTGGCTGGGTGGCCGAGGACGAGACGCTGGACGCATCCTCATCCGTGCGCGTGTTCCGACTGCCCGGGGGCATCCCGGATTCGAGAGGCTGGTCCGTGCACCGGCCGTGTACGGACTCTCGTGCCGTCGCGCCGAGCGACGTACTTCCGCAGGGGCTCGCGTTCGAGGTGCGGGGTCATGACGCCGTGCGCGCGCCGCTCGCTAGCGTCTTGCATGTGGCCGCGGCGCTCTACATGAACGGCATCGACTTCGACTGGCGCGCTGTTGACGCAGCGCGACCGCTCGAGCGAATCGAATTGCCAACGTACCCCTTCCAGCGCCGCCGATGCTGGCCCGCGGCGTCAGCCTTGAGGAAACCATGGTGATCGCCGCTGATCGTTTCCCCGTGCCTGCCCGCGAGTTATCGCAGCCCCAAATGCTGGACCCGTCGTGTGTCGTGGCCCTGACGCGCGGCGAAGTCGCGGAGCTCCGCCTTTCCACGGGGAAGCCCGGCAACGCGCTGACGATTTCAGCGCTGGGCGATCTGAGCCGCGCGCTCTCTGTCGCGCGCGACGACGCGCGTTGCCGCCTGATCGTGCTGCGGTCGGTGGATGGTGACTTCTGCCTGGGGCTCGATCTGGAGCTCGCAGCGAGCACCGATCTGACCACGGTTCGCCAGCACTGTCGTCTGTTCTGGGATTGCCTGGAGGCGATCGTCCGGATCGGGAAGCCGACCATCGCTTGTGTGGACGGCCGCTCGGCGGGCGGTGGGGTCGGGCTTGCCGCTGCGTGCGATATCGTCCTCTCGGCAGAGGGCGCGACCTTCCAGCTTCCGGAGGTGGTCATCGGCCTGGTACCCGCGCTGATCGCGCCGTTCTTGCTGCGGCGGCTGCCCCCTTCGAAGCTCGCGTACCTCACTCTAAGCACGCGGACGATCGGCGCGCGCGAGGCGCACGCGATGGGGCTAGTGGACGAGGTTGCCGAGGGGCCGATAGATGCGTGGACGGCTCGCCTCGTCCGCAGACTGCTCCGTGCGTCTCCCGATGCGATCGCCGAGTTCAAGCTGTCGCTCGCGGGAGCAGAGGCCACGCAATTCGCGGAGCGCAAGGCGCTGGCGCTCGAGGTGTCCGAGCGATGGCTCACCTCTGAAGTCGTGCGCAATGCGCTGCGAGACTTTAGTAGCGGGCTCGCGCCTCGCTGGTTCAACAAGCTCCCGGAGCGCGAGGACCGCCCATGATGGCCACCGCGGCCGGAGCGGAGCGCGTGGCTCTCGAGTGCGTCGAGCCACGCATTTACCGGATGGCGATCCGAGACATCGAGGGCCGCAACCGCCTGAGCGATGGCTTGCTCCGGGACATGGCCCGGGTCCTTCAGGCCGCCGCGCAGCAGGAGGACTTGAGCGTCCTCTTGCTCGAGGGACTGCGCGACGTTTTCTGTGCCGGGGCGAGCCTCGATTTTCTGCGCCGCCTATCCCGCGGCGAGGCGGACGAGTCGTCCTGGTGGTCGTTGCCGGAGATCTTCCTCTCGTTTCCGATGCCCATCATCGGGTCGGTGACAGGCCACGCCGTCGGCGGCGGTCTTCTCGTCGCCCTGTACTGCGATATGGTCGTCGCCGCGGAGGAGAGCCGATACGGTTTCAACTTCATCGACCTCGGGTTCACGCCCGGCATGGGCGCCACGACCCTGCTCCCCGCCCTTGTCGGAACGCACTTTGCGAACGAGATGCTCCTCACGGGAAAGCTCTATCGCGGCCGAGAGCTTCGGGAGCGGTCAGTGTTCAACCGCGTCGTCCCGGCCGCGCAGGTCGATGGCGTCGTTCTCGACATTGCCAGAAGCCTCGCACTGAAGCCGGCGCCCGTGCTCGCTCTGCTGAAGGAAGCGCTGTCGCTCCCCCGCCGGCGGGCCCTGCCCGACACGCTCCAACGCGAAGCGCTGATGCACCGCATCTGCTTCGCCAGCCCGGACACCGCGCGACGAATCGACGAGCTCTACGCCCGATGACCCACGCCCACCGCCTGACGACAAAGCAAGAAGGAGCTGCCATGCGAAGCCGAGACGAAATAAAGGGAGTCGTTTTCCGTCACATTCGAATGAACTTATCGGACATGGACGACGTAGCGATCGATCCATCGCAATCGCTCGTACAGTACGGTGCGAGCAGCTTGGACCTGATCGAGATCGTGTCGGCGTCTTTGCGAGAGCTCTCCATGCGGATTCCGCGCACCGAGTTCGCCGACCTGCGGACGATCGACGACTTCATCGAGCTAATGTGGCAGTACGAGCAGCGGGGCGCACCTAGGGCCGAGGCGACACCCGAGCCCGGCGCGTAACGACGCCGAGACCCGGCTAGAATCGCGAGGGCGCGTGACCCCCATCACGCAATGGCAGAGGTGTACGCAAGATGTTTGGCATTGGCAAGAATTGGCCTCCGAGCAAGGCCGACGGTCCCGACCGTCACGTTGTGGGGACCATAGACCCGCGCGACATCGAAGCAGCCCTCCGCGAGATCGGACCGCCGGACAGCTGGCCGCCGGCCGCGCGCGATCGACACCATATCCTCGACGAAGGCCGGTCGCTCATCCTCAGGAACGAGCGCCACGTTGACATGCCGATGCGATGGAAATTGCCCGCTGTTGAGGCCATCCTCGGGCGAGTGACAAGTCTGGGCCTGGGTGAGTCCCCCGGCAAGATCGTGATCGCGCTCCTGCCGCCGGGAAGGGTCATCAAACCCCATCGGGACAGCGGTCAGTACTACACCTTCCACAACCGTATCCATGTCCCGTTGGTCACGAACCCTGACGTCCGTGTCACCGTCGGCGGAGAGTGTTTCCACATGTCGGTGGGTCACATCTACCTATTTCAGAACCTGCGAAGGCACTCCGTGCACAACGCCTCGAGCGCCGCGCGGATTCACTTGATCGTCGACATGCTGGATCCCAGATACTCAGAGGCGACGTACCGCTTGCTTTATCGCGTACTACAGGCCAACGTCCTGGGCGCTGCGACCCTGTTTCGCATGTACGGCCAGTCCGTCGCGAGGCGGAGCGGCACGCGGCCTGCCGCCTCGAAGGAGCTTCCGATGTGAGCGCTCTCGTGCGCTTGGGACTGAGGGGTCCGCGTCGATTCGCTTGCTCCCCTTTGCGAGACCGCCCCCGCTCACGGCGATGCGCAGCGACATCTGGCCTGGGTCCCCCGCGAACGCTCCGACTCGCTCACCGAGGCGGGTTCGGCGGGTGATGGAGCACGTGGTGGTCCACATCGACGCTCAGCGGGCTGTCCGGATATTTCTCCAGCATGCCGCGGGCTTCCTCCTCGGCTTCTCGGGTTTGGTCCATGTTGGCCAGCGCCTTGACGACGTTCCATTCGAACTCGGGCGCGCGGGGGCTATCGGGAAAGCGAGCGAGCGCTTCTCTCGCCAACCTCAGTGACTGGGGGGGATCCGACGCCGCCAGGTCGCGCAACTTGGCGATCAGCGACGCCTCGTCGGGCCGCTGTGGAGCCGGCGGCTCCACAGACTCTCGCGATCTGGGTACCCCCGTTGGCAGGGGTTTGGCCAACGAGGGCGAAGGCTCTCTTACAACCTCCGTAGGAAGAACCACAGTGGGTGCGGCTTCCGTGACCGATTCCTGGGTTTCGGGCGGCGCAGGCACCGTCCGCTTCCCGCGATTGTCGTCGCGGGCGAACACGCCGACGACGATCGCCAGCGCCATTGCGGCAGCGCCTACTACGAAAATGATTGCGAGCTTGGACACGACGTGGACGACGAACCATACCTTCGTAGCGGCGTTACTTGCGCCGAGCGCTTCAGTACGGCCCCTTAATTGAGGTTGGGCACCAAATCGCGCGTGATGGTGTGCGAGTCGGTCATGCCGGCCTTCACGGTGGCCGCTGCATTCTCCTCGTACCCCGCCCAGATATTCCACAATACGAACGGCGACGCGGTGGGAAACCAGGTCGAAGGGTCCACGGCACTGGACTCGTGAAGGGGAATGGGCATCGTGCTTCCAACAACCGTCTTGACGTCGTCAAAGGCTGTAGCATTGTCGGAGTAATCTGGACCCGAGAGGTCGACCAGCGACTTGCCCGGAAAATACGGTGCGATGGGAGCGCTGACACCCGTGAGGCCGCTGTAGGGCATGAGCCAGATAATGTTGTTGAGTCCCTTGGTCGTCGTCAGATAGTTGAATGCATAGGTCCAAAGGGCGACGTACTGAGCTCCGGTTCCTTTGCTCCACCAGAACCAGCCATTGGGCTGCGCCTCGTGGAAGAGCGCCAAGATGACCGCCACGTTGGCGGCCTTCATGGCCCCAATTTGAACCGCCATATAGTCAAGCTTGGAATTGAGGGAGGTGTTCTCGGCCGTGCCCGCGGTGACGGCATTGTCGAGCGTGGTGGCACCGGGAGTAGACTCGGCGCAATTGGTCCCCGTGTAGCAGTCCTGCGAGCAGGTTAGCCCCGCCCCCGGCATCCCCATGTGGTAACGGATCATGGTCAGCCCGCCCGCGTTCCAGTAGGCAATTGCGCGCGTCGTGGTGGAGGTGACCGACGTGCAGGGGCTGCCGTCATTGTACAGAAAGTCGCCGCCGAGAATGGCGGGATACTTCAACCCATTGGTGGCGTACCAAGTGATGTCGCCCGCGGGATCGGCCCAACTGGTCTCCTGCTGTCCGGACAAGACGTGATTGCCGTACAGGCTGTAAATGTAGCAGAGTAGTTTTTGTGCCTGAGGGGAGGCATTGGGTGTGACCGGCGTAGCGCTGCAAGGAGAGGTCCCGCCTTCCGATCCACCACCGGAGGAGCTGGAGCCGGCGTCCGCGTGGCCTCCGCTCGACGAACTCGATGAGCCCGACGATGAACTCGATGAGCCTGACGATGAACTCGATGAGCCTGACGATGAACTCGATGAACCCGACGATGAACTCGATGAGCCCGACGACGAAGTCGATGAGCCCGACGATGAACTCGATGAACCCGACGATGAACTCGATGAGCCCGACGAACTGGACCGGCCTCCCGAACTCGACGAAGTGGAAGCTCCCGACGAGCTGGCAGACCCCGAAGAGCTGGATGTTCCCGACGAGCTCGAGCGACCACCTGAACTCGATGAGCTGTTCGATCCAGACGAGCCAGCGGAGCCCGAAGAGCTCGAGGAAGTAGTGGTGCCAGCCTCAGGATTCTCTCCGGTGCCGGCGTCTCCCAGCTCGACGCCACCATTGTCACTAGAACATGCCGCTATCATAAAAACTGCGGACCCAAGTGCTGAGAGTGAGATTATGCGCACGACGAAGTCCTTCCTCTGGTCCCGGTAACCAGACAGACGCGGCGTGGAATCAAAGTGGCTCACGCCGAAGCTCCAATCGTGCGTTCAACACCTCGTCGCCCGGACGCCTCCCTCCGCGCCGAGCGATGCCATGGCGCCCGGCTGGGCCGTGTTGGAAGCAAACGCGTCATGGATGCGGGACGGGCTTGAACTGACGTTGGTGTACGAGGCGATGCCTCAGTGCGAGCTCACCGTGACGGTGAGCTGCGCCGTCTGGGTGACGCCTCCGCCGCTCGCCTTGACCGTGAGCGGGTAGCTACCGGCAGCCACTTTGGCTCCGACTGTCAGCGTGAGCGATGTGCTCTTGGATCCAGCCGAAATAGTACCGGAGGAGACAGTGACGCCCGACGGCATCCCGGTGACGGTGACTGCGATCCCGGACGTGAACGTGCTGTTGGCTGTCGCCGTCGCGGTCACGGAGCCAGTGGCCCCAGGGGCGATCTTGATCGACGATTCGCCGAGGGCGAAGGAGAACGTCGGCGACGGCTCCACGGTCAACACGACAGGTGCCGAGTGCGTGATACCCCCTCCGCTAGCGGTCACGGTCAGCGTGTAGTTGGCGGGGCTCGTTTTCGCGCCGACGATGACGGGGAGCGTGACCTTGCCCGAGCCGGGCGCGGGCAGGCTCACCGGCTGGATGGTGACGCCGGAGGGAAGGCCCGCCACGCTGACCGTGACGGCCGAGTTCAAGGTCGCATTGCCGGCGACAGTGGCTGTCATGGACCCCGTCGTTCCAGCGACCAGGGTGAGAAGATTGGTGCTTACTGTCATCGAGAAGCTAGCCGGCGGTCGCGTGATGACGACCGTAATGGGCACGCTCCGAACCACTCCTAGATCGGTGGCGCTCAGGGTCAGTCCGTAGGTCCCTGGAGCGGCCGTGGCAGAGGCTTGGAAAGTAAGCCCCAACGAGCACGTCCCCGATGTCGCGCAGGTTCCCCCGGATGACGTTACGGTCAAGCCCGAGGGGCTGGAGGAGAGGGACAGCGTCGCGCTTCCCGACACTCCCTGCAAACTGACGGTCGTCGTGGCCGAGCCTTGGCCGGTCAGCAGGTCCAACACGGACGGTGAAGTGGCCAACGTGAACGGTTGAGTGATGGTAAGACTGAGTGCCGCGTCGCTCGTGAGCCCCGACCCGCTGCCGACGATGGAGAGCTCGTAGGTCTTCTGCACGGCAGTCGCTGACGTGTTGAGCGTGAGCACCGAGCTTCCCGCTCCGGACAAGGAGCTCGGGGAGAACGACGCAGTCACGCCGGCGGGCAGGCCCACGACCGACAGCGCAATGGAGGAATGATACCCTGCTGTCACCGTGACCACGACGCTGTCAATCACGCTGCTGCCCGCGGCCACGCTGGCCGAGGATTGCGCGCTAGCGAGCTCAAAGGAGGCGGGCGGACCCGCGTCGGCGCTGGCGTCGGGGCTCGCGTCGACCGCGATCGCGTCCGCGCCGGTGTCGCCGGGCAAGTTGGCTTCGGTCCCTGTGTCCGCGGGGGTTGCGTCCGCGTTTGCGTCGACAGAGACCTTCGCATCCGCGCCGGCATCCGCGGAGGAGGGTGCCATCAGAAGCGCCGCGTTCGGAGTCCCGAGCCCCGTGGGCCCGTCGTATCCAACCCCCGCATTGCAGAGCAGTGAACCCGAGTTGGCGCACGATCCGTCAGACCCCGAGGTGATATCGTAGAAACTCGACGCGTGGGCGTAGAGAAAGGGGGCAGTGCTCGTTGCGAGAGATGGGCTCTTGGCGAGGCCGAGGCGCGTGAAGAGCGCGGCGATGATTGGCGACGCGGCACTCGTGCCGCCGTAGACTGCCCACGCGCCGCCCTGGACCACGGCCACCCCTGTGTTCGGGTCGGCGATGGCTGCCACGTCCGCTTCGGTGCGGTTCGCACACAGGCGGTCAGCCTGCCATGCGGGCTTGGCGGAGTACTCGCTGCACCCAGCCCCCCCGCCGCTCCACGCAGCCTCAGCCCAGCCGCGAGCCGAAGTGCTCTTCGTGAGCGTTGTCCCTCCCACCGCGAGCACGGTCGGCGATGCGGCGGGAAACTCGGGTCCGTAGCCGCTGTCGCCGGTGCTGGCCGTCACGAGAATGCCGGGATGGTCGTAGTAGGCAGCAGCCGACAACGTCTCCGCCGCGTACTCTCCGGCACCGTAGCTGTTGCTGATGGCTGCTGCTCCTAGAGCGGCAGCCGTGTTGACCGACGTTCCGAGTGCTGTCGCCGCAGTCGAGGCAGCCTCGACGAGCACGATCTTACAGTCAGGGCACATCGCGCTGACCATATCGAGGTCGAGCGAGATCTCACCGGACCATCCGGAGTTGGTGGGAGGCAGTGGAGACACCTCCCCGGATTCGTTGACCTTGCGGAAGCACCCGTTGGCTGTCGTACACGGCGGAAGGCTGTAGTACTGTCGATAGACGGCGAGGTCGCTCTCGGCGGTGGGGTCGTCGTAGGCATCCACCACGGCCACGGTAAGTCCGCCCGACGTCGAAGACGGCGGGACGGCGTATGCGCTCGCGAGGTCGCCAGGGCCGTAGCCACCCCATGGGCCGGAGGTTCCAGCCCCAGCGGCGGACGGCTGCACCCGCATCTTCGCGTGACAGTGAACCCCTGGCGCGCTGTGGTCGCAAACGTCGACATAGGGATGCGCAACGACCGTTCCGAGGGCAACGGTGTCTGCGACTTGATCGTCCGCCGTCTGGGGAGGGCGGCTGTCTTCGTTCCCGCCGCAAGCGGCGAGCAGGGTGATCGTCCCGATGAGAACTGAACCCTTGAAACTACGGGCTTGCATCGAGAGCCTCCTGGTCGTTCCGCCAAACCAAAGGGCCTACCTTCGGTGTGACACGAGCCAACGACGGGGAACGGCACTTCGTTTCAGACCTTGAGCGAATTCGCGCGACCTACTGGAGATCCCTTTGCGTCAGCCCCCACGCGTGCCCCTCGGGACTGGGCTCGTGGGCGCGACTACTCGTCGTCTAGCGCACGCTCCGCAATCGCCTTCGTGAGTTCGTCGATGCTCTCCTGTACGGTGTCGAATTGGCCGGCTGGCGTGAGCGCCCGAGCAATGTCACGGAGGCTGGCTGCGATAGCGCCTAGGACTCGCGTAGAGGTCTCGGTGCTCGCCAGGGCGGCATCGATGGCCGAGTCCACTGCGACGTCTTCAGCCTCGTCCTCGTCGGGTTCCTCGCCCGAATCGTTGACACCTTCGTTCTCGTTCGTGGGTTCTTCGATCGTCATCAACCCACTTTCCACCCGTCGGGACGGATGGCGTCAAGTCTCTCGTGCTGCCGGCCGATCGCCTACTTGCCCGTCAGCCACGCGCCGAGGTCGGTCGAGCCGTCAATGGCTACGAGCACCGCCTCGACGGTGAGCGCGCCAACGCGCGCTCCCTTCGGAGCGACATGCACTCCGTCGGCAGCGCGCCATACCACGACTCGGACGGCTTGTGTGACCTGCAATCCGCCATCGGTGTCCAGTTTTTCACGGCTCGGTCGCTCCTGCGCGGTCTCGACGCCAGCTCGATATCTGAGGGTCCCGACCCTGGTCTTCTCCTCGACCTCGTCGTCGTCCGTCGTTGGGTTGGTCGCCCAGGGAGTCGAACGGCCGATGAGGCCGGGCCGCGACGTCGGAGGCTCGGGTGAAAACGCGCCGCCATCCGGCCGTGTGGTCAACGGGGACGGCTTGTCCGTTCGGGGAGACGCGCCAGAGTCCTCCGCCGTCGCACGCATCGTCGGTCGTGCCGGCACATTGAGCCCGACTCCAGCGCGAGGGGCGGGCACGCGCTTGAGTCCACCGCTTTGGCCTGACCCGGGCGGGCGGCCAACGCCCGTCGTGCTCCCAGTTCCAGATTCTTCGAACTCGTCGGCCGCCTGTCGATTCGCATTCGCCAAGTCCGCAGCCGCCTTGGCAAGCTCGAGCGCGCGCGTGTCGGCCTGCGCCTCAGAAGCTGCCTCGGCTGCCCGTTGAAGCCACTTGAGCGCGCTCACTCGATCGCCATGTGTGAACACGGCCTCTGCCATGGCGAGCGCCCTAGCCACGTCGGCCGGGTCATCCTTTTTTTTGGGCGGAATATGGGCCGCAGCGCCGACACCCGACTCCATCGAGAACAAGGGTCGCAGAGCGTAGCGCTGTCCGCAAGCTCCGTGCGAGGGCTGGCATGGTAGGCTCGATGCCTATGCAGGTGACAGTAAACGGCGCTGTGCGGGAAATCCCGGAGGGTCTTACCCTTCGCGACCTCGTCGACCACCTCGGCCTCTCCGAAGGCCCCGTGGCCATCGAGGTCAACAAGGGGATCGTGCCTCGCGCCCGGCACGGCGAACACGTGGTTACGATGGGCGATGTGATCGAAGTGGTCCACTTTGTCGGCGGAGGTTGAGACGGTGACGAAGACCCCGACCCCGCCCGATCAAGGTGTCTTGCGTGAGGATGTCCGGGCGCTCTACGCGATGCCGCTCCTGTCCCTCATCGACCGGGCGCGCTCAGTTCATCTGGCCCATCATCCGGCGTCCGAGGTTGAGTTGTGCACTCTTCTGAGTGTGAAGACGGGCGGGTGCTCGGAGGACTGCGGGTACTGCGCGCAATCGAGTCACCACGCGACGGGGGTGCGCCCGCAGCGAATGTTGGACGTCGAGCAGGTTCTCGCCGCGGCTCGGAGAGCCAAGGAACTCGGGTCGACGCGCTTTTGCATGGGCGCCGCGTGGCGCGATGCCAAGGACGGTCCGGCGTTCGAGCATGTCCTCGATATGATTCGAGGCGTCAAGGCGCTCGGCATCGAAGCGTGCGTGACGCTCGGGATGCTGTCGCCCGAGCAGGCGCGGAAGCTCGGGGAAGCCGGCCTCGACGCGTACAACCACAATCTCGACACGAGTCGAGAGCATTACCGGTCGATCGTGACCACTCACACGTACGACGACCGACTTGCGACCTTGACTGCGGTTCGCGCGGCCGGGATCACGGTCTGTTCCGGAGGCGTGATCGGGATGGGGGAAAGCATCGAGGACCGATGCGAGCTTCTGCGGACGCTGGCGAGCTTGAATCCCCACCCCGAGAGCGTTCCCATCAATGCGCTCGTTCCCGTACGAGGGACTCCCCTCGAGAACGCGCCGCGTGTGGACCCGCTCGACGTCGTTCGAATGATTGCGTGCGCGCGTATCCTGATGCCGAGTGCGCGCGTTCGGCTCAGCGCCGGCCGCAAGGAGCTGCCTCGCGAGGCGCAGATCTTGGCGATCTACGCCGGGGCCAACTCCATCTTCTTTGGCGACACCCTCCTTACGACGCCAAATTCCGATAGCGACGACGATCGCGAGCTCTTGCGCGCCACCGGTCTCACGCCGCGCCCGCCAGGGCACGTCGCTCGAACCACGTCAGCGTGAACACTCGAACGGTCCGATGTCCGCGCCAGATGGCGACCTCTCGCGATCGAGACGGCATGCGGCCAGACAGGTTTGGCGGTGGCCCAAACCGAGTGTCCGTTACCCACAGCACGGCGTCCGCATCGTTCCAACGCCGTCGTGGAAGCCAGTCGTCGAAGTCGTCGCGCACGGGGGTGTTGCAACCCACCGGGAACTCGCCGCGGATGGCGGCTTCGAGCTGCGCACAGATGACCCAGTGGGGACCGACGGCGGCGATGGTCTCGTCCGCGGCCCCCGCATCGTGGCGAGCCTCGACTTCCTCGCGCACGGCGCGAATCACCTCGGGCCATCCGTACAGTTCGTTCGAAATGTCGATGCGCGCGTCGGCCGACGACGGAGCCAGGGTTGCCAGGCCCGGGATGAGCACCCAGGCGTGCACCGCGACCACCAAGGCGCCCGAGATCGACGAGGCCGCGACCACCAGGCGGCGTGGCGTCGCTGCGGGATCGCGCGCGGCTATGGGAACGAGGGCCAGCCACGAAGGGGCGAGCCAGTGGGGCTCTGCTGCACGACTCCATAGGCAAAGCGGCAGCAGTGCGCCGAAGGGGACCGCGAAACTGGCAAGAAGGAGCATTCCCACTGGGTCGTGGCGTGATTGCCACGCCGACCTGGCCGCGAGCACGACGAGGACGGCCACGAGGGGTGACAGATAGGCAAGCTGGCCGCCTAGTGTCACTGCCAGGTTGCGCACCGAGAGCTCGGACCCGATCTGGGTGTCCACCAGACGGTGCCTCAACATCGGCCATCCCGTCGAGCATTCGTAGGAGACTGCCGACAGAGCGATCGTCGCGCCGGCTGCCAGCCCCGCCCATGGGGCCAGCGAGCGTGTCCGACGCGTGGTGAGCAGGCACGTGGAGGCCAGGGCAGCCCAAAGCAGCACTCCCGTGATTTTCGAAGCGCACGCGACGCCCGCGAGGAGGCCCGAAAAGGCAAAGCCGGCGGTAAACCGAGCACCGCGCGGCGGCGCGCGCAGAGCCCAGGCTGCGGCCGCTATGGATAGCGTCCAGGCGAAGGAAAGCGGGAGGTCGGGAGTGAGCGCGAACAGACCGACTGCAATCTCCGGGACGAGCGCCACGACGGCTCCTGCGAGGAGGGCTCTCCTCCAGGTCGATCCGCACGCTCTGCAAGTAATGGCCATGGCGGGGGGCCATGCAGTCGCCAGGACCGCCGTGACCGTATGGGCCTGCTGTGGGGTCGGTGCCGTGCCCGCGCCGATCGCACGTGCCAGCAATCCGATGAGGCCAGGGTGGTCCAGGTACGCAGGTTGTGGATGAAGCGCGTACGCCGCGTAAAGCGCTTCCGAATCGCCGAAGCCAACGGTGGCGGACGCAACGAGGCGGAGCGCGAGGAGTGCAGCCGAAAGGGTGGCCAGGGCGAGTAACTCCTTGCTCCTGCCGATCAAAGCCATCTCTCCAGCATGTCGGCGACGTTTGTCGATGGGAGATGGTCGCACGCGAGGAGAGCGGCCGTCGCGTCGCACGCGCGGAGGAGGTCCGACCGGTTGGCTAGGGCGCGGTCGACTTCAACGGTCATGCGCTCGGCGCTGGCGTCACCCTGGAGGAGCTCCACGAAGGCCCGCCGACCGAGCAGGACGTTGGGGAGAGCAATGTGCGGAGACTGGAGCAGAAATCGAGCCACGACGTGGGTGGCTGCATCCACTCGATAGACCACGACGGGCGGAGCATGCGCGAGCGCGGCCTCGAGCGACGCAGTTCCGGACGCGCAGAGAACGACATCGAACGCAGAGAGAATGTCCACCGCGCCGGCCATCGGATCGACGTCGAACGTCTGCAGGCCGCGTGTCTTGCAAGCGGCGTCGAGGCGCCAGCGTGTGGTGGAATCCAGGCCGGACGCGACGACCGCGCGGGCTTGTAGACCAGGCCATCGCATTGCGAGATGCTGCCAGGCCTGAAGCATCCTGGGCAGCAGTCTTCGGACCTCGTGCGGCCGACTGCCGGGCAGAATTCCTAGCGCCGTCGCACCTTCGGCGATCCCAAGAGCACGGCGGCTGGCGTGGCGTTCCCGGCCGACCGGCTCGAGCGCCGGGTGCCCAACGTATCGCGCATCGATCCCAGCGCCGCGCCACAGTGGCTCTTCGAACGGCAACATGACGGCCATCTGGTCGACGCAACCGCGTAGCAGCTTCACCCGACCGGGGCGCCAAGCCCAGACTTGAGGGGCGCCGTACCAGACTACGGGGATTGCGGCAGCGTGCAGCCGCTGCGCGAGCATCATGTTGAACTCCGCGTAATCCACGAGGAGAGCCGCGTCCGGTCGACGCGCAAGGGCGGCACGGGTTATACGGCGCCACGCCTTGGCGATTGCTAGCGCGCGCAACGCGGTCTCCCCGAAGCCGAGCGCCGTCATTGGGCGGAAGTCGGCCACGAGTTCTGCGCCCGCGCGGGCCAGTGCCGCGCCACCGAGTCCGAACGCTCGAACACCGGAGAGGCGAGCCAAGACGGCCGCCGCAGCCCGATCGCCCGAGGCCTCGCCGGCGACGACGAGCAATTCGGTCATGGGGCGTCGTCAGTCGCGCGGAGCGCACGCACGATGGCCTCCCCGTCCCGTCGAACACGAAACTCGCCGATACCGCTGATGCGGGCGACGTCTTCGACGGTTTGCACTTCCGATTGGACGAGGTCCCTGAGGCAATGGCCCGGCAAGACCACCTGCTCGCTCACGCACCGCCGTTCGGCCTCTGCCTTTCGCCAGGAGCTCATGCGGGCCTCTCGGCTGCGTCGGGCATGGGCCAGCTCGACGGGAACGCGAGGTCGCTCCAACCAACGCCGATCGCACTCGGGGACGCTAGGTCCAGCCCCAGCGACCGCATCGGCCAACGGCTTTGCGAGCGCAGCGCCGTGTGCCGACGCCACGACGCCCCGCACGCGAGCTACCGCAGACGGGTCGGCGAGGCCCGAGCGGGCGATCGTCAGCAAGGTTTCGTTCGACAGAATGTGTTGGGGCGGGACATCCAGGCGTTGGGCTTCGCGGTCGCGGAGCTCGGCGAGGGCCCGCAGCGCCGCGAGTGCCGGCTCGGACAGTCGCTCGAACCCCTTGATCCGAACGTACGCGGGTGAACAGTCGGGCGCTTCGACCGCACTTCGCGCGCACGCGAGCCGGTAGCGGGTCTCCTCGAGGACCGCATCCTCGATGCCGCGATCGACCAGCTCGGACCACAATTTGCGCTCGAGCGCCTCGAGATGCAAAACGTCCTCCGCCAGATAACCGAGCATCGCGGGCTCGAGCGGGCGCTGCCGCCAATCGTGGTGCTGCAAGGACTTGTCGATCGAAATACCGAGCTCCGAGCCGAGCAGCGATGCGAGGCCCGTCGCTCGGCGGCCGAGCATCTGGGCGGCGATGGCGGTATCGTGCACGTTGGCGAGAACAATCCGCTCCTCGGCCAGAAGGCGGGCGTCGAAGGCCACGTCGTGGATGACCTTGACAGGGCCGTGATCGCCGAGGACTGCGCGCAGTCCCGACACGTCGACCGAGAGAGCATCCACGATGGCCACGCGGGACGTGTCGCTCCACCCGAGTTGCAATGTGCACACGCGGGCTCGGTAGGCGAACATCCCGCTCGCCTCGATGTCGACCGCCAGTCGTGAGGCAGCTAGGACCTCCTTCGCCAGCGCAGTGAGCCCTATGTCGCTTGTGACCACGAGGGGTGACGAGAGCTCGGCGATCATGCGGACCGGGGCCGAACGACTCTAAGAATCTCGACGCCGTACCCTCGATCGGACGAGTCCACTCGCTGCCATCCCGAAGAGTCCCACCGCCCAGACAGAGAGGCTGTCCGAATGCGGCCCCGAGGCGCTCATCGCGCAGCTGCTGACTAGTGGTTGGCCGCATTCAGTCGAAAACCCGTGTCTGGGAGTCGGGTCGCATGGCCCTTCGGGAAGCGTTCCTCCGTCGATCGTCGGATCCACAGTGCGCGTACCATTGGGGGGGTAAATCGTGCAGACTCCGGCGACATCGTCGGCCGTGAGCGAACGCATGTTCGTCGAGCCGGGATTGTAGCTATAGTACATGGTCGCCGATGTGTCGGTCGCGTGCGCCATCCCTAGAAAGTGCCCGGCCTCGTGGGTCATGATGCTCTGAAAATCATACCCTCCGGACAGCGGTACTTGAAGAATGGACGGGGCGACGGACGCGTTAATCTCCGTGTCTGCGTCGTAGATCTCCCCTGTTTGGGTATCGAAGGTCACGGTCGTCAGGCCGAGCGTGTTGTAGGGATCGTCGTGGGGCCACGTCTCGCGGAATACGATGACGTGTTGATTGCCTTGGTCCCCGTTGTACTCGACGTTGCCGCAGGCCACCGGGCCGAGGTCGATCGGCAGGATGCTCGGACTCCCGGTCGAGCACGGCGCATTGCCCCAGGTGGCGAACGATGTATCTACAATCGACGTCGCTTGGTCGAGAGGAATCCCGGGCCCGGCGTCCTGCTGAAGGTCATAGCTGATGCACGCGTTTCGCCACCATAACGGCACGATCACGGTGACGGAGGGAGTGAGCGCAGCGCAGAACGCCTCGTAGTCCGCGGGAGGCGGCAGGCACTCGCCGCTCGTCTCGAGGGTCGGCGGTTGAGGGTAGTCGGGCGGAGTAGGGCATGTCTGCGTTCGGCAAAAGGCCCAGGCGCTGTCAGTGCTCAGGACCAACGCGGCGGTCGTCGCCACCACCGCGATCCCAGCGGCTCGCGCCCTAGTTCGCATGGGCGCGCTTCCAATCGGCGGCGATGTCCCGTGCGGCATCCTCGACGGCACGGTCATGAAGGACATCGCCTGCGAGCCGCGCCCCACCGCTCTCGGGCGCGGAGGTTGGTTTCAGGAGGAGGCCCGCAGCGTTCGCTCGAATGACTCGCGGACCTGAAGCGCCCGTCGTGACGACGGGGAATTGTCCCTGCGCGCGCGCGGTCACGTGATACGTGCCCGCCTGGCCCGCTCCCATGAAAACGAGCGCCTGGTATCCTGGCGCGAGGACGGCTTCGCCCTCGACGCGCTGGCCGATCGTTCCGACGACCCCGCCCAGCGTGCGAATCCATGGGTCCTCGGACGCCGACAGGGCCCCGGCCACCTGCTTGTCGACGTGCACACGAGTGTACGTGACGATACGCCCGGCTTCCCATACGGACCGACCCTCGACAGGCGTGACGAACGCCGCCGCGACCGACTCTCGCAGGAGAGCGTCCCATGATACCGCAATCGACACAGAGGCTCGAGCCTCTGCGGCGAGTGCCAAACAGGCCGAGACCGCCCCAAAAAGCAACAAGTGCGCAGCAAGTGCCCACTCACGCATACGCATTGCATAAGCTTAGCATGCTCCCGGCTCGGCGTCGGTGCCGATGGCTTCCGCTTCCAATTCTATTGGCGAAGACTCCTATGCGACCGCGCCAGTTTGGCCGCGTTGGCCGTCTTGGCTGCGGTCGCCGCGGGCGAGTCCGAGCACGAGGAGCGGTTCGTCGGCAGCCGATAGGGTGACCGAATCGCCAATGCTGACCTCGTGCATGATGTGGTCGCCGTCGAGAAATAGACGTGCGTGGCGCATCTTGCTTCGGAGAGCGACGCACTGGCCGATCTCGACGGTGCCGACGGCCATGTGAAATACCTCGCGGTGCGGCTCGTATGGTTCCCGCACGACGTACTGAATTTGCCTTGACGACAGTGGCAACACGGAACCGCCAGCGCTGCGCTGTGCGGCGGTGGATCCGGCCGCGGGTCCAACCCAAATCCCACTGGACTTCTGTTCGTCTTCGGCGACTACGACGTTTCGCGGCCCGACGATACGAAGAATGTACCTCGATGTTGCAGCGGGCGACTCGTGACAGAAAAGCGCCTCGTTGAGTACTCGCGTGTGCAACAGGCGTCCGTTCAAGTCCACGCGCATGCGAGTCAGCTCGGTGGGCCGCAAGGATCCGCGCAGCGCGGCCTCGATCGAGTCCCTGACCGTTCCCTTCTTGGCCGCGCAAAAAAAGCCCACGGAAGATGCAGGGGCGCTGTTGACGCCAAGCAGAGGGACATCCCGGCCAATGCCGTGCGAGGCGGCGAGCAGCGTCCCGTCCCCGCCAATGGTGATGACCAAGTCCGATCCCGACGCTACCTGGAACTTGTGCGGATGAGTGGTCCACTCAGCCTGCGCTCCGACGTCCCCCAGGGCTCTTCCGACCTCTTCGACCGTCTCACAATGGTCGATGTGCGCCTGTCGAACGCGTCGGACCGTCTCGTCTTTGGCGTCCAGCAAGGTCGTCACGCGCTCATCGTGTTCCTCGTCGACCCAACGGCTCCACATGGAGCGCTTGACGACCACGCTCACGCGGGGCGGCGGGCTCATGGCAGAAACTCCGCCAGCCGGCGCAGCGCTAGCTCCGTCTTGGCGTCCCTGATGATCCCGCGACGACATTCCTCGATGGCGTCCGCGACCGGCATGGCCGTCACCAGAGCCGCGCGTTCGAGCGCGGAGCCGTCCTCGAGCGGCGTTCCACGAGTCGCTGGATCGACTTCGACCGCGAAGAATATGTGCCTTTCGGCGATCATGCCGGGCGCTGGGAACATCCATTCGCCCAGGGGAAACAGGGCCGGACCGGTCCCGAAGAAGCCGAGCTCCTCGCCAAGCTCGCGCTCGGCGGCCGCGAGTGGCTCCTCGCCGGGGTCGACGAGCCCCGCCGGGAGCTCCCAGAGCCGCCCGTCGTGAGCGGGCGGGACGGATCGGAGCGCGCAGGGAGGTCGTATCGCAGAGCGGAGAAAGACGTTGGGGGCCCCGTGGTCTCCGTAGTACGCCGCCATTACGACAACGTCGAGCGCAGCACGCGAGGCGATGTCGTAGGGGAAGGGTGCGCTCTCGCTTCCGTCGGGGTAGCGAGCGACCAAGTCCAGGCGCAAGACGTTCAGATAGCCACCCGAAGCGCGCGAAGCCGCCGTGCGATCGGCGACGATCGACAGGCCAATGTTCGGAGCATCCGGGAGGTGAGACGATTCGGGAGGAAGCCGCACAACGTCGATTTGAAGCGCGGACGGTCGTTTCGCGCCAGTCATTTCGCCGCGAAAGGACCGAGCTCGCTTCGCTCCAGTCCCCGAACCGGACGAGGGGAAAGGCCGTGGACGGCAGGCCGACCGTGCCATCCGTGGGTTTTCGGCCACCGCGTGGGCGGGCACGTCGTGAGTCGCGCGGCCGCCGCCGCATGCAGAGAAATTGCAGCCGCGGGCCCCCGGCGCGACCTTGGCGGCCGGCCCGTTTGCATCAAACTAAGCCTGCAGAGCCCGTCCGACCCCAATGTTCCCTCAGGACCCGACACCAAAGAGCCTCAGCGGCTTCGACATCGTCAAGCGACTGGGTTCCGGTGGCGTAGGGGAAGTGTTCTTGGCTCGCAGTCGCGCAGGACGCCTCGTCGCCGTCAAGACGATTGCTCGCTCTCGTGCCGAGACGGAGGCGTCCTTCGCTGCGTTCGCGCACGAGGCCTCAGTCTGTGTCCGGCTACGGCATCCGTGCATCGTGGAGGTGAGGGCATTTCTCGAGGAGCCTGGATTCGCCGCGTTGGTCTTCGATTACGTGCCAGGCGTGGCCTTGGCGCGCGTGCTGCGCGTCTGTTCGACGAGCGGAGTGCGCCTTCCGGACGTCGCCGCATGGCACATCGTCGAGCGCGTCGTGACTGCGCTGGCCTACGCACACGAGTTTCGCGATGGGGCGGGGCAGAAGACTCCCATCGTCCATCGTGACGTTTCACCGTCTAACGTGCTGGTGGACTGGGCGGGTGGGGTAAAAATCGCCGATTTCGGGATTGCGAAGGTCCTCGGCGTCTCTCCGACGACGCGGACGGGGCTCGTCAAGGGAACGCTCGGCTGTATGGCTCCCGAACAGGCACGCGGCGAGCCCGTCGACGAGCGAGCCGACGTCTATGCCGCCGCCTTGCTCGCGTGGCGGCTGCTGACCGGGCGCGCCCCCTTTGCCAAACATCAGAGCGACGAATTCGAGCTTTTGCGCGCGATGCGCAGCCCCCGGGTGAAGCCGCTCTCTTCGATTCGGCCTGACCTGCCCGAACCCCTGCTCGACGCGATCGGGCGCGCGCTCATGCCGGAACGCGAGCTTCGCACCATCACGGCGGGGCAGCTCGCAGAGCTGGTTCGAGCGCACGCGGACCTTCGCCAAGCGCCATCCGAGCTCGCCCAACTCCTCACGCAGTGGAAGCCCGTTCTCGAGCGGACTGTGAGACGGGTCATCGAAACCGTCGCGGAGTCACCTCCTTCGGCAGGAGACTCCGTCGAAATGACGATGCGATACGAGGAGGTTGCACTCGCATTCGACGACGAACCATCGTTGGACTCGCCTACGCTCGAGGCGCACGCACTGCCGAGCCAGCGGCCGCTTCCTGTGGAGGACATCGGAGAAGACCGGCTCAGCAATCTCGACTGGGCGAGTCACGCGACGCACTCTCCTCGCAGGATGGGATGGGTGGTGGGCGTGGCGCTGCTGGTCGCGCTGCTCGGTGGGGTCGCACTTGGCTGGGTCGCGGTTTCGGGGCGGTAGGCGAACCGCCGCTGCGTGCCCGCTTTGCCGCTAAGGCCACTCGGGTGCCTAAGAATCTCTAGAGAATCGACATGGGGCCGCGTTTCCGAGTCCCGCGCGTCCCCATGATTTCGGACTGACCAACAAAGAGTTTCCCCGCAGTGCGATCGAATTCACGAGGACCGGAGCTCGCGGAGCCGAGAGCCCTTCCATTGACCTAGGAGTGAGCTCCGCCTGGCGACGAAAGCTCAGGTAGACGATCGCGGGGCCGCAGGCCTCGTACGATCGTTTGCTACACTGGACCGCGATCGGCTGCGAGCGGGTGTGCCCAAGCTTGCGAATGTGCGCTAGCGAAGAGAACCTGGCCGGAGAGACGAGAGGACCCAGTCTGGA
This sequence comes from Polyangiaceae bacterium, assembly GCA_049512415.1. Lineage (GTDB taxonomy): Bacteria > Myxococcota_A > Polyangia > Polyangiales > Polyangiaceae > Palsa-1150. The sequence goes on from JBEKXD010000010.1 coordinate 59,060, forward strand.
TGATTTCGTGGCGCTCTCCGTTTTCGCGCAGGCCCTCAGGGCCGCCGCGCGCGATCGGCCGCGGCCTGGTGTCGCCCTTAAGCGAGATGGGCCAATGGGCGCAAGTCCTTGCTCGAGTTCGCGCGGCGGAGCGGCGCCTCCGGATCGACCGCGCCCTTCGGGTTGGGTCCGCTACTTTGAGCGGCGCGCTGATGTTTGCCATCTCCGTCGTGGCCTTTCGCAAGCTTGGTGCGATGGGCGAGGGAGGGACGCGTGTCGCGCTGGCGGGTCTCGCCGTGAGCGTGCTTCTCGCCGTGGGGATCGCTTGGGCATGGCCGATGGCTCCGCTGACGGGAGCCAGGACGCTCGATCGACACTACGGCTTTCATGACCGCCTCGCCAGCTCGATCTCGTTTTCTGCGCTTCCGGTGGCCAGGCGAACGCTCTTCATGGTGGCGGCGATGGCGGACGCTGTGTCTCTTGCTCGCGCCGCCCACCCCGAGCGGGCCGTCCCGTTGCGCCTGCCACGCTCGCTCCCCGCGGCCGCCCTGCTCGTGGGAGTCTTGGGTCTGACGTCCCTCTGGGAGGTTCGGTCGCGCGTGCGGATGCCCGGTTCGCGAGCCATCGAAGCGGTCGCGGTGGCCCCGGATGACATCGACGAAGTCCGGGACTACCTGACTCGAGCGAGGAGCGAACGGCCGGCGGAAGACGTTAAGACTGCGTTGGATCAGTTCGAGCGGCTGGTGGACGACATCGCCAACCACCGCATCGATCGCGCGGAGACCTTTCGGCGCCTCGACGCGCTCGACCGGGCGTTGGCCGCTCGCCCCCAAGGGGATCCCAAGGCGCTCGAGGCGATCCTCGAACAAGTTGGCGCGGAGTTGAGAAAGTCGCAACTCGCACGTCCGGCAGGCGATGCGCTGGTTCGGTCGCAGATCGACGAGGCGGCAGCGCAGGTCCGCCGGTTGGCCGAACGCATGCGTCCCGCGGGAGTGCGTCCGGACCCTGATTCGATGGAACGCCTTCGCGACGCCCTTTCGAGAGCCGCTGCGCGAATCGCTCAGCGTCGGCAGGAACTCGAGGATCGACGGCGTCGACTGGACGATGAGCTGCTCAAGCGCAGGGCGTCCGGCGGCGACGGAGGCGCTGAGCACGAAGAGGGGCTTCTCAAGGACAAGCAGCGCGAGCTAGAGAGGCTCGACCGCGAGACATCGTCGGAGAGCGCTGGAGAGCCGTCGGTCGATCGACTCGACCGCGAGCTCGAGCAGGCCGCCTCGGATCTGGCGAAGGATCTGGGCGTGGGGGCAGATGACCTGGAGAGGGGGGCCGAGGATCTTAGCCGGATGGCGGAACAGCGGGCGACCGACCGGGAGAAGGAGGAGCTTCGAGACAAGCTTCGCGAGCTGAGCGAACTCGTGCGACAGCAGGGAGGCAGCGCCGGTCAGCAACGCCTGATTCGTGTCCAGCGTTTCGGCCAAGTGGCCCGCGGTCAAGCGAGAGCGTCCGGCGCGCAAGGTCCGGACGGCCCGTCCGATGGCCATTCGAACGAGGGTCCGGAGGGTAGCTCGGAGTCCGAGAGAGCCGACTCTCAGGGAAGGGATGCGCAGAGAGGAGGCCAGCGTGCTGGATCAGGCGGCGAGACCTGGGTGCTCGGCCCGAATGGTGAGAAGATGCTCCTGCTCTCGAGAGGAGCGGGGGCGGGCGCCCGGCCGGAACCAGGAACAGGTGGCTCCGGGGGGCTCGGCAGTGCAAGTCGATCCTGGGGCGACGAGCACGATCCGAACTTGCGCGGCAAGCCAACGCAGTTGAAATCGGCGACGGTCGATACCGAGATATCGGCCTCCGATACGGGTCAGGGGGCGACGCGCAGCCAGGTCATCCTCGGGGCTGCCCAGCGGGGGTTCGTCTCCGAAGGGTACAGAAAAGTATTCACTGAGTATCATGCCGTTGCCGAGCAATCGCTTGCGAGGCAAGACATTCCCGGGGGATATCGGTACTACGTGAAGAGGTACTTTCAACTCATTCGTCCGCGCGATGGACGGTGATATCGAGAAGGGTCCATGGACACCGAGGAGCTTCGCAGTGAGATCGCAGGCTGTAGACAACGGATTGAGGCATTGCGAGGCGAACTCGCGAAGTCCGTCGTCGGGCAGCGCGACGTCATCGACGGTGTCATTACGTGCATGCTGGCCGGCGGACACACGCTGCTGGAGGGCGTTCCGGGCCTGGGCAAGACGCGCCTCGTCCGTGCGTTGGCCGCGACTCTGTCGCTCAGTTTTGCCCGAGTTCAGTTCACTCCTGACTTGATGCCTGCCGACATCCTGGGAACCACCGTGATCGACGACCGTCACGGGGGAGGCAAGTCCTTCGAGTTTCGCAGGGGTCCAATCTTTGCGAACATCGTCCTTGCCGACGAAGTCAATCGCGCGACGCCCAAGACGCAGAGCGCGCTTCTCGAAGCGATGCAGGAACACAAGGTCACCGTGGGGACGCGTACGCACGTTCTCGACGAGCCATTTCTGGTTCTGGCGACGCAGAACCCTCTGGAGATGGAAGGCACGTATCCGCTTCCTGAGGCCCAGCTCGACCGATTCTTTTTCAAGCTCCACGTGCCGTTTCCTGGACGCGAGGACCTTCACCGAATCCTCGATCTTACGACCGGCGTGGACGAAGTGGAGCTGACGGCGGTATTGGATCGCGACCAAATCGTCCGCATGCAGCGGCTCGTCCGTCAGGTCGCGGTGTCTCGTCCGGTACAGGACTACGCAGTTCGGGTAGTTCGTGCGACGCATGCGGATGGACCCGAGGCGCCGGACATCGCCAAGCGCTTCGTTCGATACGGAAGTTCGCCTCGAGGCGCGCAGGCGATCCTTCTCGCGGCGAAGATTCGCGCTCTCCTCGGGGGTCGATTTTCCGTCGCTTCGGAGGACATCCGAGCCGCCGCCCATCCAGCGCTAAGGCATCGCGTCCTGCTCAACTTCGAGGGCGAAGCGGAAGGCATTCGGACGGACCAGATCGTGGATGCGGTTCTGGCGGGCGTCTCGGAGGTCTCGTCCGACAAGGTCCACGGGTCCGAGGACCGTTAATGCTTGGGAATCGTCTGTGGCGGTGGCGTGCACAGAGGGCTGCACCGGCGGCTGAGGAGAATCTCTTCGACGAGGAGTTTCAGCGAAAGCTCGACACGCTAGCGCTCGTCAGTCGCCGCGTCCTCGAGGGACGCCTGAGGGCGGAACGCCGGGCGAGAAGAATTGGAAGCGGTGTCGAATTCGCCGACCATCGCGAGTACCAGCCAGGGGATGACTTTCGATCCCTGGATTGGAACGTATACCAGCGATTCGAGCGCCTACTTATTCGACTTTACGAGGAAGAGGAAGACCTGGCTATCTATTTCGTACTCGATACGAGCGCGTCGATGGGCTTCTCTCGCGCAAAGCTTCGGTACGCGAAACGCGTGTGCGCGGCGCTCGCGTATGTCGGCTTGGCCAACCTCGATCGGGTCACCATAGCGACCACGACCGATCGAGTGATGAGTCGCATGCCGGAAACGCGGGGGAAGGCACGCATCTTCAAGGTATTTCGGTTTCTCGCGTCCGTGCCGGCGGCTGGCAAGACGGACCTCGGCGATTGCATACGAACGCTCGTCGCCTCTCACAAGCGGCGCGGGATGGTCGTTCTCATCAGCGACTTGTACGACCCGGCGGGCTTCGAGCGGGGCATCAACGTCCTTCGCTACAACAAGTTCGACCCGTTTGTAGTGCACGTCATCGACCCCGCGGAGGCGCGCCCTCGTCTTTTCGGGGACGTGCTCGTGTACGATTGCGAGACCGGCGTCGCGCGGGAGGTCACCGTCACGCCGAAGGTCCTCGACCGGCTCGCCTCGGCTCATGCCCAGTACGCGGCGGGCGTCGAGAGATTCTGCGCGAGTCATCAGGTGCCCTACGTCGCAGCCACGCTCGCGGTACCGTTTGACGAACTCGTACTGCGTGTCTTTAGACGGGGCGGCTTTCTTCGATGATCTTTTCCGGCCTATCGCTCGCCGCAATGGGGGGTCTCTACGCCTCGGCGGGCGCTTGCATCGTCGTACTTTACTGGCTGCGACTGCGGAGGCGGGCGGTGGCGGTGCCATTCTCGCCGCTCTGGGAAAGAATTCTCCGCGATCGGGACACCGCGGCGCTGTTCTCGACACTCCAACGAATCCTGTCGCTCCTGTTGCAGCTTGCGCTCCTGGCTCTCCTGGTCCTTGCTCTTGGCGATCCGCGCTCCGTCGAACGCTTGCAGCACGGGCGGACGATCGTCGTCCTGCTCGATGCGAGTGCGTCCATGCAGGCGACCGACGTCGCTCCCGATAGGCTCAGCGTCGCGAAAGACAAGGTGAGGGCGATCGTCCGGACTCTGGATGGTTCCGACCAGATGCTTGTCGCGCAGATGGATGCTGCCATTACGCCGCTCGGTCCAATGACGGGCGACGCCACAGTACTCGTGCGCGAGGTCGACGCCGTTCGACCGACCGACATGCGGGCGGACTTCGCGCGCGCGCTGCGATTCGCGACGGACGTATTGCGAGGCGCCTCCAATCCGGAGATCGTGGTCGTTTCCGATGGTGCGCTGGGTCCTGATGGCGACGAAGCCGCACGCGTCTCGCTCGGCGGTGCCAAGTTGTCATTCGTGAAAGTGGGAGTTCGCGGCGACAACGTTGGGTTCACGCAGTTCGCAGTGCGAAGGTATCCTCTCGACAAGAGCCGATACGAGGTCATGCTCGAGCTCACCAACACGGGAATTCGAGATGAGGACGTCGAGCTACAGCTCCTAGGTGACGGTGAGCTCGTGGAGTTGACTCGTCTCCATGTGAGCGCGGGGGAGCGACTTCCAAGGTTCTATTCCGAGCTTTCGGGGGCCAGCCGGGTGCTCGAAGCCCGCATCGCACGCTCGGATGGTTCTCGCGACGACCTGCAGGCGGATGACAGAGCCTATGCACTGTTGCCTGAGCGAAAGCGCGTGCGGGTTCTCTCGGTCTCGGAAGGAAATACCTACGTCCAAGCGGCGCTTCTGCTCGACGATGCGCTCGACGTGACGGTTGTACCCCCCGCGGAGTACGCGCACGCGCTAGCCAGCGAACATTGGGACGCGGTCGTATTCGACGGAGTGACGCCAGCGGAGGTCCCGCCCGCCGACGCGCTCTACCTCGACCCGAGCGGCGCCGGCGGGCCAGTCGGGGTGGGGCCGGCCCTGCGAGCGCCGGGCTTCGACTGGGTGGATCGAAAACATCCCATCCTGAGCTTCGTGTCCCTGGACGATGTCAACATATCGGTCGCGCACAGCCTCGTCCCACGGCCCGGCGACCGGATTCTCGGCACCTGCGGGTCGGATCGAGCCCCTTTGCTCGTGTCGGGCTCGCGCAGTGGGCACAGGTTCGTGGCCCTCGGGTTCGACGTTCGCGACAGTGATTTCCCGCTGCGCGTGGCCTGGCCGCTCTTTGTCGTCAACTGCCTGGACTGGTTCTCGGGCGGCTCTTCTGACTATGTTTCGGGGTACCGGACCGGGACCGTCTGGCATGTGCCCGTGTCGAGCGGTGTCGCGCAGGCCACGGTGCGCGGTCCGACGGGAAAGGAGGAACCGGTACCGGTACACGAGGGCTACGCCATCTGGCTCGGGGAGCGGGCCGGATTCTACGAGCTCAGCGCGGGGGGCAGCAGCGAATCGCTCGCTGGGAACATGCTCGATGCCGAAGAGAGCGCCATAATGCCTCGGGACCGCGTCGCGGCGGGCGGAATCGCGGCGGCCCCCCTTGCGTCTGCGCGATCGCGGCCGCGGCGTGAGATCTGGGCGGCTCTGCTGCTTGCAGCTCTCGTGCTCACGGCGGTCGAGTGGGCTACGTACCATCGTAGGGTCACGGTATGACGGCGCGTCGAGCTTCTTGGCTGGCGTTCTCTGGTGCTCTGCTCTTGTGCGGAGCGTGGACGTATGTCCGCCGTGCCGTCGGGGGTCAGCTACCTTCTTGCGCGTGGCATGTCGGGGGCGTCGAGTACCGGCTGCTCGCTCCGACCATGCTCGGTGCCGCGCTGCTCGTTCCGTACGTGCTTGCGGTGGTCTCCGGCAGTCTCGCAGATCTCCCCATCGCGCATCGCGCGGTGTCGGTTCTCTGCCGGACCGCATTCATCGCGCTGCTCGCAGTCGGCCTGTCTCAACCGGTTCGGACCGAGACGACCCATCGCGTCTGCGGAGCGTTCCTGGTCGACGTGAGTGACAGCATGTCCGACGCGGCCCTCGAGGACTCCAGACATGCGATCGAGAGGGCGATTGCGCTCAAGGCCGTGGACGATGACGTGCGCTTGGCGACGTTTGCGAGACGCCCGCGCGTCGTGCCGCTGGCTCCATCGGCGGGACGAGTGTCGATTCCACCGATCGAGCGACTCGGTGGGACCCTGGGAGCCGGGACCGACATCGCAGGGGCCCTGCAGCTCGCCTACGGACTCTGTCCGGCGGGCACCATTCGTCGGGTTGTAATCCTGTCCGACGGCGTCGAGACGGAGGGCGATGTGCTCGCCGAAGCACGTCGGGCAAGTCGATATGGCGTCAAGGTATTCGCCATTCCGAGCCGTCGTCCGGTTCCCGGCGAGGTCGCCCTGCGGGAACTGCGCGCGCCGGATCATGTGCGCGAGGGCGAGACGTTCGATCTGCACGCCGATGTGTTCTCGAGCGTGTCGCAAACCGTCTCGCTCTCGCTCCAACAGGGCGAAGTGGACAATGCGCTCGACGCGCGCCGAGTGGTCGATCTCGAGCCGGGCGACAACGACGTGGTCTTCAAGAGCCGAGCCGTGCTCCCGGGGGACCTGACGTACACACTGAGGGCTACCGACGCGCGCGAGGATCACTTTGCGGAGAACAACCGTACGAGTACCGTCGTGTCCGTTCTTGGCAGACCAGTCGTTCTATACGTCGAAGGAGAGCCGAGCGCGACCACGTACTTGGCCGGTGCCTTATCGGCTCAGGACCTCAGCGTGGACACGGTCGATCCGTTGCCGACGACCGCTCGGGAGGCCGAACGCTACGACTTCATCATCTTGAGCGATGTGCCCGCGAGCCGCGTGTCGCTCGTCGCCCAGGATACGATCGAGCAGTACGTTCGCGACCTCGGCGGGGGATTTCTCTTCGCGGGCGGGGAGAACGGATACGGACTCGGAGGCTGGGACCACACGACCATCGAGCGCATCTTGCCGGTGAGGGCAGACGCCGAAAAGCGGCGAGACGAGCCCGAGGTCGCCATGACGCTCGTGATCGACCGCTCCGGATCCATGACGGGATTGCCCCTCGAGATGGCGAAGCAAGCCGCGAGGGCCACCGCCGAAACGCTGGCGCCCGACGACCTCATCGAGGTCATTGCGTTCGATTCGCAGCCCGTCCGAATCGTCCATATGTTGCCGGCGAAACACCGCGTGCGTATCCAGGACGAACTCGCGCACATTCAGGCCGGAGGAGGGACGGAGATCTTCTCCGCGCTCGACGCCGCGTATCAGGTTCTGTCGACGACCCGGGCCAAGAAGAAGCACGTCATTCTGCTTACCGACGGGCAGGCCCCCCGGGCGAGCATTCGGGAGCTCGTTCAGACCATGTCCGCGGAGAGTATCACAGTGAGTACGGTCGGACTCGGCGGCGGAGTCGACGAAAGCTTGCTTCGAATGATCTCCGATGTCGGCGGAGGTCGATATTACAAAGTGTCGGACCCTCAATCTCTTCCGCGTATTTTTACGCGGGAAACCGAGATGGTGAGCCGCTCGGCGGACGTCGAACAATACTTTCAGCCGCGGGTCGTTGCGCCCGCAGGGTTTCTTCGTGGCGTGGACATGGACTCCGCCCCGTTCTTGCGCGGATACGTCGCGACGAGACTGAAGCCCGCACCTGCGCAAGAGATTCTCGAGAGTGAACTTGGCGAGCCGATCCTCGCTCGGTGGCACGTCGGCCTTGGCTACTCGCTCGCGTGGACGAGCGACGTGAAGAACCGATGGGCAGTGGATTGGGTTCGGTGGCACGCTTGGGGGCAATTCTGGGGTCAGCTCGTGCGCGAGCACATGCGCCAGAAGAATCGCCAGGTCATCGACATGAGGGCGGGGATCGACCCGGTGACCGGTCATGTTCATGCGATCGTGGACGCCATCGGTACCGACGATCGCTTCCAGAATGGTCTGCAAGCCCACCTGTCGGTGATGCAAGCGGACGCCACGGCGCACGGCGCCTCGCGCGATGACGTGCGACGCGAGACGATGTGGCAGACGGCGCCGGGACGGTACGAGGCAGATTTCCCTATGGATCGATACGGGTCGTATTCGCTCAAGGCGGCTCTGGAGAGCGACGTGAGTGCGGCGAAGGGCGGTCTCCAGCGAGTGACGGTCGCCGAGAGCTTCGGGCACGTGTCAAACTCGTACCCTCGCGAATACAGGGCCCTGTCACCGGATGTCGTCACACTCGAGCGCGCAGCGGAGATTACCTCGGGGACCACCGACCCGAGCCCGGCGACCCTCTTCGACCCGGCCGGCGATTTCGTCACTCGCGACGTGAGTCTCTGGCCGCGATTCGTCGGGGCGGCCCTCGCTCTCTTCTTGCTCGACGTTTTCGTGCGACGCGTGCGTTTTTCGGGGCGCCCGCTCCTGCCGACGAGAGCGGCTCCGGCGGCATCGGCTCACCCCTGACGAGTGGTGGTCGTCGTCATGGGCGGCTAGCATGCGGCAAGCCCTGAGCTCGGAGCCGAGTGCGATACGGGGCAACTCGAGCCCGTGGATGAACATCGTACGGAGCAGTCGACGTCTTATGGAGACCTCCCAGTGACGATACCCCCCGGCCAGCTCGAACCGATCCGTCATTTCGAGGATCTCGTGGCGCCGTTGCTCGCAGCCTGCAAACCGCCGGCCGCGTGGCGCATCGGACCGGAGATCGAGAAGTTCGGGGTCTTGCAAGACACGGGTGCGCCGGTCCCGTACCACGGCGACCGAAGCATCCTCCGCGTGTTCGACGCGCTGGTGTCGTCGTATGGGTGGACGCCCGAGTCGGAGGATCCAGGAGGGCCCATCATTGCGCTGTCCAGGGGCGACTCGTCCATTACGCTCGAGCCAGGCGGCCAGCTCGAGCTTTCCGGAGGCAAGAGCGAGACCCTCCATCAAGTGGCTGCCGAATCGCTCGACCACATGAGAGAACTCGCGCCGATCTCGAGGCGGCTCGGTCTTCGTTGGCTTGGCGTAGGGTTTCACCCGCTGGCCCGTCGCGAGGATTTCGAGTGGGTGCCCAAACAGCGTTACGCGCTCATGAGGAGTTATCTCCCCACTCGAGGGGAACACGGAATCGACATGATGTTGCGGACCTGCACGGTCCAAGCCAATTACGATTATGAGAGCGAAGCGGACGCCATTCGGAAAATGCGCGTGGCCCTGGCTCTGGTGCCCGTCACGACGGCGATGTTGGCCAACAGTCCGTTTCGTGAAGGCCGCGCGGTCGGAGGTCTGAGCTTTCGATCGTGCGTGTGGCTCGACGTCGATCCAGACCGAACGGGGCTGGTCCCGGTCCTTTGGAGGCCCGGCGCCGGATTCCTGGATTACGTCGAGTGGGCGCTCGACGTTCCGATGATCCTGTTCAAACGAGACCATCGAATCCTCGCGAATACCGGCCAGACATTTCGCGACTTTCTCGATCATGGATACGACGGATACTCCGCTACGTCGAGCGATTGGCTTGTTCACTTGAACTCACTGTTCCCGGAAGTGCGCCTCAAGAAGACCATCGAGGTGCGGGCGGCCGATGCTCAAGGGGCGGACCTCTCCGCAGCCCTGCCGGCGCTGTTTACGGGAATCCTGTACGATCCCAAAGCTCTCGACGACGCGTGGGCGCTCGTCGCGGACTGGACCCATGCGGAGGTTTCGGAGCTACGGACGCAGGTGTGGCGCTCGGGGCTCGCTACGTCTTGGCGGGGTGCTCCGCTTCTTCGGATTGCGCAGCGCGTGTTGGAGATTGCCGAGCAAGGGCTCAAGCGGAGGGAGCGATGCGACGGGTCCAGCAGAGCGGACGAGAGCGTTTTCTTGAAAGGACTGCGGGCTCTCGTCAGCGAGGGACGTTCGCCTGCCGATGTCCTGCTCAGTCGCCTCCACGGAGAAGGCGAGACGGTCGCCGCTATGGTCGAGCGGACGGCCCTGAAGCTGCCGTAGCGGCCTGCGTGCGCCAGTCGGCCTCGCGTACCGCGTCGATGAACGCTCTCACCTTGTCAAGATCCTTGCGGTGCTGGCCGTCTTCTACGCCAGACGCGGTGTCGACGCACCACGGGTGAACCGCATCGATTGCCGCGCCCACGTTGTCCGGCGTAAGGCCCCCCGCGAGGGTCAGCCGGCGTCGGCGTGCGAGCGCCACCACCAGCGCCCAATCGCAGACGGTGCCCGTGCCTCCCAGAGCTCCATCGACTTTGGCGTCCACCAGGACGTAAGCCCCCGGCATTTCGTCGGCTCGCGCGATGTCGCTGGACCCGCGAACACGCACGGCCTTGTACGCGTGCGGCAGCATGGAAGCGACGACCTCGGGCGTTTCGTCCCCATGGAGCTGAAGGCAGTCGACCCCAATCGTCTCTTTCATCTCACGCATCTCGTGTACGGTCAGGTCCGCGACCACAGCGACGACGATCGCCCGCCCGGCGACGGCACGGACGATTTCCCGGGCCGTGTGTTCATCGACACGGCGCGGGCTCGAGGACACGAAGTTGATCCCGATCGCATGGGCGCCGATCCGGGCGCATTCGGCGGCTGTCTCGGCCGACATGACGCCGCAGATCTTGACCCGCGTCATGTGGCCATCTTCAGGAGTTCCCGCACCTTTGCGATGACCTGCGGAGCCTGGATTGGCTTGGTGATGTATGCGTTGGCACCAAGTTGAAGTGCGCGACGTCGATCCTCCTCTGACGACTCCGTCGTAATGATGATGATCGGCACGTCTTTGTGAGTCGGGTCTGAGCGCACGCGCTTGACGAGCTTCAGGCCGTCCATGATCGGCATGTTGATGTCGGTCAGGATGATGTCGAACCGTCCGGTGGCCAGTTTGCGCAGGCCGTCGACTCCGTCGTCGGCTTCCGTGATGCGCAGATTCCTGAGGCGGGAAAGCGCCAGAACCAGGAGCTGCCTCATCATGGGTGAGTCTTCGACGACCAAGCAAGAATATTCGGCGCTCATGTCCTCCGAGGTCCTGGTCTTCCGAATGGGGATACGCGTAGGTCGGACTGCAGTGTACTACGAGCAGAGCTCGCGGAGTGACTCAGGACTCGGCGTTCGTCCTGTGCCGGTAGCCACGGCGTACGCTGCGACGAGGGCAGCGGCTGCGTGAGCGTCGAGAAGGTCGAAGAGGTCTCGATCGACCTGTAGAAGTGTAGGCTTCTGCGGCAGAAGTGTGAAGACCGCGATGGCGCCCACCACGGTCTGTTCGAGCCGAAGCGGGACGCAGGCTGCCGGGGGCGCCTCGACGAGGCCCTCGGCGACGTAGGCGAGTCCAGTCAGGAACGTTCTCTCGAGAATGGCATCCGTGGTGGCCCCAGCCACGTCCGTGGCCAAAACCACCGCGGGCAGCCTGGGCAGGTCGACCCCGGTACTCGCGATCGGTACGAGCTGCCTTCGATCCTCGGTCGCGAAATAAACTCCCAGCGAGGCCGCGCCGACGAGCTGGACGAGGAGATCCATGATGTTTTTCATCACGACCGGCACCCGCAGGCTCGCGTGAATCTGGTGGGTCGCAACGTGCAGGTTCGCGAGGCTCTCGAGGTCGGATTCGACCTCCGAGAATCGCTCGTGGAAGCGGCCCGACAATGTCTCTTGCTCGTGGACGGCTGAGAGCAGGCGCGCTTTCTCGCTCTCGAGGCGCTCGACTGTCGCGATCAAATCGTGGATGGCGTGGTCGTTGGCCACGGCCGTCTTGAGCGACGCGTTGTCTCGTTCCAGCAGGGCGATCCGATCTCGATAGAGCTCATTCTCGCGAACGAGCTCTTTCGTGAGCTCTGCGCCGCGCCTAAAGAAGTTATTCAGAAACGCGTCGCGCTGATCGGTCAAGTCCGGGCCGCCACCGGAACGGTCGGTCGGCTGCCCACTGCGGACAGGCTTCTCGCTCATGACTCGACAGTATCATGCTAATCGAGCCCGTTCGGATTTCCGAGCTTCGACATCCACGCTTCGAGAGGTCCAGCGATGATGCGCGGTGTCCGGCGTAGGTCGGATAGGGTTCGGCACCCCGTAAGGAGCATGACGGCTCGTAGCTCGGTCTCAATGCGCTCCAGATACGCTACGGCCCCGGCAGGACCTCTATGGCTCAGCGCTCGCAACACGGGGCGCGCAATTCCAGCAGCGCTCGCTCCGAGTGCGATGGCGCGTGCGACATCGAGACCCGTCGAGATACCCCCGGTCGCTACGATCGTCTCGAATTGGAGCGGTGCCATGAGCGCAATCGAGGCCGCCGTGGGCACGCCCCAGTCCCAGAGGAGATCCCCGAGCGCACGTCTGCCTTCATCGCCAGCGGCGGTCGCCCGTAGCGCTTCCACTCCCACCCACGACGTTCCCCCCGCTCCGGAGACGTCGACATGTCGGACCCCGACCGCACGAATGCGGCGGCCGACGCTCGGAGCGAGGCCGCAGCCCGTCTCTTTCACGACGACGGGCATATGGATGCCGTCAACAACGCGCTCGATGGTGGCGAGGCCGTCGCGGAAATCGCGGTCGCCTTCCGGCTGGACGAGCTCCATCGCCGGGTTGAGATGAAGGCAGAGTGCGTCGGCGCCGACGTCCGTCATCAGACGCGCCACGTCGGATGCCTTCATCTCGCGTGCTTGTGTCACGCCGACGTTGCCGAGGACGAGAGCGGTCGGAGCGACCGAGCGAACGCGGAACGTCGGGGTTGTCTCCGGGCGCGCGTGCATCGTGCGTTGACTGCCGAGTCCGAACCCGTAGCCCCGCTCCTCCGCAATCCGCGCCAGGTCGCGGTTGACTCCAGCCGCCTTCTCCGTGCCGCCGGTCATGGAGGCGATCAGGAGCGGAGCGCGAAGCGGCTTGCCGAGCAGAGAGAGCGTGGTGTCGACGTCGCCGAGCGCCATGTCGGGCAGCGCGTCGTGAATCAGGTGCACGCACTCGAGCAACGTCGTAGTTTGACGAAAGCCGACAGCTCCGTCAGCGCACAGCGCCAGATGATCTTCTTTTCGGCTTGCCATGGCGTGCTCTCGAGCTCGTCGAGACGACGAGCGTCCCGCCCCGGTCTTATAGCGAAGGTAGCAGTGGGCGGTGCCCATCGGAATTTGGCGCCAGGCCCGGGCCGGTCGGGGCTGCGTTCACGGAAACGTGAAACCGCTTGGAGTTGCCCGAGAATTGGCGCACCGCACGATTGACGGAGCGCACGCGCCTCTCTAGTCTCCCGCGCGATATGGTGCGAGAGGCGAGGCACTTCGGCGTGCGGCGAAGCGGATGGTCCAGGTAAGACAGGAGTGCGGCTCGAGCTCTGCAACGCGCAAAGCGCGTTGGCGTCTGGGACTCGCTTGATGAAGTCGACTGCCGCTCCGTTGCTCCCGCATGCTTTCGATGAGCTGGCGGCTCGAGTGCGGGTCGAGCTCGACGCGATCCTCCGTCCATGGCTCGAGTCGCGAGTGGATCGCGCGAGGGGACTCGGTCCGGATGTCCAGGACTTGGCCAACGCCATCCGCGATCTCGCCCTTCGAGGCGGAAAGCGATTTCGCGCAATCCTGCTGGTCTGTGCGTTCGGTGCTTGCGGTGGCGAAGGCGGACTCGACTCCGTCGGACCGGCAGCGATAGCGATAGAGCTCCTCCAGACCTACTTGCTCATCCACGACGACTGGATGGACGACGACGACGTGCGTCGCGGAGGCCCCAGTGTTCCAGCGGTGATGCGCGCGCGGTTTCCGGAGCACGCCGACGAGGGGAGCGTCTTGGCCGGAGACCTCGCGGCAGCCTGGGCGCGTGCTGCCCTCATGGAGCTGCGCCTCGAGCCGTCACGAGTCATCGCGGCCGCTCGAGAGCTCGCACGGGTGGAGCAAGCCGTCGTCGAGGGTCAGTGGCTCGACGTGCGGGGATTCGCGCACGATCTGGAGGGTGTCGAAGCGGGGCTAGTGCTCAAGACAGCGAGCTACACGACTTCGGGTCCGGTCGCGATCGGCGCAGTGCTCGCGGGGTCGGACGAGGGGACAGTCGCGGCGCTCGCCGAGTTCGCGGACCCGCTGGGGATCGCGTTCCAGCTGCGCGACGACCTTCTCGACTTGTTCGGGGATGCCGCGACGATGGGAAAGCCCGGCCGCAGTGACCTCCGCAAAGGGAAGCGAACCTCCGTCGTGCTCGACGCGATGAGGGACCCGTCCGCGAGGGAAGCGATCTTGAGCGTCCTCGGACGAGCCGATGCCACCGACTCCGAGCTGTCTGAGGTGTCACGGAGGGTCGACGAGAGCGGAGCCCGGCGTCGAGTGGAAGTTCGAATCGAATGCCTCGTGCAGCAGGCTCGCGCCGCGCTGGACCGCGCGCGCCTCAGACCGGCAGGTCACGCGCTGCTGTCGCAAGCGGCCCTCGCGTTGACCGAGAGGGGGCGTTGATGACTGTTGCCCGGATCGACCGGCTACGGGATGGCTCGACGGTTCGCGTGGGCTCCGCGTGCGGCAAGCTCATTCTCCTCGGGGAGCACGCCGTCGTATATGGCGCTCCGGCGCTAGCCGTGGGTATCGATCGAGGCGTGCGAGCCGAAGCGACGTCGTGCGGGGATGACGGGCCGAGTCACCTTCGTGTTCCAGCGTGGAACATCGCTGTCGACGATCGGGTGATGGACAACGACCTCGCCCGGGCGTTCAGCGCACTCATCAAAGCGGTTCGTTCGGACGGGCGCGCGTGGCGCCCCCAGACGGTGGAACTTCGAGCGGATCTGCCGCCCGGCGGAGGATTGGGCTGCTCGGCGGCCATGGGCGTCGCGATCACGAGAGCGATCGATCCAGGGGCAGACGAAGGCGCGATCCAGCAGTACGCGATGGAGTGGGAGCGCGTGTTTCACGGCAATCCGAGCGGTGTCGACGCCGCGGTGGCGGCGCGCGGCGGATGCGTTTTCTATCGCAAGTCCGACGGGCTCGAGCCGGTGCGCATGCGAGGGGTCCTTCGCCTGTGCGTAGGCGATTCAGGACGTCCGTCGAGCACCAAAGTCATGGTGGATTCGGTCGCGCGCCTGCGTGTCGAACGTCCGAGACTTGTGGCCGAGGCGTTCGACGGCGTGCGGACGCTCGTACAGACGGCTCGAGAGGCCATCGAAACCGGGGACACGCCGGCGCTCGGCCGCTTGATGGACCAGAATCAGGTGCTCCTAGGCCGTCTCGGCGTGTCGACCGACGAGATAGAGAGGATGTGCCTGCTCTCGCGCAGCGCCGGGGCGTTGGGGGGCAAGCTGACCGGCGCAGGGGGTGGCGGTTGCGTAGTCGCCCTCGTTTCGTCAACGCGCATAGCCGAGCAGGTGTTGTCCGTTTGGCGATCCGTGGGATACCGCGGGTTCGCGACCTCCGTCGCGGTCGAGACTCGTTCCCGGACGTGGGAAACAGAGGCAGCGCCGTGACCGCAGGCGTGGCGGTGGCCGTGGCCCATCCAAACGTTGCGCTGTCAAAGTACTGGGGCAAACGCGACGGTCCAGGCAACTATCCGGCCGTGCCCAGCCTGTCCGTCACCCTGTCGGGACTGTCCACGCGAACGAGCGTACGCTTCGACAATTCGCTGCCGGAGGACGTCGTAATCCTCAATGGGGAGCCGACTGTGGGCAGAGTGAGGGAGCGCGTCACGAGTCTGCTGGACCGCGTCCGCGCGGCGGCCGGGGACAGCCGTCGAGCGGAGGTCGTCTCGCAGAACGACTTTCCGACCGCGAGCGGTCTAGCCTCCAGCGCTTCCGGCTTCGCGGCGCTCGCGCTGGCGGCGGTCCGAGCGATCGGGTTGGACTGGGCTGAATCCAGGGTGAGCGATCTGGCCCGTCGGAGCTCCGGCAGTGCGGCGCGCAGCGTCTTCGGTGGCTACGTGGTCCTCGACGCAGCGCCCGTCGGGGTCACAGAGGACTGCGTGCTCCCCGCGGTCTCGGTCGCCCCAGCGGACATTCTGCCGCTGACGGTTCTCGTGTGTATGACGACCGAGCTGCCCAAGGCCACCGGCTCGACAGCCGGCATGATCGAGACGCTGCGCCGCAGCCCCTATGCGAGCGCCTGGCTCGAAGAAGCCCCTCGGATTCACGCCCGGCTGCGCTCCGCCCTGCTTGCGGGCGACTTCGCGACCGTCGGCGAATTGGCGGAGGCGAGCTCGCTCGCGATGCACGCAAGCGCGATTGCTGCGGGGCTCGTCTACTGGAACGGCGCAACGCTGGACCTGCTAGGGGTCGTACGGCGGCTGCGGGAGTCCGGCCTCGAAGTCTTCGCGAGCGTGGACGCGGGCCCTCACGTCAAGGTGCTACTTCGAGAGACGGACCAGGACGTGGTGCGCACGGCCATCGACTCGGTCTCCGGTCTGAAACGGGTTGTCCGCGCTCGCCCTGGCCCCGGTGCGGCGCTCGAGTCCGTGGAAGGCTGAACTCGTGCGGGCCATGGCGCCAGGCAAGCTGATGCTCACGGGGTCCTATGTCGTCCTCGAGGGAGCTCCCGCTCTCGTCGTGGCCGTCGATCGCTACGCCATAGCGGACTCCCGCGTCGCCGACGCCCGCCCGTCCTCCGAGATTCGACTCGCCTTCGGCGACGGCCCTGCGCCGCGTGTGGACGTGCGTTCCCTTTGCGACGCGACGGGCCGCAAGCTCGGTCTCGGGTCGAGCGCGGCCGGGCTTGTGGCAGCGCTCGGGGCGCGCGCTCTCCTACGCGGTGTCGATCCCACGGAACCGTCTGTTCGAGAGGACCTATTTCGCTCGGCGCGATCAGCCCATGCCAGGGCGCAAGGAGGGGGCAGTGGAGTGGACGTGGCGGCCAGCACATATGGCGGTGTTCTCCACTACTGCACTCGCGGCGACGCCGACGGCTCGGTGCGACGGCTGGCCTGGCCCGAATCCCTCGTGCTGGTCGCCTACGATTGCGGCGTGAGCGCGCGCACGAGCGACCTGCTTGCGAGCGTGCTGTCCCATCGCGCGCGCGGCGAAGGATCCGGCGTCTGCACAAAGCTAAGGGACGCCGCCGAGCGCGCCCTGGTGGCCTTCGAGGCGCGCGACGTACAAGGCTTCATCGACTGGGCGAGAATCTTCGGCCGTGGGCTCGAGGACCTCGGACGGGGGGCCGATGTCCCGATCGTGTTGCCCCGGGTGGCCGAGCTCGCGAGCCTGGCCGCCGAAGAGGCGGCCGCATTCCTTCCATCGGGCGCGGGAGGAGGCGATGTCGCAGTCTGGATGTCATTGGCTGAGCCGTCTCGGGAGTTTTCGAGGCGTGCCACTACGTTGTCGATGCACCGTGTGCCCCTTTCTATCGACCGCGGCGGCGTTCGGCCGGCGCTTCCCGATCCCCTGAAAGAATCCTAAACATGGCGCGAACTTCTAGACTGCCGGGCTTCCACAAGGTGACCGTGAGCGAGCGCCGCGCGCTCATCGGCGACGCCGCCGGTGTCGACCTCGCCGATCTCGAGCGGGCCCTCGAAGGTGGGGGCCTGGATGCCGAGACGGCGGACAAGTTCGTGGAGAACGTGATCGGCACGTACTCGCTCCCTTTCGGCGTCGCTCTCAATGTGCGCGTCAACGGTCGAGACCACGTCGTTCCGATGGTGATCGAGGAACCGAGCGTCGTCGCAGCGGCGTCGAACGCGGCCAAGATGGTGCGCGCGGGAGGTGGATTCTCCGCGCAAGCAGACCCACCGCAGATGACCGCGCAAATTGAACTTCGAGGCGAGCGGGACCTCGAGTCGGCGCGACGTCGCATTCTCGAGCACCGGGACGAGATCTTGGGCCTTGCGAACAAGGCCGCTGCCGGGCTTGTCGCGCGCGGCGGCGGTGCCCGCGACGTCGAGGCCCGCATTCTGGCCGATGACGTCATGGTCGTCCACGTCAGTGTCGACTGCAGGGATGCCATGGGAGCCAACCTTGTCAACGCCGTGGCCGAGGCGATTGCGGACCGCATCGCGGAGATCGCCGAGCTGCGGGTGGGCCTGCGCATTCTGTCGAATCTGTGCGACAAACGCCGTGTTCGCGTGTCCTGTCGCGTGCCCGAGGTCGCGCTGGCAACCGACACCGTGGCGGGGCCGGACGTCGTCGACGGCATTGTCGCCGCGGGTCGGTTTGCCGAGCTCGACCCGTATCGCGCGGCGACCCACAACAAGGGCATCATGAATGGCATCGATGCCGTCGTATTGGCCACGGGCAATGACTGGCGCGCCGCGGAGGCCGGCGCGCACGCCTATGCGGCCCGCACGGGCAGGTACCTGCCGCTTTCGACATGGCGGCGCGATGGACAACATCTGCTCGGCAAGATCGAAATTCCCCTCGCTCTGGGCACGACCGGCGGGACGCTGCGCGTTCACCCCGCGGCCCGGCTCTCGCTGCGCCTTCTCGACGTTCAGGGTGCGAGCGAACTGGCGTGCGTCGCCGCGTCCGTTGGGCTCGCGTCCAACCTGTCCGCGCTCCGCGCGCTGGCCACGGACGGAATCCAGCGCGGTCACATGGGATTGCAGGCGCGTGCGGTGGCATTGGCCGCGGGAGCGACCGGCGACCAGGTCGAGCGCGTGGCCGCGATGATCGTCGAAGCTCGCAATATCACGCTCGAGGCGGCGCGTAAGGCGCTGGCTCTGATTGACGGTGAGGCGCAGGATGCGCTCGGGCTCGGCCGAAATACACCGACATTCTAGGGCTGCGATCCGCCCACCTGAGCCGGTCCGGCGGCCGCGTTAGAAACGTGACCGTCGGGATTAGATAGCGTAGGTTTCCGCTGTGACGCGAGCTGCCGACGAATCCCTCCCGTCCATGCGCTGGAGCGAGCCTCCGGGGTTCGATCCCCATCGCGACGTGAGTGGGGCCTTACACGACGTTTCCAATGTGCTCACGGTCCTTCTGGGCTGGGTGGCGCAGGCTCGGGGAGCACGGTTGTCGGCCGATGACTTGGAACATGCGCTTGCCATCATCGAGGACAGAGCGCGCTCCGCCCGGGATCTGGCGCGGCGCGCGATTGGCGCGAACGCCGGCTTGGAAGATCGGGATGAGGCGCTGGACGTCATCGTCCGGGATGTCGTGGGCGCTCTCACCGTGGAAGCCGCCCGCGCCGATGTATCCGTCGTCGTGGTCGCGCCGACAGCCAGCGCGTTGGTTCCGCTCGCAGCTGACGCGACGCAGATCCTCACGAACGTCATCATGAACGCACTCGCGTGGGCGCCTGCGGGCAGTCGTGTTCTCGTGGAGACCGAGACTCGTGCCCGCGATGTCGTGGTCGTCGTTCAGGATGAAGGACCGGGCGTATCCCCGTCTCTCGCGGAGAGCGTGTTCGCCGGAGCGAGTGGTCGCGAGGGTGGGGCGGGAGTTGGCCTCCGCCACGCTCGAGCCCTGGCTCGGGCTGCCGGTGGCGATCTCGAGCTCCTCCCCGATTCGTCCCACCCCGGGGCTCGGTTTCGATTGCGTTGGCCCCTGGTCGAGGCGAACAAACCCGTATCCCGTTCCATCGTGCCGCCCGGGCCGTCGCTCGCAGGCAAGCGTGTGCTCGTGGTCGAAGACGATGCGGAGGTCGCGCTCCTGCTCGAAACGGCGCTAGGCGCTCGTGGCGCGAGCGTTGTGGTGGCTCGTACGGCCGCCCAGCTCGCCGAGAGCGCGTCGCTCGGACACGATGCAGCGCTCATCGACCTATCACCGATACAGGAAGACGTTGCCGGGGCCATGGATACGCTCAAGCGGACGTCTCCCAATCTCGTCGTCGTGTTCATCAGCGGAAGCGCCTTCGGGTTGCCCGACGGGTATTGCGTCGAGGGGAGTCGCTGGGTGAGAAAGCCGTTCGAGATCGGTGAGATCCTGGCGGCGTTGTCGGACGCTTCGCGACTCTGACTCGGCCATGCGAGCGGGATCGTACGCGCCGGCTTTTCACGCGGTCCTAGGTCGTGGGGCATCCGTCGAGCGGTGCGCCGCGACGATGGCGGTCGTCTTTGCGTGGGCTGCCCTGTCCGGATGCGAAGGTTCCTCGCAGGCCGCCCCGGGGCCTTCCACGCGCTCCAGCGCGGCCGCGTCGAGGCCCCCTCCCGATGCGGACGGCGGTCGATCGACGGGGCCCGTCTGCGTTCGCGACGAGGCGTTTCCGTCTCCGTGGCTCGTGCCGGAGGCTTCGGCGGCCGCGGAGGTAGAGCTGAGACCGGGCGTGCGCGAGATTCTTGTGGTCGGCGATTCCGGGCGTCATGGCGCTGCCATGGCGTGGAGTCGTGAGGGCGGGTTCCGACCGATGACATTGGCGCTCGACGCCGCGGCTTGCGACGACCTCGAGGGCATGGCGTGGCTCGAAGAATCCTCCGGCGCCCACCTCTACACGCTGACCTCGTCCGGCGCCGTTCGACGCTTCGCCCCGGACGGCAAGGGCGCCTTGCGCCGCGACGAGGATGCGTATGCCATCGGTGCGCCGCCGCTCACGTGCGCCGACCTGCGCGACGGCAACTGCGGCAAGAACTGGGAGGGCCTGTGTCTGCGGGCGAGCGGAATCCAGGCTCGCTGCGCCGGCTACGCCGCGAGCAAGACCGAGACGGCGCTCTACTGCCTCGTCTTCGGTCCCGGGGGCCACCTGTCCGTGGACTCGGGCGTGGAGCCCATCAAGCTGCCGGTGGACCGCATTCTGCGAAGTCAGGGGGCCCTCAGCGACTGCGCGTTCGGGGCGCGCGGAGGGCCCGCCGAGCGACTGCTCTTGGTCACGACGAACGTGTTCGGCGGCTCGGCCACGTATCTCGTGAACGAGGCCGCAGCGTCCGGCGATCGGCTGACGCCGATCCAAGTGCTCTCCACGCCGAGCAACGAAGCCATCGCGGTCGACCGCAACGGCTGGCTCTACGCGTTCATGGACGACAACGGCGAGACCAGCATCGCGACGCGCTTTCGGTGCCAGGGATGGCCGAAGTAGACTTGAGCCGGTCGCAAGGCTTCTTCTTCAGACGAGGCGAGGAGTCGGCCCTTGACGATCAGAAGCTACGAGACTACACGGACGGTCCTTTCGCGAAGGTGGCGGAACTGGCAGACGCACTAGCTTGAGGTGCTAGCGCCGTAATTGGCATAGGGGTTCAAGTCCCCTCCTTCGCACCACAATTGTACTTGTTTTTTGGCTCGATCGTCGCGTCGGAGCGGGACAGAACCGAACCTGAACCTAAACCTACCCATTGGTCGAACAGGCACTGTGGCAGGGTAGTGAAGGGCTCCCCGAACCCCTCCCGGAGTGACTCGGCTTCCCGGATGCAGATCTCGGTCGTGGCGAAGGTCGTTTGGCCACACCGCTGCTTGATCTTCATAGGGTCATCTTCGCGAACGGCCATCCAGGTAGCCCCCGTCGCCCGCAGGTCGTGCCAGGTCATCGGCTTTCGCGTAGGGCTCCCTTTGTGGAGCTCCGGACGGGTCATGCCTGCCTTACGTAGAAGGAAGCGAAGCTTGCGAGCGATGTTGCTCTGAGCGGTCAGCGTCAGAACCGGACCCTTGCCGCCTGACTCGGTGTGCATCGCCCGGAGCAGAGGGAGCAAGTTCGGTTCGATCGGGACGCGCCGCGTGTGCCTTGACTTGGTCTCCGCGAGGCGCCGTAGTTCCTGGTACTGCTTGGCCTTTTTTACTCCGCGGTCCGGTGGCCGGACGTCCTTGCACGGATTCGCTTCGCGGATGCGAAGCGTCGAGCTCTTGGCGTTGACCATGTCGTCGGCCATCGTCGTGACGACCGTCCACACGTTGGCCGCAGTCTTCCACGCAAGCTCGCCCGCAAGAATCTTCGCGTCCTTCCTCCACTTTACCGCTCCCGACGCGGGGCGGCCACCCTTGGCCGTGGTCATTGCGCCAGGACTCTACGCTGGTGGGGGAGACGCTCGCCAGGATGCTCTAGCAGAAGCGGCCGGCGCGTTTCTCGCCAGCCATCACAGGGGTAGGGGGAATACTCTCGACCATGTCCACTGGATCAGATCGGCTAGCAACCGCAGCTGTCCTTGAGCATGCTGCGAGCATTCGTGGCTAGCTTCCAGTCCTTGCTGAGTCCCGAGGGATCCTCAGCTTGGGACGTGCGTCCGGATGACGACGCAGTAGGATCCGGGTCGGCACTTGACGACGCGGAAGGGTCCGGCGATGGCGACGCGGCAGGATCCGGGTCGGCGCTTGACGACGCGGAAGGGTCCGGCGAGGACCACGAGGCGTCAGCCGGATCGGCGATTGCCAACGCGGAAGGATCCCACGATGACGACGCCGCAGGATCTGGGTCGGTGTCCGCCGACGCGGAAGCGTCGGCAAACTCAGACCATAAAGACCCCTCATTGCAGGTCTTGAGTTGGACAAGAGCGGCCCGCACGATCTCCAAATTGTTGTCGACGGCGTCCGAGTCATAGTCGATGTTTCCGATGAAACCGATATTCTTGAGTCGTTGAAATATCCCGCTCGGGGTATCCACGGGATTCAGCGCGCCGATGGCCAGGCTATGCTCCTCTCCACTGTCGGTGAATACGATGGTCGCTATTTCGAGCGTCACCGGGGCTTTAAAATTCGCGATTCCGTCTTTCGTTGTCTGCGGAGCATCTGGAGAATCCAGTTCCCGTATGGTGTACGCCTTTTGCGCGTAGGTCGTGGTGCCGGCTCCGACGAACTTAACACTAATCGCAACCAGCGGAGGGTTCGGCGACACGAACGTGTTCGTCGTGCCTACAACCAGAGAGTGCGACTCGGCCACCTTGTCCACCTGATCGGGAATATAAAGGACGTCGCCGGCCAACAGAATGTTCGGATCCCCACGCCGGTCCGCCAATTCCTTGTTGGCTGGATCCGTCCACGTCGTGTCAGCATCGAAGTCGAACTTGTGCGCAATCTTGAGCACATAGTCAGTTGCTCGAATCGGATATGGCTCCATGGCTATCTCCTACGTAGTCACCGGGTCCTGCGAATCGTCGTAAACGGTCATGAGAGAGCTCCTCGCCCGTTTCCGGACTGACTGCCCTGGTTGGACATCACGGAGTCGGATCATTCCTATGCTGGCGGTTCCAGTCACGCTCGTAGTACTCTGTGTAGGATTCCCAGGCGTTGGCGCCCAGCGTCCCAATCGTCACCATCCACTTGTAGAGCTCGCCCCTGGCGTAAGGCGCCGCGAAGGCGTGCAGGTCCTCCGGGGATGCCGCGGGATCTTGCTTAAGCTTGTAGGCTCGGGCAGACAGATACGTGCGTTTGAAATCGAGATAATAAAGCGGGCGAGGGCAGCTGGAGGGAATCTGGCCATTCTGGTCTAACTCGAGAAACATGAGGTAGCCGAAGAGGGTCCCCTGGATCTCCTCCATGACCATCGTGTCGACGTACTTCTTCTTGTCCTTGGACGTCACGTCAGCGCTCTTGCCGGTCTTGGCTTGCTGCACGTGGTACATCTCGTGCGTGAAGTACGAGCCGATGATCGGTGAGGCAAGCTTGGGGTTGATCCTGCACACGTCGGCCGTAGCGTCGTACAAAGCAGGCGCTGCTTTCGGATCCGGGTTCCATTGCAGCGTGGGAGTGTATTTCTTGAAAACGCCCAATGCCCACGTGCCCCATTTGGTTTGCTGCAGCAAGTCGATGACATCCTTGGGCAACTGGACAGGAGGCGAGACGGTTACCAGCTGACACGGGGCTATGGGAAATAACATGTTGCACTCGAGACAGCGTATGGAGGGCGGAAGTCCTTCAGTGTTTCGCTCGCAACGCGTCCAGTCATTTGGGTGCATGTGCACGGTAGCACACGGCAGCTGGGCCGACCCGCAAGTCTCTGCGAGCCTTTCGTCTGGATCGCGTGAAGTTCACCAAAGCGTGGTCATCACGGGCACTTGTTCGGTAAGCACCACTCGGTGCGTGTCAATCGTGCCGTCTAGCCGGAGCCTCACTTCGATGCGCACGAGAGTTCGCGAACGTTCGATGACGTGGATCACGCCCCAATAGGGCCCGTCTCCGCGCAAACACAGCGGCGCGACGTTCGGGAGAACGGAGGTCTCGAGGAAGCGGCGCCGCTCGATATCCTCCAAGTACGCCCGGCGGTCGCCCTCTTCGATCGTCCTTTGCAGCTCCTCCGGCGTACTAGGTTCGCTCACCGTCGGCATCTGCGGCTCCGGCGTCGCCGGAACAATGAATCGGACATCGCGACTGGACTCCACGATGGTGAGCGTCGTCGGATCGAAGTCGACGTACGTTCGCACGTAGACAGTCCGGGCCTCATTCGTCTCCAGACGCAAGCCCGCAGCCCGCGCAAACGCAACGAAGCTAGCGGAGTTGTTGACCTCAGTGGACGGGGCGCCAGGAATCTGCCCGATGTGTGTGAAGAATGGGTCCGGCGCTGCGTACCCCAGGTCCCAGATCATCCCCCGCGCGAGGTAGGGCGCGGCGCGAGCTACGATGTTGGCTCGGTCGCTCAGGACAATAATCGCGAGGAAGCTATCGAGGCCTTCGGCGAGGCGCTGCGGATCCGCGGTCACGGTCGGGGCGGCCGGAGCCGGGACGGCCTCGCAGGGGAGCGCCGCACTCGATCGCGGCGGCGCGAGAAGAAGACGTGGCGAAGGAGCTGCGCGTGACGCACATGAAACGCACAGGGTTGCCGCCAGGCCACAACCCACCGATAGACGTTTCATCCTCCAGCTGAGCCGCATCCGCGTGCCGCCTGAGACCGGCGTCTCATGGTCGATGCGATCGCCTAGCATGGCATCGCACCGCGAGATCCGCAAACTTCGTGCCTTCATGCGGACCGTCATCGACGGTCGCCTTGTTATTCAGCGAGTTCAGTTGATCTTTGTCGCTCACAGGGGCCGCAGCAGAGGTTGCTCGCGAGACCGATCAGCGGAACATCGTCCAGATGTCGCCGCGCATGGCGACCGCAACGAAGGAGCCGATCTCCGTTTGGGTTGCGGCGACGGCCGTCCACTGTTGCGCCGCGGCCGGAGTTCCGGCGGTGCTATTCGTCCAAGTCACGCCCGAGTCGTACGACGTCCAGAGGTCGCCCGGGCCGCCGATCTGGGTCTGGCTCGCTGCGATCAGCTGGGTCCCGTCCGAGTTCGATGCGACCGAGACCCAGCTATACGCGATGAGGTCTGTCGCCTGTTGGGTCCAGGTCACGCCCGAGTCGCTCGACGTCCAGATGCCTGAGCCGACCGCGATCAGATTTGTGCCCGCCGCGTCCGAGGCCACTGAGCTCCAAGAGAGGTTGTGGGGCGCGCCCGACGCCGTCCGATCCGTCCAGGTCACGCCCGAGTCGCTCGACGTCCAGATGTCGCCCGTGGCGCCGTCGCCAGCCACGACGAATCCTCCCCCCTGCGCGGCCACGAGATGGGACCCGTCCGAGCTCGAGGCGATGGAGACCCAGTTTAGGCTGTGAGCAGGGCCGGAGGCGGTCTGATCGGTCCAGCTCGCGCCGAAATCGGTTGACGTCCAGATGTCGCCGAAGGCGGCCGCGGCGACGAGGTGGGTCCCGGTCGAGTCCGAGGCTACGGAGCTCCAGCCGTTGAAGGCGGCCGGGGACGTTGGGACAGTCCACGTCGCGCCGGAGCTCGCCGACGTCCAGATCCCGGCGCCAGAGTCGTCCATCCCCGGCACGGCCAGAAGGACGGTCCCCTTCGCGTTCGTAGCGACAGCCCCCGCGAGGGAAGGGCCGCCTTGCGCGGGGGTCCAGGTCAGGCTGCCGTCGGTCGAGATCCAGGCTCCGCCGACGAGATTGATCGGAGGAATCACGATGGTGCTCCCGGCGATCAAGCGATCTCCGGCAGCGTCCACGGCCACGGAAGTCCAATGCTGCCCCGACGCGCTCGTTCCGCACGTTCGATTGATCCACGGGCCGGTCTGGGCCGCGGCCTCGTTGCAGCTCCATCCGCCGCCGCCGCTGGACGAAACACCGCCGCTGGACGAAACCCTTCCGATGCCGGACGAACCGCCGCTGCTGGACGAAACCGCGCCGCTGCTGGACGAAACCGCGCCGCTGCTGGACGAACTGCCGCTGCCGGACGAACTGCCGCTGCCGGACGAACCGCCGCTGCTGGACGAACCGCCGCTCGACGACGCAGCGTCAGGCTGGGCTCCCTCGCATGAGGCTGTTCCAAGAGCACAATCGAGGCACGACCATCTGCCTCCGAGACAGGAGCAGATGTATCCGTCGGAGCGTCCGCACTCAGGTACCGGCTGGATCAGCATCTCACACGAGGATGCGCCCTGACAGGTCATGCCGACGGGAAGGGCATCAACGCCGCACCCTTGCGTACCGCAAGGTTCAGATCCCGGGGCCGGCGGACATTGGCTCAACCCAGTGAAGGTGGAACATTGATTCGCGCCCGTCGACGACTCACTGAACGCGTCGAGAACGGAGCTGGCATCGAGCGCGCTTGCCGCATCGGCGTCATCCTCCGCGACGACGGTTGCTGCGGTTTGACCGCCACATGCCGCGACCAAAGTCGAGCAGGCGGCCACTGCGAAGAGGTGCGCGTGGGGCATCCAAGCGAAGCTGTTGGGGAGACGGACGATCATGGTGAACGCTTTGAGCAATGATTGGGCCAGTCAAGCGATCCACGATTTTGCCTAGCAATTCGGGGATGTGGTGTGTCACGCTGTGCCGCTGGAGCCGTGGGTCGCGACGGGGTCGCCAGGCCGGGAGGCACGCGAGCTTCACGATGGCCTCCATCGGGGCGAAAGCGCCAACCCGCTCGAGGGAGGCGCACGCCTCGTCGGGCGAGATGCCAACCCGCTCGAGGGAGGCGCACGCCTCGTCGGGGGAGATGCCAACTCGCTCGAGGGAGGCGCGCACCTCGTCGGGGGAGATGCCAAATCGCTCGAGGGAGGCGCGCACCTCGTCGGGGGAGATGCCAAATCGCTCGAGGGAGGCGCGCACCTCGTCGGG